>CAZVFL010000007.1:53711-73497 GCA_964626025.1 uncultured Thalassospiraceae bacterium
CTCGAACGCCACCGGGTCGGCGCCGAAGTCGAAGGTTTCGCCGCCTTCCGCTTCCCTGTCGATGACCGCGTCCAGGGCCGAGATGGCGGCAGGCGGGAGCGTCTCGTCCGAGGCGGGGTCCTTCTCGGGGCGGACGGTCTCGGCCGACCATCCGGCGGCAAAGACGGCGTCGCGGGCGGCCACCTCGGCCGCCACCTCGGCGAACACGGCGTCCGCCTCCATCGCCACCGGGTCTTCTGTTTCCAGGGCCTCGGGTTCATCCTTGGTCAGCGCCTTTATGATGGACGTGACCCAGCCGTCATCTTCGCTTTCGGGAAAAAGAAGGTTGCCTGTTGTGCTCACGAAGGACCGGATCGTTCAGGCGGTTGATGCCATGGGTTAAAATGGGGGCCGAAAGGAGATTCTACACCCCCGCCGGGGGCGGGTGAATCCACTCTAAGAAAAGGCGGTTCAACGGTCTGAAATCTTTGGTTTTATAGGCCCGTGGCGGAAAGGCGCCTGGGGCTGGACGGGCCGGAAACGGGCGAATCGGGGGCCCGGATTCGCTCGCCTAGCCGGCTCTTTTGATCATGCCGCCGAGGTCGCGCCCGGCGAAGATATGAACGTGGAAGTGGGGGACCTCCTGGTGCGCGTCCCTGCCGTTATTGGACAGGAAACGATAGCCGTCCCCGGCCACGCCCAAATCTCTGGCGACGGTGGCGACGGCGCGGAAGAAGCCAAAGATTTCGCCCTCCGATCCATTTTCCGAGAAGTCGTCCATGGAAACGTAAGCGCCCTTGGGGATGACCAGAACGTGGACCGGGGCCTGGGGGTTGATGTCCCTGAACGCCAGCGCGGCATCGTCCTCGTAGACCTTGTCGCAGGGAATCTCGCCCCTGAGAATCTTCGCAAAGATGTTTTCGGGGTCGTAGGCCATGGCGGGGTGTCTCCGTTTGCCCTAATTCAAGAATCGTCCTCGGTCCGGGATTCCTTTTCCTCCATCCCGGACGTGCCGGCGCGGCTTTCCAGTTCGGCGAAAACCTCTTCCGGCTTTATGCCCTGTTCCGCCCACAACACCAGAAGGTGATAAATGAGATCGGCGCTCTCCGAAACCACGTGCTCGGGGGTTTCACGAAGCGCGGCGACAATCACTTCGGTCGCCTCTTCGCCGATTTTCCCGGCCATTTTGCCGAGGCCGCCCTCAAAAAGCTTGGCCGTATAGGACTCCTTGGGATCACCGCCCTTTCGGCTGGCGATGACCTCATAGAGCTCGTCGAGGAAATGGGCTGCCGTCTGTTTGTCGTTCATATGGGATCATCCCTCACGTTTACGCCCGCTTCTTTCATGTGGGCCTTGGCTTCGGCAATGGTATAGGTGCCGAAATGAAAGATCGAGGCCGCCAGCACGGCGGATGCATGGCCTTTGGTTACGCCCTCGATCAGATGATCGAGGGTGCCGACACCGCCGGACGCGATCACCGGCACCGAGACGGCGTCGGAAACGGCCCGGGTCAGTTCCAGGTCGAAGCCTTTTTTGGTGCCGTCCCGGTCCATGGAGGTAAGCAGGATCTCGCCACAACCGAGCGAGGCCATGCGCTTCGACCACTCGATCGCCTCGATGCCGGTGGGCTCGCGGCCGCCGTGGGTGAAAATATCGAACCCGCCCGCGTCCGTCTTTTTTGCGTCGACGGAGACGACGATGCATTGGCTGCCGAATTTTTCCGCCGCTTCGGCGACCAACCCCGGGTTCTTGACCGCGGCGGTGTTGATGGAAACCTTGTCGGCGCCGGCCAGCAGAAGTTTCCTTATATCGTCGATCTTGCGGACCCCGCCGCCGACGGTGAGCGGCATGAAGCAGTGCTCGGCGGTATCGCGGACGATGTCCAAAAGAGTGTCCCGGTCGTCCGAGCTGGCGGTGATGTCGAGGAAGCAAAGCTCGTCGGCGCCGGCCTTGCCGTAAATCCCGGCCTGTTCGACGGGGTCGCCGGCGTCCACCAGGTCGACGAAGTTGACTCCCTTGACGACACGGCCCGCGTCCACGTCCAGGCACGGAATGATTCTGACTTTCAGCATCTGGCCGTCTTGTTTCCCCAGAGCCCTAGGATGCCAGAAATTTCACCGCCGCCGCCGGGTCGATGCTTTCCTCATAAAGGGCGCGGCCGACGATGATGCCCTGGAGCAGGTTTTCGCCTGCCGCCTTCAGGGCCTCCAGGTCGGCCATGGTGGAAACGCCGCCCGCCGCGATCACCGGCACCGAGACGGCGTTCGCCAGTTCCATCGTTGCCTCGATGTTCGGTCCCTCCATGGTGCCGTCGCGGGCGATGTCCGTGTAGATGATGGCGGAAATGCCGAAATCCTCGAACCGGCGGGCAACGTCCAGGGCCGTCATTTCCGTCGATTCGGTCCAGCCTTCGACGGCGACGATGCCTTTCTTGGCGTCGATCCCGACGACCACGTGGCCCGGGTGGTCTATGCAGGCTTCTTTGACAAAGTCCGGATTTTTTACCGCCGCGGTGCCCAGAATGACCCTCTTGACGCCGCGCTCAAGCCAGAAATTGACGGCCTTCATGTGCCGGATTCCGCCCCCCAGTTGGACCATGAGGTCGGTGCTCTCCAGAATCTTGGTGACCGCTCTTTCATTCACCTTCTGGCCGTCAACGGCACCGTTGAGGTCAACCACGTGCAACCAGCCCGCCCCGGCGTCGGCGAAAATCTTGGCCTGGTCGGGCGGGTCCTCGTTGAACACGGTTTCCTGTTCCATGTCGCCCTGAACAAGGCGCACGCATTTCGTGTCTTTCAAGTCTATGGCGGGAAAAAAGATCATTTTTTTATCAATCCGGTTCCTATGGAGCGTTGTTCATGGCCGCCAGTTGAGGAAATTGGTGATCAGCCTCAAGCCCACGGCCTGGCTTTTTTCCGGGTGGAACTGGGTTCCCACCAGGTTGTCGCGGCCGACGGCGGCAGTCGTTTTGCCGCCGTAATCGACGCTGGCTAGAATATGCCCTTGGTCAGCCGGGGAAAAGCCGAAAGAATGGACAAAATAAACATGCGCCCCTTCGGGAATTTCCTCAAGTATGGGATGGAGCGGTGTCTGAAAGCTAAGGTTGTTCCATCCCATATGCGGGATTTTCAAGGTTTTGTCCGAAGGCGCAAGCTGGACCACCTCGCCTTCCACCCAACCGAGGCCCCGGGTATCGGCATGTTCGCGCCCCAACGAGGCCATCAACTGCATGCCGACGCAGATTCCCAAAAACGGCTTGCCCCCCTTGATCACCTGTTCTTCGAGCGCGTCCACCATGCCCGGAAGGGCGTCCAGGCCGCGGCGGCAATCGGCGAAGGCGCCGACGCCGGGAAGCACGATGTGGCTGGCTTTTTTCAGGTCTTCGGGCCTGCCGGTTACCTTTACCTTGAGATTGAGCCCGGCTTCGGCCTGGGCGCGCTCGAAGGCCTTGGCGGCGGAGCGCAAATTGCCCGATCCATAATCGATGATGGCGACGTTCATGGCTTGAGGTCGCGGGCCAGCTCGGGCTCGCTTTCCAAGTACCGTGAAAGCGCCTGATCGCTGTCCTTGCCGCTGGCGACGCCGGCCAGGACGAAGTCCTGGCGGGTCAGTTTCCGGCACCTGAGGTCGTTGCCCAAATAACCGAAGGCGGCGGCCAGCCCCAGCGACAGGGCGGCCTGGCTTATGGGGTCGAGTTGCAGCTTAAGAAAGGCAAGGTTAAGCCCGGCGGCGGCCAGGAAAAAAACCGCCGCCACCAGCCACAGGTGGTGCCAAAGCGCCCACAGGAACGTGAGGAAGAACGCCGGCCACGAAAAGCCTTCCTTGACCAGCTCGATGTCGCGGTCCGGATCGAGGCCGTGGCGGCGAAGGTGGACGGAATAGATTTTCATGCTCGGCAACCCTGGATCCTATTCGGCCCGGGCCCAGAGTTCAGGCCTAGAGCGAACCGCCGAGGACCCCTTTGGTGGACGGCACGGCATCGCTTTTGCGGGGGTCGATCTCGATCGCCTGACGCAATGCCCGGGCCAGGCCCTTGTAGCACGACTCGACGATATGGTGAGTGTTCTCGCCGTAGATGTTTTCCACGTGCAGCGTGATTCCGGCGGCCTGGGCGAAGGCCTGGAACCATTCGCGGAACAGCTCGGTGTCCATGTCGCCCAGCTTCGGCCGGGTGAATTCAACCTGCCAGATCAGATAGGGGCGGTTGGACGCGTCCAGGGTGACCTGGGTCAAGGTCTCGTCCATGGGAATCCGGGCGGCGCCATAGCGCGTAATCCCGGTGCGGTCGCCGAGTGCTTTCGCCACCGCCTCGCCGATGGCGATGCCGGTGTCCTCGTTGGTGTGGTGGAAATCAATGTGCAGGTCGCCCTTGGCTTTGAGCTCAAGGTCGATGAGGCTATGGCGCGACAATTGTTCCAGCATGTGATCCAAAAAGCCGATGCCGGTACTGACGGAATATTCGCCGGTCCCGTCCAGGTTGACGGTGACACGGATTTCCGTCTCCCTGGTGCGGCGTTCGATGGTGGCGGTGCGCATGGTCGGTTCTCCCGGCGGTTTTTTTTGCGACTCTTTATGTGACTGTTTATATGGTGGGGGTTTATACGGCGGGGGCCGCTTTGGCTGAGAAGTGCCGTGAGGGCCCAAAAGGTCCGCCGGCTCGCAATCGAGGCCTTGGGCCAGGCGCTCCATCCAGTCCTGGGTCAGTTTGCGGCGGCCGGCCTCCAGGTGGCCCACTTGTTGCCCGGTGGTGCCGATGCGTTCGGCCAGTTCCTGTTGATTTAAGGCCTTTTGTTTCCTCAGGGTGCGTATTCTGTTTGTCATTTAGATATATAAACAGACTGTTTGCATTTAATCAAACAAAATGTTTTATTTGTAAACCCCCGCCTCAGTGCGGCTTCTTAATGTGTGGGGCCTTCCTTGTTCTTGGCGCCGATGCGGCCGCGGATTTCATCCAAGGCCCATTCGATGGTGTCTTCGTCCATGTCGTGAATGGATTCGGCCAAGGTATTGGCCAACTCCGTCGCCGCCGGGCTGAGGCCCGAGGTGTCGACCACGACCCGGGGGTGGGACAGTTCGGCCAGGCGCTTCAGTTCCTCCGCCTCGTCCCAGCCGAGGCCGAAATAACCTGAAATCTGCTGGATCAGGCCGGAACCGGGGCGGCCCCGGTGGCCATGTTCCAGGGCCGAGAAATAGGCCGACGTGACGCCGAGGTCTTCGGCCATTTTCTTCAACGATATGTCTTTTTCGGCGCGGTAGGCCCGGACCTTGGTTCCAAATGGGGTCATTTCTGCCTCTTCAACAGCACGTAAAGCGCGCCTTCGCCGCCGTCTTTGGGCGCGGCGTGGGAAAACGCCCTGAGCATCCGACGGATTTCGGGTTCGTTCAACCATCTTGGGACGGCTTCGCGCAAAACGCCTTGGCCTGAGCTTTGCCCCTTTCCGGTGATCACCAGCACCGCCCGCCGGCCGGCATCCCGGGAAGCATGAAGGAAAGCCTGGAGCCCCCTATAGGCCTCGTCCTGGTTGAGGCCGTGCAGGTCGATCCTCGCTTCGATTTTCACCTGGCCGCGGCGCATGCGGGTCTGGGTGCGACGGTCGAGCCCGGGCGCCGAACCATGGGCGAGTTCCGGGTCCACGGGCCTGAACGGCGGCGGCGACGGTGCCTCGGGCCTTTTCGGGGCACTCCGTTTTTTCGGGGCGGTCTCGGCGGTCTCGGCGGGATCATCGGGGGCGTCGGGGGCGCCAGCGGACGGGACAGAATCCGCCAGCGGCTCGACGCCTTCGGTAACCTGTTGCCAAAGATCCTTTTCCGCCGAGGTCGGGTGTCGAGACCGGGGAGCCTCGGGGCCGGGGCTGCCAGCTTTACTGGGAGACGGTTTCGTCATCGACGATAACGATGTGGAGGCGTTGCGGCCCGTGGGCGCCCAACAGAATCTTTTGTTCGATGTCGGCGGTGCGCGACGGGCCGGTGATCCAGTTGACGGTTCTGGGCATGAAGCGCCCGGTCTCGTCGGTGTTTTCCGCCCGCAGCCTCGTCCACACCTGTTCGTAATCGCCGGCGATTTCCCCGGCGGCAAGGATGACCACATGGGTCGGCGGCAGGAAGTTCAGCGTTGTCGGGCTTTCCGGTCCCGACAGCAAAACCAGGGTGCCGGTTTCGGCGATGCCGGCAAAGGCCTGGCTGACGCCGACGGATTCGGACCCGTCGGCGGCTCCTTCGGTGACGCTCAAGAGTGTTTGTTCCGTCCACGGGATGGCGGGTTCCGAGGCCACCGGGGCGATTTTCAATTCCACCGGCAGGTTGTTTTTGGCCAGATACCGCGCCACCTCGCGTGGCACGCCTTTGATGCTGGAGACGCGGGCGACGGTGGCGTCGACGCGCTCGGCCTCGCGGATGAACAGGTCCACGCGCGCCTTGTCGCCGAGCCGTCCGCGGGCCGGGATCAGGTTGGCCGGGCGGTCCCGAAGGCGCTGTTTCGCCGCCTCCTTGCCCGCCGACGCTTCGGTCCCATTTTTTGCTTCGGGGGACGCGCCGGTCTTGTGGAGGGCGCCCCTTATGGCGCCGAGAATTTCGGCCCTGGCGGTGGTCATGATGTTTTTTCCCGTGATTGCCGGTGCCACAGGGAAACAAAGGTGCCGCCTTCCGGCGCCGGAAAATCCCTGAGCTTGGTCCAGCCGCCGGCCAACGGCAGGCGCCGGAACCCCCCGCGTTTTCGCCCCAAGGCGGCCAGGGCGGCAACGCTTAAGCCCGCAGCCAGCCTGTACAGCCAGGGCCGGCGGGCAAAGAAGGCCCAGAGCCCAAGGCCCTTGCGGGTAACGGCGGACGTCAGTCGCTGCTCGAACTGCCGCTTGCGCCATGATCTGAGCATGCTCGGTAACGGAATGCGCACCGGGCAGACGTCCTCGCATTTACCGCAAAGGGTGGACGCGTTGGGCAGGTGCCCTGCTTGTTCGAGGCCGATGAGCCCCGGGATCAGCACCGCGCCCATGGGCCCGGAATAGACCCACCCGTAGGCATGGCCGCCGATCGCCTGATAGACCGGACAGTGATTGAGGCACGCTCCGCACCGGATGCAGCGGAGCATGTCGTGGAACTCGCTTCCCAGTAATTTGGTGCGGCCGTTGTCCAGCAGCACCACGTGGAATTCCTCCGGTCCGTCCAGGTCTTGGGCGCGCTTGGGCCCGGTGCAAAACGTGGTGTAGACGGAAATGTCCTGGCCGGTGGCGGACCGCGCCAGCACCCGCAAAATGGTGGTCGCGTCTTCCAGGGTCGGCACGATCTTTTCAATGCTGGCGATGACGATATGCACCCGGGGAATGGAATAGGTCAGATCCGCGTTGCCTTCGTTGGTGACTAGGACGATGGACCCGGTTTCGGCGATCAGCATATTGGCGCCGGTCAGCCCGACGTCGGCGGAGATGAATTTCCGCCTGAGCTTCTCCCGGGCTTCCTCCAAAATCGTGCGGGCCTCATCCAGCGGCCGGTCCGGCAACAGATCGGTGTGCTTTTCCCGGAAGGTGTCGGCGATCTGTTCCTGGGAAAGATGTATCGCCGGCGCGATGATGTGACTCGGCGGCTCTTGGCGAAGCTGGATGATGTATTCGCCAAGGTCGGTTTCGATCGGCTCGATGCCGTGCGTTTCCAGGTGTTCGTTGATGGCGATTTCCTCGCCGATCATGGATTTGCTTTTGGTGACGGTTTTGGCGTTCACCTGTTTGCAAATCCTTAAGACCGTGGTCCTGGCTTCGGCCGCGGTCCCGCACCAATGCACGGTGCCGCCGGTCTCGGTGACGCGCTCTTCGAAAGACTCCAGATAAAAATCCAGGTTGTTGAGGACGTGGTGCTTAATGTCCCTGGCCTGGTCGCGCAACGCCTCGAACTCGGGCAGCCTTTCCACCGCTTGCCGCCGTTTCGCCGGAAAGCCGTCGGCGAGGCGCGACAAGGCGTCGCGAAGCTTGGCGTCGCCGAGGGCCGAACGGGCGTTTTCCTCGAAGGTTTCGGTCGTTGATTCCACTTTGTTGGCCTTCCCTCTAGGCTTCCTCCCCCGCCGCCCCCTTGTCCCTCGTTTCCTCTCCTGGGGCGCCCCCCGGGACACCAAGAGGGGGCGCCGTGGTCATGCCGGCCAGGATTTCGGCGATATGGCGGACCCGGACGTTGGACCCCCGCCGCCGTAGCCGGCCCGCTATGTTCATCAAACATCCGAGATCGCCGGCCAGCAGCGTGTCGGCGCCGGTAGACAGGATATCGTCCACCTTGGTGTCGACCATGCGCCCGGAAATATCCGGGTATTTGACGCAGAAAAGCCCCCCGAACCCGCAACAGGTTTCGCTTTCCTGGCCTTCCTTTAGCCTTAAGCCCCGGACCTGCTTCAAAAGCCCGCGGGGCTGTTCCTTGATTCTCATTTCCCTGAGCGACGAGCATGAATCATGGTAGGTGGCGATGCCGTCATAGGCGGCATGGATGCCGTCGAACTTTAAAACATCCACCAGAAACGACACCAGCTCGAAGGTCTTTCCGGCCAGCGCCCTGGCCCGCGCCGTCATCGCCGGATCGTCCTCGAAAAGCAGGGTATAGTGGTGTTTGATCATGCCGGCGCAGGACCCCGACGGGGCGACCACATAATCAAAGCCTTCGAAAGCCTCGATGACCTTTTCGGCGATCGCGCGGGTCGACCGGTTGTCGCCGGAATTGTAGGCAGGTTGTCCGCAACAGGTCTGAGTCTTGGGAACGGTTACCTTGCAGCCCGCTTCTTCCAGCAGTTTGACCGAAGCAAAGCCGACCGAGGGGCGCGTCAAATCCACCAGGCAAGTGACGAACAAACCAACATTGACCGGCCGGCTGGGTTCTTCGGACATAACCGGAGAATGGGCGTTTCCGGCTTTAAAGGCAATCAGCTTTCAGGCGCGTTTTTTTTCGGCAGCAAAAGATAATAGGTCCCCTTGTTCTTCATCCGGCCGGCCTTGAAGCCGGCGGCCTGGCCGAAGCCGAAGAACAGATCGCCCCGGACGGGGCCCTTGATGGCGCTGCCCGTATCCTGGGCTATGACCAGGCGGCGGAGCGGCTTATTCGACTTGCCGGGCTCGGACGTGTTCAGCCAAATCGGTATGCCAAGCGGTATGTGGGTCTTGTCGACGGCAAGGCTCCGGCCGGGGGTCAACACCACGCCCTGGGAGCCGATCGGGCCGTCTCCGTCGATCAGGCGGAAAAAGATATAGGATTTGTTGCGCTCCATGATTTCGCTGCCGGCAAGCGGGTTGGCGGCAAGCCATTTTTGGATGGTATCAAGCGAGACTTTTTTTTCCGGGATGGCGCCGATGGCGACCAACTCCCGTCCAATGGGCGTGTAGCGGTGGCCGTTGCGCCCGGCATAGCTGAGCCGCACCATGGATCCGTCGGGAAACACCACCCGGCCCGAGCCCTGGATGTGCAGGAAGAAGGCGTCAATGGCGCTGTCCACCCACAACAGTTCAAGCTGTTTGCCCTTGAGCATGCCGTCTTCGATGTCGGCGCGAGTCGGATAAGGAACGAACTGGTTTCCCTGAAGGCGCCCGGCAAGGCGCTGGTTATTCATTTCAGGCCGGAATTTTCCGAGATCAATGGAAATCAGGTCATTGGGCCGGGCATAAATGGGATAGCGGTATGTCGGGTCCGGCTGCCATGCGCCCCGGAGTTCGGGCTCGTAATAGCCGGTAAACAGGCCCCGGGCTTTGGCGTTGTTCGAAGCGAGATGGGGATCAAAGCGCGATTCGAAAAAATAGCGCGCCTCCGTTTCGTTGCCTGGACGAATCAACCTGGCGTCGGTGCAGATCGGAAGCCAGTCCGAAACCCGGCTGTCCTCCATCGAAAGACCGAGCTTCCGGCCCGGCGGCAGGGTCTCGAGCTTTTCGCAGGACCGAAGGAAAACCTGCAGGGCCTCGCTCAGGTTGTCCGCTTTCCATCCCGGCACTTGATCGAAGGTCGTCGGATCAAGACGAAGGAACATCTCTTCCGGCGCCGGCGGCTCTTGGAAGGGGGCGAATCGCCCGCCACAGGCCACAAGGCCGATGAGGAGCGCCGCCGTCATCAGGGGTTTAGGGAATTTCGCTGGAATTTTTTTCTTAATCAAGGCTGCTTGTCGCGACCAGGATCCAGTTCGGATCGCGAGATTTGATGTCACGGGCAAAAGTCCAGAAATCCGTAACGTCAATAACGGCATTGGGATTGCCATCGATCACATTGCCGTCTTCGTCGCGGGTGGCGTTGATTTGTTCGCTGACGAATTTAACGGTAACGTTCGAGGCCTCGTCCTCGACGTAGGCCTCGACAATTTCCGCCGATTTAATTCCGATAAGGGTGTCTTCAAGGGTTTCGCCCGCCTGCTCACGGTCCCGGATCGCCTGCGAAAAATTGGCGAAGACTTCCGCGTTCAGCAGGGGCTTCAAGGCCCCGCTGTCGCCGGCGGCGAAGGCCTCGATAATGAGTTCGAACGCTATTTTTGCGCCGGAAATGAATTCTTCCGGCTGGAACGCCAAATCGGTCCGCATGATCTGTTCGAGGCCCTGGGATAAGGGGTCGTCGGCGTCGGCATCAGGGTCGGCATCAGGATCATCAATATCCAGGGTGTCTTCTTCGGAAGGGGGGTCGTCCTGATCCGAGAAGGGCACGACGTTGTTGTCTTGCGGTTTTTTGTCCCGATTTTTGAAGGTATCGCGGAAGTTCCCTTCATGGCCGTCCCGGCGACCGAGAACGCCGCGAAGCCGCAAAACAAGAAAGGCTGCGATCATCGCAAAAAATATAATGTCTATGAATTGAAAGCCGTCGCTCATAATCAGTTATGGCTCACAGACCTCGGAAATCAGCCAAGTGGACCACTGGCCATCCCTGGGTTAAATATACTGAATCACTACTTAACTTAATACGTTAACGGCTTACGTTGCCCAGGTCTACAAACCTGTCCCATCGACCGGAACAAGTTGCCGTTCACTGGGTAGATAAGCCGGAAAACCCAAAAGGGCAAGCATGGGCGCGATTCTTTTCATTGCATTGGTAACGGTGCCGATCATTGAAATCGCCATTTTCCTGGAAGTCGGCGATTTTATCGGTTTTTGGCCGACCATGGGGGTTATCGTCCTAACCGCCTTCATCGGCGCCACGCTTTTGCGCTGGCAGGGTCTGGCTACATTGAGGAAGGCCCAGGCCAGCCTCGAGCAAAACCGGTTTCCCATGGAAGAGGTTTTCGACGGCTTGTGCTTGTTGGTGGCCGGTGTTCTGTTGCTGACGCCGGGTTTTTTCACCGATGCGGTCGGGTTTTTCCTGTTCGTGCCGGTGTTTCGCCGGTTTCTCGCCCGGTATGTGGCCCGGCTCATGGCCGCCCGGGGCCATATCGAGATTAACGCATCCGGTTTTCCCCCGGATGCAGCAGAAGGCACGGTCATTGACGGTGAATTCACCGATCTCTCGGCCGGGACGGAAAGGTCCGGGAAAAACAGCCGCCAAAACAAGGGCCACGGGGACGATTCCGGGGGCTCGACGCCGCCTAAATTACCGGGCGATTAAACCGGCGGCAACCGCATCTGAAGCGCCTTTGAAAAGGTTGTTTGCCACATTGATCCGTGATAGCCACTTGGCGCCCTGCTTTTGAGAGAGAGAAAATGGCAAAGACCCCACCTAAGGACGATAAGAAAAAAGACGACAAGAACAAGAAGAAGGAGGCGCCCGATGCCGGGGCCGCTTCCGACTCTCCCCAGGCGCCGGCGGGCGATGCGTCCGTTGAGCAGCCCATTGCCATTAATGCCCAGTTTATAAAGGATCTTTCCTTCGAGGTTCCGGGCGCGCCGGCCATTTATACCAACCTTCAGGACAAACAGCCGACCATAAACCTCAGTTTCAACGTCGGCACCAATCCTTTGCAGGAGAAGGTGTTTGAGGTGATTTTGGAAATCCAGGCGGAGTGCAAGATCGAAGATCAGGTGGCCTATATCTTCGAGCTCGAATACGCCGGCATTTTCACTCTCAATGTTCCGGAAGAGCATATTCACCCGGTTTTGCTGATCGAGTGTCCGCGGCTATTGTTTCCGTTCGCCCGCAACATCCTGGCCGATGTAACCCGTGACGGGGGTTTTTCGCCTTTGATGTTGGGGCCGATTGATTTCGCCGGGATGTTCCAGGCCAAAATCCGGGAACTGGAAAAAGCCCAGGCTGAAGGTGGCGGCGCCTCGCCAAATCCGCCTGCCTGAAAAGCCCTTACCGGAATCTCAGTTGTTCCAGATAGGGGAGTCCAGTTTCTCCAGGAAGCGTTCGTGCGCCTCTTTTTCCTCGGCGCTGGCCGCATGGGGCCGCGCCTCCCGCCGGTTTTGTTCGTCGGCATCCATGTCTTGCCGCTTTTTCGAAGACAGTCCCAGATCCTGTTGCCGGCCGCCGATTAATTGCAGATAGACCTCGGCCAGCAGGTGCGCGTCCTTGAGCGCCCCATGACGTGTGCGGTCGGAATTATCAATTTGAAACCGGCGGCAGAGCGCGTCCAGATTGGCCTGGGCGCCGGGAAATTTTCTGCGCGCCAAGAAAACCGTATCAACGGCCCTTTCCGGAGAAAGCAGGGGCCGGCCCAGCCTTTCCAATTCGGCGTTGAGGAAGCCGAGATCAAAATCGGCGTTGTGGATGATCAGGACCGAGTCGCCCAGGAATTCATCAAGTTCGCCGGCGATGTCTGAAAACAGGGGCTTGTCGGACAGGAATTCTTCCGTCAGCCCGTGAATGGCGGCGGCCCCGTCGGGGATATCTCTTTCGGGATTAAGGTACTTATGAAAATGCTTGCCGGTAGGAACATGATTGACCAGTTCAAGACAGCCGATTTCCACGATCCTGTGGCCGGAGCCCGGATCAAGGCCGGTGGTTTCGGTGTCGAGGACGACTTCACGCAATATTTTTCGCCCCTATGTTTGGCCACGGCGGCCATTTCGTTTGCCGCCAACCACTGGTGATTCTGACAATGTTCCGAATCTGACGCAAGCTGAAGTCGCGGCCGAGACCGGTGAGGACGACAAAATCCGCGCATCGGCGTTTTTCCGCATCCGGCATCTGCCGGGCCAGGATGGAGTCGAATTTCTTCCGGGTCATGCCTTGACGCCGGAGAACCCTCTGTTCCTGCAAAAAAAGCGGGGCCGAGACCGCAACCACGCCGTCACAGCGGTCCTCGCCGCCGGTTTCAAACAGCAAGGGGATGTCAAGGACAACCAGTTTCCGGCCTTGCCGAGCGGCTTGCTGTAAAAAATTTTCCTCTTGGCAGCGGACCATCGGATGAAGAATTCTCTCGATTCGGGCCAAGGCTTCGGGGTCGGTAAAAACTTCGTTGGCGATTTTCTCGCGGTTGATGGCTTTCTTTTCCGCGGCCCCGGGAAAAAGCTTCTTAATCTGCTCGACCGCCTCGCCACCTTCGGCAAGCAGTCCATGAACGGTTTTGTCGGCGTCATGGACGGGGATTCCGAACTGCCGAAAACTTTTGGCGGCCGTGGACTTGCCCATGCCGATGGACCCCGTTAGCCCAAGAATGATCATTCGAGCACCTCCAGGACAAAGGCCCTGAGGGCGTCGGTGACTACGGGCTCGACGCCGAACCATTGGCTGAACCCCGGCCGCGCCTGGTGCAACAGCATGCCTAAACCATCAACCGTGAGGTTGCCGCGGGTTCGGGCTTCTTCCAACAGCGGCGTGATCAGTGGCGCATAAACGATATCCGTCACCACCGTTTCCGGAGGCAGGGGCCCGAGGTCAAGATCAAGGGGGTCTTCGCCCGTCATTCCCAGGGTCGTGGTGTTGACCAGCAGTTGGGCGTCCGCCAACGCCGATGCCCGGTCTTCCCAAGGCACGATATGAATGGCGCCGCCGATGTCTCCGGCCAAGGCTTCCGCCTTGGCCGGTGTCCGGTTGGCAAGCCGGAGCTCGGGCGCGCCGGCGTCCAACAACGCCGCGGCAACGGCACGCGCCGCACCGCCGGCGCCGATAACAACGGCGGGCCCCTTGTCCGCCGACCATTCCGGCGCACCGGATTTCAGGTTCTCCATGAAGCCGAACCCATCCGTGCTGCTACCGGTCAGGCTTCCATCGGGTCCAAAGACAATGGTGTTGACGGCGCCGATACGCCGGGCGGTCGCGTCCAAGGTGTCAACGGCGGCGGCGGCGGCTTTTTTGTGGGGCAGGGTAACGTTAACGCCTGTGAACCCCCGATTCGGAAGATCCCTCAAAGAGGTCTCGAAATCTTCCGGCGGAACGGCGAGGGGAACATAAGTCCCGTCGATGCCTAATTCCTTCAGCCAATAGCCGTGTAGTCTTGGCGACAGGGAATGGCTGACGGGCCAACCCATGACGCCGGCCTGTTTTGTCTTTTCGTTCAGACCTCCTGCTCCTTTCGGCGGTTGTACATTTGGATGACGGTGGCCGCCGTTTCTTCTATTGATTTTCGGCTGACGTTGATGACCGGCCAATCATATTTGGTAAACAGCCGCCGGGCTTCGTTGATTTCCTTTGATACTTTTTCCGGATCGACATAATCCGTCTCTTCGTCCTGATCCAAGAGCTTTAGGCGTTGACGCCGAATCTCGACAAGTCTTTTCGGATCTTTGGTCAAGCCCACGATCAAGGGACTGTCCGTAGAAAAAAGTTCATCCGGCAAGGAACATCCTGGCACGATCGGGACATTGGCCGTTTTCATGCCGCGGTTGGCAAGATAAATGCTGGTCGGTGTTTTCGAGGTTCTCGACACGCCAACAAGCACGATATCCGCTTCTTCCAGGTCCCAAGTCGACTGCCCGTCATCATGATTAAGAACGAATTGCATGGCTTCTATGCGGCTGAAATATTCCGCATCCATGACGTGCTGCCGGCCCGGCTGTGCATGGGTCTCGGCATTCAGATGAGCCCCCAGCGCAGCGATGATGGAATCGAGAACGGCGATGCAGGGAACCCGTAGTTTCTTGCATCCGTCCTCGAGAATGTTGCGGATGTCTTCATTGACGATGGTATAGAGAACGAACCCCGGATTCTCCTGGATCCCTTTCATGACTTCCTCGACCTGGTCTTCCGAACGAACCATGGCCCAGAGATGTTCATTGGTTTCAATGGGGTCGAACTGAACCAGGCAAGCGCGGGCGACCAGGCCGACGGTCTCCCCCGTCGAGTCCGAAACCAGGTGAAGATGAAAGGATTTCAATTGTGCTTTATTCATTTGCCGCCTGCGGGCAGTTTCGGGATAAGTCCGCTTTTTTGGTTAGACGGCCATTTTATCTGAATTCATTAAATGTCCATACACCAGGGGAATAACCTGTGCAAAACATTATCTCTGGCCCTGTAAAGTCTTGATAATTCACCTTGCCGTCTTATTCCATCCCATCTTTCCCCGGATTATCCGTGAGCGCTTAAGTGCATGTTTTTGCCGATGGGAAAAATTTTTTCCAACAGGTTTCCCACAATTCTTATGAGATAAATTTTTTGCCTTTCATATTTTCTGGAAAAGGCTTGGCTTTTTTTAATCCCCGGTTTTCACCGGACAACAACAACCACTACCTTTTTTTATATATAAATATAGGTTGTATTAAGAATAATAAATTCCGGAAAACCCGATCAGGTCTGACCATGCCCCAAAACCAAAAACTCATGCTTCAGGCCTTGAATGGTATTGTCCAGGAAAGACCGCCGTTTTGGTTGATGCGCCAAGCAGGAAGATATCTGCCTGAATATCGTAAAATCCGGGAAGGCGCCAAGAACTTCCTTGAATTTTGTTATACCCCTGATCTTGTCGTGGAAGTGACCTTGCAGCCGCTCCGCCGTTTCAACATGGACGCGGCCATCCTGTTTTCGGATATCCTGGTCATACCGGACGCCTTGGGCCAGAAAGTCGAATTTTTGGAAGGGGAAGGTCCGGCCCTTAATCCAATTCGTTCAAAGGAAGAAATTGGGAAACTGTCGAAGGAACGGATCGAGGACCATCTGGCGCCGGTTTTCGAAGCCATCAGCCGGCTCGCCGGAAAAATTCCCGAAGAAACGGCCCTGATCGGTTTTTCGGGTGCGCCATGGACAGTTGCGGTCTACATGGTCGAAGGCCACGGCGGCACGAAATGTGAACTTATCCGGGCCTGGGCCGATGAACAGCCCGACGACTTCCAGGTTCTGATCGACCTGTTGGTAGAAACGACCGCCGAATATCTGGCGTTGCAGATCAAAAGCGGCGCCGAAGTCATCCAGATCTTCGACAGTTGGGCCGGAGTCCTGAACGGAGAACAGTTCAGGAAATGGGTTATCCAACCGACCCGCCGAATCGTCGAATACCTGAACGAAAATTGCCCCGGTGTTCCGGTGATCGGATTTCCCCGCAATTCAGGCGAGCTGGCGGAAGAATACGTGATCCATACCGGGGTCAACGGCGTCAGCCTGGACCAGGAAACGCCGCTGGACTGGATCACCGAAACCTTGCAGCCGAAATGCACCGTTCAGGGAAACCTGGACAATCAAACCCTCGTTGCCGGCGGCGAAGCACTCGACCGGGAAACCCTGAAAATTCTGGAGGCGCTTTCCTCCGGTCCCTTCATCTTCAATTTGGGCCACGGCATTTTGCCGGAAACGCCGCCCGAACATGTGGCCAGGGTAGCCGAGCTGGTTCGGGACTGGCCGGGATCGGCCGCGAAAGTGGATTGAATGACGCGCCTTGCCGTCGTTCTGTTTAATCTCGGCGGGCCAGACAGCCTTGATGCGGTCGAGCCCTTTCTCTTCAATCTGTTCAACGACCCGGCGATTATCGGAGGCCCGGAACTTTTCCGCCGCTTACTGGCGAAATTCCTTGCCCGCCGCCGGGGCCCCGAGGCCCGAAAAATTTACCGGAAAATAGGCGGCAAATCGCCATTGCTGGAAGCAACGGAAGCCCAGGCCACGGCCCTTGCCCGGCATTTGGCGGAAGATATCGGAAATGGCGACGACGTCCGGGTCTTTACGGCCATGAGGTACTGGCCCCCGATGAGCGGTGATGTGGCCCGGGAAGTAAAATCCTTTGGCCCGGACCGCGTTATCCTGCTTCCCCTCTATCCCCAGTATTCAACGACGACAACCGCATCGTCGCTGAAGGAATGGCGCCGGGCGGCGGTTGAGGCGGGCCTGGATGTGCCGAGCCGGGCCGTTTGCTGCTATCCGGCGGCGCCCGAGCTGATCCGGGCCCAAGCGGCGCTGATCCGCCCGGCCCTTGACGAGGCCCAGGGCAAAACCAAGGCCGCTGGGCAGCCACGGCTCTTGTTTTCGGCCCATGGGCTTCCGCAAAAAGTCATCGCCAAGGGCGACCCCTATCAATGGCAGGTGGAACGGACATCCAAAGCCGTCGCCGAGGCGCTTGGTTTGCCGGATGCCGATTGGACCGTCTGCTATCAAAGCCGGGTCGGGCCGCGGCAATGGATCGGGCCCTCCATCGCTGACGAGCTCCGCCGTGCCGGCAAAGACCGGGTTCCGGTCGTGGTGGTGCCGATCGCCTTTGTCTCCGAACACTCGGAAACCCTGGTAGAGCTTGACATCCAGTACCGTGACATGGCCCATGATGAGAACATCCCCGCCTATATCCGGGTGCCGGCGCTGGGCGTTCAGGACGATTTTATCTCAGGCTTGGCCCGCATCGTAAGAGAGGCCGACGGACGGGACGGAGCGCTATGCTCGGCTGAGGGGCCCCGCCAGTGCCCTGCCGAACAAGGAAAATGCCCGCTTTCGGGCAGCGGAGAATAAAATGCTGGATATCACGGCAACCGCTTATCTGTGGATCAAGGCGCTTCATATCATCAGCGTCATCGCCTGGATGGCCGGGCTTCTCTACCTGCCCCGGCTGTTCGTCTATCACGTGGACGCGGGGCCCGGCTCGGAATTGTCGGAAACCCTCAAAATCATGGAACGCCGGCTTTTAAAATTCATCATGAACCCGGCGATGTTATCATCATGGCTGTTCGGCGGGGTTCTGCTGTTGAACCTGGACGGGGATGCCTGGGCAAACGGTTGGCTGCCGGCAAAGCTGGCCCTTGTCCTGGGCCTCACGGCCGTGCATATGGCCATGGGCCGCTGGCGGCGGGATTTTGCCGAAGACAGGAATTCCCGGCCCCGGAAATTCTACCGTATCGCCAACGAAATCCCGACGGTGCTGATGATCGTGATCGTTATTCTGGTTGTTGTCAGACCGTTTTAGCGGCCGCGCCTAAGAATCAGCCATGTAAATCTTCATTTGACAGGCCCGGTATGTTTGTTTAATGCTTCCGGCGTTCTGTCAAATCCGACACCCACCACCGATACTCCTGATTGATATTTAACCCCGCCCCGCGGGCTTCATCCCCGCTTTTCAGGCTCCGGCCCGCCGAGATAAAAACCTTCCGCCACCGCGCTTTCCCGGGTGGCCATCAAAACCGGATTTCCGTTCCGATTAGTCCCAAAGACCGAAAATGAATCTTCAGGAACTAAAAACCAAACCCCCAGCGGATCTTTTGGCGTATGCCGAGGATCTGGAGATCGAAAACGCCTCTTCGCTGCGCAAGCAGGACATGATGTTTGCGATTCTCAAGCAACTGGCGAAAGACGATGTCGCCATATTCGGCATCGGTGTTCTCGAGGTGCTTCAGGACGGCTTCGGGTTCCTGCGTAGCCCGGAAGCCAATTATCTCCCGGGTCCGGACGATATCTACGTGTCGCCCAGCCAGGTCCGGCGTTTCGGCCTCAGGACCGGCGACACGGTGGAGGGGGAAATCCGTTCGCCCAAGGACGGGGAACGGTATTTCGCGCTTCTCAAGGTCAAACAGGTGAACTTCGGCGATCCCGCCGACGTCCGTCACCGCATCAACTTCGACAACCTGACACCGCTGTATCCGGATGAACAATTGAAGATGGAGCAGAACGACCCGGAACTGAAGGACCGGACCACCCGCGTCATTGACCTGATCTGCCCCATCGGCAAGGGGCAGCGGGCGCTCATCGTGTCGCCGCCGCGCACCGGCAAAACGGTGATGCTGCAAAACATCGCCCATTCCGTCGCCCTCAATCATCCGGAATGCTATTTGATCGTGCTGCTGATCGACGAAAGGCCGGAGGAAGTGACCGACATGGTGCGCTCGGTCAAGGGCGAGGTCGTCAGCTCGACCTTCGATGAACCGGCGGCGCGCCACGTGCAGGTCGCCGAGATGGTGATCGAAAAAGCCAAGCGCCTGGTCGAGCACAAGCGCGACGTAGTGATCCTGTTAGATTCCATCACCCGCCTCGCCCGCGCCTACAACACCGTGGTGCCGTCTTCGGGCAAGGTGCTGACCGGCGGCGTTGACGCCAATGCGCTGCAGCGGCCGAAGCGCTTCTTCGGCGCCGCCCGCAACATCGAAGAGGGCGGCTCGCTGACCATCATCTCGACGGCGCTTATCGATACCGGCTCGCGCATGGACGAAGTCATCTTCGAAGAGTTCAAGGGCACCGGCAATTCGGAAATCATCCTCGACCGCAAGCTTTCCGACAAGCGGACCTGGCCCTCCATCGACATCACCAAGTCGGGCACCCGCAAGGAGGAACTCCTGGTCGACGAAGGGACGCTGTCGAAGATGTGGGTGCTCAGGCGCATCCTCATGCCCATGGGCGTTACCGATGCCATGGATTTCTTGCTCGACAAGCTCAAGGTGTCGAAGACCAACGACGACTTCTTCGATTCCATGAACACCTAGGACCGCGGGCTAACCGCCGGCGGCCGGCCTCACACCCCCTTCGATTGAAACCCCTTAAACCTCCAGAATCGTAGACCCGGTGGTTTTGCGCGCCTCCAGGTCGGTATGGGCCTGGACGA
>CAZVFL010000008.1:0-60593 GCA_964626025.1 uncultured Thalassospiraceae bacterium
CCTTCTTCTTGGCCTGGGCCAGGTCATAAGCCGCCTGGAGCCGGTACCACGTGTCGGCGCCGCCGCCGAAGGCCTTGTCGAGACGGATCGCCATCTCGGGCGAAATCCCGGAGCGGGCATTCACGATATCCGACATCTGCTTGCGGCTGACGCCCAGCTTTCTAGCCGTCGCCGTCACGCTGAGCCCGAGCGGCTCCAGGCAGTCGTGGCGGACGGACAGGCCCGGATGGGGTGGATTCTTCATCGCCATGTCTTGTCCTCCTTAATGGTAGTCGATCAGGTCCACGTTGGCGGCCCGCCAGCCTACCCGGCCAGCCTGGCCGCCCTTTTTACCGCTTTGGTCAGGCGTTTTTCCTCTTTTTCCAGGTCGTCTTCCAGCCGTTTGATGCGGCGGTTGAGGTCCTCGACCCGGGCCAGGGCCTGGCGCCGCTTGTCGGCCTGGCGGCCGAGCCGCCACTTGCGGAAACGCCATTCCCCGGCCACCCCCAACAAAACCAGCCCGGCCGTCCCGATGACCAGGGCGCCGGCCAGATAGCCGACCTTGTGCATGCTGACCGCCGTGCCCCAGAAGCCGACCGTGACCAGCGCCGCGGCAAAGGTGAACAGCAGCCTTCTGGTGACGTTTTCGTCTTTCTTTTGGCCCAATTCGGCCTCGGCGACGGCGATGGCGATTTCCGTCTTGGCCATGGCCTGCCAGATCTTGAACGACATGCCCTCGTCGAAGGTGCGGCCTTCGCGGATGAACTGTTCGAGCCTGAGGATGACGTACTCGGCGCGCTCGTCCGGCGACGGGTTATCGGACAGTTCGGGGGCCTGGAATTCCTCGTTCACGCTTACCACCTTCGGGCATTATAGCCCGCCCGTCCCGGCAAATCCTGCCAGGGGCGCGGAAAAAGGCAGGAAATACCGTCCCCCAGCGGGCGACGGGCGGTCAAAAACCGTTGCGATTCAACGCCCTTAAACCCGGTTCGTCTGGTATAACTTTTGCGTAGTCTCAGGTGAAATGAAAATGCCGAAAAAGCCCCTATCCGCCGCCCTTATGACCATGGCCGTTGCGGCGTTCATCGCCGCCCTGGTTCTCGTCCTCCCCTTGGCCCTCCCCATGGCCCAGGCGGCTAAAACCGCCATCGAAATCGGCACCACCGTCAAGGTCGTCAACCTGGTCCGCGCCAAGACGCTCAACCGGCGGCTCAAGCTCGGCGACCGTGTGGTCTACCGGGAAACCGTCTCGACCGGCCTGAAAAGCGCCGTTGACATACGCCTGATCGACGAATCGACCCTGGTCATGGGCGAGCTGACGGAAATGATCCTCGACAGCATGGTCTACAACCCCAACCGGGGCGTCGTCGAAGGCGCCTTCAAGGCCATCAACGGCATCTTCCGGTTCTCCAGCGCCGGGGTGAAGATGGACCTGACCATCACCACTCCGGTGGGGACGATCGGCGTCCGCGGGACCGAGTTCGACGTTCTCACCGATGCATCCAAAACCGAGGTCGCCGTCCACGAAGGCGCCATCGAGGTCACGTCCGCCCTCGGCACCCAAAGGGTGTCCCGGGGCCAGGTCTATAGGGTCACCGCCGGCGGCACCGGCGGCTTCCAGGACCAACCGTCGCCCGAGATGAGGCAGGCGGTGTCGCTGATGCTGACCCTGGTGGCGGATGAGGGAAGCGGCGGTAAATCTTCCCCAGAGGCCGCCCAAACTTCCCCCGAGGCCCCCGCCGAGGCCGCAACCCAGACCGCCGCGCTTTCGCCCGCCGCCTTCGACAAGGCCATCCAAGGCAAAGAAAAGGGGAACCTTCTTTACATGGACCTTTCCGGCGGGCGCCTGGTGATCGAGCTTAGGCCCGATCTGGCGCCCCGGCACGTCAACCGGGTCAAGGAACTGGCCCGCCAGGGATTCTATGACGGACTCGGCTTCCATTTCGTCCGCCCCGGCTATGTCGCCGAGACCGGCGACCCGACGGGCACCGGCAAGGGGGGCTCGGGCCAGACCCTGGCGGCGGAGTTCTCGGACGTGCCCTTCGAGCGCGGCACCGTCGGCATGAGCCGCGAGGAGGACGATCCCGACAGCGCCGACAGCCAGTTCTTTATCACCCTCGGCCGGGCCGAGCGCCTGGACGGAAAATATACGGTGATCGGCAAGGCGATCCTGGGGCTGGAACTGGCGGATGTCTTGAGCCCGGGCCGGCCGCCCAAGGCGCCTGACCGCATCGTCCGGCTTCGGGTCGGCGCCGACGTCAAGGACTAGGCTGGCGATTTTCCGGAAACGATATGGACGTCGCGCTGCGGAAACGGGATCGAAAAGCCCGCTTTCTGTAGCTCCGCCTTGATCGCCCCATTGAGATCCCACACCGTGGCCCAGTAATCGTCCGATTGGGTCCACCCCCGCAAATTGAGAAGAACGGCGTTGTCGCCCAATCCGGTGACCATGGCCAAGGGTTCCGGGTCGTCCAGAATACGCGCGTCGTCCTGCATCAGCCCCGCAAGGAGCTTGAGGGCGGCATCCGCGTCGTCGTCGTAGCCGATGCCGACGGGAAGGTCGAAACGCCGGGTCGGGTTGCGGGAAAAGTTGGTGATCGGGCTGTCCCAAATGATATTGTTGGGGACGATCAGGCACAGCCCGTCCTTGGTCTTGATCTCGGTGTTGAACAGGCCGATCTCGACCACCGTGCCGGCGATGCCGCCCGCATCCACGTAATCGCCGACGTTGAACGGGCGTAAGAACAGCAGCATCACGCCGGCCGCCACGTTGGCCAGCGTCCCTTGCAACGCCAGACCGATGGCCAGGCCGGCGGCGGCGAGGCCGGTGATGATGGACGTGGTCTGGATGCCGAACTGGTTGAGCACCGCCACCAGGACGAAAACGATGATCACATACCAAATCAGGTTGGCGATGAAGGGCTTCAGGGTTTCGTCCAGCGCCGGCAGGCGTTCCAGGGCGCGCCTGACCATGCGCCTGACCCAGCCGGCAACGGTCCAGCCGATGATCAGCAGCACGATGGCGCCGACGATATCCATCCCGTACTCGACGGCGATGGCGATGACGTTTTCGATCAATTCACGGGTTTGCTGTTCCATACCCCTATCCTACCCCGCCGCCGTCAGCCTTCCGAGGGCTTCGTCCATCTTTGTGCGCGCCATGATCGCCTCTTCCAGCTTTTCACGTTCGGTTTCGACCACGGATTCAGGGGCGTTGGCAATGAATTTCTTGTTCGCCAGCTTTTTCTCGAAATGCTTGACCTCGCCGTCCAGCTTGGCGATTTCCTTCTCCAGCCGCGCCTGTTCGCCGGCGACGTCGATGACGTCGGCGATGGGCAGCACGATGGTCGCTTCGTCGATGATGTCCTGGACGGCGCCTTTCGGCACGTCGCCCTTCAACAGGCCGAGCGATTCGAGCCGCGCCAGCCGTTCGATCAAACCCCGGTGCAACTCCATGCGGGACTGGGCTTCCTTGCCCGCGTCCTTCAACAGAAGCGGGATCTTGGCCTTGTCCGGCACGTTCATCTCGGCGCGCAACGCCCGCACCTGGGTAATCAGCCGCACCACCCAGTCCATTTCGGCGTTGGCGTCGTCATGGACCAGGGAAGCGTCCAGCGAGGGCCAGGCAGACGTAATCAACGCCCCTTCCCGGTTATCACCCAGTTGTTCATACAATTCCTCGGTGACGAAGGGCATGATCGGATGCAGGAGGTGAAGCAACTGGTCCAGCACCCAGGCCGCCGTCGCCCGGGTTTCGGCCTTGGCCTCTTCGTCGGCGCCTTGCAGGATCGGTTTCACGAATTCCACGTACCAGTCGCAAAAGGTGCCCCAGGTGAACTGGTAAAGGGCCAGCGCGGCGTCGTTGAAGCGGTAGACCCCGATGGCGTCCGTCATGGCGGCCTCGGCGTCGCGAAGCTTGCCGATGATCCATCTGTTGACCGTCTCGGAGGCCTTGGCCGGCTGGAAGCCGGGGGCGGGCTTGCATTCGTTCATCTGGCAGAAACGCGCCGCGTTCCAGAGCTTGGTGACGAAATTGCGGTAGCCTTCGACCCGGGATTCCGACAGCTTGACGTCGCGGCCCTGGGCGGCCAGCGCGGTCAGGGTGAAACGCAGCGCATCGGCGCCGAATTTGTCGATCAGTTCCAGCGGGTCCATGACGTTGCCCTTGGATTTCGACATTTTCTGGCCCTTCTCGTCGCGGACCAGCGCGTGGATGTAGACGGTGTGGAAGGGCACGTCATCCATGAAATGCAGTCCCATCATCATCATCCGGGCAACCCAGAAGAAAATAATGTCGAAGCCGGTGATCAGGACGTCGGTCGGGTAATAGCGTTTGACCTCGGGCGTGTCGACGGGCCATCCCAGCGTCGAAAACGGCCACAAGGCCGACGAGAACCAGGTATCCAGCACGTCCGGGTCGCGCTCCAGCGGCGTCGGCTGGCCATAGACCTTTTCCGCCTGGGCCAGGGCCTCGGCCTCGGTTTCGGCGACGAAAATCTCGCCGTCAGGCCCGAACCAGGCCGGAATCTGGTGGCCCCACCAGATCTGGCGCGAGATGCACCAGGGCTGGATGTTGCGCATCCATTCGTAATAGGTGTTTTCCCACTGCCCAGGCACGAACTTGGTGCGTCCCTGCTCGACCGCCGTGATCGCCGGCCCGGCCAGGCGCTCCGCATCCACGAACCATTGGTCCATGAGCCAGGGTTCGATGACGACCCCGGAACGGTCGCCATAGGGAATGGTCATCAGGTTTTCCTCGACCTTTTCCAACAGGCCGAGGGATTCGATCTCGGCGATGATCTTTTCCCGGGCGTCGTAGCGGTCCATGCCCCGGTAGCTTTCGGGAACGTTGTCGTTCAGCTTGGCGTCGGCGTCGAACACATTGACCATTTTCAGGTTGTGGCGCTTGCCGACCTCGAAATCGTTGAAATCGTGTGCCGGCGTCATCTTGACGGCGCCCGAGCCCTTTTCCGGGTCGGCGTATTCGTCGGCGACGACGGGCAACTGGCGCCCGACGATGGGCAGTACGCAGTTTTTCCCCACCAGGTCCTTGTAGCGGCCGTCGTCGGGATGGACGGCGACGGCGACGTCGCCCAGCATGGTTTCCGGCCGGGTGGTGGCAACGGTGACGAATTCCCCCTCGCGGTCCTCGATGGGGTACTTGACGTACCACAATTTGCCGTTGATCTCGCGCTGCTCGACCTCCAGGTCCGAGATGGCGGTGTGCAGCTTGGGGTCCCAGTTGACCAGCCTTTTGTCCCGGTAAATCAGGTTCTGCTTATAAAGTTCGACAAAAACCTTGCGGACGGCGTGGCTGAGGCCGTCATCCATGGTGAACCGTTCGCGGTCCCAGTCACAAGAAGCCCCCAACCTGCGGAGTTGGTCGGTGATGGCGCCGCCCGATTCCGCCTTCCATTCCCAGACGCGCTCGATGAATTTTTCACGCCCCAGGTCGTGGCGCGACTTGCCGCCGGCTTCCAGTTGCTGCTCGACCACCATCTGGGTGGCGATGCCGGCATGGTCGGTGCCGGGCTGCCAAAGGGCGTCCCGGCCTTGCATCCGCCGGTAACGGATTAAGATGTCCTGCAACGTGTTGTTGAGCGCATGGCCCATGTGGAGTGAGCCGGTGACGTTCGGCGGCGGGATGACGATGGTGAACGGGTCCGCCTTCGGGTCCCGGCCACAGGCGAAGGCGCCCGTTTCCTGCCAGGCGGCATAGTGTTTCTTTTCGACCTCGGCCGGCCGGTAAGTCTTGTCCAGCATGGCTGGCGAACTTTCGTTTCGTTTGTCTCAAGGGGGAATATCCGCCGCCCTTACCGTCGCGGCAGAATGTAACCGGGAATGGGCGGGTGTTCTAGGGTCTAGTCAGACAGCCGTTCGGCCCGGTTGATCATGGTGTCTATTTCCTTCTTGACCAGACGCTCGATCAAATAAGGCAGGTTGCGGTCAAGCCATTCGCGAAGCATGGGTTTGAGCATTTCCCTGACCATCCCCTCCAACGTCAAATTCTTACCGGCTTCGTCGATGGCGATGTCGCGCCGGTCCAGGATCGCCTTCGCAAGCCCGGCCAGGACGTCGGTGGACGCGTTGATGGTCGGCGTGGAAATAATCTCCGACGTGACCATATCGGGCGTCAGGTGAATGACGTCTTCCATGGGCTCGGGCATAGGCGCCGGTTCGGGCGCCGGTTCGGGTTCGGGTTCCGGCTCGGGCTCGGGGGCCGCCTCTGCTTCTGGTTCCGGCTCGGGTTCCGGCTCGGGCTCGGGCTCGGGTTCGGGTTCGGGTTCCGGCTCGGGCTCGGGTTCGGGTTCGGGTTCCGGTTCGGGGGCCGCCTCTGCCTCTGGTTCGGGCTCGGGTTCCTCCGATAAATCCATTTGAAGCCCCGCCCCCGCATCGACCCCCGCATCGGCGGCGGCAGCTTCCTCTTCTTCCTCGGACAAAATCCGGCGAATAGACGCCAGAATGTCCTCCATAGAGGGCTCTTCGCCGTCGGCCACCGCCGCGCTTTCGGCGCTTTCGGCGCCTTCGCCTTCAGGTGTGTCCGTTGTTTCTTCGCTCATGAACCGTCCATCAGATTAAATTCGGGCGCTTGCTTGGGCGGTGATGCTAGCCCCCACATATTAACAAAAGGTATGCCACCGGCAGGGGAAACGCCAGCAGGATTCCGCCCGACGTTGGTTGCGCCATTCACCTCACTTTACCTGTCTCCCGAGTCAGACGTAAAGGAGGGTTGACGCCCGGGGCCGGGACACACACGCCAAAAACCCAGGAATTCCGGGCCTTTCCATAGGGAACGGGCGGATACCGGAAGCACCCGTTCAAGGGATCGAAAACTGCCGCCGATGCCGTTTTGGGCATTTATGGGGTTCCGATTCGCCAACCGATTCGCAGGCCCGCCGCGGGCCGGGCTCGGAAGAAATCAGAAAACAAATGTTTTTTGACGGTCGAACCCCGGAAGCGCCGGCGTACCGGCATCAAAAGACTCAAGACTGGAAAGCCCGCCGGCATGGCGGGTGGTCAGCATGGCCTTGCCGGGGCCAGGGTCCGAAACCACCGAAACCAGCCGGCCGCCCTCGGCCAATTGCCGGGAAATGACGTCGGGTATTTCGGCGACGGCGCCATTGAAGAAAATGACGTCGTAGGGCGCCTGGTCCGGGCTTCCCTTCCGTAGGTCGCCCTTGATCACGGCGACTGTATCTATGCCCAAGCCGGCAAGGGTTTCCGTGGCTTGCTGGGCCAGCCCAGGGTCGCTTTCGACGGCGACGACGGTGCCGACGGCATGGGACAGCACCGCCGCCCCGTATCCGGTGCCGCAACCGATCACCAGCGCCAGGTCGCTTTCTACCGGCGACGCCAACTGGAGAAGACGCGCCAGGATCATCGGTTGCATCAGGTAGCGTTCACCGCCAAGCGGCACCGCTTCGTCGACGTAGGAAACACCCTGAAGCGCCGCCGGCACAAAGGCTTCGCGGGGCAACCGGGCCATGGCGCCGATCAACCGTTCGTCGGTGACACGGTTGGGCCGGATTTGGCTTTCCACCATGTTGTGACGGGCCATGTCGAAATCCATCGGGGACCTCCGGAAAGCTGTCGTCTTCACCGTTTATAGGCCGCGGCCGGTTGAATGACAATGGCGGCCCCCGGGCTTTCACAGGCCCCCGGGCCGCTTGACCCGTTCAGCCCCAGCGTCTAGTTTCCCTCCTCTCTCGCCTTGTCGTCGGGCCGTTCGGGTTTTTCTATTTGCCGAAGAAACCCCGGAAATTTACGCTGGCGCGGTGGCGGAGTGGCTACGCAGAGGATTGCAAATCCTTGCACACCGGTTCGATTCCGGTCCGCGCCTCCAAAGTTTAATCCGGCGTAGTTCAGTTGGTAGAACGGTGGACTGTTAATCCATATGTCGCTGGTTCGAGTCCAGCCGCCGGAGCCAAATAGGATCAAGGGGTCGACCCCGCCGGGGCCGGCCCCTTGATGGTTCCCGCCGGACGCACCTATGGGAACGTGGCTTCGAGTTCGGGCGGCGCGGCCGGAAGGAATGAAAATTCGCTAGGTCAAGAAGACAAGGGACCGGCCCCCACCCAGAGCCGGCCCCTTGATGCGCCCGGGGGAGGATCCGGGACACGCGTTTGCTAATGCCAAAGGCTGGTTTTTCAGTAACGGGACTCTTCGCTGCTGCCGGCCACCATCTTGGCGGCGACGACGATGATGACAAACAGCGTGGCGAACGCCAGGTAGGGATCGCCATAAGGCAACCCGTCGAAAAGGTCCGTCCACCCGTACCATGCTCTTTGAATCATCGAAATCACTTGATTTCTCCTTAGTTGTCCCGCGGCCCCCTAGCCTTTAAGGACAACCGCGAAAGTGGCGAAATAGATGCCCAGGGCCAATACGCTGAAAACGCCAACGGCGACCAAAGCCGTCAATTCCTCGATTCTCCCGGTATCCAGGGAGCTCTCCTGCAAAGGCTGGCCGGCGTTGAATGTCTGGGAACGGCTGGACATCGTTAAACGTCTCCTTGTTATCCATGAAAAACACTGAAATACCAGTTCTTTACTTTTCCCAATACCAATAGTGCCAAATTGTTTAGTATTAGACGAATGTTTTATTTGCTGTTATTTTTAAATAGAAAGTACATAAAATTTTATCTATTAGGGTTTTTGCATTGAATCTAACGGCTTCAACGACAACTGGAGGGCATGCCGAAAAAGCTGTAACTTGCAAAAAACAGATTTTTTGGGGTTTCCGCCGGCCCGGGGGGATAACGGGGGGAAAGGGCGACATCGTCGCATAGCCAGGAAATCACCAAACCATGGCCGCTTCCGGATCGAAAAAGGTTGTCATTGCCGCGCTTGCCGGCAACGCGCTGATTGCCGTGTCCAAGTTCGCTGCGGCGGTGTTTACGGGCTCTTCGGCAATGTTGAGCGAAGGCATTCATTCGCTGGTCGACACCCTGAACCAGGGGCTTTTGCTGCACGGCTTGAAGCGCTCGGCCCGGCCCGCCGACGAAATTCATCCTTTCGGTTATGGGCGCGAGATCTATTTCTGGGCCTTTGTCGTCGCCATCCTGATCTTCGCCGTCGGCGCCGGGGTTTCCATCTATGAAGGGGTCGAGAAGCTCAAACACCCCGTCCCGGTCCGGAACGCCTATGTCAATTACATCGTGCTCGGCGGTGCCTTCGTGTTCGAGGCCGGGGCCTGGTGGATGGCTTTTCGCGAGTTCCAGCGCCTGAAGGGGTCTCAGGGGTATTTCGAGGCCGTCCACGCCAGCAAGGACCCGGTGGTTTTCACGGTGCTATTCGAGGATACGGCGGCGATGATCGGGATCATCGTCGCCTTCTTCGGCATCTGGCTTGGCGAGATAACGGACGCGCCGTGGATGGACGGCGCCGCCTCCGTGGTCATCGGACTCATCCTCGCCGCCGTCGCCGCCATTCTGTCCTACGAATGCAAGGGGCTTCTGGTCGGGGAAAGCGCCAGCGGGCCCGTGGTCCAGGACATTCGCGCGCTGCTCGGCGGTTATCCGGACAAGCTTTCCGTCAACGAGCTGTTGACCATGCACCTGGGGCCCGAGGACGTGCTGGTCACCATGAGCCTGGATTTTGCCGGCGGTATATCGTCCGACGAGGTCGAACGGCTGGTCAGCGAACTGGAGCAAAAGATCAAAAGCGCCCATCCCGAAATCACCCGGGTGTTCATCGAGGCCCAGAGCTTCGCCGCCCATAAAAGGCAATAACCGGGTGGTGGACCGCCCGCCCCCGGCGCGTTGCCTTTTCGACCGCCACAAGGCACCATCGGGGCCTTATGTCAGCCACCCATAAGCCCCCCCAGACGGCCCCGGTTAAAGCCGCGGCGCGTGGTATCCTTGCCGCCGCCTTCGGCGCCGCCTGGATCGGCGGGCTTGGCGTATCGGCGCCGGCGGACGCGGCGGCCCGCTGCCCGGGGCCCGAGGCGCCGCCGGAGGTGTCGCTGGAAATCAAGCCTGGCCGGGTGGTCTACGACGCAAGTAAAAGCCGAAAACAGATTCAGCGGCTGCAAAGCGGGCGCGGCGGCGCCAAGAGCAGCAAAAGAGGCTGGAAGCCCATCGGCTTGACCCTGACCGAGCTCAAGTTCCGCATGAACATCTCCGTCAGCACGATTTCCCGGTCCGACGACCGCTATTGCGCGACGGTGGCGGGCGTGAAGGCGACGCTCGGCTATGAAAAGATCACCGTCCACGTGGACAAACGCTACAGAAGGGGCAGTTGCCAGTACCGTTCGGTGCTGCAACATGAAAAGGAACATTTGTCGATCTTTCGCGGCGTCCTCGACCGCTACGCGCCGAAGGTGGAACGCCGGTTGACCCAAGCGGCGACCGGGTTGAGGCCGATCACCGCCGGCTCGCCCCAACAGGCCGCCAACAAGCTGCAGAATGCCCTGCAAAGGCGGATGGAGCCGCTGTTCAAGGAGATGAACCGGACCCTGGACAGGGAAAACGACACCATAGACACGGCGGCGAATTACAAGCGCGAGCAGGCCCGCTGCCGGAAGTGGTAAGGCGCCGCCGCCTGCCCCCGCCTTCGACCGTAACGCACACTCTTGACGCCTGGGGCCGTGGGCGGGAGACTCCATCATCGGTTGCCGGAAACCTGTTAAAGAGGGACGGGACCATCCATGAACGAGCCGATCCAGGAACTTGAAGCGGACGCCGACGAGCTCCATCAGGCGCAAACGGAAATCCGCCACCTCAAGAACACCATCACCTCCCTTCGCGAGGAGCTGGAGGGGCTCGAATACGAAAAACAGCAAACCGTGCAGCGGGCCGTCGCCGACGGCGCCGACGAAGCAACGCAGTTGCAGGAAACGGCGACGGCGCTCCGGGATGAACTGGACAACCTCAGTTTCGAGAAGGACAAGGCCGTCCAGGAGGCGGTCGCCAATTCGGCCGACGAAATCCAGCAGTTGGCCAACACCGCCCAGGCGCTTCGCGAAGAGCTGGACAACCTCAGTTTCGAAAAGGACAAGGCCGTCCAGCAGGCGGTCGCCGACGGCACCGACCAGGTCAACCAGTTGCAGGAAACGGCGGCGGCGCTCCGGGATGAACTGGAAACCATCAAGGGCGCCTACGAAGACAAGATTCAAGGATTGGAGCGCGCGTCCCGCGACGAGATAAAGCAATTGCAGGAAACGGCGGCGGAACTGAGAACCGAACTGGAAGCCAAAAAAGGCAAATAAGGATGGCCAGCAACATACCCGCCGATGAGGCGGCCGAGCCGGAGCAATCGGAGGCCACCAGCACCCCTGACCGGGTGACCCAGCTTCGCCAGGCCGACAAAAAGCTGCAACAAGCCGAGATGCTCTTGAACGTGTCGAGGCGGGTGGCGTCAATCGAAAACCTGGACGAGGTCCTGAAGACCCTGATCGAGATGATCGCCTATGAACTGGGGGCGGAGCGCGCCTCCCTGTTCCTTAACGACGCGGCCACGGGCGAGCTTTATTCCCGCGTCGCCCAAGGGACTTCTTCGCGTGAGATCCGCATGCTCAACACCACCGGCATCGCCGGTGCGGTGTTCGAGAACGGCCAGGGCGAGATCATCGCCGACGCCTATGCCGACAACCGCTTCAACCGCCAGGTCGACGAGCAGACGGGCTTCAAGACCCAGAACATCGTCTGCGCGCCGGTCAAGACCGTCAAGGGCGAGGTCATCGGCGTCACCCAGGCGTTGAACAAGAAGGAAGGCCCATTCACGCCGGACGACCTGAACCTTTTGGAAGCCATCACCACCCAGGCGGCGGTGGCGCTGCAAAGCACCCAGTTCGTCGAGCGCATGAAGAAAACCCGCGAAAAGGAAATGGAATTCCTGGACGTGGTTTCCGACGTTACCTCGGAACTGGAACTGGGAACCCTGCTCGCCAAGGTGATGACCGAGGCGACGCGGATGCTCGACGCCGACCGTTCGACGCTGTTCCTCAACGACGATAAAACCGACGAGCTGTTCTCCCGCGTCGCCATGGGCGATTCCATCGGTGAAATCCGGCTTCCCAATCACTTGGGCATCGCCGGCACCGTGTTCACGTCGGGCAAGACCGTGAACATCCCCTACGCCTACGCCGATCTCCGTTTCAACCCGGCGTTCGACAAGAAGACGGGGTATTTCACGCGTTCCATCCTGTGCGTGCCGATCATCAACAAGGACGCCAAGACCATCGGCGTCACGCAAGTGCTCAACAAGCGCGGCGGACCGTTCACCGACGAGGACGAACAGCGCCTCAAGGCGTTCACCGCGCAGGTTTCCATCGCGTTGGAAAACGCCAAGCTGTTCGAAGACGTCCAGAACATGAAGAACTACAACGAAAGCATGCTGGAAAGCATGTCCAACGGCGTCATCACCATGAACGAGGACGGCAAGATCGTCACCTGCAACGTCGCCGGGCTCAGGATCATGCAGGTGGCGCTGGACGACGTTCTCGGCAAGCAGGCGGACGAGTTCTTCACCGGCGCCAACGCCTGGCTGATGGAAAGGGTCAAGAAGGTCGAGGAATCCCAGGAACAGGACATCCTCATGGACGCCGAACTGGAATTCGGCCCGGAGAAAGAGAAAATTTCCGCCAACGTCACGTTCCTGCCGCTGATCGGCAAGGACGAGGACCAGAATGAGAAGAAGCTGGGCTCGATGATCATGATCGAGGACATCAGCACCGAAAAACGGATGAAATCGACCATGTCGCGCTACATGGACCCCGGCATCGCCGATCAGTTGATGGGCGATGGCGGCGGCGAGGAATTTCTCGGCGGCAAAAGCTCAGAAATCACCGTGTTGTTTTCCGATGTCCGCTCGTTCACCACCATCACCGAGGCGCTCGGCGCCCAGGGCACGGTGCAGATGCTCAACGATTACTTCACCATCATGGTCGACTGCATCACCCGGGAAGGCGGCATGCTGGACAAGTTCATCGGCGACGCCATCATGGCCGGGTTCGGCATTCCCGTCGCCCACGAAGACGACGAGGACCGCGCCGTGCGCGCCGCCATCGCCATGATCGTCGAGCTTTGGGAATGGAACGTGGAACGCGAAGCCCGCGGCGAAGACCCCATCGACCACGGCGTCGGGCTCAACACCGGCATGGTGGTGTCGGGCAACATCGGCTCGCCCAAACGCATGGATTACACCATGATCGGCGACGGCGTGAACCTGGCGGCCCGGCTGGAATCGGCCTGCAAGCAGTATTCGGCGCGCTTATTGATCTCAGAGTTCACCAAGGCCAAGCTGAAGGGAACGTATAAACTGCGCGACATCGACATGGTCGTGGTCAAGGGCAAGACCGAGCCGGTCGGCGTCTACGAGGTGCTGGATTACCACACCGACGAGACCTATCCCAACCTGATGGACAACGTGAACTACTTCAACGAAGGGGTGAAGGAATACCGCGCCGGCGAGTGGGACAAGGGCATCGGCCGGTTCGAAGAAGCCATCCAGGCCAACGAGAACGACAAGCTGGCCCAGACCTATATCGAACGCTGCGAGCAGCTGAAGAAAGACCCGCCCAAGGACTGGGATGGCATCTGGGTGATGACGTCGAAGTAGGGTGCCCTTCCTCTTCCGGCCACCTAAAGATTTTTCCTACCTGAAAAGCCGCCTAGCCGTTTCGATGGGCAGAAACAATTTATTGGAAAGGTTGGGAAATCTCTGAAAATTATATTTTTCGTAAAAAGAAACAGCGCCTTCATCTATCGCGTCAACAATGACGGCATAAACAGCAGACCTTTTGTCGGCTTCAACAACCCTTTTCAGCGCATCAATCAATATGAATTCACCTAAATGTTTCCCTTTGAATTCCGTGCTGACTGCAAGTCGCCCGATCAATGCGCCCGGTATGACACGACCATGTGGTAACTTTTTTGCACGGTTCTCCGGTAAGTCACCAATGTCAATTTTCGTGCTGGTAAGGCTATAAAAGCCCGCAATAGTATCTGGCTCATCTCCTATTAATACAAATACCCGTGCAAGATTTCTTCGTTCATCCTGCGTTGCTAATTGTTTGAGGTAGCTATCCAGTTCCTCATTACCGCATGAGAAAGCCGCTCGGTTATGATTTTTGCCAAGCGGCTCAATAACGGCAGATACCGTCTTATCCTTCATTCAACAAGCTTTTGATACCGTGCTGCAGCGGCTTTCAATGCATCATTGGGTGCTGGCGGATTGGAGAGCGCTTCTAAAAAAACAGCCCTATCTTTTTTTGCAAGTCGTAAATTCTCAACCTCTTCAATTGTTTTTTGCGCAGCATCAAAGGCACTGCTAACAACAAAATCAGAAAGGCTACGGCCAGAAACCTCTGCCGCATGCAGCAAAGTATTCTTCACCTCTGGTGATACACGGAAATTAACCCGCTCTTCCTTGCGAGTGCGCCGACTTACTGCGACCTCAGCTTTTGCTCCCCCAGTCATAGCCTTACTCCTATTTGCTGTGCCTTGCCTGATGCACTAGACAAGAAAACCGAACGTTTGTACGTCTAATTGATGTACATGTCAAGTATTTTTGTGCATCAATTAGACGTACAAAATACCCGTCAGATCAGAAGGTTGCCCCAACTTCCCCCTACTTGGTCGTCGCCACGAACACCCCGTCCCAATCAGGGGCGGGGCCGGGTTGGTCAAAATTAAACGGGATAAAGGGCGGCGGCTCACCCGGGAACGATGGTGGCGCCCTGTTCTTTGGCCAGATCGAGGAGGTCGTCACCCAGCAGGCATTTTTCGAACAGGGTCTCGGCCAGCTTGACCCCCTTGACCTTGGCGCCCGTGCAATGGGTTCCCCGCAAGCGGGCCCCGGACAAATCGACGTTTTCCAGAGTGGCGTCGATGAGTTTCGTGGCGCAGGTGGTGGCGGTCAACTTGCCGCTGGCATTGCTGATCGCCACGGCGCGAAGGGTCGCCCCCTTCATCGTCGCACCCTTGAGGACGGCCCCGGTCAGGTTGGCGCCGTCCAGGTCGGCGCCGTCAAGGTCGGCGTGGCTCAGGTCGGCGCCGGAAAGATTGCAAAACAGCAACTTGCAATTCTTGAGCCGGGCGTTTTTCAGGACCGTTTTCTCCAACCCCATGCCGCTGATGTTCATGCCTTCAAGGTTGATATTACTCAAATCGGCGTGCTTCAGGTTGGCCCGGCACCCCCTTTCACCATTGGAAATGATCCACTGGCTGTGGTCCTTGAACAAGTCCATCTTGTCATTAGGCAGTTGGTCCAGGCTGGCCGGGATGTCGGCGCCATCCAGGTCGGCATGCATCATGTTGGTTTGGTGAAGAATGGCGCCCCGCATGTTGACCGCTTTCAGATTGGCCTCGGCCAAGACGACGCCCGAAAGGTTCGTATCCGACATGTCGGCCTTTTCCAGGTTGGCTTTTTTCAAATTCGCCGATTCCAGGTTGGCCTTGTTCAGGTTGGCCCCGGATAAGTCGCACTCGCACATTTCGGCGGCGCGCATGTCCGCCGACATCAGCGAGGCGTCCCCCAGGTCGGTATTGGAAATGCTTTTCTGGATTTCCTTGGCCTTGACCTTCTCCTCGTCGGTCATTTGGGGGCGCGCGATCTTGAGCGCCGCGTCCATCAGCGAACCGGGGCGCATGTCGGTCTTCGACAGGTCGGCGCCGGAAAGATTGGCGTTCCTGAGCTTGGCCCCCCTGAGGTCGGCGCCGCAAAGGTTGGCGTTGGAAAGATTGGCGTCGCAAAGGTTGGCGCCGAACAGGTCGGCCCTGCTCAAATTGGCGCCGGAAAGGTCCATATGGCTGAGATCGGTGCCCGATAGCAGCGCCCCTTGCAGCTTGGCGCCCTTCAGCGATAGGCCGGAAAGGTTTGTCAGTCTTAGGTCGGCCCGCTTACCGCCCTTTTCCCGCCTGACGAACTGGCGGTGTTTCCTGATAATTTCAGCGAATTCTTCGTTGTTCATAACCGCTTCCCAGGATGACCAAGGAACAAGCCCCAGGCCTCTTTCAAACATTCAAGAAAAAATCTCCGGCACTCAAGTCCGGTCAAATAAAAAGGCCGCAAACGGGAAGGCCTAGGATAGATGTGTTTGGGATTTTTTTTTGTATCGAAATATATTTATTTGTTACAAATTTCTTTCATTTTCAAATGATTGCATAAAATTGAATGGCCGCGCGAAAATGCCGGCTTTTGCAGTAACTCAATATAAACAAAAGGTTTTTTTGAAATGTCCCGGAGAAACGGGACCCTTAAGCCGCCTTACTTGGTCGTCGCCACGAACACCCCGTCCCAGTCGGGGGCGGGCGGGTTGGCCTCGTATTCGGCGATGCGTTCTTCGTAAAGGTCGTAAAGCCCGTCCAGCTTATAGGGCTCGCACAGGATCCGGCATTCCTTGATCTTGGCCTTGGCCTGGTCCCATTTTTGAGCCCGGTAGGCAGCGATCATCTGTTCGTTGTTGGTCCTTAAATTCCGGAAATCGGGGTTTTGTTCCATTTCACCGTCACCCAGAAGCGAATAGATGTTGACGGCGACGGTCTTGCCCTTGACCTGAATCAGGTCCAGTTCGATGGTCGCCATGTCCGGCACCTCGGACCAGGTGCTGGCGCCGAGGACGATATCGACGCCGTAGGACTTGCTTTGGCCCTCCAGCCTTGCGGCCAGATTGACGGTGTCGCCGAGCACCGAATAATCGAAGCGCTGGTCGGAGCCCATGTTGCCGACCACGCAGGTGCCCGAGTTCAGGCCGAGGCCCACCTTCAGGGGTATGTGCTTGCGCCCTTCCTCCTCGGCCTCTTTCTTCAGGCGCTCGTTCAAGGGGGCCATTTCCGCCAGCATCCCCAGCGCCGACAGGCAGCCGTTGCGGGCGTGGTCGGGATCGTCCAGCGGCGCGTTCCAAAACGCCATGATGCAGTCGCCCATGTATTTGTCGACCGTGCCCAATTTATCCAGGATGACATTGGTCAACGGCGTCAGCAGTTTGTTGATCAGGCTGGTCAGGCCGACGGCGTCAAACTGTTCGGAAATGGTAGTGAACCCGCGCACGTCACAGAACAACAAGGTCAATTCGCGCTCCTCGCCGCCGAGTTTCAGCTCGCCCGGGTTTTCGGCGACGCGGCTGACCATATCCGGCGACAGGTACTTGGAAAACGCATCCCGGGTCTGGCGGCGTTGGGCCTCTTCGCGGGCATAGCTGGTATAGGTCAGCACCATGTACATAAACAGGATGGAAATGACCGCGTAGCCGGCGTCGAACAACAGCCGTCCCGGAAGTTTCAGCCCGATCATGGGCAGGTCGATGCCGGCGAACAAGTACCACGACGTCGCCCCGGCCCCGGCGGCGACCAGCAGAAATGCCGCCATGCCCCATTTCGCCCCAACCCACGGCACCAGGATGACCATCAGAAGCCCACCGACCAGGATCAGCGTCAGTTCGGCGGCAATGAAGTAATTCGGCCTGGACAGCCACTTCTTGTGCAGCGCCGCTTCGATCAACTGCACGTGGACCTCGACCCCGGGGATCACCGGCTCCGTCGGCACGGCCCTGATATCCAGCAAGCCCACCGCCGAGGTGCCGACGATGGTCATCTTGCCCTTGATCAACGCCGGGTCGGCGGTGCCGTTGAGCACGTCCTTGGCCGAAACGTACTTGGACTTGTCGCTTTTCGAGAAATAAGGCCACACCCGGCCGCGCCGGTCGGTGGGAAGCTGCAGATCCTTATGGATGCCAAAATAGGTGATGCCGGCGGCGTTGGCCTTGACCAGGATGGACTTGCGGTTGAAGGCGACCCTCATCATCTCCACCGACAGCGACGGATAGAGGCCTTTTTCATAGACGAACAGGGTCGGCACCCGGCGGACGATGCCGTCGGGCTCCGGCACCAACGAGAAAATGCCGTGGCCGGTCGCTTCTTTTTCGAACACCGGCACGTTGCGGATCAGGGACTTGAACCGGGGCAGGAACAAGGACGGATCCACATCCTTGCCCTGTTTCAACAGCGCCACGGATTTCTTGATCGGCGGCCCTTTCTTGGTTTCCAGCTTTTCCCAATAGCCGGCCTGGCCCAGGACGACGCGGCTTTTCTTGACCACGCGGGCCAGCACCTCGTCGTTGGACGGCAGCGCCCGGAGCTTGGCCTTGGTTTCCTCGTCCAGGCCGGCCACCGTATCCGGGATTTTGTTGGGATTCATCCTGTCCGGCTCGGCGAACACGATGTCGAAGGCGACCAGGGCGGCGCCCATCTGCGTCAGGTTCTGGACCAGCTTGGCGACGGTGGTGCGCGGCCACGGCCATTGGCCGATCTCGGCCAGGCTTTGCTCGTCCAGATCGATGATGGTGACCGGCTTGCCTTCGGGCGGCGGGATCTCCCGGGGTTTTTGCTGCTGGTAGAAATCGAAGGTCTTGAGCCGCAGGAACTCGATCGGATAGGGGTCGAGCGTATAAAGGAACATGAACCCGGCCAGCAGGCCCATGCCCAAAAGGCGCTCGAAACTGAAAGCGGCGCGGAGGAACTTAAGCATTGTGCCTGTTTTCCGTTAAAAACCCGAAACGAATCCCGAACCCGGTCACCGGCTCCATTTCCCTTTTTTGACCCCTGGAACTAGCGGTACTACACAGGCCGGAACTTTCCCGGTCAAGCCGTAATTCGCCTCCTTAAAGGGGAAACGGGACTCTCCGGTTTCGCCCGAAAAGTGAGTACTGGCCTCGTGACTTCGGGGGTCGTATATTTCTTGGAAGATGAGCGCCCCTTCAACACGTGCCTGGCTCACGCCTTTCCTGCAACCGCTGAGGCCAGTTTTCCGCGAAGTTTTGGCGATGTCCCTTTTCGTCAACCTGCTGGCGCTGGCGGTGCCGGTGTTCACGCTCCAGGTCTATGACCGGGTGGTCGGAAGCGGCGGCATCGCCACCCTTGTCGGGTTGGTGGTGGGGATGATTTTCGTGCTCATCTTCGATTACATCCTGCGCATGGCGCGGTCCAGAATCATGCAGACGGTGGCGCTTCGGGTCGACGTTTTGGTCGGGCGGCAGTTGTTCGACAAGTTGATGGCGGTACCGCTGCATCTGCTGGAAGCCAAACCAACCAACCATTGGCAATCGCTTTTCCGCGACGTTGACGTTGTCCGCAATACGCTTTCCGGTGCTTCGGCCCTGTTGGTCATCGACCTGCCGTTCGCGATCCTGTTTTTGGGCCTGATTATCATCATCGCCACCCCCGTCGCCTGGGTGCTGATTATTATTCTGCCGCTTTTCTTGTTCGTCGCCTGGAAATCCGGCAATACCATGGCCGCCGCCAACCAGGCCGAGCGCCAATCGACCCAGAGCCGGGACAGCCTGATTTCGGAAATGATCCAGGGGCGGACGACCATCAAGGCGCTGGCGCTGGATCAGTCCATGCGGCCGATGTGGGCTGAAAAACACGCCGAAAACATCGAACAATCGGTGGCGCGCGGGGCAAAGACGGACGCGTACACCAATCTCGGCGGCAGCCTGACCATGTTCACCACCATCCTGATGACGTCGGTGGGGGCGTATGCCATCGTCAACCAGGCGATGACCATGGGCTCGCTGATCGCCGCCAACATGCTGAGCGGGCGGTTGCTGGGGCCCTTGAACCAGCTGGTCGGGCAATGGCGCACCTTCAACAGCTTCAAACAGGCGGTCGAGCGTTTGGGCGATCTGTTCGAAATCGAGAGCGAGCTCGAGGAAAGCGAGATCAAGCTGGAACGGCCGACCGGCGAAATCTCGCTGGAAGGGATTACGTACTCCTATGGCGAAGACCTGGCGCCGGTCGTCGACAACGTCACCATCAACATCAGCCCGCACCACGTCCACGCCCTGGTCGGGCGCAACGGCAGCGGCAAGACGACGCTGCTGAAGGTGATCCAGGGACTGTACCCGCCGACCTCGGGCCGGGTCCTCCTCGACGGCGCCGACATCTCCCAGTTCACCCGCATCGAAATGGCGCACTGGATGGGCTACGTGCCCCAGGAATCGGTGCTGTTCGCCGGCACGGTGCGCGACAACATCACCCACCGTTATCCCCAGGCCACCGACGAGGAAATCATCAAGGCGGCGACGGCCGCCGGCGTCCATCATTTCATCATTGACCTGCCCGACGGCTATGGAACCGAGATCGGCGAGGCCGGGAGACGTTTATCGGGAGGCCAGCGGCAACGCATCGCCATCGCCCGGGCGCTGGTCGGCGACCCGCCGGTGCTGTTGCTGGACGAACCGTCGAGCAGCCTCGACCGGCAGGCCGAGCAGGAGTTGCGCAAAACGTTGACCGAGATCGGCAAGCAACGGACCGTCATCATGGTCACCCACAGTCCGATCCTGCTGGCCGCCTGCGATGACCTGGTGGCGCTCGACCGTGGCAAGGTGGCGCTCGCCGGGCCAGCCAGGGAAATCCTGCCGAAGCTGTTCGGCCAAACCCCGAAACCCGCCGCCGACACCCCCACCAGGAAGGAAGACCCGGCCAAGCCGCCGCAACCGCAGGCGCCGGTTGCGGCCCCGGCTGCGGCCAAGACGGCCCCGGCAGCCCCTGTTGCGGCCAAGACGCCGGCAGCGCCGGCGCCAAAGGCCCCGCCCCTTACCGCCAAGCCCGTTGTCGCCAAGCCCGGCGCCCCACCGCCGCCCCGGCCGGCGCTCCAGCCAGTGGCGAAGGCGCCCCCACCCGCACCCGCCGCCCCGGGAGACAATATGTTCAGGCTCCGGGAAAGCGGCGCGGCGCCCACCGATGACCCCTACGCGGACCTGATCGACGCCGCCCGGGATAAAAGCCCCGGGGTCATGGCCGGCCAACAGGCGCGAGAGGAACAAAAACAATGAAGGATCAGGTGGAAACGACCGGATCGGAACGGCTGGATGATCTTCTTTCCGGCCATCCCTTGCCCAGTTGGCGGGTTTTTGCATGGCCGGTGATGGCCATGTTGACGGTGCTGCTTACCTGGGCCTTTTTCGCCGAATTGGACGAGGTCGCGGTCACCATGGGTGAGGTGGTGCCACAGGGCAAGGTAAAGGTTGTCCAGCATCTTGAGGGCGGTATCGTCGAGGAACTATTCGTCGCCGAGGGCGACAGGGTCAAGAAAGGCGACACCTTGCTGCAACTGGATCAGGCCTCGACCGGCACCAACCAACAGGAATTGCAGGTGCGCATGGACAGTGAGCTGCTTATCCGCGCCCGTTTGCTGGCCGAGGCCGAAGGCACACAACTGGCGTTTCCCAAGGACGTTGTTCCCCGCAGGCCTTCCCTGGTTAACGCCCAGCGCCAGGCTTTCGAGGCGCGCAAGCGGGAGTTGGCCTCGAAGCTCAAGGTGATGAAGGAACAGGTAAAACAACGCGAGTTGGAAATCCAGGAACTGGTCGCCCGGCAAAAGGCCGCGGGACGGAATTTCAAACTGGCCACGGAACGGCTGAAGATGTCGAAGTCTTTGTTGTCCGAGGGCCTGACCGCGAAAATGGAGCACCTTGAGCTGGAAGCCGAGGTCGAGAGCCTCGAAGGCGAGGTGAAAAGCCTTGTGCCGGCGGTGCCGAAAGCCCGCGCCGCGGTCGCGGAATCCAGACAGCGGATGAAAGAGGGTGAAATCAAGTTCCGCCGCCAAGCCCGCGAAGAGCTTGGAAAGACCGAGCAGGAAATTGCCCACCTCGAGGAGCTTCTGACCAGGGCGACCGAACGGGGGTCACGCGCTGAAATAAAAAGCCCCATCGACGGCATTGTGAAAAACATGCGCTACAACACCATCGGCGGCGTCGTCCGGCCCGGCGAACCGATCATGGAGATCGTTCCGACCGGCGAAAATCTGGTCATCGAATCCAAGCTGAACCCCACGGACCGCGGCTACGTCACCGAAGGCCAGAAGGCGGTGGTCAAGATTTCGACCTATGACTTCGCGCGCTATGGCGGCCTTGACGGGACCGTGATTCGGCTGGCGCCCGACACCACCACCGATGAAAACGGCCAGCCCTATTTCAGGGTGGTCGTGCAAACGGAAAAGAACTATCTCGGCGAGGCGGAAGGTTCTCTGCCCATTGTTCCCGGGATGCAGGCAACCGTTGATATCCATACCGGCAAGAAATCCGTCATGGACTTCTTGATCAAGCCGATCCTTAAACTGCGTCATGAAGCCTTCAGGGAACGCTAAATCACACCTGAGTTTTCGGGGAATGAATGGTCGGTTGTTTCTTCCGCCATTCGGTTGGGTCTAACGGGTTGGTTTTTGTTAAGGTTTTTGTATTAAGGTTTTTGTATAAGGTTAATGTGGCCCTATGGGGGGAAGGTCTTGGCGGAATCGCCGGGCCGCCGCGAGTGTGGCTTCAAGGACAGGAATAGGGCATGTCGATAGCAACGATCGTCGGGTTTCTGGGGGCGATGGGTCTGTTTTTGGGGGCCATCGTCACCGCCACGGACAACTACCTCATTTTCGTTAGCATCTCCAGTTTCATCATGGTTGCCGGCGGCACGTTGGCGTCCACCTTCATATCCTATGAACCGCGTTACGTATTTTTGTCGTTGAAGCTGATCCTGCGAATCGCGATGTCACCGGGCATCGGGCGCAACGTCCTCAAGAACGAAGTCGGCCGCGTCATCAAATGGGCCTATATAATCCAGAAAAGCGGCATACCGGCGCTTGAGACGGAAGCCAAAAAAGCCATCCGGGGCGACAAATTCCTTAAATTCGGCGTCGACATGGTGGTCAGCGGCTACTCGGGCGAAGAAGTCCGCGAAATCATGGACACCACCGTCGCAACCACGTTCGGGCGAAACACGGTGCAGGTGGATATCCTGAAAAACATGGGCGGCGCGGCGCCGGCTTTCGGCATGATCGGCACCCTGGTCGGCCTGATCATCATGCTCGACAATTTGGGCGGAGATCCGTCGGCGCTGGGCGCCGGCCTTGCGGTGGCGCTGTGCACGACACTCTACGGCGTACTGTTCGCGCGCATCATCTTCCTGCCTGCGGCCACCAAAATTTTACAGCGCGAACAAATCATCCGGTTCCGCAATTCTCTTGTCGCCGAGGGATTGGCGTTGCTGGCCGACAAAAAAAGTCCCCGGTTCATCCAGGACAAGATGAACAGCTATCTCGATCCCGCGATCCACTTCAATATCGACAAGATGAAACGATAATTAACGCCGGCGCCTTCCCTGAACCGCGTCGCGACAAGGCAAAATGTCATGGCCATGCCGGAAAAGAACTTTGAGGAAGACAAGGAAGACTGGCTGATTACCTATGCCGACGCCATCACGCTGCTGATGGCGTTTTTCGTCATGCTATTGACCTTCGCCGAATACGACATTCCGGCCTTCGAGGAAGCGGCGGCGGCGATCAAAAGCAACCTGACCGGGCGCGATGCGACAAGCCCGATCCAGCTTCTCAAAATCGACGTCCAGGATGTCGTTTACAACATGCAGGCCGACCAGGTGGTGAAGGTGGAAATCGACAACAAGGGCGTCGTCATCGAATTGTCCTCATCGGCGTTTTACATACCGGGTTCGGCGAAAATTCGCGAAGAGGCCCACCCCGTTCTGGAAAAAATGAGCCAGACCTTTCTGGCGCCCAGGTATCAAAATTACGTTATTGAGGTCGAGGGGCACACCGATGACGACCCCATCAACACCGCCCAGTTCCCTTCCAACTGGGAGCTTTCGGCCGGACGGGCGGCCGGGGTGGTCCGTTTTTTAACCGAACAGGGACTGGAGCCCTTCAAAATGAAAGCGACGGGATACGCGGAAACGAAGCCGAAAGCGCCGAACAGGGACGCCCAGGGTAACCCCATCGTAGAAAACAAATCCAAGAACCGCCGGGTCGCGGTGCGTATCTATCCGATGTCGCTGAATCAACGCACGGAGTTTCTGGATATTTTGGAACGCAAGGAGCAGAGAGAAAAAGCCGCGGCCTCCCGCCTTCCGCCCGCGGAAACGGAATCGACCGTTCCTTCAGCGCCCCCGGAGCAATCCGGCGGCGCCACGGATACGGCGCCTAACGCCAACAATTAGTCCAGGATGATTTCCATGCCTTCACGGCATACGAAATTCCCTTCCCAAGCTTCTTTCGCTTCGTCGGCCAGCTTATCCATGAAATCGTCTTCGTGGCTTGGGTCATGATGGAAAATGGCCAACTGTTTGACGTTCGCCGCCTGGCATAACCGCATGCCTTCATTCCAGGTCGAATGCCCCCACCCGACTTTGGAGGGAAATTCCTCTTCCGTATAGGTGCTATCGTAAATCAGCACATCGGCCCCTTCGATCAACCCCAGGATATTTTGGTCGGGCTGGCCGGGAATATGCTCCGTATCGGTCACATAAACTGCGACCTTTCCACCATGTTCGATTCGGTAGCCGGTCGCCCCGTTGGGATGATTGAGCGGCGCCGTCCGGATTTTGATGCCTTCGTGAAGGTCGAGAGTATCGCCGGCGTTAAAGTCCATAAAAACAAGGTTCGCCTTCATGGCCTCAAGGGGTATCGGGAACATGGGGTTGTTCATTTGGGAGGATAATATCTTTTCGATGCCGCCCTGATCCATTAAGTGCCCCGCCATAATGGTAAACGACACGTCGGGGTTGTAGGCCGGCCCAAAAAACGGGAAGCCAATGATGTGGTCCCAATGGGTGTGGGTAAAAAGCAGATGGGATATATGCCCGCCACGACTGGTGAGGGAATCGCCGAAACTTCGAAGGCCCGTCCCGGCATCCAAAACGAAACAATGCTCACCTGCCTGCACTTCGATGCAACTGGTGTTTCCACCGTATTTCATGTGTTCCGGTGTCGCACAGGCGATACTGCCGCGGACGCCCCAGAATTTAAGCTTAAGTGCCACTCGATAAGCTTTTCATCAAAGCGTGGATAAGAATTTGCGCTTTCAAGATTACGCCCCCAAAAAATTGTACTTCCGGAAAATGCCACAAACCAAAAGCTTCCGAAGTGATGATGGTCACATTTTCCTCACATCCACCTGACTTCCAACATTTAATTTTAGCTTGCCGGAGGCTTTCCCTTGATTCACGGAGACTTCCAATAAGCCATTGGCATTTTCATACCAGAAGGCCTCGCCGGGAGACACATCGGAAAACTTATCCGCCTTGGGAATGATCTCGCCGGAAATGGATAATTCCACATCCTCAGGTATGGTTGAAGCCCTAAATCCCGTTATCGCATTTCCAAAGTCATCGAAATAAATCACTTCCGCCAAGTCGTCGGGCCAATCGGGCCGGCGAACCCCGTCCAAAGGGGCTTCGGCAAAATCCTCGTTACCGGAGAGCGTTTCCCCAAGGGCTAATCGTGCCACGATGGGGGCGAAAAGATCCCGCCCATGAAAAGTCGCGGATAGACGTTCCGGCCGCCATCGAATCTCCCACCACCGGGGCTTATTTTGCGCCCGCCGGATGATAATTTCGAAAAGCCCATTGCCCGGCCCGATGAACCATCGGCCGTCAGCTTCCAAAACGCCGGGAACGCGGTCTCCGCCAACGCCGGGATCGACAACGGCGAAAAAAACCGACCCTTCGGAAAACTCTTCCACATAGGCGGCAAGTAAATAGGCCGCGGCTTTGGGGTTATGGGCGGGAGCATTGGCGATCAGGTTGATGACGGGGACCTCTGGGGCTTGCCGGTATAGGACGTTCTCCACCTGGCCGAGGTAGGGACCATTCAGGCCAAAATCGGTAAACAGGACGATCATCTGCCAGCCCAAAACACCCTTTTGGTTTTCCCGAATCCTTCACCCCTCAAGATGGACTGGAAAGGCCCATGTTGTCGAGAGACGGAATTTAAGAAACGGCTTTCTTAGGTTTGGGGTTCTTCGGCTATTACAGCCGTCACCGCTTTTTGGACTTTTTCAAATGCCCGCACCTCAAGCTGGCGCACGCGCTCACGGCTGATTCCGTATTCCTTTCCAAGCTCCTCGAGGGTAACGGGATCGTCCTTCAACCGCCGCTCCGAGAGAATATTTCGTTCACGTTCCGGGAGCGATTCCATGGCTTCCCTAAGAATGGCGCTGTGGTGGCCTAGCTCTTCCGCATCGGCAACCAGGCTTTCGGGGCTGGGGCCCTTGTCAACCAGGGAATCTTGAAATTCGGCGCCTTCCTCGTCCTTTGACAGAGGCGCATTCAAGGACAAGTCGCGCGTCGAAAGACGCTGGTTCATATTGGTGATCTCGTCGGAGGAAACATTCATCGCATCCGACAACTGCTTGGCCTGTTCCGGCGTGAGCGCGCCATTATCGAGAATATTGAGTCGGCCTTTGAGGCTCCGGAGCGAGAAAAACAGTTTTTTCTGCGATGCCACCGTTCCCAATTTCACCAGCGACCAGGACTTAAGGATGTATTCCGTAATCCCCGCCTTGATCCACCACATGGCATAGGTAGACAGGCGAAAACCCAAATCCGGATTAAATTTCTTCACCGCCTTCATAAGCCCGATATTGCCCTCGGAAACCAAGTCGGCGACAGGAAGCCCATATCCCCGGTACTTCATGGCCATTTTGGCGACCAGGCGCAGATGCGACGTCACCAGCTTATGGGCAGCTTTGGTATCCTTTTTGTCCCGCCAGCGAATAGCGAGCATTTGCTCTTCTTCTTTTTCCAGCATGGGAAAAGCCCAGATTTCACGAAAATACCGTGACAATCCGCCATCTACTGGTACCGCTGGTAAACTTAATGCTGTCATCTTTTATATCCCATTATCTCGTTTTCTATTTCGGCGCCCGGTTGTTTGCCCGACCCGGGAAGCGGTCGAAAATTCCACCGCCCAGCACAACAAACGCCACACAGGGCAACAAGCCTCAATCACATCGGGGATATACGGAGCGCGTTAACGCTTTTCGCGTATGCGATGATTTCGCATATGGCCATATCCTCCAATCGAAGCAATACGCCTTTTGGCCCACCAATCTGTCAGGCCTTAACCCGCTGGCCCCATAGGGCACCAGCGAACCGTTAAATAATACAAATTAACCGGGAAAAGTCAAGGATTTTGGAGAAATGTTATTTTATTTCAATTAGTTACGAAAAAAACCGGCCGCAACAAAGAAGGCGCCGGGGGCCTGATCGGTTTATTGAGGCGAAAATGGGCTTACCCCAGCCAAAGACTGGTCGAAATCTTCCGGTTCTAAATTATAGCCCAAGTCAGGAATAGGCGGCAGTTCCAGGGTCGATCCGTTGTTAATTTCGGTTTTCCGTTTCTGCCGATAAAGGCTGCGGATGGCAGCGTAGTAGTCGACGGAAGTTTTTTTCACCTGATTCAATTCATCGACGATACCGGCGTATTCATCAAGGCCCTCGGCGCCGTCCAGGGCAAAGCCTATTTCATCACGATCCGTATTATCCAGCCAAAGCCCCAAAGGATCGAGATAGGTGTCGACGGCAAATTTGCCGATCGCGTCCCTCGGATTGGAAGGGCCGAATATGGGCAAAACCAGGTAGAAGCCCTCCCCCATCCCGTAAGTGGCAAGAGTCTGGCCGAAGTCTTCCTCGTGGCGCTCGACGCCCAACTCAGCCGCAACATCGGCAATACCGCCAATGCCAATGGTCGAATTGATCAAAACCCGGCCAAAGGTCTGCAGGGCGCGCTCGAATTCACCCTGGAGAATGTCGTTGGCCAGAATGACCGGGCTGCTGAGGTTATTCAGGAAATTGCTAACTCCCTCCCGGATCGTCGGATGGACGGTTTTGTTATAAAACTGTGAGATAGGCCGAAGAAAGGCATCCTGAAGGAACTCGTTGAAATCAAAAATAAACCGGTTCATGGGCTCGAGAGGATCGTTGATTTCCTCATCGGCGCTGGCGGCCGCCATAGTAATGCGGGACGGGTTTGAAGCATCCGTGCCGTCGGCATAGGAAATCGTCGGTGCGCCAAAGCTTAAAGCAAGAACAAGCACCAAAAAGGTGCCCAACCATTTAAGAAATCTTTGTTTTTGTTTCGTCATCAACCTCAGCCCTTGAAAGCTATGGGCTAGACATTTGCGCACCACCAAAAATGCCCAGCCAGGCTTCTTCCCCAGCCGGATATTACATACATTTTTAGGTGAACTTTTCGATTCCCGCAACCATCATGATCAACATTTCCCCCCCACCGTGACATAAATGTTGGCAAAAAGCCGTCCTGCCGGGGTTAAAATTGCCTTGGCGGGTTCCCTAAATTACAGTTGTCAGTACCCTAAAATCTTACGCAGACTTTTCATGATTCGGAAAATTTTACGTCTTCCCACACTGATATTATTCTTTTGCATTACCCTGTCATCCGGCACTGATGCCGCCGGCCTTTCGCCAAGCGAGGTCGTGGAGCAGTTTCAGACACAATTGCTTGAGGTCATGAAGGAAGCCGAAAAAACGAATGTTCAGCAACGCTTTGACCGCTTGCGCCCGACCGTCGAAAAATCGTTTCATATCCCTCTGATGATTCAGATTGCTTCCGGGAGCCATTGGAAGCAAGCGACCGCTTCGGAACGGGTTGAATTAATCAACGCTTTCCGGCGTACGAGCATTTCGATCCTGGCAACCTTGTTCGATGGTTACTCAGGAGAGGTTTTCAAGCTGTTAAAGGAAAAGCCGGGACCGCAAAAAACATTATTGGTGATAACGGAACTCGTTAAATCGGATAAATCGACGGTCGATATTGCGTACGTTACAAAGAAAATAAAAGACAGATGGAGAATCATTGACGTCATCGTCGACAACGGCATCAGCGAACTGATGGTGCGCCGGTCTGAATACAACTCCATATTGAAGAATAAGGGAATACCGGGGCTGGTATCGCTTTTGAACCGCAAGGCCGACGAATTGACTGCCAATTAACGCCTGCAATCAGCTCCTTCACCACAGTATGGCCATAATCAAATAATAAGGGATCAAGCATGGGCCGCGATCGTTTCATCACCTGGGTAATTTCACTTCTTTTCGTCGTTCTCTGGGCAGCCCCCCTGGGCGCGGCGCCGGCCAATCCCAGCCAGGTGGTAACGGCTTTTCATGAAAGCCTGCTTGGCGTCATGAAGGAAGCCGGGCGACTTGGGGTAAGGGGCCGTTATGAAAGACTGTCGCCCAGCATCGAGCAAAGTTTTCATCTACGGCTGATGATTCAGGTGGCCGCCAGTTCGTATTGGAGGAAGGCCGATGCCGCCCAAATCGAAAAGCTCGTGGCGGCCTTCAAGCACCTTTCCATTAGCACCTATGCCTCGCAATTCGACGGTTACTCGGGCCAATCCTTCGAAACCCAGGAAGAACGGCCCGGCCCGCAGAAAACCACCCTGGTCAGGACCAGGATCATTGATCCCGGCTCGGACCCGGTGGAAATCACCTACGTCACCCGGAACATCAAGGGCCAGTGGCTGATTATCGATGTGCTGCTCGATGGCAGTATCAGCGAATTGGCCGTGCGCCGGTCTGAATACAGGCGGATTCTGAAAACCAATGGTATTGACGGGCTCATCGACACTCTGAATTCGAAAGCCGATCAGCTTCTCAGCGAATAGCCGCTCTGGGGAACGCCCTTATGACTCCCGGTCCGAAGCCAACGGGGGTCTCAGTGACAGCAACGAGCCCAGCACAAACCCCCATAGAATCCAGATGATTTCCCGGCCTCGCCGGACCACCGATACGGCGACTCCCAAAGAGGGCGATCCCGTTATGGCGCCGCAAACCAGCAGGAAAATCCCTTCCTGGGCGCCGATGGAGGCGGGGATGAAGAACGTGCCCGTCCGGACCATTTGCGCCATCGCCTCGATAATCCAGGCATCGGCCCAGGTTATGGGATGGCCCAGGAAAACCAGCGTGTAATAGATTTCGACGGCGCCCAAAACCCAGTTTGCGAAAGCCAGAACCACGGAGCCGGCAAACCGGCCGGATGCATCGGTATAGAAATAAACAAGCCGCTCATCCATATCCTGGATATGATGAAGGACATCCTCCATACGCTTGCCGATCCGCCACCGGCTGATCCAGGCCCCGGTCAGCGACGTAAGGCCAAAACGCTGGATGACGAAAAAAAGCCCCACCCCGAACCCCAAGGCCAAAAGACCCGCACCGGCGACCCATTGGAAGGCCTCCGGCAAGGAAGCCCCCTCGATCATCAGGAAAAATCCGCCGATCAGGAAAGCCATCAGCGCAATCAGATTGATGGTCCGGGCCAGGATCAATGAGGCCGCCCCTTCCTTGTAACCGACCCCGTAATACTTCTTCAGCATCCACGCCTTGACCGGTTCCCCGCCCAGGCTGGCGGCGGGGATGACCGTATTGAAGGCTTCTCCGACCATGCGCAAAACCCATGTCCGGTACGCCCACAGCCCGTTCAGGGGGACGGAGCGGATAGTCAATTGCCAGGTGATGGTATCAAGGGCGAAGGCGATGAAATAAATGCCCAGGATGACAAGAAATCCCAGGCCCACCTCGCCGGTCTGGCGGGCGACTTCCGACATATCGGTTTCGATGATGACGAAAGCCAACAGCACCAGGCCGAGAAGCAGATAAAAGGCTTTAAACAGACGCATTTTCTTGGCACTTATTAAAAAGGCGGGACTCGTTTCTAAACACGAAATCGGCGGGCGGCCCGGAAAAAAATCATTATCCAATAGACCTGCGAGCCGATGGCCCCTGCCGGCAGCAACAGCCAGGTCAGGTCGAAAAGCGCCAGACCCAAAACGATGAAACAGAAATCGGCCCGGAAAAGTTCCCGAAACGCGAACATCACCCATTCCGACGGCCCTTCGGGGGTGCGGGGGGGATTTTCGGAAGCTTCTTCTTCGGCGTTCTGTCTGTCACTGAAACCGAAATAAACGGCCAGAAAGAAGTTAATGGTGCAGCCCAAGGCGGCGATCACGCCCATCCATAACCACACCTCGGCGCCGAAAGACCGCATGGCGCCGAGGCCGAGGGCGATGAAAAAAGCCGAATGCACAATCCAATCGACAAACGAATCGAGCCACCAGCCGAAAGTCGAGGTTTCGCCCCTGCTGCGGGCGACTTCGCCGTCACAGTGATCCAGCACGTAAGTGACGAAAAAAATGATCCCCCCCGCCAACCCCCAACCGTAACCTCCTTGCGCGAAACACCAGCAAGCCGTCAACCCGGTGGCAAGGGAGGTTATGGTGATCTGGTTGGCGCTAATGGGAAGACGCAACAGGACGGGCGTGGCGAATTTCGACAAATGCCGAATAAGAGGAAACACCGGCATTCCTTCAGAAGCGCCCATGGGTCACCTGTTTCCCTCTCAAGCCTTTCCAGGCGTTTTCCCGGCAACAATCATCAGCGCCGGCAAAACAACGAGCGTGCAACCAAGGGTCAGGGTAATGGCGATCATCAATAACAAACCCATGCTGGACGTCCCCGGATGAGACGACAAGGCGATACTGCCAAACGACCCGATGGTGGTCAAAGCGCTAAAGACCACGGCCCTTGGCGTCGACGTTTCCAAAACGCCGGTGACGCTGTTGACTTCGCGCTCCCTCAAGACCAGGTGAATGCCGCTGGCGACTCCCAGCCCGAACAACAACGGAAGGACGATGACGTTGGCGAAATTGAAAGGAAGGTCAAAAAGCACCGTCGCCGCCACCGTCAACAACGCCGCCAATACCATCGGCGCGAAAACCAGTAGGGCGTCCAGCCAGCGTTTCAAAATCACGATCAACAAAAATGAAATCAGCGATACCGAGATCACCGCCGCCCGCCAGAAGGCCTCTATCACCGCATTCCCGGCCTCCAGAATGACCACCGACGACCCGGAAGCATTGGCGGCGACGTTTCGCACCGCTTCGACGAAGCGTCTCAGCGCCTGGCGGTCCCGTAAGTCCTCTTTCGGGTAAACCTCAAGCCGGGCTTTCCCGTCGGCGGCGATTTGGCTTTCGGTAATATCCGCCGGTAATGACTCCAGACTTACCGGCGTCGCCTCCAGGGCCGATTTCAGCGTCTCAAGACGCCCCGGCAGGGCCTGAAGCAGGCGGTCTTCCAATTCCTTGAGCCGGGCGGGGTCGGGCGGCCCGTCGCCGACCCCCTCTTCCCCAAAGAGGCCGGCCAAGGCCCGGGAAAGACGCTTGGCCGCTTGGGCTTCGTCCCCCTCCGGCCTGAGCGCCACCAGCTTCCGGAGGTCGTGCAGGAATTTCCCCAGCGCCTTTTCGCGGTCTTCCGGGGTATAGCGGTCGCCGTTTCCGGCCAATACGAACGACGGCCCCAGAAACAGCCCCATGGTGGTGATGACGTGAAGCTTCTCGTCTTGGTCCTCGGGCACGAAATCGGCCAAGGTCGCGGTTCCGTCAACCTCGGGGAGCGTATTCAGTCTTCCAGCCAGGGTTTCGGCTTCCTCGAGATTGTCCGTGAGAATGGTCACCGAATAGGGGCTCGACCGGTTATCCGCCATCAAATCGAAAATCGCCGCCACCGACTCGGTGGTCGGGTCCTTCAGGTTCAGGGGATCGAAGTCAAACGTCGCTTTCGGCAACAGAAAAGCCCCCGCCAGGCCGACGGCAAGCGCCGACAAGCAAACGGCGCGGCTGTTCAATTGAATGAAGGATTGAAACATCGGCCGGACGGGCAACAGCCGGGGCATGAACCCGCTTGCCTTTGCCTTTTTGACGCGCTTTTGGTGGGGCATCACCGTCAACAGCGCCGGCAAAACGGTGATATTGGCGAAAAGCGCGATGAACATGCCCGTCCCCGCGATCAATCCCAGTTCGGCAAGGCCGATGTAATCCGTCGGCAGGAAGGAATAGAAAGCAATCGCCGCGCTAACGGCGCATAACGTCAGCGCGCCGCCGACCTGGGTCGCGGCTTCGGAAAGGGCATCGGCGTGGTCGTCGCCCCGGTCCATCCCCTCCTTATAGCGAAGCCCATAGTGGATGCCGAAATCGACGCTGAGCCCGATGAAAAGAACGGCGAACGCGACCGAGATCAGGTTGAGCGCGCCGAGGGTCAGGATCGCAAAGGTCGCCGTCCATATGAGGCCCATAAGAAGGGTCACAAGCGTCGCCGCAACCAGCCGCTTGGACCTGAGCCCAATGGTCAACAGGACGATCACCAGGAACAGCGACAAGCCGGCGGCCAGGCCCATTCCCTTTTCGACGCTCTCCAATTCCTCGTGGGCCAAGGCGGCGGATCCCGTCAACCGCACACGGACGCCGTTTTTCGGGGTCAGGTTCATGTCCGTGGCTAGGCCTCGCAACGCCGCCATGGCGTCGGCCGCCGGCGCCAGGGAACTGAAATCAAGGGCCGGCTGGATAACCAGGACGCGCCGGTTGGCCACGTCGGCGTCCTCTTCGGTGACGGCGCCGGACATCAACGCCTGCCAGGACAACTGACGAAATTGTCCGGCGGCTTGTGCTTGGGCGACTTCGGTGATGGCGTCGAGCATGCTCACCATTTCGATGGGCGTCACGCCCGTATCCCTGGTCAGTTCGTTAATGGCCAGGCCCAGCATGCGGAAGAGCCCGCCGAGGTTATGGTCCCGCCAAAGCGTGCCCAGGAACGGTTGCGCTTCGGCCAGTTGGTCACTGAGTTCGTAGAGGTCATCCAGGCTTAGGTACAAAAAGCCGTTACGGCGCAGAAATTCGTTTCCGGCGGGGTCGTAAACGCTGCCGAACAATTCCGGCCGCTGGCGGAGACGCCCTGCTAACGCCCTGGCCGCGTCATCGGCAAGGTCCGGCGTCTGGCCGTCGATGACGACCAGGATGTTGTCGGAAAATTGCGGAAAGGCCTTGTCCAGTTCGGCCGCATACCGGCGGAACGGAAGGTCCGGCGACAGCATGTCCCCGGTATCCGTGTTGATCCGGATATTTCCCGCGAGATAGACGACGGAGACGGCGCTAACGAGAACCGAGCCCACAACCACCAGCCAGGCAAACCGGCGGACGCCATCGGTCCAGCGGGCGAGTGCGCGGCGGTAAGCTTGGGCGGCGGCAGAAGTCACGGGCTTCACCTCATCAATCTGAGGCCGCTTATAGCGCCGTTGAGGCCACCGGAACAAGGAAGAGGGTGGTTTTTGAGAAACCGCCCGGTCTTCCCCCCTGCCAGCGGTCCTTGACATCGCTCAGGCCCTCGAACACCCTCGCCTCGCCCTTTGAACGGCTTGGACTCCGGGAAACCGCCGATGAAAAACCCGCCCTGGGACCAACGGATTGCGCGGATACTCGTCAAACCGCTGGTCTCGACGCCGATCACCCCCAATCAGCTGACTTTTTTCACCCTGGCGGTGGCGCTCATCGGCGCCGGGCTGCTGGCGGTGGGCCGGGAAACCCATGCAAACTGGGGCGCCGGCTTGTTCGTGCTGGCCCGGTTTCTCGACCATTTCGACGGCGAGCTGGCGCGGCAGAAGGAAATGACCTCAAGGCTAGGCTATTACCTGGATTACGTCTCCGGCGCCGTCAGCTATTCGGCGCTTTTTCTGTGCATCGGCATCGGCTTTGCCGATTCCCAACTGGGCCCTTGGGCCTGGGTGTTGGGCGTGATGGGGGCCGCGTCGGCGGTCGTTTCAATGTTCACCAATTTAGGCATCGACAAGCAACTCGACCTGGAAGACTCAGAGCACGACGCCGTCGGCTATCCCGGGTTCGCCGGGTTCGAGCTGGAAGACGGGATTTACCTGATCGCGCCCATTACCTGGCTCGGGTATCTGATGCCGTTTTTCGTGCTGGCCGGGAGCGGCGCCGCCGTTTACTGCCTGTGGACCTGTTGGACGTTAATCAGGCTCCGTGGCGCGTAACTTGCGCCGGTACATCCCATGGAAGAAAACCGCCACCAGGGGCGCGATGAGGGCCGCCGCCATCAGCAGGCCTTCCGCTTGGTCGAGCCAGATGAAAAGCGGGATCAACAAGACTGCGTCGTCCACATCGAAGCCGGCGAAGCCGGGAAGCTCGGCGGAACGCGCGCCTTGGACCTCCTCGACCTTCATGACCATCCACAGGATCGCCGCCACCGACACGCCGGCCATGATTCCCATCGGCACGGCCCAGGACCCGAAACCGCCGTCCCTAAGACCCACCCCAAGCCCGATCAGGATCAAGGCGTTGGATACCGCATCGGCGATCATGTCGTAGCGGTGCCCCGAAGGGCTGGTCCGGCCGGTCAGCCGCGCCAGGTCGCCGTCGGCCCGGTCCAGCAGCACCGACAGCACGAAAACCGCCGCGCCGGCGTCCCGCCATAGCTCAACGCCGGAACCGACGGCCGCCGCCGCCGCGATTCCGGTCGCCAGACGCGCCGTGGTCAGCTGATTGGGAGTCACCGGAGTCGAAACCAGGGGATTGACGATGGTGACGCGGGCGACGCGATGTATCCAGGTGTTGTAGCTCACGATCCGGTTTTCGCTTTGCTGCTTTCCTGGGCCGCGCCGGAGCCGAGGAAATCCTTGAAGCGAAGCGCCACGTCCCGAGGTTTAAGGCTTGGCCGACCCAATTTTTCCAGAGAACCCGGCTGAATACGCATATGGATCAAATGCGGCCCCTTGGCCGTCTCCGCCGATTCGAGGGCGTCCAGGAACCCATCAAGGCCGTCGCACCGGTAACTCCGTTCATACCCGCAAGCGGCGGCGACGCCCGCGAAATCAACCGAGCCCGCAACTGTCGGCTGGCCGCCCGTCGAGTCGTAAGTTCCGTTATCGAGAACCATATGCACCAGGTTGCCGGGTCCATAGGCGCCGATGGTCGCCATCGTCCCCATTTTCATCAGCGCCGCCCCGTCGCCGTCCAGCACCACCACCGGGCGGTCCGTATTGAGCGCAACCCCAAGCCCCATGGCGGCGGCGCACCCCATGGAGCCGACCTGGTAGAGGTGCTGGGGCCGATCGGCGATGGTAAACAGTTCGCGCCCGCATTTGCCGGTGGTGGCGATGATGCCGGCGTCATCGGAAACGGCCGAAAGCAGCGCCTCCAACGTATCGAACCGGCTCGGGCGTTGGCCTTTTTCCAGAAGCCCGGAAACGTTCCCCGCCGGGCGCGGTTCGGGCGCCGTCATTGCCTCCTCGCCGTCTTTACCAACGTCGCCTTTTTGCATGATGAAGGCGAACGGAAGCCCGGTTCTATCCATCTCCGTCCTGGCTTCCCCGATCGCCGCCCGGACGCCGGCGGCATCCGCCGGAAACGGGCGGTGGGGGACCTCCATCAGGCCCAGAAGGGCCGGCGTGATCTGTCCCATCAACTCGTGTTGGGGCTCGTCCCTGAGGCCCGGACCGGCGCGCCAGGTGACAACCAGCAGCGTCGGGATTTTGAACGGGAAATTCAAGGACGTGATCGGGTTGACGGCGTTGCCGAGACCTGAATTCTGGAACATGACGGCGGTCTGGTGGCCGGCCAGCCAGGCGCCGGATGCGATGGCCACGGCTTCGCCTTCGCTGGCGGCGGCGATATAGGAAAGCCGCCTATCGTTGATGGCGCCGTTGATAAGCGGGGTCAGGAAGGAACAAGGGACACCGGTGAAAAAATCGAAGCCGGCGGCATGGCCGGCATCGAGAAACGCGTCCGCCGCGATCACAAGAACTTGCCCGCCTTGTTGAAGTCGGCGGCATCGTCCACGTCGAGCCACTGGCCGGGAACATAGATGATCCGGATGGGATTCCCCCGGTTCACCAGACGCGCGAAAAGGTCGAGCATGCTGGATTGCCGAAGGCTACCGTCGGTGCGCATGGCTTCGATCTCGGCCCGCATCAGTTCGCTTCCACGGGCCTTCAGCCTGGCGACGCCGATCCATTCCCCGTCAACGTCCGCCGGGTCGAGGTCATTGCCGATTTGGTTGAGGAAAACCGGCTCATCGTCCAGATAATCGCCGGAAAACGGCCGCGTGCATTTGATCAGGTCACGGACCCAGCCTTCGGCGTCGGAATGCCGTTCCTTCCAAAGGGCGTCAACGGCAATGGTGATGTCGTCATCGCTCTCCATCAACTGATCGAGGTAATGCTGCCGGAACAGGATGTCGCCGTATGAAACCAGGCAATCGCCCTTCAGATGATCGAGTGCGCAGGCCAGGCTGGCCGCTTCGCCGGTTTTGGCATAAAGGTCGTTATCCACCGTGGTGATGGACGGCAGGTTGATCTTGTCCTTCTTGTAGCCGCGCACGACAACGACATCGTGGACGCCGGCGCCCTTGAACATGCCGACCAAACGCCTGAGAAGCGGCTGTCCTCTGACGTCAATCATGCATTTCGGCTTGTCCTCGGTCAGCGGCCCCAACTGGGCGCCCCGGGACGCCGCCAAGATCACGGCGGTCACTTTTTCGCCGCGAGGCGGCAGATAGCGCCGCTCCGCCTCGGCCAGTTCGTCGTTTCCGGCCAATTCGAACACTTCCTTGACCGTGACCATGGTCCCGTCAACGCCGGCCAGGCTTTCCTCGCGGAAGATCTGGCGCGACGTTTCGCGCATGGCGGTAATCGCCGCGCGAAGATTATGGTTGGCCCAAATGACGACGGAGATTCCGGCCTTGCGGAATTCGTCCGTCGGCGTCGAATAGTATTTCGTCGGCACGATGGTGATCGGGCACCGGCTCGCCCATTCCTTGGCAAAGGACAATATCTCGTCGGCCGTGGACTTCTTGGAATGAACCAGAAGCGCATCCGCCCCGGCGGCGTGATAGGCCTCGGCGCGGTGAAGGGCTTCTTCCAGGCCGCGCCCGGCAATAAACGCCTCAAGGCGAGCGACCAGGCAAAAATCGGGGTCGGTCTGGCTGTCCTTGCCGGCCTTGATCTTGCCGCAGAATTCATCGATATCCGCCAACGGCTGGCCTTCGCCGACGAAGGAATTTGTTTTCGGGAACAGCTTGTCTTCGATGCAGATGCCGGCGATCCCCCGCTGGCAAAGCTTGGCCACGGCGCGGCGCATATTGTTGAAATTGCCCCAGCCGGTGTCGCCATCCACCAGGATCGGCAGGGTCGTGGCGTCTGACATGAACTCGAGCACTTCCATGATTTGCGTCCACGACGCCTCGTTGCTGTCGCGGACGCCCAAAGCCGCGGACATCGAAAGACCCGACGCCCAGACACCTTTGAACCCCGCCTCTTCGACGATTTTCGCCGACAGGCCGTTGTGGGCCTCCATCAGGAATTCCAGCTCCGGTGACGTCAGCATGGCCCGCAGGCGTTGGGACTTTGAAAGTGATTGCCCCTGGCTTTCCGGAGCTTGGCTGGTGACTCCCTGCATCAATTTTTTCCCTGTTCGCGAATTTATCCGCTGGCTCGGCATATAACCCTTGTTTCCAGGGCGGTTCAAGGACAACCCCGACGTTGAAGCGGGTGGGCTCAAGTCCTAATATCCGCCTCTCTTATATTCGCGGGATAGAACCCTAGGGTTTTTCATGCTGAACACCCCGGCCATTACCGAAGACGACATTGAAACCTTCAAACGCGACGGATTCCTGGTGAAGCGGCAGGCCTTTAGCACCGATGAGATGGCGCTCATTGACGCATGGACCGATGAATTGCTCTCGTTGCCGGAGGAATCGGGGAAACATTGGGTTTTCCATGAACAAAGCCTGAAAGGCGACGGCAGAGACCTGATCAGCCGCATAGAAAACATTGCCCCGTTTCATGCCGGCTTTGCCGAACTGAGCTCGGCCCTCAAGGAACCCGTTGGCCGGCTTCTTGACGAGGAAGCCGCGCTTTTCAAGGAAAAGATCAACTTCAAGATGCCAGGCGGCGACGGCTCCAAGCCGCATCAGGATTCGCAGGCGGGCTGGGACGCATACGCCGATTTCCATATCAGCGCCCTCGTCAGCATTGACGAGTCGACGGAAAAAAACGGGTGCCTTCAGATGTGCGGGGGGCACCATAAACGGGGCCTTTTCAAATCCTGGGAACCGTTGACCGAAGAGGACATGGAGGAAATGGAATTCACCCCGTGCCCGACCAAGCCGGGCGACGTGGTCTTTTTCGATTGCTACGCGCCGCACGCGTCCGAGCCCAACATGACCGACAAGACCCGGCGAATTTATTACGCCACCTATAACCGGCTTTCCGCCGGCGAGCACATGGCCCGGTATTACGCCGACAAGCACAAGAATTATCCGCCCGACATCGACCGAGACCCCGCAAAAGAATACGTGTTCAGGGTTTAACCCGCTTTAGACCACGGTTCATGGATCCCTTCGTCCTTACCCTGGTGCTGGCTGCGGCGGTCCTTCATGCAAGCTGGAACGCGCTCGTCAAAAGCGGCGGCGACCCCTGGGTCAGGCTGGCCCTGGCCGTTGCCGTCAGCGGCGCTTGCGCCGCCCTTCTGTTGCCTTTCGTCCAGTTTCCGAAAGCCGAGGCCTGGCCGTTTATCCTGGCCTCCGTCGCCATTCACCAGGTTTATTTCGTCTCAGTCGCGCTGCAGTACCGGTTCGGCGACCTTTCCCATGTTTATCTGATCTCCCGCGGCACGGCGCCGCTGATGGTAGCGGCAGGCGCGTTTGTCTTTGCCGGCGAAACGCTCAGCCCCGGCGGCCTTCTCGCCGTGGTTGTCATCTCGGGTACGATCCTCAGCCTGACCTTCGGCGACGGCGGGCGGGACCACGATCCCAAGGGCGTCTTCTTCGCCCTTTGCACCAGTTTGACCATCGCCGCCTATACGGTTGTTGATGGTATCGGCGGGCGCACCGCCGGCGACGTATTCAACTACATTGTTTACCTGTTTTTGCTGGATGGAATCCCCTTCGCGGTGCTGGTGATTTTCATGCGCCGGGGGGTTTTGGGGCCGACCCTGAAGGCCCATTGGAAAACCGGGACCCTGAGCGGCTTTCTTTCGTCTTTGGGTTATGCCCTGGTCATTTGGGCGATGACCCTGACCCCGATGACCTATGTCTCGGCGTTGCGCGAAACCAGCGTCATCCTGGCGGCGTTGATCGGCACCCTGTTCCTCAAGGAACATCACGGAGGGCACCGCATAGCCGCCGCCGCCTGCGTCGTCGCGGGCGTCGTCCTGTTGCAGGTCAGCCGGGAGGCTTGAGGGGAATTATTCGGCGGAGGCCTTGGTTTTCGGCCGCTCTTCCGCCCGGCCGGGCTGTTCGGGAACATAATCCGTCACTTGTTGATAAGTAATTTCTTCGGCGCGTGACAAGTCCTCGGGAAAATCGATTTCGATCCAGGGGATGCCGGTAATGTCCTCGCAACCGAAGGTGCCGGGCTGCTCGGCGTGAAGCACGTCGCGCATGGCTTCTTCGTAGGTAATATTGAATTCGCCGTGATCAATATAGGCCTGGGCGGCATCGGCGACCTTGGCCGAAATGTCCGCCGACATGCGCAGGAACCCGGGCCATTCCCCTATGTCGTCATAGTCACCGGTCACCTGCTTTCCGAAATCGACGAGAACACCGTCCCGGAGGCAGAGCTTCACCGGCTCTGCGCCGGGCTCGAAATCGCGATCCATGACAAAGCAATTTTCATGCGGCGAGTGGAGGAGCCGCCTCATCATTTCCGGGGGGTAAAGAACGTCTGCGTCCATGAACAAGGTGTCGCCGCCGCTTCGCATTTCCTCGCCGGCGGTCCATAAGGACAAGATGGGCCCTTCCTTGTAACGCGGATTGAAGACCGAGCGCACGAACCCCTCGGGCGCTTGGGTGGCGGCTTCGGCCAGCAGATCCTCCTTGCGGTGGCCGACGACCAACACCAGTTCCTCGACCCCGAAATCGCGTAAGATTTCGACATGACGCGCCAAAAGCGTCTTCCCGTCGAAACGCAGTAACGCCTTGGGAAGCTTATCGTTTTTGTCGCCATACAGGCGCTTTCCGACGCCGGCCGCCAGCATGATCGCTTTCATGAAATTTTCGTTTCCCCGATGAAGCCTGGTACGAATGTCATAAATCGGCGGCAACGATAGAGCAAGGCCACCCTCACTGCAATTAGCCCCCCCCTTAACCCAGGTAGCCGTTTTCCCCGAACCAATGAACGGCGTCCGTGAGTGCCTGTCTCGCGGGGCCGGGCGAATACCCCAACGCCTGGCCGGCCTTGGCATGCGAAAAAAACATCTTCTTCTTCGCCATGCGCAATCCGTCCATGGTGACGAAGGGCTCCCGGCCACCCACCAGGCGTGTCCAGGCTTCGGCGAAAAAGGCGACCGGCATGATCAGGTTATGGGGAATCCGGACCCGGGGCGCCTTGCCGCCGGTGATCTCGGCGATGACGGCGAGAATTTCCCTTAGCCCCAGGTTTTCTCCGCCAAGGATGTAACGCTCCCCGGCTTTGCCTTTTTCAAAAGCCAGCAAGTGACCTTCGGCGACATCATCCACGTGAACCACGTTTAGCCCGGTATCCACATAGGCCGGCATCCTGCCTGATGCGGCCTCGACGATCATGCGGCCGGTGGGCGTCGGCTTGATGTCGCGGGGGCCGATGGGGGTGGACGGGTTGACGATGATGATGGGCAACCCCTCGCTTTTGGCGATTTCCCGGACCTCTGATTCGGCCAAAAACTTGGACTGCTTGTAGGGACCGATCATGTCCCCGAACCGGGCGGGCGTATCTTCGTCGGCCGCCCCATCCCCCGGAACCGAACCCAAGGCGGCAACGGAAGACGTGTAGACGATGCGTTCAACACCGCATTCTCCGGCCGTCAGCATGATCGTCCGCGTTCCCTCGACGTTGGCCTTGAACATCGGCTTCGGGTCGGGCGCCCATAAACGGTAATCGGCGGCAACGTGAAAAAGGCCCCGACACCCCCTGAGAGCGGGCTTGAGGGTCTCAGGCTCGGTCAAATCACCCTCGACGATGTCAACCGGCAATCCTTCCAGGTTCCGCCGGTCGCTGGAGGGTCTGACCAGGGCGCGAACGTCAAGACCCCGCCCGACAAGCTTGCGCAGGACGGCTGACCCGACGAATCCTGATGCTCCGGTGACAAGAATCATGGGTTTTTGCTGTTGCCGGCTTTAAATGCCGGCGGGGGCACGCATAAAGTCTCGTAAAAACAAAGATTTTCCATTAAAAACCCACTGAAGATGTTAAACAGCCCTTCACCTTTGGCCGGTTAGCGCTTATTTTCAACAAAGAACCTCGTCGCCCTTGGGGGCGGTGTTCGCTCCGTTAATATTGGACTTTCATCTTGGCGCTTAAAAGGAACCAAAAAATAGACGTTTGGCTGGCAAGCCCCCGGGGATTCTGCGCCGGTGTCGAACGCGCCATCGAGATCGTCGAGCGCGCCCTGGACCTATATGGCCCGCCGGTCTATGTGCGCCACGAAATCGTTCACAACAAACGCGTGGTCGAGACGCTGCGCGCCAAGGGCGCCGTTTTCGTCGAGGAAGTGGATGACGTTCCCGACGGTGCGGTGACCATTTTCAGCGCCCATGGCGTCGCCGAATCCGTTGAGGACGAGGCAAAGCGCCGGAACCTGCCCGTCATCGACGCCACTTGCCCGCTGGTGTCCAAGGTCCACAAGGAAGGCCAAAACCACGCCAAGAAAGACCGGCAGGTCATTTTGATCGGCCACGAAGGGCACCCGGAAGTCGAAGGGACCCAGGGCCGCATTCCCGGCGGCGTGTTGCTGGTGACCGCGCCCATGGACGTGGCGAAACTGAAGGTTCGCGATCCGGATAAGCTCGCCTACGTCACTCAAACCACGCTCAGCGTCGACGAAACCCGTGACGTTATCGAGGCGTTAAAGAAGCGATTTCCGAAAATTATCGGCCCCGACGTAAAGGACATATGTTACGCCACCCAAAACCGCCAACAAGTGGTGCGTAATCTTGCCGAACACGTTGATATGTTGCTGGTTGTCGGCGCCACCAACAGTTCCAATTCCAACCGGCTCCGCGAGATCGGCACCGAGCTCGGCGTGCCCAGCTACCTGATTGACGATGCCGATAATTTGGACCCGTCCTGGCTTGACGGCGTTAACATAGTGGGCGTTACGGCCGGGGCCTCGGCGCCGGAGGAATTGGTCCAGGAATTGATCGCCCGGCTTGGCGATTTCGGCGATGTCCAGTTGAAGGAACTGCCGGGCGTAGAGGAAAACATCATTTTCAAACTGCCAAACGAGCTCAAAGAGGCAGTGCGCCAAAGCGAAACCAGCGCTTAGGGAAACGACTCACATGGCCGTACCCTTGATTCAGAAAATTCGGGTTGGCGCCTATGTTTTGCGCCAGCGCTTAAGGGGTGTCGAGAGATACCCCTTGGTATTGATGCTGGAACCCTTGTTCCGCTGCAATTTGGCGTGCGCCGGATGCGGCAAGATCGATTACGAAGACGACATCCTCAACAGACGCCTCAGCGTCCAGGAATGCCTGGATGCCGTTGACGAGTGCGGTGCCCCGGTGGTTTCCATTCCGGGGGGCGAGCCTTTGATTCACAAGGATATCGCCGAGATTGCCCAGGGCATCACCCGCCGCAAGAAGTTCGTTTATCTATGCACCAACGCGCTTCTGCTGGAAAAGAGACTCCACGAGTTTTCTCCGTCGCCGTACCTGACCTTTTCGGTCCATCTTGACGGGCTGGAGGACCACCACGACCAGGCGGTATCTCAAAAAGGCGTGTTCAAGCGCGCCGTCTCGGCGATCCGGAAAGCCAAGGCAAGGGGCTTTCGCGTTACCGTCAACTGCACCCTTTTCGATCAGATGAACGCCCGTGAAGCGGCGAATTTCTTCGACTTTGCCATGAACGACCTTAATGTCGAGGGCATTACCGTTTCACCCGGTTACGCCTACGAGCGCGCGCCGGACCAGGAACATTTCCTGAACCGGACAAAAACCAAGCAATTGTTCCGGGATATTTTCAAACTTCAGGGAAAGACCAAATGGCGGTTTTCCCAGTCGGTTCTGTTCATGGATTTCCTGGCCGGCAACCAGCAATACACCTGTACGCCTTGGGGCAACCCGACCAGAAACATCTTTGGCTGGCAACGTCCCTGTTACCTGTTGGCCGAAGGGTACGCCGAAAGTTTCGACCAACTGATGACCGAAACCCGGTGGGACGACTACGGCACGGGAAAATATGAAAAATGCGCCAATTGCATGGTCCACTGCGGCTACGAGCCGACCGCCGTCAACGACGTGATTTCCCATCCGATCAAGGCGCTGCAAGTTTTTTTGAAGGGAATAGAAACGGAAAAACCGATGGCGCCGGAAATTTCCCTGGAAAACCAGCGGCCGGCGGAATTCGTCTTCGAAGGCCTGATCAAAACCTTGAGCCAAAAAAGGGCCGAAGAAGACTTACTCAAGGCAAAACAGCGGCCCGACGCGACCAGCAACGCGGCGTAAGGCCGCCATCGCTTTCCTGTTATCCCCCGCCAATCCGACCAGCGCCGGCAAATCCCAGGGATGTTGGGCCAAGCCCGACAAAACGGCCCCCGGCCGGGTGCCGCCTGATTCGCCGACAGTTCCTAAAATCCATTCCGGCAGGGTCCGTCCCAAAGCATCGGCGACCACCCGAACCACAAGAAAAGGCACACCGGCCTCTTCCGCCGCCCGAGCGACGGCGTGACTTTCCATATCGACGGCAACGGCCGACGTCTTCGCCGCCAGGACGCGCTTTGCTTCAGGATTAGCGACCACCGTATCGGACCCGGCAATGGCGGCGCCGGTAACGGCGCCGAGGCCGTCAACGGCTTTCTCCATTCTCTCAAGCCAGGGTTTCGAGGCCTGGAAAACCTTGCCATCGTCGCGGACGACCGAATCCGCCAATACCAAAGCCCCCGGTTCCAGGTCGGGCATCAAGCCGCCCGCGGTGCCGAAGCTGACCAGCCCCTGGCAGCCTTCGGCGATCAGTTCCAGGGATTGGTTATAGGCCCGCGCCGTCCTGGCTGCGCTGCAGCGCACGAGAGGGCGCCGGGCGGGCGGAAAAACGTTCAAGCAGTCTGCTTCCCGGGTTAGTCCCGTAATGACGCCCAGGCGTTTCAATCAAATACCGAATTTGGGGAATTTGGTATCGCCGCTCTTGAGTTCACGGTAACGCGATAGCGTCCACAAGGGGAAATACACGCTGTATCCATGATAACGGAGGTAAAAGACCCTGGGGAAGCCAACGGCATTGAAATATTCCTCATGCCACTTGCCGCCCTCGCGTTCGGATTTCATCAGGTAGTCTATCCCCTGGTTGACGCTGTCGCTGTTTACCTCGCCGGCCGCCATCAAGCCCAATAACGCCCAAGACGTTTGCGAGGGTGTGCTTGTTTTGACTTCATCGCGGCGGCGCTGCAGGGTCGCAACCGACACATACCACGTACGATGCTGCCAGTAGGTGGAACAGTCCTCCCCCCAGCCGCCGTCGGGACGCTGAACGAACTTCATCCAATCCACCGCCTTGCGAATATGCGGCGCCTGCATGTCCTCGCCGGCGGCATTGAAAGCACAAAGCACCGACCAAGTGCCGTAAACGTAGTTGTTGCCCCAGCGGCCGAACCAGGAACCGTCTTCTTCCTGTTCGCTGCGCAGGTATTGCAGCCCCTTGGCCATGACGGGATGGTCTTTCTCATAGCCCAATTGGGCCAGCATGCCCAGGCACCGGGCGCTGACGTCGACGGTGGGCGGATCCAGAAGCGCGCCGTGATCGGCAAACGGAATGTTTTGCAAAAACATGTGATCGTTGTCGGCATCGAAGGCGCCCCAACCGCCGTTGCGGCTTTGCATGCCGATGATCCATTCGGTGGCGCGGGTGATGGCGTCCTTGTATTTTTCGGGATCGGCCCGGTGGAGCGCCATGACGATGACCGCCGTATCGTCCACATCCGGGTAATAGTCGTTCCAGTATTGGAAGGCCCAGCCCCCGGGCCGCAAGTGGCCCCGGTTGGCCTGCCAATCGCCTTTGGCATCGAGAATTTGCCGGCCGAGCAGCCATTCGTTGGCCTTCGAAAGGACCGGGTCGTCTGCCGTAATGCCGGATTCCATGATCGCAAGGACGGCCAGACCGGTATCCCAAACCGGCGACAAGCAAGGCTGGCAATAGCCCCAGTTGTCGCGGAGCACCAAAAGCTTGTCGATCGCCTTTCGGCAAACGACGTAGTCGGGATGGTCCTTCTGATGCCCCAGCGCATCGAACACCATCAGCGCGTTGGCCATGGCCGGGAAAATGCCGCCGAGGCCATCCTCGCCGTTGAGCCGCTCGGTGACGAATTCCATGGCCCTTTTGATGCCCTTCTTTTCAAGGGCTTTGGGCGCAAAGGGCTCGATCAGGCGGGCAAAGAAATCGACAATCAGCATCGTTGCGCCGAAAAAGTTGCCAGTCGGGTTGGTCTGGTAAAATTGTTGCTTGCCGGGGGGCTTTAAGAACAATTCCTGGATATCGACGCCACGCGGGTTCCGCGCCCGGGGTTTCAATGCCGCCAACACCATCAACGGCACCATCACCGTCCGCGACCAATAGGAAACCTTGTAGATGTGGAACGGCGCCCAATTCGGCAGCAACAGCGATTCGACCCGGGTCACCGGAACGGCCCGCCACGGCACCTGGCCGAACAGCGCCAGGGCGAACCGGGTGAAGACGTTGGACCGGGCGGCGCCGCCGTGTTCGAGAATGGCCTTGCGCGCCCACCTCATATACGGCGCTTCGGTGTCTTCGCCTGTCAGCTTCAGGGCGAAATACGCCTTGACCGATGCGCTCAGGTTGAAATCGCCGTCGTGGTAAAGCGGCCAGCCGCCGTGCTTCCCCTGGGTTTCCTTGAGGTAGACCACGAGCTTGGACTCGACGCCATCGTCGATCTCGCCAAGATAGTGGTTGAGCATGATATATTCAGACGGAATGGTGGCATCGGCCTCCAGCTCGAAAGCCCAGTGGCCGTCCTCGGCTTGCTGTTCTGTAAGCCACTTCCGCACATCATCAATGACTTCGCCGATACCGTCCAAATCGTGTTCCTTGGACGCTTGGTCGTCATCTAACGGGGTCGTCACCAATTCTAACATGACCATCCTCGTGGCCTTTTTCGATGAATAAGGTCACCGTAGCAAGTGAATTCCCTGGTGGATTCCCCCTATCGGTAACGTAGATAGTTTTTCTCAGAAAACAGCCGAATATTCAAGCCCAAGAACCCGATAACAAAACGCTTTCGCAAGCCGTCCTTCCCGACCGGATGGCGCTTTCGATGGTCGCCGGCAGGCCAGTATCGGTCCAATCCCCAGCAAGAAAAAGGTTTTTCCAGGTTGTCGGGGCGCCGGGCCGCCGTTTTATCTGTTCGGGGGTCTGGGCGAAGGTCGCGCGCTTTTCCTTCACAATCCTGTGAGACGGCAAGGGAGCATCGCCAAGGCCAAGGGCAACCGACACCTCGGCCCATAACCGTTCGGCGATCAAATCGGGATCCTTTTCCGCCAGATCGTTCGCCGCGCTCACCGTCACCGAGGCAACGTCACCACGTACGAACAGCCATTGGGCGGTGCCGCCGATCAGCCCCAGAAACGAAAATTCCTCGATTTCCCGGTCAAGCCGGAAATGGCCGTTGACGATGGCGCGGCTGTCGTTGGGTGTTTCAAGCCCCGGAACCAGGCCGGCGGCGGCCAGGGGCGGCACCGCCAACACCACCTTGTCTTCCCCGTTCAGGGGCACCATGTCGTCGCCGAAGTTCAAGGCCGTCACCCGGCCGTCGTTCACCTGAAAATCACGCAGACGGTGATTAAGAGCGGCCACGGCGCCCCTGTCTCTGAGAAACCCAAGCGCCGGAGAGACGAAACTTTCGCTGAGCCCCACCCTGGCAATCAACGGGCGGCAAGCGGTGGCGCCCCGGCCGAGGGTTTCACGGACAACGGACCGCATCAAAGAGGCGGCGCCTTCCTCGGCGGCGGTGTTCAAAATCGCCACCGCCATGGGCTCCCAGAAACGCTGGAACAAAGCGCCTTCCGGGCCGAGACATTGGGCGACCGTCGCGTTCTCGCCGGCCCTGACCAGCCTGAGCGCCTTCAGATAGTCCAAGGAGCCGCTGCCGGGCACCCGCCGGGCCTTGGAGAACACCGCCCGGAGAAAAGAACCGGCGTCAAGGGCGACGGTCCAACGTTCCGCCGTTTTCAGGTCGAGAAAATTAAATTCCGCTTTCTCCGGCCCTTTCAGGCTGTCTTCCGCCCCGATGTTCTTCAAATACTCCAATGCCGCCCGGTTGCCGCCGAGCAGCAAATGATTGCCGTTGTCGATGCTGCGGCCCAGGGCCGGGTCATGATAAGAACGGCAGCGGCCTCCCGCGTGGCCGGCCCCCTCGTGAAGGTTGACGTTAAGCCCGGCGCTGACCAGATTGACCGCCGTGGAAAGGCCGGCGAGGCCGGCGCCGATGACGTGGACCCGGGGCGCGGTCACGAAAACAGTCCGTAACGGAACGCGATCCAGAGCTTGCGTGGTTTGGAAATCTCCACCGGCAGGTTCAGGCGCCGCCATCCCCGCCCCAATAGCCTCTCTAGAATACGCCGATAGACTTCTATCATCATGATGGCGGGGCGGATCTTTTCCCGCTCACACCGGGAGATCACTTTTTCCGCCTGCTCGAAACGCTCAGCCGCGATCCCCGCCAGAACCTTGCAAGACTCTGAAAAACCAGGGCTTTCCAGGACGGACGAGAGATCCGTCGCGGTCACGTCATGGGCGCTCAGAAGATCGCCGGGAATGTAAAGCCGGTCCCGTTCGGCGTCTTCGGCGATATCGCGGAGGATGTTCGTCAATTGCAACGCCTGGCCCAGGGAAAAGGCCAGTTCCCGGCCCTTTTCGTCGCCGACGCCGAAGACGCAAACACACAGTCTTCCGACCGCGCAGGCGACCCGGTCGCAATAGAGGTTCAATTCATCCATGTCGGTAATCCGCACCCGGTCGCCGGCATCCATCTCCATGCCGTTGATGACGGCGTGGAAATCTTCTTTGCTGAGGCCGAACGCCTCTTTTGCCCGCCCCAGGGCCCGGGTCACGGGATTCCGCGGCTGGTCGCCGTAGAGCCTCTCGATTTCATCGCGCCACTGCCCCAGTCGGGCCTTTTTTTTCTCTTTGGGGTCCGGCCCGTCGGCGATGTCGTCCACTTCCCGGCAAAAAGCATAGATGCCGAATAGCGCCCGCCGCTTTTCGGCCGGCAAAAAGCGCATCGCCCAGTAAAAGGACGTGCCCGACCGCCGCACCACGGCCTCCACGTGGGCCGTTTCATTGACGGCGGCAGGGGATGTGCCGTTGTTCATGGGGCTATGGATACACAACAAGCGCCTGGACGTCACCCATGGGACGCCGTCCCCGTCCCGTAATGGCGCCCTTTCCAGGCGCTGCCGCGCCCCTGCCAGTGGCGGATGGCCGAGGAAACGGTCATCAACGTGAAAAGCAGCGCTGATACCGGCAGCAACACGCCCCATCCCATGGACAACCCGTATAGCCTGAGTATCGGCCAGCAGGCCATTTGCATCAGGCCCCACCAGGTCACCAGCCCGATCACCACGACCCTGGGATCGCCGCCCAACAGCGCCATGCCGGCCAGCGGCGGAACCAGGTAAAGGACGGCCATGCCGATCACCGTTCCCACCAACACCGGAAACGAGTTTCCCAACTGCTGGTAAGCGGTGCGGGCGACCATGCGCCAGATATGGGAAAGTGTTTCATAGCGCCTCAGGCTTTTGACCTTTGCCGTCAGGCCCAGCCAGATGGGTCCATGGCGCTTGATTTCAGAGGCCAGGGCGCAGTCGTCGATCAGGCGGTCATGAATGGCCTCGATGCCGCCGATTTTTTCAAGGGCGGCGCGCCGGACCAGCATGCAGCCCCCCGCCGCCGCCGCCGTTGGACGCGACCGGTCGTTGACCCACGGAAACGGGTAAAGCTTCTGGAAGAAAAAGACGAACGCCGGAATCAACAGCCGTTCCCAGAAGCTTTCCGAGCGAAGCAACACCATCAGCGATACCAGGTCCAGGTTTTCCGTTTCCGCCTTGGCCGCCAGGCGGCGCAGGCTTTCCGGGTCATGCACAATGTCGGCGTCGGTCAGCAGCACATAAGGCGCCTCGGCGTCCGTTTCCGACGCCGCCTCAAGGCCCTGCTTCACCGCCCACAGCTTGCCGGACCAGCCCGGCGGCAAGGGCCGCCCCTGGATGACCCGCAGCCGTTCCGGGGACCCGGGGGCTTTGCCAGCGCCGGCGGCGTGAAAAGTGCCGTCGTCCGAGTTGTCGTCAACGGCGATTATCGAGACCCGGCCCGGATAATTCTGGTTGAGGAGCGAGCCCACCGTCTGGCCGATGGTCGCGGCCTCGTTGCGCGCCGGAATGACGGCGACGATGCCGGGCCAGGTGTCCAGGTCGGGGGGCGTATGGTCCAGGCGCTGATCGGTCCGCCAGAAGCCGCCCCGGAAACCCAGGAGCCCGATCCACAGCGCAAAGCTGAGGGCGGTCAGGGCGAGGGGGACCAGGTCAGTCATTCGGCGTCAAAACCAGGCCCGGCCGGCGCCCTTGACGCAGCACCAGACATATCCCGGCTTGCTCAGTTGCACGCGTCTTGGGCCCAAGGGGTCGCGGTCGCGGAGCATCCGGGTCAGGCGCAAGGCGATTTCCAAAATCGCCGCCGATTCCATGGCCAGGCGGCGGCTGTTCAGGCCGCCCGGAAGCAAGCGGGCTTCGGCCAACAGCCCCCCCGTGACATCCAGGCACCGGTCCAGCACCCGGCGCACCCCTTCCGTCGCCTGGTCCCTGGCCAAATCCCGGACGTCGACGCCGGCGGCGGCCATCCAGTCCTGGGGCAGATAAACCCGGTCCAGGTTTTGATAGTCGTCCTTCACGTCCTGCAGGTGGTTGATCACCTGAAGCGCGTTGCACAGCGCATCGGACGGCCCGTAGCCGTCTTTCGACCCGCCCAGTAGATCGAGGAGGTAACGCCCCACCGGGGCGGCGGACAAAATGCAATAGCCCATCAGGTCGTCCCAGTCCCGGTAGCGCAACTTGGTCGCGTCCTGCTTGAAGGCGGCAACCAGATCGACGCAATGATCGGCCTTGACCCCGGTTTCCGAGAGGCTCCGGCGCATGTCATGGGCCGTCCCGTAGGCGGGGTCTTCGCCGCCCTTCCCCAAAAGAGCCTTTTCGAACCCGTCGAGCCTCTGCACTTTTTCTTCCGCGCCTAAGTCCGGGTTGTCGGCGATGTCGTCGATGGCGCGGGCAAAGGCGTAAAAACGGGCGATGTGCGGGCGCAAACGGGCCGGCAGCAGCCACGAGCCCACGGGAAAGTTCTCGTAGGGCGCGTCCTTGCCCGACGGGGTTTCGACCTTTGACTGCGGGTCGCGTGTCATCGTTTTCAGGGCGTCAGGTATTGAGCTGAATCCGTTTTCTGAGCTCATCCAAAAGCGCATCGATCTTGCCCCCGTTCCGCTTGATGAACGAGGCAAACTCGGATTTCTGGGTCATGATCATGGAGATGCCCTCGACCATGATATCGACGATCTTGTATTTTCCGTCCTTGATGCGGACCCGCCAGTCGACCTTCAAGGCCTTGGAGCCGTCGACGCGGACCATTGTCGTGTAGACGAGGGCGTCGCGCTCGCTCCTCATTTCCGCTTTCTTGACAAGCAGTTTTTCGCCCGAATACTTGACGAAACGGTCGGCATAGGTAACGACTAGCAGATCCTCGAAAAGCTGGAGGTATTCCTTTTTTTCACCATTCGTGGCCCGCCGCCAATGGCGGCCGAGGACGAATTTCGCGATCCCCTTGACGACGATGGCCTTGAGCATCAGGGCGCGGAACCGATCCGCCCGTTCGGAGTGCGAAATATCCTTCCCCGTCAGCGTGGATATCGCCTCTTTGGTCAGCGCCTCGATGAATTTCTTGGCGCCGGCGCTGAATTCGTCGGCCCGGGCGGGTCCGGTGAAGCCGCCGGGGGCCACCAGCGCCACGATTAATGCGCCGGCCAGCCAGGCGCCCAGAAAACGTCGACGTCCGATCATCGTTTAATCCTCCATAGGCCCCCGAATACTATCAGGTTCAGAGAAACTGCGGCTACGGTTTCTTGGCCTTCCGCGATCCCCCTCCGGCGGCTATGATCGAAGGAACCCGGGCCACCAGGCCCAAGGGAGGAAAGTCAGCCATGTCGCTCGATCCCTATTTCAAGCCCGAAAAAGGCGGCGACAACGCCTTTACCATGGAAGCCCCGAAAATCAAGTTCGGTTTGGGCTCGCTCAGGGAATTGGGCACGGACGCCAAGGCCTTGGGCATGACCCGGGTGGCGTTTTATACGGATTCCACCGTGGCCAAGCTGGAGCCGGTGGAGACGGCGAAAAAATCGCTCGAGGACGCCGGCCTCGACTTCGCCGTTTACGATGAAACCGAGGTCGAGCCCACCGATCGTTCCTTCAAGGCCGGTACCGCGTTCGCCACCGAAGGCGGCTTCGACGGGTTCGTTTCCGTCGGCGGCGGTTCGGTCATGGACACGGCCAAGGCCTCAAACCTCTATTCCACCCATCCGGACGACTTCCTGGCCTACGTCAACGCCCCCATCGGCGAGGCCAAGCCGGTGCCGGGACCGTTGAAACCCCACATCGCGTGCCCGACGACCTTCGGCACGGCGTCGGAATGCACCGGCATCGCCATCTTCGATTTGCTGGAGAAGGAGATGAAGACCGGCATCGCCAATGCCCGGCTGAGGCCGAATCTGGGCATTCTGGACCCGACGTCGCTGACCACCCTGCCCCGGGAAATCGTCGCCGCAAACGGCTTCGACGTCTTTTCCCACGCCGTCGAAAGCCTGACCGCGCGCCCGTTCAGCCGCCGCCCGGCGCCAGAGGATTCGACCAAACGGCCCCTCGGTCAGGGCGCCAACCCCTATTCGGATATAGCCTGCGAGAACGCGATCCGGCTGATCGGCGCCAATCTGGTGGCGGCGGTCAACCATAAGGACAACACCGCCCAGCACGAGCCGCTGATGTTCGCCGGCATGCTGGCCGGCATCGGTTTCGGCAACGCCGGCTGCCACCTGCCCCACGGCATGTCCTATGCGGTGGCCGGACTGGTCCGCGACTACAACGCGCCGGGGTGGCCGTCCAACCACCCGATGGTGCCGCACGGCATTTCGGTGATTGTCAACGCGCCTGCCGTGTTCCGGTTTACCGGCGGGGCGTGCCCGGAACGCCACCTGAAAGCGGCCCGGGCCCTGGGCGCCAACGTTGACGGGGCGGCCCTGGAAGACGCCGGGAAGGTGCTGGCCGACCGGGTCATTGAGATGATGCGCCAGACCGGCATGCCCAACGGCAACCGCGGCGTCGGCTATTCCGAAGACGACCTCGACGCGCTCACCGACCGGGCCTTTCCGCAAAAACGGCTTCTCGATAATTCGCCCCGCCCACCGGACCGGGGCCAACTCAAGGAATTGTTCCGGGATTCGCTCAGCTATTGGTGAGCGGAAGCCCGTTCCTTCAGCTCCTCCAGAAGATCATCGGCAACGTCGACGCCCTTTTTTTCCGCCTGCTTGCGGCTGTCCAGCCGCCGTGCCCCCGGAAGCCGCGCCCCCGGCTGTTCGGTGACGGCGCTGGCCAGTTCCCCGATCCGGCCTTGGAACCCGTCTCCGCCCAGGCTTTCCGGCTTGAACACCAGGAACAACTGCCCGGTGCGGGGCGGCGGGCCTTCGGCGTCGTAGAAGGAGCTGGCCTCGTAGCTGAAGTTGGAACCGGTCATGGCGGCGGACATGATCTCGATCATCATCAACAACGCCGTGCCCTTGGCATCGCCGATGGGCAGGAAGAACCCTTTCATGGCCTGGGCGGCATCCGTGGTCGGCTTGCCGTCGGCGTCGGTGGCCCAGCCTTCGGGAATCGGCTCGCCCCGGTCGGCGGCCAGCTTGACCTTGCCCCTGGCGACCTTGGAGAGCGACGAATCGATGACCAGGGACGGGCCGTTTAACCGGGGACAGGCGAAGGCAACGGCATTGATACCGTAAAGCGCCCGGTTGCCGCCCCAGGGCGCGATGGCGGCCGGCGAATTGAGGAACATCATGGCGGCCAGGCCCTTTTCGGCCAACCGCTCCACATGGTGGCCGGCGACCCCGGCGTGATGGGAATTGCCGACGGCGACGGCGACGACGCCGGTGTTCCCGGCAATTTCCGCCGCCCGGTCCAACCCCAGGGCGATGGCCGGATAGGCGAAGCCGCATTTGCCGTCAACGCGGAGCGCCGCGGCGCCGGTTTCGGTGATTTCGGGTTCGGCAAAGCCGTCCACCTTGCCGCTGAGCGCCTGGTCGGCGTAGGCGGGCAGCCTGGCGATGCCGTGCGATGCCATGCCGTCGGCGTCGGCCTTGACCAGGGCTTCGGCGACAAATCCGGCGTTTTCCGGCGACGTCTTCGACGCCGTCAGCACCGCCACCGCCAAGCGCCGCAGTTCCTCAAGGCTTTGTCTGGCCATGCCTTAATACCAAGGAGCCGTGGCCAGCAGGATGAGACCGGCGGCCAACATCAAGGCGCCGCCGGCGCGGGCCAGGGCTTCGCCGCCGGGGGCGATTTTTTCCACCAACACGAACGCCGCGATGGCCCCGACCCACCACAAATTCATGACCCCGACGGCGAACAGCAAGGCCATCAAAACCCAGCAACAGCCGAGGCAATAAACGCCGTGCCGGAAACCCATGCGGAGCGCCCCCACTTCTCCCTCGCGCCAATGGAGAAGGATGAAGGTGAGCGGCGAGCGGCAATGTTTTAAACAAACGCGCTTCAACGGCGTCCACTGATAAAGCCCGGCGGCGATGAACAGCAGGCCGCCGGTGACGGGGCTGACGCTTTCCATCATCGGTGACAACAGGGCGGCCCGGTGCAAGGCCCATTGCAGGACCGCTGCGGCCAACGCCAACGCCGTCCAAGCCAGGACGTAGCCGAGGACGAACGGCCAGGTCGGGGCACCTTCCTCTCCTTCGGCGCGCCGTTCACGGCCGACGGCGTCGAAGACAACAACCATGGGCGCCGCGCCGGGCAGCATCATCGCCGCCATCATCACCGCCCACATGACGAACAACCCCGCCAGGGCGCCGCCGCCGATGCTGCCGGGGGCGGGCATCATCGTTGGGCCCAGGTAAAACAGGTAAAGCCAAGCCAGGGCGGCGATGCCGGCTAAACCGGCCAACACCATAAATCCGCGGCGCCCGGCGGCAACGCTCCTTGGTATTAGGGACCGGTCCACGAGATGTCCGAAAACAGGGCGTGCTTGGACTCGATCGTCCATTGAAAGTCGCCATCGGTTGACACCGAAGACCCGGTGGCCAGGAAATGGGTATTGGAATGGATGGCGTTGAACAGGTTTTCGAGCGCCACCTTCTGCCCGGACCGGCTGTTTTCGACGCTGTCCATGGTCGATTGCACGACCCCTTCGATGCTGAGGGTTATGCGCTTGCCATCGTTGTCGAAATGGATGGGAACCGTCTCAGCGGGCAATACCCGTTCGAAGAACTTGGCCAGGATTTTCCAGGGGCCGCCAACCTCGCCGGAAAGAATTTTTTGTATCGCGGCGCGCTGGTCGTCGCCGACCCGTTGGTCGAGAAAAAATTTAACGGTCCAGCCGCCATCGGCCATGCGCGGTGGCGTTTGGTACATGACCACGGCGTCCTGTTCGTCCAGGGCGAGCGGACCGAAGCGGCCCTTGTTGACATGAACACCCCAAAACCCGATGCAGACCTCGTTGTCGCACTCCTGGGTGAAGGAGATGTGCGCCCGGCACAACAATTGGCAACTACAGTTTTCGTAGAGGATTCCCTTGACCCACCAGGGTTCCGCTTCCGCCATGCCTATCCTCCCTTCCTTATCCTTGGTATTAGGCGCTGCGGTAGAGCTTGGTCAGCACGAATTCCCGGTGGCCGAGGGCTTCCGTCGCCGTCAGGCGGCCGTTGCAGGTTCGGATGGTCATGTCGATCAGGGCGTCGCCGGCCTTATTCATGGTCATTTCGCGGCGCAGAATACCGGAAACGTCCAGGTCCACGTGCTCGCCCATGGTCCTGACGGTCCGGGGATTGGCGGAGAGCTTGATCACCGGCAGAATCGGGTTGCCGACGATGTTGCCCTGGCCGGTCGGGAACAGATGCACGACGAAGCCGGCCGCTGCCTGCAAAGTCACGCATTCCGCCGCCGCCGAAGACGTATCCATGAAATAGAGCCCGGGCCCTTTCCTCGGCGTCTCGGCGGGGCCGAGGACGTCGATATACTTCGTCGCCTTGCCGATTTTTTCGAGGTTGCCGAAGGCCTTTTCCTCGATCGTCGTCAGGCCCCCTTCGATGTTGCCCTTGGTCGGCTGTGAATCGGAAAGATCGTCGGTCTTGTAGGGCTCGATCACCTCGTCCATGTAGGCCTGCCATGTTTTCAGGAACTTCCGGCCTATCCTTTTGGTCTTGCCGCGGGTGGCGCAGACATGCTCGGCGCCGGTGATCTCAGACGTTTCGCCGAAGCACGTGGTGGCGCCCCAGGTGTCGAATTTGTCAATGAAGTTGCCGACCGTCGGGTTCGACGCCAGCCCCGACGTGGTGTCGGACTCGCCGCACTTGACCGATATCCAGAGGTCCTTGGCCTGGCACTTCTGGCGCTCCTGCTCGGACGCCCATTGCAGGTATTCCTTGGCGATGCGGCTGGCGTCGGCGACGATCTTGATGTCGCCGTGCTTTTCGATGGCGAAGCCGGTGACCGGCTTGCCGGTCTTGGCGATGCCATCGACCACGCGCCCCGTCCACTTGGGTTCGATGCCGATGACGACGACGGCGGCGACGTTGGGGTTGGCGCCGGTGCCGATGAGGGTGCGGAAGTGAAGTTCCAGATCCTCGCCGAACTGCAACCGCCCGTATGAGTGGGGGATGGCGAGGGTGCCCTTGATATTGTTGGCGACCGCCTCGGAGGCGGCGTTGGAAAGGTCGTCAAGGGGCAGGATGATGACATGGTTGCGCACCCCGACGCGGCCGTTTTTGCGCCGCCAGCCCAAGAACGTCGGCTTCTTGGTCCTGGAACGCCTGGCCGGGGGGCGCTTCGCCTGGGCGCGCCTGTCGGGTTTGACCCGCCGGGTGGACTTGGCGCTGGTGCGCCGGGTGGCCTTGGTCCGCTTGTTGGTTTTGGCGGCGGCGCGCTTGGCCGGCTTGGCGCCGGTGCGGCGGTTGGACTTTGCCCGTCTGTCGGGTTTGGCGCTGATGCGCCGCGCCTTCTTGGTGCGCTTGTTCTGCTTCCGGGCCGTGCGCTTGGTCGTGGTTTTTTTTGCTTTCCTGGCCATGACTACCACCTTTTGGTCTTGAGATTCTGGATATGCACATGGCCGCCCTTTTTGATGACGGCGACGACCTTGCCGATGTCGTGGCCGTATTTGATGACGGTGTCGCCTTTCTTCATGGGCGCCAGTGCGATCTTGTGGCCGATGGGGATGGCGTTCAGGCACTTCATCTTGACGGTTTTGTTGCCCTGCATGACCCAACCGGTCAGCATCTGGCCCTTCTTGACGCCTTCGACGACGACGACGCCGACGGAATCGGTCTTGTCATGAACAATAAAATGAGGCGCGGCCAATGGTCCCTCCCTGGTGTGACGTTTGTTCTTAAATAACTTGCAGGGATGGTAATGGAGCCACCGGGCCGTGGCAACTACGGCCAAGGGGCTTAGGCGCGAGACGGGCCTGATCTTTAGGAGACTTTTCGATGCCGCAATTGCGACACGGTTTCCTTGCCGTCGGCGGCGGGCTGGTAGAAGACGGAAATGGCGCCCGTGGCCTTTTGCCAGTCCTTTTCCGTCTCGCCTTCCTTGACCTCGAGCGCGTCAAAGCCGCAGCGCTGCATGAACAGGTATTGGTCGCGGAGCACGTTGCCGATGGCCCGGATCTCGCCCTTGTAGCCGTAGCGCTCGCGGAGCCGGCGGGCAAGGGTGAAGCCGCGGCCGTCCCGGAAGACCGGGAACGCCAGGGCGATGACTCCGAGGCAGTCCAGGTCGTCGGCGACGTCGCTGGTGGCGTAGTCGCTCTGCAGCCGGACGCCGACCGGGTCCTTGCGCTTGATGAGCGCATCCCGTTCCTCCCGCCAGCGCTTGAGGCCGACGATCACCGGACCGGACGTCGGGACCGCCACCTCGTCGGCGACGTGGGTCCAGGGGTCGTCGATCAATTTCCCGTTTTTAAGCAGCGGCATTGGTTTTCTCCGGATAGAGCTTTTGTTTGAACGGGTCCTGGCCGACCCGACGGTAGGTATCGAGGAAGCGCTCGCCCTTCTCGCGTAACTCCACGTAGGTGGTAACGACGGTCTCCACTGCATCGACCACGTCGTCGGACGAGAACGCCGGCCCGACGATGTCGCCGATGGACGCGTCCATGGCCGGGTTGCCGCCGAGGGTAATCTGGTAGTATTCCTCGCCGGAGCGCTCGACGCCGAGGATGCCGATGTGGCCGACGTGATGGTGGCCGCAGGCGTTGATGCAGCCCGAAATCTTCAGCCGCAGCTCGCCGATGTCCAGTTGCCGGTCGAGATCGGCGAAGCGCTTGCCGATACGCTCTGCCACCGGGATCGAGCGGGCGTTGGCGAGGCCGCAGTAATCCAGCCCCGGGCAGCAGATCATGTCGCCGATGAGGCTCAGGTTCGGGGTCGCGAAACCGATTTCATCGAGCGCCCGCCAAAGCGGAAAAAGGTCGCTTTGCTTGACATGGGCGAACACCAGGTTCTGTTCGTGGGTGACGCGGATCTCGCCGAAGCTGTACTCATCGGCGAGCTCGGCGACGGCGTCCATCTGCTCCGCCGTGGCGTCGCCGGGCACACCGCCGGTGGGTTTCAGCGACAGGTTGACGATGGCGTATCCGGGTTTCTTGTGGGCGGCGACGTTGACCCGCGCCCAGCGGGCGAAGGCCGGGCTCTCGAACTTGTGAACTTCCAATTCCTTGGCGTCGGCCTCCGCCGTCTCGTAGGGCAGCGGCTGGAAGTGAGCCGCAACCCGGTCGATCTCGGCCTCGGGCAGCTTCAGGGGCCCGTCCTTGATCTGGTTCCATTCGTCCTCGATCAGCTTCTGTATCTCGTCGATGCCGAGCTTGTGGACCAGGATCTTGAGCTTGGCCTTGAAGATGTTGTCGCGGCGGCCCAACAGGTTGTAGATGCGCAGGATCGCCTCCAGGTAGCTCAGGAGATCGTGCCGGGGCAGGAACTCGCGGACGGTCTGGGCGATCATCGGCGTCCGCCCCTGGCCGCCGCCGATCATGATCTCGAAACCGTGCTCGCCTAAGTCGTTCTTCTTCAGGATGATGGCGATGTCGTGGAACTTGGCCGCCGTGCGGTCGTTGGGCGATCCGGTGAGGGCGATCTTGAACTTGCGCGGCAAATACGAGAATTCCGGATGCAGCGCCCCCCACTGACGGATGATCTCGGCATAGGGGCGCGAATCCTCGATCTCGTCGGCGCTGACTCCGGCATATTGGTCGGCGGTGATGTTGCGGAATGAATTGCCGCTGGTCTGGATGGCGTGCATCTCGACCTCGGCAAGCTCGGCCAGGATATCCGGCGTATCCTCCAGCTTCGGCCAGTTGAACTGGATGCACTGGCGGGTGGTGAAATGGCCGTAGCCGCGGTCGTATTTGCGCGCGATATGGGCAAGCTTACGCAACTGCGTCGACGACAGCATGCCGTAGGGGATGCTGATCCGGAGCATGTAGGCGTGGAGCTGGATGTAGAGCCCGTTCATCAGCCTGAGGGGCTTGAATTCGTCCTCGGTGATCTCACCGCGCAGGCGGCGGGCGACTTGGTCGCGGAACTGCTCGACCCGTTCGTCAACCAGCCGTTGGTCCAATGGGTCATAGCGGTACATGGTCTTCCATCCTCCCTCAGGCGCCGTCGCTGGACTGGCGCGATGCCTTGCCGCCGGCCGTGAAATGGTCCGCGTCCGATGGTGTCGTCTTGACGAAATCCGGGTGCACCGGCGGGCCATAGGCGCGGATGCGCTCGCGGTAGCGCACCGGCCTGATCCCGCCTCCGTCCTCGGTGACGTCGATCAGGTAGGGGTCCGCGACGACGGCGTCGTCCGCCGCCTTGTCCGCCATTTCGGTGGCCGCCGCCTCATCCTCGGCAGACGCGATCAAGCGGCTCTCGGAGACGGTCTCGGTCCAGCCGCCGTCGGCGTCCATGAACACGACGATGCCGTCGGTGACCCTGTTTGCGGTGAAAACCTGCAACGCCATGTTTGCCCTCCGGGGCAAGCCTATGGGGCGGCCTTGCCAGCACCGCCCGGCCGCATCCCGGTTTTTTTCAACGGGAGACGCCCAGGGCTATTAATTGGTGGCCGTTAATTACAGGTGCATTATGGGCTAAAAACGAAATTACGTCAATTTAAATGTAATATTCAATTAATTACAAAAATTTTATGTTTAATATGCCGGGCCGAGACAAGGAAAAACCCGGCCTTTGGGGGATGTGGGGGGCCCCGCCGCGAAGCTGGGAGCGCGTACGGCATTAAAAAAGGCAGGATTTGAACCGACGACCTTCAGGTTATGCGTACCAGAGCAAAAATGTGCGCAAACCAAGATGATTGAGGTCGGTACGGCTCAGCCCCGAAACCAAGGCCCCGCGGCTCTTCATGCTGCGGGGGCACGCCTGCAAATTATGATCCTTCGAACCACTTCCACATTCATCACCAACGCGACAATACCCAGGGTGAACAGGGGCTGATTCAAGACGGCACCGAGGAAAATGACGAACACCCGCACGTCCCGGCCCACCCGAAAGTATGAGGCGCCGTGCAGCCTCCGCGCCATCAACCCGTCATACTTGTCCGCCGTATAGCTATTCAGGAACGACCCCACAATCGCCGCGAACCCCAGTAAGACGGACAGGTTCGTGCCGGTCGTGGCAAATTCGTGCCACATCAGGCCGAACAGCAGAACGGCGTCGGCATAGCGGTCGAGGACCGCGTCGAACCAGCCGCC
>CAZVFL010000009.1:0-58143 GCA_964626025.1 uncultured Thalassospiraceae bacterium
TACGTCCGTGACGTTCTCCAAGCTCGGTTCGGCAGCCGAGGTTGGCGCGTTGACCACCGACTTCCGGTCGATTCTGGATCAGATCGACGCGTTGATCAACGACTCTTCCTTCAAAGGCACGAACCTTCTGAAGGCCAATGCAACCCTCGACGTGAAGTTCAACGTCAAGGGCGATTCCAAGTTGACCCTCACGGGCAAGGCCCTGGAAAAGGATTCCAACGGGATCCTTTCCGGCCTGAAATTCACCCAGAAAGCCGCCGACTACGACTTCGAGACGGCGGGTGACATCACGTCGGCCCTGGCGGACGTGGATCTCGCGATCACCGAACTGCGGTCCGTTGCGGCTACTTTCGGTACCAGCTTGGGTATCATTCAGACCCGCGAAGACTTCACCAACGAACTGGTGAACGCGCTAGAAACCGGTGCCGGCAAGCTTGTCAACGCCAGCCTGGAAGAAGAGGCAGCCAAACTGCTGGCCCTTCAGACCAGGCAGGCTCTCGGTATTCAGTCTCTGGCTATCGCGAATACATCCCAACAGAGCATCTTGGCCCTGTTTAGGTAAGCTAACGGCGCGAGGCGGGCGGCGAGATCGCCGCCCGCCTCACTCCCGCCGGGTTGGAAAAGGACGGATCATGGTTCTTAAATTGAATTTGAAACCGCATGAGAAGTGCATCATCGGCGGCGCCGCCGTGCAGAACGGCAATAAGATGGCGTCTTTCATTATCGCGAATCAGACGACGATTCTGCGCGAAAAGCACATCATGACGGAAGAAAAGGCCGATACCCTGGCGAAGCAGATCTATTTCGTCGTGCAGTTGATCTACATTGACGGCGGAATCGACAACAGCAAACAGAACCACGAGATATTTTTTAAGCTTATTCGGGAATTCATCGACCTGTATTCCGACAGTGTTGTGCTGGAGATCATCGGCGAAATCGGTCAGTTGATTCTGGATGGCAAGGACTACCAGGCCTTGGCGCAGGGCCGGAAGCTGATCGAGTATGAAAAAACTCTTTTGAACCGCCGGCCTGGCAACGATGCCCCGGCGAATGTGAGCCCGCAGGCGGAAAAGGCCCCTCCGGCGGGTGTTGCCAACCAGTTGGAAATAGGGAACTGACGCCGTGCAAAGCGAAAACAAATATATGGGCCAGCAGGCCTCGGTGGGGATCATCGGTTATCAGCAAACCCAGAAAACCATGGACACCACCCGGGAAGCCACAGCCGCGGAAGTTGACGCCATCGTGTTGCGTCAGGTGGCGGACAGCCTGCAGAAGGCCCAACAGTTGCCCGATGACGACTATTTTGAGCAAACGCTGCTTTACAATCAGTTGATTTGGACCGTGATCCAGTCGGAAATGACGGCGGAAAACCCGTTGCCCGAAGAGATCAAGGCCAATCTGGTCAGCCTCAGCATCTTCGTCGACAAGCAGACGACGAAGGCGATAGGGACCCGGGAACCGGAGCTGTTGGACGCATTGATCGACATCAACAGAAACATTTCCCTGGGGCTGGAACGTCAGGTCCCTGAACAACCGGCGACGTAAGCAGTACTTTGGATTAACAGAAAGAAAGGTTATTCGTACGAAGGGATAGTGCAATGGAAGAAATCAAACCCATCGAAGGCCGGGCCGTTTATACGCCGCCTTCAAGGTCTTCTGCTGAAACCGCAACAACCGACAGCGCGCCTAAACCGGCCAGGGACGTGTCTCCTCAATTCGTCTCGCCGAAGGGTAGCGTCGATCCGGAATCCGGCATTTTCGTGACGGAAGTGCGCGACACCGAAACCGGCAAGGTTTCCTTCCAGTACCCGTCGAAAAAGGCGGTGGCCGCCTATGCCAACTCACGCCAAACGGAGCAGGCACAAAAAGCCCCCGAACCGTCCAATGCAAACGAGGACAAGGCGGAAAGCAGCCAGAAGATCAAGTCTTCGGCTGTTGCGGATGCCATTACGGATGGCACGAAAGGACAAGAATAAAGACTTCCTGGCCGGGTCATGACGACCATGACAGCCTAAGCGAACACGTTACGGAATTTCGTAAGTCCAGGAATTTACAGGCCCGAAGCGGGCCCGCCCGGTGAACTCGACCCTGTTTTGGAATACAGCCCTTGCCGGCCGTGTTTCTTTTGCCGTTTCTGCGTTCCTCTTGAAAAATCCGGTCATGGGTCGACGCCGTCTATAGATTTTCGCGAGGAATGATATCAAAGGCTATGCATATCCGCTCTTCATCAGAGCTAAAGGGTATGGTTCTGTGAAATGTCGAGGACGGAAAAAGGACGATATCCCCGGTTTTAATGGGCAGGGTTTTGGTGGGAAAGTTCTCGTGCATCCGGGGGTAGTTACCGCCGTGCAAACCAAGTTCAAACATGCCCTCATCATGGCTCAAGTTTTCGGGCATGGAGAGGTATATAGAGCCGCTGACCCATCCCAATTCATGGAAGTGGGCATCGAGATGCCCCCCGCTTTGCATCCTGACGTACCACCCCGTCAGTTTTGTTTTTTGGGGCCATTGACTGATTAACAAGCATTCCTCTCCCTTAAAAAGAGCGCGATACCTTTCAATTTCCGCAAAAATAAAGTCAGGCAAACATGCAAACGAGAGCTCCGGATTGTTGAATAAATTGCCGGAAGATTGCTCGCCGAATTTTAAAAGTGACTGTGCCCGGGATTCTATCTTGTCGCTGCGAATGTCCCTCAGCAAGCTTTGCAATAATTTTTCTTCATTTTCGAAAAGACATTCAAATCTATTCTGATAAGCGAAATCAAGGGGCTTCCGGCAAAAATTATAATTGTCCGGTTGCTTGAAGTTTATGGACGCATGAGCCGATAAGGACGATATCAGGGCCGAAGCCGGCTTTTTTTTTGAAATAACCTGAAGATTTTCATTAAATTCCTCAAATTTCCGGGATTTATAAAGACAACGCAGGATTTCTTCTTCCGAGTCTCTAATGCCGGCTTCTTTAAAAAAGGCGATCGCTTTTTCTTCCTGTCCTAGAAGCTTGTATATGGCGCCGAGACTATATTGGGCCTCGGCAAATCCCGGCTTAAGGGCGAGGGCCTTGTGGTAACTGGCGGCAGCCTCATCCAGCCGCCCCAGGTCCTTGAGCGCGTTGCCCAGGTTGTGATGGGCCATGGCAAATTCCGGATCGATTTCGAGGGCCTTTTGGTAGCAGGCGACGGCGTCATGCAGTTGGCCCAGGTCCTTGAGCACGTTGCCCAGGTTGTAGTGAGCCTCGACGTGATCGGGCTTGATGGCGAGGGCCTTGTGGAGGCTGGCCACGGCCTCATCCAGCCGCCCCAAATCCTGGAGCGCAACGCCCACATTACTGTGCGCCTCGGTGTACTCGGGCTGGATGGCGAGGGCCTTGTGGAAGCTGGCCACGGCCTCATCCAGCTTTCCTAGTTTCTGGAGCGCAAGCCCAAGGTTGTAGTGCGCGTTGGCGTAATCGGGCTTGAGGGCGAGGGCCTTCAGGAAGCTGGCCACGGCCTCATCTGGGCACCCCAGGTCCTGGAGCGAAATGCCAAGATTGTTATGCGCCTCGGCAAAATCGGGCTTGATGGCAAGGGCCTTCTGGTAGCTGGCGACGGCCTCATCCAGCCGCCCCAGGTCCTGGAGCACATTGCCCAGGTGGTTATGGGCCTCGGCGAGATCGGGCTGGATGGCGAGCGCCTTGATGATGAAATCGACGGCAATGTCGTTTTTTTTCGCTTGATGGGCGATCACACCAAGCATATGCAAGGCGGCAGGCTGATTGGGGTCGGCTTGCAATATCCGTTGACAAATGCCCTCAGCCTCCGCCAAGCGACCTTCATTATGGTGCTGCAGGGCGAGGTCTATGGATTCTTGGATGGCTAGGGTCTGTTGCCCGGGGGAACGAATTGTGGCTTGCCCAAGCTTTGTATCGCCGGCCGCCTTTTGGGCCAATTTCCGTTGGCGACGTTTTTCAGCCCTGTTCATAAAAATTTGCTTACTTTCACCAACAAGATTCAGTTCGGAGCAATCTTAAACAAGTGCCCCCAAAAAGATAAGTGTACGTCTTCCGCAACCGTCTGGGGCTGAAAGCCTCATGTAGGCCATGGCCCCCTGTCCGTCCCGTATCCGGCGGGGCCTACCCCGCGCCCGGGCCGGCCTTCGCCAGACCGGCCAGTTCGGCGGCGGCGCGTTCGATGACGCTTTCCCAGTCCTTGCGTTTAACCTGGCGGAACAGCCGCATGGACGGATACCAGGGGCTGTCGTCACGGTCCAGCATCCAGCGCCAGTCGGGATTGAACGGCAACAGGGTCCACACCGGCGCCGCCAGCGCGCCCGCTTCATGCACGATGGCGGTGTCGACCGAGATCACCAGGTCCATGTTGGCGATGGCCGCTGCCGTTTCGGCGAAATCCGTCAGGTCCGGCGCCAGGTCGGTGACGGCGTCGCCGAACACCCGGCCGGCCTCGCCGTCACACCCGACCATAAAGCTATAGGCCGAAACCCCCGGCGTTTCGACCAGGGGCCGGAACAGTTCGGGGTCGATGGACCGGTTGCGGTCGTTCAAGTGATCCGGGTTGCCGCCCCACACCAGACCGATGCGGAATCCCTCCTTCGGGCCCAGCCGTTCGGCCCAGGCATCCACCAATTCCTTATCGGCGTGCAGGTAGGCCCCGGGCGAGGGGATGGTGTCCAGCGTGGTTCCGAGCAACTTGGGCAACTCTAACAACGGGATATGGCAGTCGAAGGGCGGCAACGTATCGCCGTCTTTGAGCGCCACATCGACGCCGTCCAGGTCCCACATCAAGCGCGTCATCGGCAGTGGTATGTCGAACGCCACGCGCCCGCCCCGTTGCCGCAGTATCGGCAGGTAACACACGAATTGAATGGTATCGCCCAGCCCCTGTTCCGGATAGACGAAGATGGTCTTGCCGGTCAGGTCTTCGCCGTCCCAGAAGGGCGGCTTGTAATTGCGCACCTTGAAGAGCGGGTCATCCTCGAGCCGCCGCCATGAATATTCCGGCCAGCCGGTCTCGAAATCGCCTAACAGCAGGCTGATGATGCCGAGGTTCTTGTGCGCGCCGGGATTCTCCGGCCTCAGGCCGATGGCCTTGGCGTAGCTGGCGGCGGCGGCTTCGAGGTGGTCCAGCTCCATCAGCACATTGCCCAGGTTGTTGTGGGCCTCAAACAAGTCGCGGTCGAGCACGATAGCCTTCTGGAAACTGACGGCGGCGGCGTCGGGACGGCCCAGCTCCCTCAGCGCGTTGCCCATGTTGAGGTAGGCGTCGGCGTAATCGGGCTTTGCGGTCAGCGCCTTGTCGTAACTGCTAAGCGCGTCTTCGAAGCGTCCGGCGTCATACAGCGCGAGGCCCAGGTTATTATGGGCCTGGGGGAAATCCGGTTTCTTCGTTACCGCCATTTGCAGGGCCTCGATGGCGGCCTCGGGTTGGCCTAAGTCCCGGTAGGCGTTGCCGAGGTTGAAATAGGCGGCGGTGTATTGGGTATCCAGGGCGATGGATTGCTTCTGGCATTCGACCACGTCGTCGAGCCGCCCCAGTTGGTTGTAGATGATGCCGAGGTTGCAGTATCCCTGCGCACCACCGAAGCCGAGGGCGAGCGCCCGCGACACCAGTTCAATGGCCTTTTCGTTTTCCCCGATCCGGTGCATGACCATGCCCAGGCAATAGGTCGCCTGGGCATGGTCGGAATCGGCCTCCATCACCTTCCAGTAGCCCTCGGCGGCCTGCTGGAACCGGTTGTTGCGGTGATGCTCGATGGCCTCGTTCATCATCCGCTCGAGCGCCGGATCGCCGCCGCCCCCGTCACCGCCAACGTCGCCGCCGTTTGGGCCGTTTTCGCCCCCGTTTTCATTGTTGTCTGCGCTCATGAAAGAAGGACCGTTTTTCCGCCTGCAAGAGGATTACAAATAAAGGCATCTGCTTTTATCCCCCCATCTAAGTCGGAACTCATTAACCTTTAGCTAATTCGATATCTCGAAACAACTTTGGAGGTTTCAAGACCTGCGCGGATTATTTTGGCTTTCAGATCAACAGTGGGCGGCGATCAAGCTGCCTCTTCCCTAGTACGCAGCAGATAAGCGGCGCGGGGATGACCGGCGGATCATCAGCGGCATCATTCAGATCCTCCCGTCGGGTTGCCAGTGGCGGAAATCTCCCGTTTTTACCCTTTAAAACCGGGATTAAATTGCCCCGGAACATGGAATTTGGGTACAATAAACCTTTCTGCACCCGGAGATGCTAGAAGGGCGTTCGCAGTGGGAGCTCATCACTGATAGGGACGCCCATTCTGTATGGTTGAATCGATTCTAAGCTCCAATTCGATTGATACCGCCAATGCAAACAGGGTTCTGAGCTTGGCCGCCGTCGGGTCGTCCAGCCGTGTCCGGCAGGAGCAGATCATCCGCTCCGGGCAGCAGACGCAAATCGAGATCGTCAACCAGCGCACCAACAAACCGCGCAAATCAAACGAAGAACTTACGAAAATCATTTCGTTTCTGTCGAACGTGGTCGACCGCATCAAGACCATCCGTCGCCTGGCCGATAACCTGACCGCCGAGGTTTCCAAGGCCGACCGCTTCGGCGCTGGCGACAACGCCGTTCAGTTCGACATCACTCTGGCCCGACTGTCCCAGGTGGCGGATCAAACGAACGATGCCCCCAACCTTCTGAACAGTTCCAGCAGTACGGATTTCGGTTTTCTCACGACCAAAGACGGCCGCGTCGTGACCCTGTCGGGGGCCGCGCTCGGCACCGGGTTCACCATCACCGAAACCGGGACTGCGCTCGGCACCGATTTGACCATCACGGGAAAAAACCGAACCTTTATCTTTTCCGACCACGAAGCCCGCGTCCTCAGGCAGGTGGACCCGCTGAAAGAACCCTTTGCGGCCCCCTGCCCGCAAATTTTGCGGCCATTTCCAGGGATGTCCGTCTCGACAGCATCGACAAGTTTGACCCGGACAAGGTGACGATCACCGTCTTCGCCGGAACCCCCGCCGCCAAAACCTTCACCGGCACGGTGACCCGGGACGGCTTGGGCGTTCTCGATTCCTTTCTCTACGATGGGTTTACCACAGCCGCCGGACGGAGCCGCGCGTTCGACGACCTGCGGGCGGCAAAGGCGACCATTGATGCGGCACTGGTCCGTTTTGAGGACGCCCTGAAATCGGCCCGTGAAATTTCCGGACAGCGGGACCTCAGCCTTGCCAGTTTCGTCAGCCTTGTTGATTCCAAGACCGCCGCCTCGGTCATCGAACTGCGCGCCGCCGATAGCGCCCGGGCATTCCAGAACAATTTCGACACCCAACTGGTCAACGGGGTTGAAACGGCGCGCAACGAACTGGGCAAGATTCTTGGCAGGGTGGACACTGACCCCGGGACCAACAGGATCATCGACCTCATTGCCTGAGCCCGCCTGCGAGCGTTTCAGCTATACCAGTCCGTTAACCGGCCCTATGGACAGGATGAAGGGGTAAAGGCGTTTGCGCCAGCCAGACGCTTAAACTGGGAGGAAGTTGTTCAGGCTCAACTGACGAATGCGGGCGAAGACCTGGAACGAGGCTTCCAGCGCCAGTTGCTGGTCCAGCAGGATAGAAATGGTTTCCGTCAGATTGATGTTTTCCACGTTCGAGACGCTGCCGTCCAGGAAGCTGATTAAATCCGCATGCAGCTTGTTGGTGGTATCGATCCGGACACGGTCGAACCCCAGGTCCACCTCGATCTGTTCGATATTGCTGCTCAGTTCGGCACCAAAGGGCGGGGTGCCGCCGGGGGCGCGGTCCAGGGCGCTGTTCAACAGGAACAAGGCCTTGTCGATCCGGTCCGTGTTCTGGTCCAGCCCGCCTTCGGTCTGAAACACCCCCTGCAGGATGATCTTCATGGCCCGGATGGCCTTTTCAAACCCGGCGTCGACGGCGTTGAGGTCGTATTCAAAATCCTGCTTGGAATCGATCCGATGGGTCATCGCGGTCTGGTCGCCCTTGAAATAAGACGTGGACGAAATGGTGCCGGCGGCTTTTTCCGCGGTGACGGTGCCGTTGAGACCGGCCCCGGCGGTCACCGCGTCGGTGGTGACCAGGGTGACGGTGGATTTATCCGAAGATACCGAGGCAATGGTGTAGGTGTTGCCGTCGTTGGCCGTGCCGGTGCCGGCGATGAGCAGCTTCAGGCCTACCGGCAGCGCGTTGCCGGCGGGGGCGTCCTGGAAGGTGCCCGCCGGCGCGACGATGGTATCGGGGCTGGCGCCGCCGTCGACGAAGCTGAGGTTGGTGGCGGCGGTGAACTGGAAGTATTTGGCCGCCGCCGTGCCCTGGTCGGTGAAGCGTTTGGATTCGACGACCAGATTGGTGCCGTCGTTGCTTTCGACGGTGAAGGACGCGTTGTTGGTGCTGCCATTTGTGATGGTGATCTTGGCGCCGACCGGAATCGCGGTGATCGCGTCCCCCGCCGACCGGACCATGGTGTTGTTGGCGCGGGTGAAGGCGAGCGTCGTGTTGAGGGTGATGGTTCTCGTGATGTCGGCCGGGTCCTGAAAGGAAATGGTCACCGGGTTTGCCGCCTCATCGGTCAGTTGTTCGGTCCGGATGTCCAGGGTGGTGCCGGTTTTGGCGATGACCTCAAAGGTGCCGTCATTGACGCCGCCGGTGCCGGTAATGGTAATGGTGGTGCCGACGGAGACGTTGTCGAATTCCGACGACGTCGCGGTCACCCGGCTAGTGCCGGGGACGTTCAAGGTGGTCGAGGCCGTTACAATGGTCTGGTCGTCGGCGGCGCTGCCGTCGGTTTCCGTGGTTGCTACGGCGGACGTAAACGCCGCGCCGGCGACATCCGCCGTCAGGGTGAAAACCCCGCCGCCCAGGTCGGCCGCCGTCACCGGTTCGGTGCCGCCGTTAATGGCCGAGACCAGCCCGGCGGCGACATCGTTCGCCGATGTGGTTGCGGCGGTGAAATTGAAGGCGACCCCGTTGACGGTGGCCGTGAATATGTCGCCTATTTCCACGGTGCCGGCCACGGTGACGGTGTCGACCTGCGCCACGGGGCCGACGTTGCGCTCGAACGTCAGCCAGTTGGCCGCCGTGGTGCCGGAGTCCTTATTGAAGGTAAAATTTTCCAGGTTCGAATCCCGGGTCGTCGAAACCTGGACCCGCGCGCCGTCGAAGGTGGACTGGAAATTGCTGAGGCTGGTCAGGCCAAGGTCGACGGGCTGGGTCCTCACCCGGGTGCCGGAAAAAAGGAACCGGCCGTCGACTTCAATGTTGAGCAAGCCCTGGAGGGACTGCAGGGAGCGGAAGGCGTTGTCCTGGATGTCCTTGACCGCTGTTTGGCTCTTGGTCTCCGAGGCCGAGGTTTCATAATCCAGCACCGCGTTCCTGAAATCGCGGATGACATCGCGAATGCCCTGGACCGCCGTGGTCGCGATATTGAGCCGCAGGTCCATCAGTTGGTTGTTCTGAATGTACTGTTGCAACAGGTTGCGGGTGTTTTCCTGGTTGATCAGGCGTTCGGTTTGCACGGCGATACCGCTGTAGACCTGAGACACTTTTCCGGACCCTATCTGAGTTTCCAGGTCGAACAGTCTGCTGCGCGTCCTGAAGATCTGCTGAAGCAGGGAGGTGTTGGCGGCAAGGCTGGAAATTCGGGTCATCTCTGCCTTCTCTTAGACTGCCTGCTCGAGGGCTTCAAACATCCGCTGGATGACGGCGAGGACGCGGGCCGAGGCATTGAAGGCCTGTTCAAAAATGATGAGATTGGACATTTCCTCATCCAGGTTCACGCCGCGGGCCGAATCCGATTTCAATTTCAGGGACTCGGTCAGCGATCGTTGGCGTTCGCCGATGGTTTTGTTGGTGTTGGCCAGCCGGGCATTTCCCGAAACGATGCTGGCGGCGTATTCGCTGAAGGTATTTTTGACGGTGCCTAATCCGCCGGCGGTGTCGAAGGAATTCGTCAGCGTGAAGGCGGCAGCAAGCGCCTCGATTACCGAATTCTCGCCGCGGCTCATGAAATACTCGCCGGCGCTGCCTTTGTTGGCGTCAAAAAGGACCGCACCCGTCGAAACCTTGCTCGGCTGGTTGGCGATGTCGGTGCGGACAGTGAGGGTCAAGGACACGCGGGTATCGGCCAGGTGCATGCCGATATCGGTCAGGAAGGTATTGGCCGCGGCCTGGGTGACGGTCAGGGACGACCCCAGAGAGTGGGCAATCCGGAGCCGTACGCCGGACCCGTCGGGAACGACGCTGGCGGTGACGTTGGTGACGTTGTCGGTGATCAGGGTGGCCAGGGCCTGGAGGGTGGTGCCGGCGGCAACGACCAACGGGCTGCCGGTCAGCGTACCCGTGGTGTCGCGGAAGGTCAGGGTTGAGGCGCTGGCGGTGAAGGAACTGACCAGAACGTTCGACTCGTAAATGTTTTCCGACAGGCCATCGACGAAGAAATCGTTCAGCCCCAGGAAATTGGCGAACCCGGAAACGGTTTCGTCGGTCCCGACGATGTTGTCGGCGTTGAAGTTGATGGTGGCGTCCTGCAAGGTGCTGCCGTTGGCCGTCGCGGTTTCGTCGCGGAAGGCCAGATTGACGAGCGTCGTGTTGAGGTCGATATCGAATTTTCCCGAACTGTCGATGACGACGGTGGCCGAGGCGGCGCCGTTGGCGCGCAAAAAGGCTTGCAGTTGGGCCGCCAAGTTGGTGATGGTGGAAGTGGCGCTGCCCAGCTCGGTGCGTATGGTTGTTTGCGCGGTCTGGTTGCCGTCGCTGTCGAACAGGGTGACCGTGGTGTCCGAGGTGCCGGCGAAGGTCAGGGTCTGCTCGGTCGGGCGCACGAAGATCCTTGTCCCGGAGTAGTCCTGTGCCCCGGGGAACGAAACGCCGCGGTTATGGATCTGATTGAAGGTATCGCGCATTTCCACCGCCAATTCGTCGAGCTGGCTTTGCAGATTGGGGAGAATCTCGTCGCGCAAGTCCACCAGCCCCTTCAATTGGCCGCCGCGCAGTTCGTTGGTGATGTCGTTGCTCGCTTGCACCTTGCCCACGTAAATACCGGCAATGTCGCCCTCCGCATGGGTCGTTGTCGCCGAAACAGACGACGCGGCAGTGTGGGTGATTGTCGGCGGAAGGGTATCGACCAATGTGCGTCCACCGGAGGTGAATACAACGACATCGCCGTCGGAGCGGAAGAAGAAACGGATATCCACAAACTGAGCCAAAAGGTCGAGTTGCTGGTCGCGCTGGTCCCGGAGGTCGGACACGTCACGGTTGACCGAAGAATTAGAAATGATGTCATCGTTCAATTGGTCGATGTTGGCGACGATTTTGTTCATTTCGGCGACTATTTCGCCAATTTGCACGTCGGCCTGCAGCCGTAGCTCCTGGATCGTGTTGCTCATGTCCTGGAATTTCAGGACGGCGTCCTGGGCCCGGCGAATGACCTCCGCCTGCTCGACCGATTTGTCCGGCGACAGCGTCAGCGATTCCAGCGACGCGACAAATTCATCAAGGATGTGCGACAGCGACGAATTATTCTCGGGCGATCCGAACAGATCCTGCATACGGGCGAAAAAATTGTCCTGAACGATCAGGGCGTTCAGTTCGCCCAGTTCAATGCGGATGCTTTTCAGCAGCCCTTCATCGACCCTGCGGGTAATCTCGGAAATCCGCACACCCGAGGCGATGCCGGCGAGGACCTGGGATTCGGTGTTGACGATCTTGCGCGAGTACCCTTCCGTATTGACGTTGGCGATATTGGTGGCGACAACGTTCAGGGTTTGCTGGTTGACCAGCAGGCCGCTTTGCGCCGTGCGTAGTGCTTGGGTGAGACCCGACATCTCGAATGCTCCGGTTCAGCCGTTACAACGTGTGGTCGACGGAAATGGCGATATTCTTCGGTGCTGCATGCTGTTCAACTTCGGCCGCGCCATTGGCGGAATAGGTGCCGGCGCTGGGGACGCTCGCCTTGACGGCTTCGGCGATCATGTCGACGACACGGCGGTTGGCCTCGATGGCGATTTTCAACAATTTGGCGTTGTCCTCGATCAAATCGTTGACCTTCTTGCCCATGCCGCGCAAACGGTCGCGCAGTTCCGGATCGACACTGTTGATCGATTCCGGGGATGCCTCGGTCAGGCCCATGATCCTGGTCTCGTAGACGCGGCCCAGGGTCACTTTTTCGTCCAGAAATTCGTTAAGCTCTTTGTGCCGCTTGTTGCGCAGCATGTCGTTTTCGCGCTCAAGCAGACCGGCTAGGCGGCCGGTGATGACGATAAGGTCGTTAACGCGGTTTGTGGGGTCCATGGCTATCGTAACTCCTGCGCTTTTATGATTTCACGAAAAACGGCGTCCGCAATGCCAATGCCGCCGGCCTTGGCGATCGCCTTGCCATATTCTTCCACTTGCATCGTCCGCCACATCTTTTCCGAAGAGCTGCCGCCAAACGGCTTCGCCGCTTCGATATTTTGGAACATCGGCTGCAGCATCTGGCCCAGGAATACCGCTTCGAAGTCTTCGGACACCTTTCGCGCTTCGCGAAGATTGCCGGCGCGATTGACATTCGGGAGCGACCGGCCCTGGGCCAGGGCGTTGCCGGCTTGCAAATCGAACAGGTTGGTGTTCGTCAGCTCGCTCATTTACATCACCTCGATTTCAGCCTGCAGGGCGCCGGCCGTCTTGACCGCCTGGAGGATGGTGATCATGTCCCTGGGGCCGATGCCCAGGGCATTGAGGCCGTTAACCAGTTCCTGCAGGGTGACGCCTGATTCCACGACCGTCAGCCGCCTTTCTTCGCCTTCCTCAATTTGGATATCGGTGCGCTGGACCGTGGTCGTCGTGCCGACTTCGGCAAAGGGGCCCGGTTGCGACACCTGGGCCGCCTCGGTTATGCGGATGGTCAGGCTGCCCTGCGCGATGGCGACGGTGCTGATGCGCACGTTTTCGCCCATGACGATAATTCCCGATTGTTCGTCGATGACGACGCGGGCCAACTGATCGGGTTCGATCCGAAGCTGTTCGATATCGGTCAGAAGGTTGACCACCTGCTTGCGGTAACTCGCGGGAACCTTCAGCTGTATCGTGGTCGGGTCGGAAGGGGCCGCCGCCGCCGTACCGAGAAAGGCATTGATCGCCTGGGCGATGCGCCGGGCGGTGGTGAAATCCGGATTGCGGAGCGTCAGCTTGATGGATTCCTTGTCGCCGAATTCGAAGCCCACTTCACGCTCGATGATAGCGCCGCTGGCGATACGGCCGCTGGTGGGGACGCCCTTGGTCACCGTTTCCGCCTCGCCGCCGGCTTGGAAGCCGCCGACCGCCAATTGCCCCTGGGCGACGGCGTAGACTTCGCCGTCGGCGCCCAACATCGGGGTCACCAGAAGGGTGCCGCCCAAAAGGCTTTTGGAATCGCCAAGGGCGCTGACGGTGACGTCGATGCGGCTGCCTTGGCGGGCGAAGGAGGGCAATGACGCCGTCACCATGACCGCCGCGACGTTCTTGGAATCGAGGCCCGAATCCGTCGTCTGGACACCCAGCCGGTTCAGCATGGCCTGCAGGCTCTCCTTGGTGAATTGTCCGTCCTTCAGCGTGTCGCCGGTGTTGTTGAGGCCGACAACCAGCCCGTAGCCGACCAGCATGTTGTCGCGGACGCCTTCGAAATAGACGATGTCCTTGATCCGGGAGGCGGCGTTTGCGGCGCCGGTTGAAATGATCACGAACAAGGCAGTCACAAGGGTAAAGACGCAAGCCTTGCGCAGCGTTTCTTTCCACGGTGCCCGGCATCCTGTTCGGATAATCGCAATTCCCGTCATGCTCATTCTTCCGTTCCGTTCCAATCCATTGGTTTTCGGGGCATAGCCCTGTTTTTCTCGGCTTTTTTGTTGCGAATTCCGTGCCAAGGGAGGAATTCGCCAACACATTGAAATAAAAAGAAATTTTTTCTATTTTTCTCCAAAACCCGGGATTCTCGGGTAACGGCGAGACCCGACCGGGAAAATTTTGCCGGGTTGGCTTTAAAGCCAACGGAAAAATGTAAACCGGGGCGGAAACGCCACCGTGCGACGCTTGAAGGCCGCCCCTCGAACGCTCAGGGGATGTTATCTTTTCAGAGGGATAGTGTTGGCTGCCAGCGGTATTTAGGCCTTAAGGTCACGGGCCCTCTGGAGCATTTCGTCAACGCTCTTAAACACGGTGGCCGACGAATTGTAGGCCTGCTGGACCCGGATCATCTCGGTGAACTGGCTGGCAAGGTCGACATTGGATAGCTCAACGGTGCTTAACGCGAATAAAGCTCTGCCACTGGTGTCAGCGAAAACCGATCGGGCGGCACCCGACTTTTCGGATTCAGCAAAGACGTTGCCGTTTTGAAATTCGAGACCGTTGGGGTTTGAAAAAGTCGCCAGTGGGATTTTATAAATTCTCCGGGATGATCCATCTTTAAAGATGCCGATAACGTGCCCCTTGTCGTCGAAAGTAATATTTTGAAGTGATGAGGACGAAAGGCCGTTTTGCGAGAAGTTAATAAGCAAGAAATCACTAGCGAATTGAGTAGTGTTCGTGAGGTCCAGCGCAAAACTGTTGGTGGCGCCATCATCCCAGGTCAGGTTGATCGTTGTGCTCTTTGGCGAGATCAAAATTGCATCTCCGTTAAAGATCAGCGGGGCGGCCAGCACGGGAGGGCTTGGCAGATCATCGCCGGACAACACCATCTGCCACTGGTTGAGTGCCGAGGTTTTGACGAAGCTAATCGTCAAGGCACGTACCTTGCCGTTGGAATCAATAATGGTGAGACTGGTGTTTTCATTCGGTTCGCCGAATTTTTTGTTTGCCGGAAGATTAACGTCCAGTACAGCGGTGGTGGTCTGTGTCGATTGGTTTGAGATGGCGAACTGATCCACCCGAAGCGGTTGCAAAGTGCCACTTTCGCTAAACGTCCCATCTGCTTGGGGCGTAACGCCTAAAACGAAAAAGCCATTTTTGTCGGTCAAAAAACCCTGCCGGACGTTGATTGTGTTTCCATCATCACCGATAGCGGTAACCTCCGCACCGGCGAAGTTGATTTCAAAACTGCCGTCACGGGTGAAAAAAATCTCGCCGGAAACTTCCTGGGTTGGGCTGACCTGGAAAAAACCATCCCCCGAGATCGCAAGGTCCAGATCGCGGGTCGTGGGTAGTAATTGACCTTGCTGATCGATGATTTGAAAGTCCTTGGGCTTGACGCCGCCCAGGTCCGACTGAAAACCCACGGTTTTGCTCAATACCGTCTGGAAACGGGTTTCCGTCGCCTTGAATCCGCCCGTCGAAATATTGGCAATATTGGAGCCGATGGTGTTCAGCGCATGCGCCTGTGACATCATGCCGAGGGTGCTGGTCTGAAATAACGATAAACCCATGGATTGGCTCCGGCTTGGTTGGGCCCGGCAAGGGGCCACGGAAATTTCCAAGCTTAAAAAAGCAAGAAGGATGCCAATCCATGGGCAGTCTTAACCAATTGATTTTGCTAATAATTTAAAGAACGATTGGGGCAGGACGGGCCGAAAGGACGAATCTGCCTCTCTAAGCCATGCAAATATTGCCGGGTCGGGGCGACAAAATCGGGGCCGGGATGAATGTTCTGGCTTTCCAACCTTTGTTTGGGCAGAATCATCGGCGCCGTTGCACCCCTCTGGGCTGTGGCTGGCCCCCCTGATCTTGTTGCCGCTGCCCCCTGGACTCATAGCGAGCAGTCATCGAATGAAAATTTCCAAGGCCGGTTCCCCCAAACAGGCCGCCTCGACAAAAAAGAAAAAGGCGGCCGCCAAAGCGGGCGAGTTTGCAGAACACGTGCGTGGCACGGCGGGCGTCCATGCCGCCGAGGGTGTGCATGCGGTGGAAGGAACGGCGAAGGCTGGTGCGGTTGATGCCGTTTTCGCCGTTCAAGAGGTTCCCGATGCAACGGATGGGCGGTCAAAAGGATTGCTCCTTAAATATGGAGATAACCTTCTGGACCATTTGGACGAACTCAGGCTGGAAATTTTGGCGGGCGTCATCTCGAAAGAAAGGCTGACCGAGCTGGCCCAAAAGCTGCGCCAAAAAAGGAAGGAAACCGACGACCCGAAACTCAACGAAATCATCGATGAAATTGAGCTCAGGGCCGAAGTGGAGGTCGCGAAACTGACCCGCAACTTTTAAGCTTTCTTGCAGGGGTATCGGGCGATCTCAAATTTAATTTAATGTTTCCAATGCCTTAAAATGGTTTTTGGGCTTGAATTTGGCTCTTGCGGCGAACGCACACCCCACCTATATTCCCGCCTCTAATATTCCCACATCCAAAAAAACGTTTGGGAGCCCAAGAAGAATGAACGTCACCTTGTCGCCGGATTACAAACCCACGAAAAAAGAAAAGTTTATGAACAGCCGGATGCGCGAGTATTTCCGCCAGAAGCTTCTGCGATGGAAATCCGACCTTCTGAGCGAGACCAACGATACCATCCAACACCTTCAGGAAGGCGGCAACCTGCAACCGGATATTGCCGACCGGGCTTCGATCGAAACGGATCGTTCCTTGGAACTCAGGACCCGCGACCGCGCCCGCAAGCTTATCAGCAAGATAGACGAGGCCCTGGAAAGAATAGAAAGCGAAAGCTACGGGTACTGCCTGGAAACAAGCGAACCGATCAGCCTATCGCGCCTGGAGGCGCGGCCCATCGCCACCCTTTCCATCGAGGCCCAGGAACGTCACGAGCGGATGGAAAAAACCCACCGAGACGAATGATCTTTTCTGCCCCCGGGCGGGTTCCCGATACGCAAAAAAAAAGGCCGATGCTAAAAAGCACCGGCCTTTAAGTTGCCAGGTTCGAATTTAAGCCGAACCTAGAACGGGAAGATGATATCCCAAATTTGCGTTCCCCAGCGGGGTTGCTGAAGTTGGCTCAGCGTCCCTCTTCCGCCGTAGGCAACGCGCATTTCGACTATTTTGTCGTGCGTTATGGTGTTGTCTGAATCGATGTCCGATGGCCGGATGACCCCGGTCACCATGAGTTCGCGAATCTCCGAGTTGACCCGTATTTCCTGGCGGCCGACGATGACCAGCGAGCCATTGGGAAGAATTTGAGTGACCACGGCGGCGAAGGTCAGGCTGATCGTCTCGCTTCTGTCTATCTCGCCGTCGCCCTCGGTTGAATGCACGTTGTCGAAGCTCAACAGCGAAGCCGGGGCAATGGCTTCCGGAAAAATTTGGGCAAAGTCGGACTCGAAGCCGAGAAGCGAGGTCACGTTGGTGTCTTCCTTATCGTTGCGGTCCCGCTCGGTCTTGTTTTCAAGCTTGGCGCTGTCGGCCAGGTCCAGCTTGACGGTGACCACATCGCCGATTTCCTTCGCCCGGTGGTCCTTGAAGAAGGCCTTGGCCCCCGAACGCCAAAGCGAATTGGGGTTGTTTTCGGCGACATGCGGGGCCGGCATCGGAAGGCTGACGGGCCGGTAATCCGGACGCGCCATAGGGTTGACGATATTGGTCAGTTCCGGTCCGTCGCCGATCTCGGAAATCCGGTCCAGGGCGTTGGCGCAGGCACTGACCGATACGGCAATCAGGCCATAGGCGGTCAGGCGCGTCATAAATTTGGCGGTCGTGGGTTTCATTCTCTTCATCTCCTTGTTCGTCGCCGGGCAACGGCGCCGTTAATTCATCGCTATCAGGCCGGTGGCAAGGACCGCGACCCTGGCGGGGCCTGTCACTTCCGCTTCGATGATCTTGTTGCTTTGGGTGTTTGTAATCCGGATGGTGTCGCCGTCGCTGCCGTCATCAAGTGCCTTGCCCTGGGCGGTGATGGTCATTTTCGGCGTCTTGAGGATGATCGTTACCAAAGACCCCTTGGGGACCAGAATTTGACGTTGAATGGAATTGGCCTGAACGGGAATCCCCGGGCGCAGCCCGCGCTTGGCGGCCTTGCCGACCAGTTCGTTGATATCAACGACGGTATCCATCTTGATGCGGTTGGATTGGACCTCGATCCACTTGATGTCGCGCTTGGTAATCAACTCGTTGGCCCGAATCCGCCTTGTCGGAACCGGCACCTCGGTAATCTTGTAAATACGGCCCGTCACCCGCGTCCGGGTGGCGCCCGGCTGGCCCGCGGGGGCCACCAAGATCGCCGTGAAACGCCCCGTGCGCGGGTCATGAATGACGTCCTCCACGTCAACGCCGGCCGCGGCATTGCCGGGAACGTGAAGACGCATCATCCGGTTGCTCAACTCCACCGAGATGGAGGAGTCGATCCCCCGGTCGATCAGCGCCGCGCGGATGTGATCCTCGATTTCCTCGCGGGATATGACCTGGCTTTCCCGTTCGACCACGATCTGGTCCTGAAGGCCTAAAGGCCGCCATTTCAAGCCGTAAGCGCGGGCGACCCGGTAGAGCCAGCGGGCGTCGAAAACGGCGCGCTTTCCCGCCACCGGGGCATAGGCAACCGCAATGTCGGCTTTGTTTCCGGTGTTGGTGAACAAGTCGCCAAGCCGCACCAGGTTGCTTTTGACATTGACGGAACCCTGCAAAATGACCGCCGTATCGTCCGCGAAGCGGGCCTTTGCCGGGGATTTTTCCCCCGCCAGAGACGCCGCCGGTATCAACAGGGCCGCGGCAAACAGCGCAAAAATGAACTTTTTCATCAAGCCTCTCCCTAGCGGAGCGCGGTCAGGGTGCCCATCATTTCATCGGAGGCCTGGATGACCTTCGAATTCATTTCATAGGCGCGCTGAGCTGATATCAGACTTGAAATTTCTTCGACCGCGTTGACGTTGGAGGTTTCCAGGAAACCCTGAAGAATGGAGCCGAAGCCCGTTTCCCCCGGGTTGCCGGTGGTCGCCGTGCCCGAGGCCGGCGTCTCCGTGAACAGGTTTCCGCCCTCGGCTTGCAGACCCGCTTCGTTGGGGAAGATCACGGTCTGAATCTGGCCGACGTTGGACAAGGCCACCTGACCTTCGATTTTGACCAACACTTCGCCCGACTGGTTGACGGTCACGTCAATGGCGTCGGTGGGAACCGTGATCGAGGGGTCCAGTTTAAAACCATCGTGGGTGACGATGTCGCCATTGGCGTCCAACTGGAAGGTGCCGTCGCGGGTATAGGCCGTATCGCCCGTCGGTAGGGTGATCTGGAAGAAGCCTTTCCCTTGGATCGCCAGATCCAAGGTGTTGTCGGTGGCTTCCAGGTTGCCCTGCTCGTGAATCCGGTAAACCGCCGCCAACTTGACCCCAAGGCCCAATTGCACGCCCGAGGGGACAATTGTGCCGGCATCCGATGACGTGGTGCCGACGCGCCTCAGATCCTGATAGACTAAATCGTGGAATTCAGTGCGCCGGCGCATGTACGCGGTGGTGTTCATGTTGGCCAGATTATTCGCTACGACCTCCACGTTTCTTTGCTGCGCGAGCATTCCTGTCGCTGCGATGTCTAATGATCTCATGATTCCCGTCCTTTCTTCGTCGTCTTGGTTGTTGATCCCGTTATTTCTTGGTGAATGGCTGTTTCCCCGCCCTTAAGCCGTTTGCCCCATCTCTTTGATCATGTTTCGGATTCTTTCGTCCTCGCGTTCGATGAAGTTCCTCACCCCGTCATAAGTGCGGTGAATATCGATCATCCTTGCCATCTCGAATATCGGCTGAACGTTGGAGCCTTCCAGCATTCCTTGAACGATTTCCGGCTCCTGAACGTCCTTGGGCGGCGCCTCCGAGGAAAAAAGCCCGGCCGCGGAACGCTCAAGCAGCTGTTGGTTGTCAAATGTGACGATCCGGAGCTGGCCAAGATCGCCATTGTTGGTGGACATCGTTCCGTCCCTCGAAACGGAGATTTCCGTATCCTCCGGGCTCAGGAAAAAAGGCTGTCCGCCGGTGGAAAGAACGGGTTCTCCGTTTTGGTTGACCAATTGTCCGCCATCGTCCAGCTTGAATCGGCCGTTTCGCGTGTATCGCTCTCCGTTTTCCGTCTGGATGACGAAATACCCTTCACTGGTTATTGCCAGATCGAGCGGATTCCCCGTCGTTTCCATCGGGCCTTCGCTAACATCCAACATGGTCGCGATGTCGCGAGCGAAGGATAGTTTCGTACCCAGAAGTTTTCCGCTTTCTTGGCTTTTCACCAGGTGTTCTACAAACATCATCCTCTCGCCCTTAAAACCGGTGGTGTTCATGTTGGCGATGTTGTTGGCGACAATATCCAATTGGCGTCGCAAACCCCCTTGTCTGGACAGGGCTATCAAAGTTGTCGTTTCCATGGTTCCACAAATCCCTTTGTAATAATTACACGTACCCGCTAATCACTATGCATGGGCCGTGCCAATCAAATAACTCGTTTTATACCAATAGGTTGATTGAATTTCGGCGGTTTCGGGGTCACCCCCTAAAAGCCCCAAAAGGTATGCTTTGCCCGGCATTTATTGCCCGCCGCCGGCGGGTTAAAAAATCGCCGGAAATGAAGGCCTGTTGCCTGCTATGGGGCGCATTTGGTATTCTTTGATTCGGCCTTGCCACGAGGCTTGGAAATGGTTGGGCAGCGTGGTTTGAGCACGAAAAGGAATGGACGGCCCGATTAATCGAAAGGGCATCCGTTCTCAAGAAGTTGTTAACCAACCCAGCCTAATATTCTCCCAGCGGCGGAACCCACGTGGTGGGTCCTGTTGTGGTATGGGGTTAGGCGATGGCGGACGAAGAAGAACCAGAAGATGAAGAGAGCGAAGATCTCGAGGATGACGACGAGGACGGAGACGATGAGTCATCTGAAGGTAAGGGCGGCAAGAAGAAGCTTTTTATTATCATTGCCGTCGTCTTTTTGCTCGCGGTTGGTGGAATTGCAGCAGCCTATTTTACTGGCCTCATTCAGCCGATCATCGATTGGATTACAGGCGAAGGGGAGGTAGAGACAGAACAGGCGCTAAAATCGGAAGATGCGATTTTCTTCCCGTTGGAGGAGTTGATCGTCAACCTCAATACGGGCGGTCGCAAATCGACCTTCTTGAAAATCCGAATCAGCCTGGAACTTGCAGATGCAGGGGATATCCCCAGAATAGAAACCGTCATGCCGCGCATCATGGACAATTTCCAGGTTTACCTTAGGGAGCTGAGAATAGAGGATTTGAAGGGATCGGCGGGTATGTACAGGTTGCGTGAGGAATTGTTGTCCCGGGTCAATGCCGCGGTTGCGCCCGCCAAAATACACGATGTTCTTTTTAGGGAAATGCTCGTCCAATAGGCCGTCCATATAGGCCAGGAAACATATTACCATGACCAGTCCCGCCGACGAAGAAGACCAAGACGCCCTAGCCGCCGAAGGGGACGCCCCCGCTGCAGAGGGTGGCGACGAAGAAGACGACCTCGCCGCTGAATGGGAATCCATGGTCGGAGAGGGAGAAGAGGGAGAAGAGGGAGAAGAGGGCGACGAAGGCGAAGATTCCGCCGATGGCGCCCGCGAATCGACGCGGGTCCTCAATCAGGAAGAAATCGACAGCCTGCTCGGATTCGACGAAGAACATGAGGAGGCCGGAGAAAAATCCGGCATTCAGGCGATATTGTCCAGTGCGCTCGTTTCGTACGAGCGCCTGCCGATGCTGGAGGTCGTGTTCGACCGGTTGGTCCGGCTGATGTCCACCTCGCTCCGGAATTTCACCTCCGATAATGTCGAGGTGTCGCTCGACAATATCGCCTCGATCCGATTCGGCGATTACCTGAATTCCATTCCGCTGCCGGCGATGTTGAGCGTCTTCAAGGCCGAGGAATGGGATAATTTCGGCCTTATCACCGTCGACTCCTCCCTGATTTATTCCATCGTTGATGTTCTTCTCGGCGGCCGCCGCGGCACCGCCGCCATGCGCATCGAAGGCCGCCCCTACACGACCATTGAACGTTCGCTGGTTGAGCGCATGGTTCATGTCATGCTGGGCGACCTGAGCGCCGCCTTCGAGCCGTTAAGCCCGGTGACTTTCCGTTTCGACAGGCTGGAAACAAACCCCAGGTTCGCCACCATTTCCCGGCCGTCGAACGCCGCCATCGTTACCCGGCTCAGGATCGACATGGAAGACCGCGGCGGCCGGCTGGAACTGCTTTTGCCTTATGCGACCCTTGAGCCGGTCCGCGAATTGCTGCTGCAAATGTTCATGGGCGAAAAATTCGGCCGTGACTCCATCTGGGAAACCCACTTGGCGTCAGAATTGTGGATGACCGATGTTGATCTGGAGGCCGTCATCGACCAGCAAATGATGCGGTTGAGTGAAGTCTTTGACCTGAAGGTCGGGTCCAGGATCATGTTCTCGGCCAAGCCGGATTCCCTGATTTCCCTCCGCTGTGGCGGTGTCGACATGTATTCCGGCAAGATGGGCCGGAAAGGCAACCAGATCGCCGTCAAGATTGAAGACAGGATTGAAAAGAAACAAAAAACCTAAGAGGCCACGGCTGCCTCTGTTCCCGGCATCGGGATACCGGCCGCGGTCAAATTTAAATGCTGTAGAAAAAAGTAAGGAAATGCCGTGCCCTATTCATTGATCCTTGATGTTCTCGTCGCCGTGCTTTTGGTCGTTACCATCTGCTATGCGGTCACGCTTAACAAACGGTTGACAAAATTGCGCCGGAACAAGGTGGCGCTCGAAAAGCTTGCCGTCACTTTCGGAGATTCCACCGCCCGCGCGGAGGAAAGCATTGGAAGACTCAAAAATACGACTGACCTGCTCCAGGACAGGATAGATAAAGCGCAGTCCCTGAGGGACGACCTGGCGTTTCTTATCGATCGCGGCGGTCAGGCGGCAGACAAACTTGAGGATTTGGTGCGGGCAACCCGGGATAAAGCCGGCGCAGGCCCCCCCTTGGCAAACAATAGCCTAGGGGGCATCCAAAACAGTCCCTTGGCGGCCGTTCCCGAGCTAGAGGAAATCGCCGATGAGGCCGTTGATGAAACCAGATCAGAGGCCGAGCGGGACCTCCTGAAAGCGATCCGGTCGGTGGGATAAGGCGGAAAGCCGGTCTGAGTCCGGCGAACGGTAGAGGTTGAGGAAATAGTAATGAGAAAAATCCTTTCAAGGATACGGTTTCTGCCGCTTACCATTTTTGCGGCGACACTGATGTTTACGGTCAAGATCGGGGACATCTGGGATGGATTTGACGGCCTTATTAACGGCACCATCCAGATCGCCGATGCGGTCGCGCAGCCGGTAAGCGATGAAGCGAAACCGGCGGCCGGTGAAACCGAAGCGAAGGAAGGCGGTCAACCCGGGAACCAACGGGCTCAAGGGGAAGAGGGCATTCCCGCGGCGCTGAAGGACGAGCCCCCCGCCGAAATGTCGACACTGATCACCGAGGACCCGACGCTTCTGACCCAGGCGGAAATAGAACTCCTGCAACAGCTTGCCGAACGCCGCCGGGTGCTGGAAGCCCGTGAACAGGAACTGGAAATCCGGACAGGTCTGTTGAGCGCGGCGGAAAAGCGCATCGACAAAAAAGTCGAAGAATTAAAGGTGCTTAGAGAAACCATCGCCGGCCTGATCAAGACCTTCGATGCCCAACAGGACGCCAAGCTTCTCAGCCTCGTAAAAATCTACGAGAGCATGAAGCCCAAGGACGCCGCAAGAATCTTCGAGGATATGGAATTGGAAACGTTGCTTGACGTCGCCGAGAGGATGAAGGAACGAAAGCTGGCCCCCATCATGGCCAAAATGAATCCTGAAAAAGCCCGGGAAATGACCGTAGAGCTTGCCCGTTTAAGGGAATTGCCCTTGGTTGACAATCAGACCGGCGGCTAGAAAGAGAACCTAATATCCCTTTGATTTACCACAATTTAATATTTTTAAACGTAATTTTTCCCGAGGAGAACGCCGGGATTTTCTGGGGCCCCCTCACTGAAAATCCTTTTTGAAATCGCCGATTCTGACTTGTGGAGAGAATTATGGCCGTCGATATGAACATGAAAATCCTGATCGTGGATGACTATAAAACCATGCTGAAGATTCTTGGAAACCTGCTCAAGCAGTTGAATTTTTCCAACGTCGAGGATGCCAAGGACGGCACTGAGGCACTGCAGAAGCTCAGGGCGGAAAAATTCGATATGGTGATTTCAGACTGGAACATGGAACCGATGACGGGAATCGATCTTCTCAAGGAAGTCCGTGGGAACGCCAAGCTGAAACACCTTCCGTTCATCATGATTACGGCGGAAAGCAAATCCGAAAACGTCGTCGCGGCCAAGAAAGCAGGGGTTTCCAACTACATCGTCAAGCCGTTCAACGCGGAAACCCTTAAAGGCAAAATAGCAAGCGTTATCGGAGAGTTCTAAGCAATGGCGCCGGGTGCGCCATAAAAACGTCGAAATCAACGCATTGGTGGGAAAGTTCTGATAGGGACGCATGAACGAAATCCTTACCACGGCAACGCCTGAGCACGATGGCCGTTATGGCACCGTCATTGTGTTTTTGTCCCTGTTTCTCCTGATCCTCGCCTTTTTTATCATGTTGGTGTCCATCTCGACTGTCGAGGCGACAAAATCCAAGGCCGTCATGAACAGCCTGTCCTCCACCTTCGCCACTTATCAGCCTACCGGCACCAAGCCCACCGATTTCACAGCCAAGGAGGGCGACGTCCTTGGCCGGCAGGAATTCCAGGAACAAGTCACCGGAATCTTCGCCACCGCTCTTCAGGTCGCCAAGGTGAAGGTCGTGAAGCCGGGGCGTCTGATGCGGGTTCAGATGCCCGCCAGCGCAATGTTTTTTGATGGTGAAGTACGGTTTCGGCCGAATGTCTTTGCGTTTTTTGACCGTATGGTCGCGGCCTTGGGCGCCCGCCCGCCGGGCCTGAGGTTTGACATGGAATTCGTGCTCGGCACCCCATACACCGAGGACAACAACCTGGCCCGGGGCGAAACCCTGGAAATGACCCGCGCCGGGGGGTTTGCGCGCGAAATGATCAGCCGCGGCGCGCCTCCCGATAGCGTCTCCATCGGTTTGGCGCCCGGCGATCCGGAACAAATCACCATGCGTTTTTACGTCAGGCACGAAGACGAAGTTAGTCTCCAGTTTTCCGGGCCATGGTGACGGGGCTTGGGGTAGGAACGGTTGTGGACATTAACATTGGGAAAATTCAGAAACAGACCTCGCCGGTGGAGCGAGGCACCCGGGTTTGGCTGATAACCTTCACCGACCTTATTGCCTTGATGCTGGCGTTTTTTGTCATGGTGTTCGCCATGTCCAGCGTCAAGGTCAGCAAATGGCAAAACATCATCGATTCGCTGTCGCAGACTCTCCGCCCGACGGCGGAAAAGACAGTGCCGGCGCCGACGTCTGCCTTCAATATCGGCACCATTTTCCGCCGTCGGGCGATCAATCTGGATTATCTGGCTTCTGTTTTGACCGAATCCCTCGAAAGTCACCCCCTTCTTTCCAGTGGCCGGTTGGACCGCCTGGAGGACCGGTTGATCATAGCCCTTCCCGGGGATTCTCTTTTTGAGCCGGGGCGCGCCGAAATGACGGACCAGGGCCGCCAGGCGCTGTTTGTGCTTGGCGGGGTGTTGCGCAATATCGGCAACCGGATCGGCGTCAACGGCCATTCCGGCCCATCCAGGCCGAAAGACGCCGATTACACCTCTAATTGGGAGTTGACCACCGCCCAGGCGATAACCGTGGCCAACGCCCTCAGGCAATCGGGCTATACCGATGACATCACCGCCTTCGGCTACGCCGCCAGCAGGATCAGCCATTTATCCGGTCTTCCCGAAATCACGCGAAGCCTCCTGACTCGCCGTATCGAAATCGTCGTCCGGCCGCACGCCGGAGATCTTCAATGACGGGGCGAAGAAAGAGTGGCCGGCTCAGACGGTGGGGAGTGTTTCTCACCGTTCTTGGCTTTGCCGGCGGCTTTCTCGTCAACCCGTCGGCATGGGCCGAACCGGTGAAGGTCCGGGCTGCCTTGCACGATGATTTCGGCCGCATCGTCTTCAGTTGGAATACCCCGGTCGGCTATAAATCCGCCATTCAGGACGACCGCCTGACGATTCGTTTCGGCCGCACCATCGAAGCCTCCTTTAGGGGGCTCACGCGGACGCTTGGCAAATATATATCGGCCGTTTCGCCGGGCGATGACGGCCGCAGCGTGGTTTTTACCCTGAAAGGCGATTTCGACGCCTACAGTTTTGATTCCGGCAACGCCGTCATCGTCGAAATTGCCGATAAGGAACCGGAGAAACCCGGTGAACCGAAAAAGGTTTCGGGGAAAAAGACTGAGCCCCGCCAACGGGACGGGCCTTCGGACTTGCCCTCCATCCGGGTGCGCACCGGGCAACACGCCGCTTATACCCGCATCGTCTTCGATTGGCCCCGAAAGGTGCCGTACACGTTCAAACAAGAAGCCGGCGTCGCCACCGTCACCTTTGCCCGCCCCGCCAGGCTCAACCTGAAAGCCATTCAGTCGCGGCCACCCCGTTATATCGGCGGCGTCCGCTCGCGGATCAGTGATGACGGCGTCACGGTAACGCTTGCCGTCCCGGCAACGTCCCAGGTCAAACACTTCCTGGCCGGGCCCAAGGTGGTGTTGGATGTCGGCCGGCCCAGCGGGTCGGAAAAGGCCGCCGCATTGCCGCCGGAGGAAGCAAAAAAGGCTACTAAACAGGCAAAACAGGCAAAGGCTCCGGCCGAAGCCCCGAAAGCCCTGAAACCGGACCAGGAAAAAACCTCCGAGACCCTGGCCGAAGCCCCGAAGGCGGAGGAAGCCGGGGCCTCTCTACGAACACCTGGGCAATCCCAGGAGCAGACCAAGGAACAGGCCCAAGGCAAGGCTGAAGGACAATCCGTTTCCCAGGAGACCAAAACCGCCGCCGCCGAATCGAAGTCGCCGCTGTTAGCCCCCGGGGCCTCCCCGGCTCCTGGCTTGCCGACGAAATTAACGCCCAAGGCGTTGACTCCGCCAGCCGCCGGCCCGGTCCAGGAAGGCGCGGCGCCTGCTCCCGGCGCCCTGCAAACACCAGGCGCTCCGCCGCCGCTGCCGCCGACGCCGTCACAGGTCACCGCCAAGGCCCCGGAAATGGAAGAAAGCCTGTTTTCGCTGAGGTTCGACTGGGACGAGCCCGTCGGCGCCGCGGTGTTCCGACGCGCCGGGTTTCTTTGGGTGGCTTTCGACAAGCCGACCGCGATCGACGTTAATCAACTGCGACAGACGGGAGCCAGCGTCATCAAGGGCATCGAGCAAATGGGAACGACCGAGGCGACGGTGCTCAGGATGGCGACCGCCGCAGGAATCAATCCCAGCCTCCGGCGTGACGGTTTGGCATGGCTTCTTGATTTCCGCAAACAACCGATGGAGGCGACAACCCAGTTGATCGTCAAGGCGCAACCGGAATCACCCGTTGGCTCAAGGTTATTCGTTCCCGTTGTGGAACCGGGAACCCCCATCGCGGTGACCGACCCTGAGGTGGGCGACAATATCGTCATCGTGCCGGTTCTGCCCCTCGGCCACGGCACCGGCCTCGAATATATCTATCCGCAGCTTCGCATTCTGCAATCGTCACAGGGCTTGGCCGTTCAACCAAAGGGGGACGATATCCGTGTTCGCTCCCTTCGTGAGGGTCTTGAGATCACCAGTGGCAACGAGTTGTTGATTTCCGAGGTTTCCTCCGAAGCCGAAGCCCATCGGCAGCTTGCCTCCATGAAACCGCTGACCCGGATCCTGGATCTTGAAAAGTGGGAAATTGAAAACATCGATGAGATCAGGGACCGCCGGCACGAACTTCTTGCCGCCACCACCAAAGCCAAGGGCCCTCAGTTGGAGGCGGCGCGTATGGATCTGGCGCATTTTTACTTCACCAATGGTTTTTACACCGAATCCCTGGCCGTTTTGCATGAAGCCGCCAAGGACAGGATGGAAATTGAACAAGTTCCGGAATACCGGATGCTCAAGGGGGTGGCTCAATACATGTTGGGGCGCTATTCGGAAGCGACCGAGAGCCTTACCCACGAAGCCTTGATGGATAACGACGAAGCGATTTTCTGGCGGGCCGCCGTGCGCGCCACCAGCGGCGATCTGGCCGGCGCGGCCATGGACCTGAGGCGGACGGGCCCCATCGTCAGGACTTATCCGAAAAATTTGAAAACGCCGATGGGAACGCTGGTAACGAAATCCGTTCTTGAAATCGGCGATGTAAAACAGGCCAGGCATTGGCTTGAAATTTTGCGGCTCGACGATCTGACGGCGGCGGGAAAAAGCCAGTTGGATTTCGAAGAGGGGCGGGTGCTTGAGCTGACGGGTGATTTCGACGGCGCCATCAAGATTTGGGAGAAGGTAAAAGAAGGGACCCATCGCCCCAGCCAGGGCAGGGCCATCGTGGCGCGCATGGAACTATTGTTGAAGTTGGGCCGTGCCGACCGCAAGGAAGCCATCGAGGACCTGGAAGGTCTTCGATTCAAATGGCGGGGTGATGAATTTGAATTCAACATGCTGAGAAGGCTGGGGAGCTTGTATCTTGAGGAAGGGCTCTACCGCAAGGGGTTGGACCGGTTGCGGCAAGCAGCCACCTACTACCGGACCCATGAAGAAGCCCCGCAGGTGACCCAGAAAATGTCCGACGCCTTTAACAGCCTATTTCTGGATGAGGTCGCCGATACTCTTCCCCCGATAAACACCATTTCCATTTATGACGAATTCAAGGAACTGACTCCCGCCGGCGCGCAGGGCGACGAAATGATCCGCAAGCTGGCCGACCGGTTGGTCGGCGTTGACCTCTTGGACCGGGCGGCGAATTTGCTGAGCTCCCAGGTTCGTTTCCGGCTTAAGGGGCTGGAAAAGGCCCGGGTCGGCACGCAACTGGCACTGGTCCGTGTTCTGGACCGGGAATATGAATCGGCGCTGAACGCGTTAGATGAAACCGTCCAGCCCAACTTGCCCGAACCGCTGATAACCCAACGGCGCCATATTAGGGCCAAGAGCCTGTTGGGCCTGGACCGGCAGGGACAGGCCATGGACATCCTCAAAAACGATAAAAGCCATGACGCGGAATTGATCAGGACCGAAGCCTTCTGGGGCACGCAAGACTGGTCCCAGGCCTCGCGGGCGCTTCGGCGTCTGATTCGCTTAACCGGGGCAAAGCCTGGCGAAAAGCTTGACCAGAGACAGGCCTCTTTCGTCCTTAACTATGCCATTACGTTGACGCTTAGCGGGAACGAAAGGGCGCTCCGCCGTCTTCACAGCGATTTTGGCGGGGCCATGGGACAGACAAACCTGAAGGATGCCTTCCGCTTGATCGTCACTCCGCCATCGTTGGGCCTGTTCAATCCCGCCAATGTCGCCGCCGGGGTCAAGGAGGTGGAGAACTTCCAATCCTTCATGTCCGCCTACCGGGAAAGGCTTAAGAAACAGAGTTTGAGCGAACTCGTCCCCGGCTCAATGCCGACGGACGAAAAGGAAACGGAAAACCAAAAACCCGAAGGCGAGGCGCCGGAAGCCACCCAGCCACCCACTCAAACGCCCGCCCGCGCCATACCGCAGGCGCTTCTCCAGCCACAGCCGCAAGCGCCGAAATCGTAAGGCCCGCTTAGCCGCCGAAGGATCGGACCAGCGAGCCGACGATCATGAACCAGCCGTCGACCAGCACGAAGAAGATAATCTTGAACGGCAGCGCGATAATGATCGGCGGCAGCATCATCATGCCCATGGACATGAGCACCGAGGCCACCACCATATCGATGATCAGGAAGGGTATGAAAATCAGGAACCCGATCTCGAAGGCGCGGCGGAGCTCCGAGATCATGAAGGCCGGTATCAAAACCCGCATCGGCATTTCCTCGCGCACCTCGTCTTCGGGAACCTTGGCGATATCGATGAACAGCCCCAAGTCCTGTTGGCGGACGTGCCCCATCATGAAACTGCGAAACGGTTCGATGGTACGGGTGAAGGCTTCGGCTTCTTCGATCTCGCCGTCAATCAAGGGCTTGATGCCGGTATCATAAGCCGCCTCGAAGGTCGGCATCATCACGAAAGCCGTCAGAAAAAGCGCCAGCGAGATTAAAACCTGGTTGGGCGGCGTCTGCTGGGTGCCCATGGCCTGACGCAGGAACGACAGCACCACCATGATGCGGATGAACGACGTCACCATGACCAGGATCGATGGCGCCAGGCTGAGAATGGTGACCAGGGCGATGATCTGAATGATCCGGGCCGTCGCCTCGCCGCCTTGGCCAAAGTCCAGCGACAGGGATTGCGCGGCGGCGGGGCTCGGCACCCATAAAAGCAACGCCACCAGCCCGGCGCTTACCGCCGTGGCGGCGGCGAAGCCCAGAAAAGAGCGGAAAACAGGCCCCAGGCGGCTCATGTCTTGTCCTCGACGAGCGGCGGGGTTTCCGTTGGGGCAATGCCGCTTTCGATCAACAGCTCGCTCGACGGGCTAAGCAGGATCAGGTGTTCCGTATTGTCGCGCCTGACCAAGACAAGACGGCGGCGGCCATCCACGGGCGTCACCTCGACCACCGAAAGGCGGCGGTTCTTGGAACGCTTAAGCGCCGTGGTCGGAAAGCCGAGCCCGAAACGCCGCGCCAAGGTCGCCACCAGCCCTATCAATCCGATAACGAAGACCAGCGCCAGCAGGAAGCGGAGATAACCCCCAAATTCCATGATCAGGAATCGCTCCCTTTATTTTTAGACTCGCCGGCGAGGGATTGTTGCTGGTCTTTGATCTCCTGAGCCAGGCTATTGAGGTCCTGGATGATGGTGTCGACCATGACCTTGGCGCTATCGGCGTCACTCGGCGGGTTGGCGTCGACACCGGCGCAAAATTCGCTGACCTTGCCCGATAGGTTGGCGAGGTTGACGGTATGGCCTTCCGCCACCGAATCTCGCGCCTGCGAAATCAATGTCGCCAGAATCGCTATTTCTTCTTCGATTGCGGAAGTTTTTTCTTCCTCTTCGGGATCGTCCGGTGTTTCGTTCATCATGAGGGTTCTTTCGACCATTGGCGGGAAAGGCCGCCATCGGCGGGGGCCTCGATGCCGTTTCCGTGCTCTCGTGGCGGAGGGTGCTGGGCATTGGCCTGATAGACATAAGTCAGGATCTCGGCGACGGCGGCAAAAGCCTCTACGGGAATTTCGGTGTCAATGTCGATTGAGCTCAAAAGCTGCGCCAGATCGGCGTCTTCGCGAACCTTGACGCCATTGGCGAAGGCGATTTCGAGAATTTGCTCGGCGATGCGTCCACGTCCCCCGGCCACCACCTTGGGCGGGCGGTCGTCAGCAAGCTCATGGGCCACCGCCACCGCCATGGCCTGTTTCTTGTCGTCGCTGTCGCTGTCTTTTTCGGAATCCGACAAAAGGTTTCTTTCTCCCCGCTTCGCACCACGGCGCCCGGAGACGCCCCCCAAACGCCTTCAGGCGCTGCCCATGCAACTGAAGTCGCCGGGCCTAGGACAACTATAAACGTGACTGATCGGGCTTAAAAAACACTTAAACGGCATAGGCGAAATTTCCTTTTTAATATCAATAGGTTGGATACTATTTTCGAGCCCTTTTTTGAGTCCCGCCTGACCTCCCAAATTGGGTTCAAAGCCCGACTCGGGGACGGCTCATTTTTACCTATTGTTAAGAAACCAGACAGATAATGCTCAGTGGGTTTTCTTAGGCTTTCGGCTTCGAGCCGCGCCTGGAACGGGATAAGGGTCAAAGCGTCAGGGTTATGGAACTCAGCAAATTTACACTTTTTGAGGTCATCAAAAAACGGCTGGCCTGGATTGGACAGCGCCAGGAAATCCTGGCGCAGAACATCGCCAATGCGGATACGCCCAAATACCGGGCCCGGGACATCGAACCCTTCAAATTCAAGGATCTGGTTCGGGGCAAAAGCTCCAGCGGCCTCAATATGAACACCACGGCGGGGTCCCATATCTCGGGCCGCCGGTCGCCCGTCCGTGATTTTAAGGAAGTAACGGACCGCAGGCCCTTTGAGACAAATCCGATCGGGAACTCCGTGGTCCTTGAAGAACAGATGTCAAAATTGAGCGAAAACGGAATTTCACACCGGCTGACCACCCAACTTTACAAGAAGCACCTCAATTTATTCAGGATGGCCCTCAGAGGCGGCCGCTAAGAGGCGAGCCTGCCGGGTCCCTCTCTAAGGCGCAACTTCAAGATGGGAGAAGTTTAAAGCCATGGACGACATCATAAAGACAATGCGCATCTCCGGCGCCGGGATGCGGGTGCAGGGACAGCGGCTTAGGGTCATTTCGCAAAACATCGCCAACGCCAGCTCGTTGCCCCAGGATGCCAACGGGCAGCCCTACAGGCGCAAGGTGATTACCTTCAAGAACGAACTGGACAAGGCGATCGGCGTAGAAACGGTTCGCGTCGACAAGGTCGTTCCCGACAGGTCGGACTTCGGCAAACGGTATGAACCGAGCCATCCGGCTGCCGATGCAGACGGCTATGTGCTGACGCCGAACGTCAACACGTTGATCGAAATGACCGATATGCGCGAAGCGCAACGGACGTACGAGGCCAACCTCAATGTTATCAAGGTCTCGAAAGAGATGTTGAGCCAAACCATCGACTTGCTGCGCTAGGCCTTAGGTGGCCAAACGCGGCCCCTGAAATCGGGCCTTAACGGAACGGGAAATACCGGGAAAACAGGAGCAATAAATGCCGTCACCCTCGCAAAACATCACCAATGTTCTCAACGCCTATGAGGATGCGGCCAAAGGCCGCAAGCCAAGCATGGGGCCCAGCGAAACCGTTTCCGGTGGTGATTTTGCCTCGCTGGTCAAGGACGCCATCTCCGAAGCGAAAAAAATCGGCGAACAGAGCGAACAGCTTACCATCGCCGGCATCACTGACAGTGCCGACATAAGCCAGGTCATCACCGCGGTTGCCGAAGCCGAAGTGGCCATACAGACTGTTGTGTCGATTCGGGATAAGATCATCGAAGCCTACAAGGATATCATCCGTATGCCCATGTAGGCGGCGGTCGCAGGTTGGCGCCGCAGACTTCTGACAGGGGAAGCCCGTGAACGAGGCCGCTGTACTGGAAATAGGGCGCAATGGCATCTGGGTCGTCTTGCAGTTGGCGGGGCCGATCATGTTGTCCGGTCTGTTGATCGGTTTGGCCATCGCACTTTTCCAGGCCTTGACGACCATCCAGGAAATGACGCTGACGTTCGTTCCGAAGATTCTGGTCATCTTCGTTTCGCTAATCCTGTTCATGCCGTTCATGATTACGACGTTGGTTGAATTCGCCCAGCAATTGTTCGACGCCATGATCTCCCTCGGCTAAGTCCCGGCTCTTAATGCTCGAGGAAATCCTCACCCTAAACATTTTCGGATTTTTTCTGATCTTTACCCGAATCGGAGCGGCCATGGCCCTGATGCCCGGGTTCAGCTCGGGCTTCGTTCCCGCCCGCATGCGGTTGGGGGTTGCGCTTGCCATCAGTTTTGTCTTGGCGCCGGTGCTCATGGCCGACCTGCCGGTCCGGCCGCCGACCATCGCCGGCATGGGGGTTTTGGTCATCGGCGAGGTGCTGATCGGGGTCTTTTTAGGAACCATCGCCAGAATCCTCATAAGCGCCCTGCAAACCGCCGGCACCATAATCTCGTATATGTCCGCCATGGCCAACGCCCTCATCCAGGATCCGATCGCCGAGCAACAGAGTTCGACCGTCGCCGGGTTCCTGCTGACAATGGGTGTCGTCCTGATTTTTGTGGTTGATATGCATCACATGATGATCATCGCCATTGCCGACAGTTATACGATGTTGAAACCCGGCCGCGGGTTGCCGATAGAGGATTTTTCACTGGTTGTTGCGCGCCAGGTCGCCGACAGCTTTGCGCTGGGCTTAAGGCTGGCGGCGCCGATGGTGATTGTCGGGCTGACTTACTACATGGGGCTGGGCCTGTTGGGGCGCCTAATGCCGCAGTTGCAGGTCTTTTTCTTCGGCCTGCCGTTTCAGATCGGCGTTCAGATCTGGGTGCTATCGGTGGTCTTGTCGGGAATAATGATGGCGTTTTTACAGCACTTCGGCGAGGGCTTTCAGGGCTTCATATTGCCTTAACGGGTTGGCGTCTAGGCTAGATGCCTGAAACGGCGCGCCACAAGGGATTGTCATGGCAGAAGAAGAAGATAAATCACAAAAAACAGAAGACCCGAGCGAGCGAAAACTGTCGAGGGCCAAGAAAAAAGGCCAAGTCGCCCAGTCGCAGGAAGTCAAACACTGGACAATCCTCCTTGGCGCCACGGCTGGGCTCATCTTCCTGGCGCCCTTCATGGCCACCAATATCCGCACCACCATTTTTCCGTTCGTAGAAAGGCCTGACGCCATACCGGCCGAATTGGAGAACATGACCTTTTTGTTTACCGACCTGTCGGCGGATATCGGGCTCATCCTCGCGCCCTTCATGGGCCTCATGGTCGTGCTTGCCATATTCTCCAATATTGCCCAGTTCGGCCTGATCTTCTCGCCCGAAAAGATCAAACCCGATCTCTCCAAGATTTCGCTCATCAAAGGCGCAAAACGGATGTTTTCGTCCCGCGCGGTGATGGAATTCCTGAAAGGGATTTTGAAACTGATTGTCGTCGGGGTGGTTTCCTTTGCCATGGCCATACCCATGCTGGGGGACCTGGCGCTGTTGCCTTTCATGAGTCTGGTCCAATCGCTCGACCGCATTCACATCATCGTCATCCTGCTGACGGTCGGAACCGTCATCGTGATGACGGTGGTCGCGGCGTTGGACTTTATGTACCAGCGATACAAATTCTTGCAGGAGATGAAGATGTCCAAGCAGGAGGTGAAGGACGAATTCAAGCAGTCCGAAGGCGACCCGCAGATCAAGGCCCGAATCCGCAAGGTGCGGCTGGAACGCGCCCAGCAAAGGATGATGGCGGCCGTGCCCGAGGCCGATGTGGTCATCACCAACCCGACGCACTATTCCGTTGCGCTTGAATACAAAATCGAGGAAATGCCGGCGCCGAAAGTGGTGGCCAAGGGCATCGATCATCTGGCCATGAGGATCAGAGAGGTCGCCGAGGCCAATGACGTGCCGCTGGTGGAAAATCCGCCTTTGGCGCGCGCCATTTATGCAAGTGTGGAGCTTAACGAGGAAATCCCGCCCGAACACTTCAAGGCGGTGGCCGAGGTCATCGGCTTTGTCATGCGCCAAAGGGGCGAATTGCCGGGTCAAGGCAACCTTTCACCCGAGGACGTTCCGCCGGTAGAATAAGCCGTTCGGCGAACGGCCCGGCGAAAGCCGGAACAGACCGAAGGCAAGGCATATGGTGACAAATCCTGAAAACCGCAACAGCGATTCCGGCGCCCAAACCATAAGCCTGTTCCGCCGCCCGGGGCCGTGGGTTGTGATGACCGCCTGTCTTGCCGGTATCGCGGCGTATCTTCATTTGCTGGGCCCGGCGGCGTCTTTTCTCGCGCTCTCCGTTTCCGGCCTGGCGTTATCGGCGCTCTGCGGCCTGGCCTGGACGCTGGGCGCCGCACGCGCCACCGACCCCGTCTCCGAACTGCTCCTCTCGGCGGCCGACGATTCGTCCGATGGGCTTGTGGTCACCACCTCCGACGGGCGCTTCGTTTATTCCAACCTGGCCTTTCACCGCTTGTTCCATATGGCCGCGGAAACCGGCAGCGGCGGAAGGGTCGCTTCGATGGACGCCATCCTGAGGGCCCTTTCCGGGAATGATGCGGCCATGTCGGAATTTCAAAGGCTTGTCGCCAACGCCGAAAAAGGCCTCGGCGGACGCGCCGAATTTGCCGTCCTGATCGGGTCGGACGCGGTCGAATGGCGGCGCCTGACGGTCAGTCCCGTCGCCTCGCCATTGATCGGTTCCGGCCCCGGCGCGTTGTGGCGGGTCGAAGACATCACCGCCAGCCGCGAAGTCGATTCCGTCCGCCGCGAGGAAGAAGCAAATCTGGCCGATTATCTGGATCTCCTGCCGGTGGGCTTTTTCTCGGCCGACGGTGACGGCAAAATCCTGTTTGCCAACCAGCGGCTCGGCGATTGGCTGGGCGTCGGTCCCGATGAAATGGTGTCCAGGCCGCTGGACGAATTCCTTGCCGACGACGGAACCGGACAAGCAACAATCCCGACCGGCGAGGGATCCCAGGAATTGACGTTCAGGCGCAAGGATTCGGGCACCTTCAAGGCCCAGGTGGTGCAGACCCTGCGTGACGACGGCCGCGGCCTGCCCGCCTACAGCCGCTCGGTGGTCCTGCCCGAAGCGGACTGGCTGAAACAGGCCGGTGCCCGCACCGCCGGCGACGAAGGCGGGCCCGAAATCCGCCTGCATTGGCTTTTCGACGAAGCGCCGGTGGGAATCGTGCTTCTCGACCTCAAGGGCAACATTGCCGAATGCAACAGGGCTTTTCTCAACCTTATCGGGCTCAATCCGGAAGAACTTATCGGCAAGCCGTTTGCAGACCGCGTTGTCAAGGAAGACCGGGGGGATATCGCGGCGGCGCTGTCGAAGGTGGTCATGGGCACGGCCCGGGCCACCCATATGGAAGTGCGCATGCCCGGCGCCGGCGCGCGGGAATTGGTCACGTCGCTTTATGCCAGCCGGCTTGAAAACGCGCTGGGCGAGCTTTCGGGGCTGGCGCTCCACTTCATCGACACCACCGAGCATAAGAACCTGGAGATCCAGTTCGCCCAATCGCAGAAAATGGAAGCCATCGGCCAACTGGCCGGCGGCGTGGCGCATGACTTCAACAACCTGTTGACGGCGATGATCGGGTTTTCGGACCTGCTGTTGGCCCGTCATGGCCCCGACGACCCGTCTTTCGGGGACATTCAGCAGATCCGCCAGAACGCCACCCGGGCGACCAACCTGGTCCGCCAGCTTCTGGCGTTTTCCCGCAAACAAACCCTGGCACCGGTTCGCCTCGACGTTACCGATTCCTTGAACGAGCTGACCAACCTGTTGGGCCGTCTGATCGGCGAGAAAATAGAGCTTTCCATGGAACACGGCCGGAATCTTCCGCCGATCAGGGTCGACAAGGGACAGTTCGACCAGGTCATCATCAACCTCGCCGTCAATGCGCGGGACGCCATGCCGGGCGGCGGCCAGGTGATCCTCCGCACGTCTGCGCTCCAGCTTGAGAAGCCGGTCCAGCGGGGCCACGACCTCATGCCCAAGGGGCGTTACGTCCTGGTCGAGGTCATCGATACCGGCGTCGGCATCAAGAAGGAGAACATGGAGCGGATTTTTGAGCCGTTCTTTTCGACCAAGGACGTGGGCTCGGGCACGGGGCTCGGCCTTTCCACGGTTTACGGCATCGTCCATCAAACGGGCGGTTTCATCTTCGCCTCGAGCGCGCCCGGCGAAGGCACCACCTTCAGCATCTATTTGCCCGAATATGACGAACCCGAAGGCGCCGAAGACGCCGTCCCGGCGGCGGACAACCAAGCCATCGCCGCCGAAGCCGGAGAGGGCGATTTGACCGGCGCCGGCACCGTGCTCCTGGTCGAGGACGAGGACGCGGTCCGCATGTTCGGCGCCCGGGCGCTCAGGGGCAAGGGCTATCAGGTGCTGGAAGCCGACAACGGCGAAGGCGCGCTCGACGTCATCAGCGGCACCGAGGAAACCATAGACCTGATCATCTCGGACGTGGTGATGCCGGGCATGGATGGCCATACCCTGGTGCAACTGGTTCGCCACGAACAACCCCAGGTCAAGGTGATCCTGATGTCCGGCTACGCCGAGGACATGTACCGCGACGAGATCGAGCGCGACCCCTCGATTCACTTCCTGGCCAAGCCCTTCAGCCTCAACGGGCTGGCCTCCAAGGTCAAAGAGGTGATGGCGGGGTAGGGCGACGCCGGCCCTCTCCGGGCTAAAAATTCTCGGAACATAGCGCGAATATAACTGTAATTCCGCTTGTTTTTCAATGCGTTGAAAAAAACCCTTGCGCGTGAGAACAAATCATGTACATACTCCGGGAACAGCATTCGTTGAACCATCGTTAAACATGTGGAATAAGGAAGGCAGGCTCATGTCTGAAACTCCGTTGCGTCTCGTGGAAAAAGATAACGTCAACAAAAACAAGGCTCTTGAAGCGGCCGTCACCCAGATCGAACGGGCGTTCGGCAAGGGCGCGATCATGCGCCTCGGTCAGCGCGAGGTGGTGGCTACCGAGATCGTTCCCACCGGCTCCATCAGCCTCGATATCGCGCTCGGCATCGGCGGGCTGCCCCGCGGCCGGGTGGTCGAGATCTATGGGCCGGAAAGCTCCGGCAAGACGACGCTGGCGCTACATGCGCTCGCCGAGGCCCAGAAGATGGGCGGCACCTGCGCCTTCATCGACGCCGAGCACGCCCTCGATCCGATTTACGCCAACAAGCTCGGCGTCGACACCGACAACCTGCTGCTTTCCCAGCCCGACGCCGGCGAGCAGGCGTTGGAGATCGCCGACACCCTGGTGCGCTCCGGCGCCGTCGACGTGCTGGTGATCGATTCCGTCGCCGCCCTGGTGCCCCGGGCCGAGCTGGAAGGCGAAATGGGCGACCATCACGTCGGCCTGCAGGCGCGGCTGATGAGCCAGGCGTTGCGCAAGTTGACGGCGTCGGTGGCCAAGTCCAACACCACCATCATTTTCATCAACCAGATCCGGATAAAGATCGGCGTCATGTTCGGCAACCCGGAAACCACCACCGGCGGCAACGCGCTCAAGTTCTATTCGTCGGTGCGCCTGGAAATCCGCCGCATCGGCGCCATCAAGGACCGTGACGAAGTGATCGGCAACCGGACCCGGGTCAAGGTGGTCAAGAACAAGCTGGCGCCGCCGTTCAAGATGGTCGAATTCGACATCATCTACGGCCTGGGCATCTCGAAGATAGGCGAGATCCTGGACCTCGGCGTCACCGCCGGGGTGGTCGAGAAATCCGGCTCCTGGTTCTCGTATAATTCCGAGCGCATCGGCCAGGGCCGCGAAAACGCCAAGGCGTATCTGGCCGAAACCCCCGAGGTCGCCAACCAGATCGAGGCCATGATCCGCCAGAACGCCGGCATGGTCGCCGACGACATGATGGCCGGCCACGCCGGCGATGACGGCGAAGACGGCAAGGACAGCGCCGAGGACGGCGAGGACAGCGCCCATACGGAAGCCGACGTTTCCGAAGCCCCCGAAGCTCCCGAAGCCCCCGAAGCCCCCGAAGCTCCCGAAGCCGGGGGCGAGGGCGTCGTCACCGAGATCGAATCCAAGAAAAAGCCCAAAAAAGACAAGGCGGCCGGGGAATAGCGCCCCATAGATTAAAAATAGAAACCCTCCCCGAACGATCGTTCAAAGCGCGGCCCTTTCTTCTTTCCCAGGGAGAAGGGCCGCTTTTTTTGAAGGCCGGGCCCACCCTAAAAACCCCGCACCCGGGCCATCGCCGTTTATTTCTTGAGAAACGCGCCCTACATTACTCTCCATGCAGACGGTCAACGACATCCGCCGGGCGTTTTTGGACTACTTCAAGAGCCACGGCCACGAGGAAGTGGCATCCTCGTCCTTGGTGCCCTTGAACGACCCGACGTTGATGTTCACCAACGCCGGCATGGTGCAGTTCAAGAACGTGTTTACCGGCGTCGAGAACCGCGATACCAACCGCGCCGTGACGTCGCAGAAATGCGTGCGCGCCGGCGGCAAGCACAACGACCTGGAAAACGTCGGCCATACGGCGCGCCACCACACGTTTTTCGAGATGCTGGGCAATTTCTCGTTCGGCGATTATTTCAAGGACCTGGCCATCGAACTGGCCTGGAACCTGGTAACAAAAGAATTCGGCCTGGCCGCCGAAAAACTCATTGTCAGCGTCTATGCCGAGGACGACCAGGCCTTCGATCTGTGGAAGAAGATCGCCGGGTTACCTGAGGACAAGATCATCCGCGTCCCGACGTCGGACAATTTCTGGGCCATGGGCGACACCGGGCCGTGCGGGCCGTGTTCGGAAATCTTCTACGACCATGGCGACCACATCCCCGGCGGCCCGCCGGGAAGCGACGACCAGGATGGCGACCGCTTCATCGAAATCTGGAACCTGGTGTTCATGCAGTTCGAACAGGTCACCGCCTCCGAACGGGCGGATTTGCCGAAACCCTCCATCGACACCGGCATGGGGCTGGAGCGCATCGCCGCGGTCATGCAGGGCACCCACGACAATTACCATATCGACATGTTCAAGGCCCTGATCGAGGCGTCGGCCGAGGCGTCCGGGACGAATCCTAAGGGCGAGCATAGCGTATCGCACCGGGTCATCGCCGATCACTTGCGCGCCGCCAGTTTCCTGATCGCCGACGGGGTGATGCCGTCCAACGAGGGGCGCGGCTACGTGATGCGCCGGATCATGCGCCGGGCCATGCGTCACGCCCACTTGATGGGCTGCGAAGAGCCCTTGATGTGGCGGCTGGTGCCGGCGCTGATAAGCCAGATGGGGGACGCCTATCCGGACCTCGTCCGTGCCCAGGCGCTGATAACGGAAACCCTCAAGCTTGAGGAAACGCGCTTCAAAAAAACCCTCGAACGGGGATTGAAGCTCTTGGACGAGGAGACGGCGGGCCACAAGGAAGGCGACGTGCTGGACGGCGAGACGGCGTTCAAGCTCTATGACACCTACGGCTTTCCCCTGGACTTGACCGAGGACGCGCTGAAGGGCATGGGCATAAGCGTCGAGATGAAGGCCTTCGACGCCGCCATGGAACGCCAGCGCGCCGAAGCCCGCAAGGCCTGGGCCGGGTCCGGCGACGCGGCGACCGAGGAAATCTGGTTCGAGATCCGCGAACAGGTCGGCGCCACAGAATTCCTGGGCTACGAGACCGAATCCGCCGAGGCCCGGGTGCTGGCCCTGGTGGTCGACGGCAGGCGGGTGGAGGAGGCCGGGAAGGGCGCCGAAGCCACCGTCGTCGTCAACCAGACACCTTTTTACGGCGAGGCCGGCGGCCAGGTCGGCGATACCGGAACCGTCGCGTCCACCGGCGGCGCCACCGTCAACGTCACCGACACCCAAAAGCACGTGGACAGCCTTTATGTCCATGTGGGCCGGATCGAAGACGGCGTCCTCAAGATCGGCGACGAGGTGCGCCTGGAGGTGGATTCCGACCGCCGCCGCCGGGTTCGCGCCAACCATTCGGCAACCCATCTTTTGCACGCGGCGTTGCGCGCCCGTTTGGGGGATCACGTGACCCAGAAGGGCTCCCTTGTCGCGCCCGACCGGCTCCGCTTCGACATCAGCCACCCGAAAGCCGTCGCGCCCGGCGAACTGGCCGAGGTCGAGGCCGAGGTCAACCGGCAGATCGCGGCCAACAGCGACGTCGCCACCCATCTGATGGAACCCGACGCCGCCCAGGAAGCCGGCGCCATGGCGCTGTTCGGGGAAAAATACGGCGATCAGGTCAGGGTGGTTTCCATGGGCTCCTCGGAGGGCGGCCAAGGGGAGGGCAAAGGAACCGAAGCCTTTTCCACCGAGCTGTGCGGCGGCACCCATGTGGCAAACACCGGCGACATCGGCGTCTTCAAGATCGTCGGCGAAGGTGCGGTGGCCGCCGGCATCCGGCGCATCGAGGCGTTGACCGGGGAGGGGGCAACGGCCCACCTCGCCGAAACCGAACGGGCGCTCGATGAAACGGCGGCGCTTTTGAAAGTGGAGCCCGGGGACGTTCCCGACAAGGTGGCGGCGCTTTTGGGCGAACGCCGCGGGCTTGAACGCCAATTGGCCGATGTCCGCCGCCGGATGGCGACCGGCAGCGGCGGTGCGGAAAAGGACAAGCGGAAAAGCGAGGCTTCGGACGCTAAAGGGGCGGGGGGAGACTCCGCGGGGTCCGAAGACGCGCTCGCACGGACGGCGGCGCTTTTGAAGGTTGGTCCCGCCGAAGTGCCTGAAAGGGTAAGGGCGCTCCAGGGTGAATGCCGCAAGCTTGAGGCCGAATTGGCCGACCTCCGGACCCGGATGGCGGCCGGCGGCGATAGCGGCGAAGGCGGCGTGGCGGCCGAAACCAAAGAAGTGGCGGGCATCAGGTTCTCGCCCCGGCTGTTGGCCGGCGTCCCGGCGAAAGAACTCAAAAGTCTTGCCGATGACCTGAAAAAACAGGTCGGCTCAGGCGTCGTCGCGCTGGTCTCGGTCATCGACGGCAAGGTTTCCGTCGTCGTCGGCGTCACCGACGACCTGATTGACCGTTTTAGCGCCGTCGATCTGGTGCGCGCGGGCTCCGAAGCCGTCGGCGGCAAAGGTGGCGGCGGCCGTCCCGACATGGCCCAGGCCGGCGGACCCGACGGCGCCGAGGGCCAGGCGGCGCTGGACGCCATCGAAAGCATCATCGCCGGCATGGGCTGAGCAAACGGGGCCTCCGCCCGTCCCCGAGTCGGCCTTTCTGGTCTCTTCCGGCCATCAACAGGGCGGGGCCAACCCCAGGCTTCAAGCGGCTTCCGGGGCCTCTCTGGTGGGCGCCCGCCGGCTATCCTATTGTAGACCCGCCGGCCCGGCATCGGGCACGGGGGTATTTTTGGAAAGACTATTCGATCCCGTTTTCATCGAGAAAACGCTCGCCGAGATCCTGGCCTGGGTTCAGGCCAATATTCTAGTCCTCAGTACCGCCATCCAGTTCGCCGTTGTCGCCGTCGCCTTCGTCATCGCCTGGATCGCCGCCGGCCGTTTCCAACGGTGGCTGAAAAAGGGCCTCGATTACCCCTGGTACCAGCGGTTCGCCCAGCCCGTCACCCAGGCATTGGCGCCCTTGAGCCTGCCGGTCCTGTGGCTGACGCTGCAGTGGTTTTCCGTCTTTGCCGCCGAGAACGCCGGTTGGCCGAACCATCTGATCGAGATCGTCGTCAGCCTGCTGACCGCCTGGGTCATCATCCGGCTGGCCTCCACCCTGATCCGCAACGCCGCCTGGTCCAGGACCATCGCGCTGCTAACCTGGACCATTGCCGCCCTCAACATCACCGGGCTTCTGGACCCGACCACCGAAGTGCTCGACGGAATGGCCTTGATCCTGGGCGAGGTCAGGATATCCCTTCTCGACGTGATCAAGGCGATCATCGCCCTCGCCATCCTGTTGTGGCTGGCGGGCGTCGTATCCGGGCTGATGGAACGGCGCCTGAGCGCCATGCCCGGCGTGACGCCGGCGGCGGGGGTGTTGTTCGGCAAGCTGTTCCGCGTCCTGCTGTTCACCATCGCCATCGTCGTCGGGCTCGAATCCGTCGGCATAGACCTGACCGCGTTTGCCGTTTTCTCGGGCGCCGTCGGCCTCGGCATCGGCTTCGGCCTGCAGAAGGTCTTCTCCAACCTGATCAGCGGCGTCATCCTGCTCATGGACCGCTCCGTCAAGCCGGGCGACGTGGTCGCCATCGGCGAAACCTACGGCTGGATCAACGCGATGAGCGCGCGCTACGTCTCGGTCATCACCCGCGACGGCACCGAACACCTTATTCCGAACGAGGAAATGATCTCGCAGCGGGTCGAGAATTGGTCCCATTCCCACCGGCTGATCCGGCTGCGCTTGGCCATCGGGGTTTCCTACGACAGCGACGTCCCGAAGGCAATCCAGCTGGCCCGAGAGGCGGCCGACGAGGTCGAGCGTGTGCTGGATGATCCAGGGCCGGTCTGCCATCTGCTGGGCTTCGGCGACAACGGCATAGACCTGGAGCTCAGGGTCTGGATCAAGGACCCGCAGAACGGCATCACCAACGTCAAGAGCCTAGTTCTGCTGGAAATCTGGGACCGGTTCCGCGACCACGGCATTGAATTCCCGTTCCCGCAACGCGACCTGCATATCAAGAGCGCGGTGCCGCTCAAGGTCGAGACCGCCTAGGCCCTGGGATTTATTTCGGGGTTTATTTGACGTCGGCGGCGACCCGCATGCGGATGATCTTGTCCGGGTCGTTGACGGCGCCGTTGCGGCGTTCGTCTCCGCGCTTGATCTTGCCGACGAATTCCATGCCCTTGGTGACTTTTCCCCAGACGGTGTATTGGCCGTCCAGGAACCGGGAGCGGGCGAAGACGATGAAAAACTGGCTGTCGGCGCTGTCCGGGTCAGACGAACGGGCCATGGAAAGGGTGCCGCGGACGTGTTTTTCATCTGAAAATTCCGCCGGAATGTTGACCCCCGACCCGCCGGTGCCGTTACCCTTGGGATCGCCCCCTTGCGCCATGAAACCGCCGATCACCCGGTGAAAGGTAAGGCCGTCGTAAAACCCCTGGCGCACCAGTTCCTTGATGCGCGCAACATGCTTGGGCGCCAGGTCCGGCCGCATGTCGATGACGACTTGGCCGTCCTTTAGCTCCATCAGGAGGGTGTTTTCGGGATCGGCGGCTTCTGCTCCGTCGCTCATCAACAACCCGCCCAGGAAAAACGCCAAAAAAATAAAGCCCCAGCGGGCCATCGGGGTCCTCCCAACCTAGTCAAAGAGCTTGTCGATCTCGGCCTGGGTGATGCCTTCGCCCTCAAGGGCCGGCCCCTGCAGCAGGGCTTCTTCCTCGCTTATATTTTTGTCCGGCTTGACCTCGATCTTTTCGATTTCTTCCTTGCCCCAGACTTCGATCAAGGCGTTGACCCGGTCTTCCACATAGGTCACCGACTTCACCACCTTGGTGATGCGCTGCCCGGTGATGTCCTGGAACGAGCAGGCCTCGAAGACGTCGATGCTGTTGGCGCAAATCTGATCGAGAAGGGCAAGGTTCTCCTTTTTCACAATGCCTTCGCGCAGCTTGCCGACGATCTCGTCGTTTTTTTCCATACACTCTATGATCGTGTGGGTGGCGTCTTCGGTGGCCTTGACGATGGCGTCCAATTGGTCGGACATGCTGTCGAAATGCAACGTCGGGGCGGCCGGCTGTTTGATCGCGGCAATTTCCTCGCGCACCCGCTGGATATATTTGAACAGGCCGTAAAGCTCCCTTTTCAGGGCATCGGCTTCCTTCTCGCTATCCATGAAGTGTCTCCTTGGCCGGTTCGTTTATGGCGGGCGGTGCCTTGGGCACATCCGCATCCGCTTCGTCGGCGAGCATCATAGTATTATTTCCCTCGACGGAAATACGTAAAGACCTATTTTTTAGCCTTTTTCCGACGGACTTTTTTGCTGGAGGGCCCCGTTTCGGGTTGGGCTTCCAGGGATTTAAGCGCCACGACGTATAGTTTCTCTCGCTCCTCCTGGCTGAGGCCGTCGAGAACGTGGGCCTTGGACCGTTGCAGGTCCAGGGCTTGCTGGATCAGGGCTTGCCGGTCGGGGGTCATGTCCCGCTTTTCCGTCAGTTCCTGTTCGGCGGCGCGCAGAGCATCCATGATCAACTGGTGCGTTTCCTCGGTTTCCGCGGCTTGCGGCGGCGCTACGGACGGGGCCTTTGGGGACGCCGGGGGAGGGGCTTTCCGGGCCGGTTTCCTCTTTTTTCGGGTTTCGAGCCTGTCCCGGGCGTTTTTATCCATGACCACGGACAAAAGCACCTTTGAAACGAGTTTCTTGATCATTTCCGTTGTTCTCCAGGGCCGGAAAGGTCAACCAGCGGGCCCGAGACCCTCCGAGACCCCACAGTGAACCATTTTATCGTGAGCTTCGGGCCGGGGCCAGCCATTGAAAATTCAACGCCACATCTTTGCAAATCACCCTAAACAAAACCTTAGCCAAACGGAGAAAACTCCCGATGCCCCTATAAACACTGGCAAATTCGGGGCCGGTGCGTATGGTTGGGGTGTTATGAGACGAAATCGCAGCGCCAAGATCATCGCCACCCTCGGGCCGGGCACCTCCTCAGACGAGATGATTACCGGCCTGTTCGAGGCCGGCACGGACGTTTTTCGCCTGAATTTCAGCCATGGAAGCCAGGAGGACCACAAACGCCGGCATGAAATCATTCGCTCTCTTGAGGATAAGTTTCATCGCTCGGTCGGCATTCTCCTGGACCTGCAAGGGCCGAAACTGCGGATCGGCATTTTCAAGGACGGCAAGATCGTGCTGGAACCGGGAAACAAATTTCGTCTCGACCTCAGCGATGAGCAAGGCGATGAAAACCGCGCGCCGCTGCTCCATCCGGAAATATTCAAGGCGCTTGAGCCCGACACCGACTTGTTGCTGGATGATGGCCGCATACGGCTCAGGGTCGAAAAATGCGGGGCGGATTTCGCCGAAACGGAAGTCATTAACGGCGGGACGCTCTCGGACAACAAGGGCGTCAACGTGCCTAGCGCCGTTTTGGACCTGTCCTCATTGACCGAAAAAGACCGGGACGACATGCGCTTCGGCCTGGAACTGGGCGTCGACTGGATTGCGCTCAGCTTCGTGCAGCGCCCCGAAGACATCGCCCAAGCCCGGAAACTGATCGCCGGGCGCGCCGGGGTCATGGCGAAACTGGAAAAACCGGCGGCCATGAACCAACTGGACGAAATCGTCAGCCTTTCAGACGCCATCATGGTGGCCCGCGGAGACCTGGGCGTCGAGGTGCCGCCGGAAGAAGTCCCGGCGTTGCAGAAACGCATAGTCTTTACCTGCCGCGCCGCCGGAAAGCCGGTCGTCATTGCCACCCAGATGCTGGATTCCATGGTTCAGGCGCCGACCCCGACGCGGGCCGAGGCCTCCGACGTGGCGACGGCCGTCTACGACGGCGCCGATGCCGTCATGCTGTCGGCTGAAACGGCCATCGGGGAATTCCCGATCGAGGCGGTGACCATGATGGACCGCATTATCCAGCAAGTGGAAAAAGACCCCCATTACCACAAGATGATGGAGGTCCACCGCTACGCCCCCGAGGCCACGGCTGCCGACGCCATAACCGCCGCCGCCCGTCAGGTGGCCCACACGATCTCGGCATCGGTGATCGTGACCTTCAGCTCCACCGGTTCGACGACGCTGCGCGCGGCCCGCGAACGGCCGTTGGTGCCGATCCTCGGCCTGACGCCCCGGGCCGATACGGCCCGCAAGCTGGCGCTCGCCTGGGGTGTTCATTCGGTCCAGACAGAGGACCTGAAGGCCTTCCGGGATATGGTGGTGGTCGCTATCCGCGTTGCCAAGCAGGAAGAATTCGCCAATGTCGGGGACCCCCTGGTGATTACCGCAGGCGTTCCCTTCGGGACGCCGGGGGCGACCAACATCCTTCGTATCGCCTGGGCGGAATAGCCCTTATCCGGGACCGTTTTATTCGGCGGCGGCCTTGACGTCTCCGCCACGGAAATCGGCCAGCAACTGGGCCTCGCACTCCTTCGCCACCCGGCGGTTCCGTTCCTTGACGTGGCCGAAACCGCGGATGCGCATGGGCAGCCCGGCTATTTCCGTCGCCAGGGCGTGGTTGCCGGGATTGAGCCCCGCCAGCAATTCCTCGATGACCGCTTCGTATTCGCCGATCAAGCGGCGCTCCATCCGGCGTTCGGCCGTATGCCCGAAAATATCGAAAGGCGTGCCCCGGAGCCCCTTGAGCCTCGTCAGCAACCGGAAAACCGTCATCACCCAGGGACCGTATTGGCGCTTCCGGAGCTCGCCGGTCCGGGGGTCCCGGCGGGCGACCAAGGGGGGCGCCAAGTGGAAGACGAGCTTGAACCCGTCTCCGAACTGCCGGCGGAGCTGGTCCTCGAATTCGCCGTCGGTATAAAGCCTCGCCACTTCGTATTCGTCCTTGTAGGCGAGCAATTTGAAATAGGCCCGGGCGACGGCGTCGCTAAAGTCCTTCCTGCCCTTGGCCTTTTCGGCCTCCCGGGCGCGGGCCCTGTCGATAAGATCGGCGTAACGCCTGGCGTAGGCCGCGTTTTGGTACCGGGTCAGGTCCTGTATTCGGTGGCTGACGTATTCAAGGGTGTCGGGCTCTTGGAACGCCTGCTCGTCCGGGCCGGCGATGGCTTCGACCGCCCCCGGGTTATGAGCGGCGCGGCGGCCCCAAAGGAAGGCCTGCTTGTTGAAATCCACGGCGACGCCGTTGAGTTCCAGCGCCCGTTCGATGGCTTCGGCGGAGAGCGGCAAAAAGCCCTTTTGGAAGGCGAACCCGACCAACAGCATGTTGGCGGCGATGGAATCGCCCAGGAGCCTCTCAGCCAGGCGCGTGGCGTTGACGAAATCCAGGGCGTCCTTGCCGGCGGCCTCGGAAAGGGCCTTGCGGAGCCCTTCTTCGGGGAAGACCAGGTCCGCGTCCCGGGTGAAATCGGCGGTCATGGTTCGGTGCGCATTGACGACGGCCAACGAGTATCCCGCCTTGAGCTTGCCCAGCGTCTCGGCGCTGCCGGCGGTCACCATGTCGCAACCGATTAAAAGCCGGGTGCCGCCGGCCGCAATGCGGACGGCATGGAGGGTATCCGGGTCGTCGGCGATGCGGATGTGGGAATAAACCTCGCCGTTCTTCTGCGCCAGCCCGGCGATGTCGAGCACGGAAACGCCCTTGCCCTCCAGATGGGCGGCCATCGCCAGCACCGCGCCGATGGTGACGACGCCGGTGCCGCCGATGCCGGTGACGACGATGCCATAAGGCGCGTCCGCCGCCGGCAAATCCGGCTCGGGCAACACCTCGAAGGGAACGTCGCCGACGGCATCCGGCTTTTTCGGTTCGGCGCCCAAAACGGTGACGAAGGACGGGCAAAACCCCTTCAGGCAGGAGAAATCCTTGTTGCAGGCCGACTGGTCGATGGCCCGCTTGCGGCCCAGTTCCGTCTCGAGCGGCGTAATGGCGACGCAATTGGAAACCGCCCCGCAATCGCCGCACCCTTCGCACACCGCCTGGTTGATGAAGGGCCGCGCCAACGGGTCCGGGTAAAGGCCGCGTTTCCGCCGCCGGCGCAATTCGGCGGCGCATGTCTGGTCGTAGATCAGCACCGAGACCCCCTTCCATTGCCGGAGGTCGCGTTGAATCTCGTCCAGGTCGTCCCGGTGGTGAAAGGTCGTGTCTTTCGCGAAATCGGAACCGATGGGGTATTTATCCGGCTCGTCGGAAACCACGGCGATGCGTTCAACGCCTTCGGCCCGCACCTGTTGGGTAATTATCGGCACGTCCAAGGGTCCATCCATGGACTGGCCGCCGGTCATGGCGACGACATCGTTGTAAAGCACCTTGTAGGTGATATTGACCCCGGCGGCGACGGCGGCGCGAATGGCCAGGATACCGGAATGGAAATAAGTGCCGTCGCCGATGTTGACGAAGATGTGCTCGGTGTCCGTAAACGGCGCCTGGCCCAGCCAGTTGGCGCCTTCGCCGCCCATGTGGGTGAAGGTGGCGGTATCCCGGTCCATCCAGATGGCCATGTAATGGCAGCCGATGCCGGCGACGGCGCGGGAGCCCTCCGGCACGGTGGTCGAAATGTTGTGCGGGCAGCCGGAACAGTAATAAGGGATTCGCTCAATCCCCACCGCCGCGGCTTCCAGCGCCCTTTCCTTGTCGTCGAGGAACTTCAGCCGTTCCTTGATATGGCCCTTGACCGGGTCGCTGACCGGGAAGTTGCCGATCCGGGCGGCGATCACCCGGGAGATGCGGGCCGGCGTCAGCTCACCCGCCGACGGCAGTATCCATTCGCCGTTCTCGTCGAATTTTCCGACCACCCGCGGGCGCACGTCGGCGCGCCAATTGTAGAGCTGCTCCTTGAGCTGGTTTTCCATGACCGCGCGCTTTTCCTCGACCACCAGGATTTCCTCGAGGCCTTCGGCGAAGTGCCGGATGCATTCCTTTTCCAGCGGCCAGGGCATGCCGACCTTCAACAGCCGGAGGCCGATTTCGCCGGCATGTTCGGCCCCGATCCCGAGATCGTCCAGCGCCTGCAAAACGTCCAGATAGGACTTGCCGGTGGCGACGATGCCGAACCGGGGTTTCGGGGAATCGATGGTGACCCGGTTGATTTCGTTGGCCCGGGCGAAGGCGAGGGCGGCGTAAATCTTGTACCGCTGCAGGCGGTTTTCCTGTTCCAGCGGCGGGTCGGGCCAGCGGATGTGGAGCCCGCCTTCCGGCATCTCGAAATCCTCGGGCGTTTTGATGTTGACCCGGTCGGGGTCGACGACGACGGAAGCCGATGAATCGACGTTGTCGGAAATGCACTTCATTCCCACCCAACAGCCCGAATAACGAGACATCGCCCAGCCAAAGAGCCCGAAGTCCAGAACATCCTGGACGTCCGCCGGGTTGAGGATGGGGATGTGGACGTCCATCAGGGCATGTTCGCTTTGGCTGGGAACGGTGGACGACTTGCAGGCCGGATCATCGCCGGCCAGCGCCAGAACGCCGCCCAAGGGCGAGGTGCCGGCAAAATTGGCATGACGGAAAACGTCGCCGGACCGGTCCACCCCCGGCCCTTTGCCGTACCAGATGCCGAAGACGCCGTCATAGCGGGCGCCGTCGAACAAATTAAGCTGCTGGCTGCCCCAAAGCGCGGTCGCCGCCAGGTCTTCGTTGACGCCGGGATGAAACTTGATGTGGTGTTCGTCGAGAAACGCCTTGGCGCGGCCGAATTCCCTGTCGATGGCGCCCAGCGGCGAGCCCCGGTAGCCGGTGACGTAACCGGCGGTGTTCAACCCCGCCTTCATATCCCGCCGCCGCTGCATCAGGCCCAAACGCACCAAGGCCTGGGTCCCGGTCAGGAAGACGCGTCCGGAATCGAGGGTGTATTTGTCGTCAAGCGTGACGTGTTTCAGTGCGGCTGGGGCCATCGTCAGCGGCCTTTCCCCAGGATGCTTCCTGGCGCGGTTGAGAGATTCTTTCGGTGCCGCAAGCGTAATACGAGGCCCGCCCGCTTACAATCGCTGGTCGGGCCGGGATAATAAAATAACGCACTATGGGATGATTTTTCCCGTTGCAGCGGGTATACGGGAACACCTAACAAGAGTCCCGGATCCCCCGCCCATGACGATTCTGGTCACCGGCGCCGCCGGTTTCATCGGTTTTCACGTTTCCCTTGCCCTGCTTGACCGGGGCGATGACGTCCTCGGCATGGACAACGTCAACGACTACTACGATGTCTCGTTGAAGGAAGCCCGCTTGCAGGAACTTGGCGGACGAGACGGTTTTAAGTTCGAACGCCTCGATATTGCCGACCGGAAGGCCGTCGCCGAACGGATCGGCCAGCACGGCCATATCACCGGCGTTGTCCATTTGGCGGCACAGGCGGGGGTCCGTTACTCGCTGGTCAACCCTTATGCCTATACCCGCGCCAACGTCGAGGGGCACCTTTCCCTGCTCGAGGCCTGCCGGGGGCTCGACCGCCTGGACCATTTCGTTTTCGCATCGTCGAGTTCCGTTTACGGCGGCAACACCAAGCTGCCGTTTTCCATCAACGACCCCGTGGACACGCCGCTGTCGCTTTACGCCGCCACCAAGCGGGCCATGGAGCTGATGTCCCACAGCTATGCCCATGTCTACGGGATGCCGTTGACAGGACTCAGGTTTTTCACCGTCTACGGCCCCTGGGGGCGGCCCGACATGGCGGCCTTCATTTTCGTCCGCAAGATTCTGGCCGGCGAGCCCATTCCGGTTTTCAACAACGGCGACATGAAGCGCGATTTCACCTATATCGACGACATCACCGCCGGCGTCCTGGCCTGCCTCGACAAGCCGCCGGCGGAAGGCGGGGAAGGGCCGCCGTCGCGCCTTTACAACATCGGCAACAACGTCTCCGAGCCGTTGATGCGGTTTATTTCCATCCTTGAAGAAACGTTGGGCCAAAAAGCCGAGATCGACTTTCAGCCCATGCAGACCGGCGATGTCCCGGAAACCTTTGCCGACATTACCGAAACCGAGCGGGATTTCGGTTTCGAGCCGAAGACGGCCATCGACGAGGGCCTGCCCCGGTTTGTCGAATGGTACCGGGACTATTACCGGGTTTAGGCTCCCCTAAGCCTGTCCCTTTTCCGAGGCGCGTATGCTCCGTCATTTGGCGTTGATATTTCTGTTGGCCCTGATTTGGAGCTCATCCTTCATGGCCATCAAGGTCGGCGTGGAATCGATCCCGCCGTTGACGCTCGCCGCTGTGCGGGTGATCCTGGCCGCCGTGATCCTTTACGGCGCCATGCGCCTGCGCGGCGAACGCCTACCGGGCGGGTTGCGGTTCTGGACGTTTTGCTTCCTGCTCGGCGTTATCGGCAACGGCCTGCCGTTCACCTTGATTGGCTGGGGTGAGCAACGGATATCAAGCGGCCTGGCGGCGATACTGATGTCGGTAATGCCGTTGGCGACCGTCGTCATGGCCCACTTCTTCACTTCCGGGGACCGCATGACGCAGCCTAAGTTGGCCGGCGTGGTCATCGGGTTCGGGGGCATCCTCGTCCTTGTCGGGCCGGAGGCGCTTAAGGGTTTGGGCAGTGACGTCTGGCGCCAGCTTTCGGTCGCCGGCGGCGCGCTGTGCTATGCCGTCGCCGTGATCCTGGCCCGCAATTCGCCGCCGGCGCCGCTGATGGCGCGCACCGCCGCGGTAATGATCATGGCCTGCCTGGTGATGGTGCCGGCGGCCCTCGTTGCCGAGACACCGTGGATGATTACGCCGGAAATGGATTCGGTGGCGGCGGCGGTCTACCTGGGGCTGTTCCCGACGGCCTTTGCGACCATCATCTTTTTCTATTTGGTGCAAATGCGGGGCGCCAGCTTCATGGCTTTCGTCAACTACCTGATTCCCGTCTTCGGCGTCCTTTGGGGCATTGGGCTCCTGTCTGAACCCGTCAGGGCGACGGAGGTGGCGGGGCTTATCATCATCCTGGCCGGCATTGCCGTGGCCCATTTCAAACGGCCCAAGGCGGCCGGACCCTAGCGGTAAAACCCCTCAAGCGTGTCGCCGTAGATATCCCTGATCTTGTGGCGGCGGATTTTAAGGGTCGGCGTCAACAGGCCGTTGTCGGTGGTGAAGGGCGCGCTGGCGATTTCGAAACGCCGCACCTTCTCGATGGTGGATAGGGCGCCGTTGACCTTGTCGACGACGGCGCCGAGCGCCTGGTGCAGATCCTTGTCATCGGCCAGGCCGGCAAGGCCGCCCCCTTTGCCCGCCGCCTCGGCCCATTCGGCCAGCCACTCTGAATCGGGAACCAGAAGGGCCACCAAGTGCGGGTGCTTGTCGCCGTAGACCATGGCCTGGGCGATTTCCGGCTCGATGGTGAGGATTCCCTCGACCCGCTGCGGCGCAATGTTGTCGCCGCCGGAATTGACGATGATGTCCTTCTTGCGGTCGGTAATCTGCAAATGGCCGTCGGCGTCGATGATGCCGATATCGCCGGTATGCACCCAACCGTCCTTGATGGTTTCCCGCGTCGCTTCTTCGTTCCGCCAATAGCCCTGCATGACCAGATCGCCACGGACCAGAATCTCTCCGTCGTCGGCGATCTTCACCTCCACCCCCTTCAAGGCCGGCCCGACGGTATGCAGTTTCATGTTCGAGGGCCGGTTGATGCTGACCGACGGCGAAGTTTCCGTCTGCCCGTAACCCTGTAGGATGCGAAGCCCCAGCGCCGTGAAGAACAGCCCGATTTCCGGGTTCAAGGGCGCGCCTCCCGACACCAGGGCCTTCAACCGCCCGCCGAAACGCTGTTTGACCTTTCTGCGGACCAGAATATCGAACGCCTTATCGGCGGCGCGCTCTGCGACGCTGAGCCCGCCGGGGTCCTGGTAGCGCCGCGAGCCCAGTTCCACGGCTTTGTTGAACAATTTCTCCTTGGCCCCGCCGGCCTTCCTGACGCCTAAGGTGATGCGGTGGTGGAACGTTTCATAAAGCCTCGGCACGGCGGTCATGATCGTCGGCCGGGCCTCGACCATGTTGGCGGCCAGGGTGTCGGCGCCTTCGGCGTAATAAATCTCGGCGCCGATGGTCATCGGGAAGAATTGCCCGGCCATATGCTCGTAGGAATGGCTGAGCGGCAGGAAAGATAAAAAAACTTCGCGGTCCAGGCCGAGCTCCAGAAGCGCGTCTTTGGCGCCCCGGCAATTTGACAGGATGTTTTTGTGGGAAAGCATCACGCCCTTGGGCGCGCCGCCGGTGCCGGACGTATAAATGATGCACGCGGTGTCGTCGGGCGCCCATTGGCGGGCCATTTCGACGATGTTCAGGCGGCCCTCTCGGCCCCGGTCCAGCACGTCGTCCAGGTGCAGGACCTGGACGCCGAGTTGCTGGGTCAATTCGGGAAGATCCATGGCGATGACGAATGCCGCCTCGGGCGCTTTGATGGCCGCCGGCAGCAATTTCTCCGCCAGCCGGCGGTTGGAGACGATGACGCCCCTGGCGCCCGAGTCGCGGAGGATATGCAGGTGGTCGTCTTCCGTATTGGTGATATAGGCGGGAACGGTGACGGCGCCCAGGGACATGATCGCCAGGTCCGAAACCAGCCACGCCGGGCGGTTTTCCGAAACCAGCACCACCCGGTCTCCGTGACCCACCCCAAGCGCCGCCAGACCCCGCGCCAACGGCGTGACGCGGGCGGCGGTGTCGCCCCAGCTCAGCGCCTTGTACGTGCCGTGCCGTTTCGCCCACAGGAACGGGCGATCACCGAGGCGGTCCACCTGATCGAAAAACATGGCCCCCAGATTGGGCCAGTTTCGCTCACTCATTATTGAATTTTCCTCCCGCTCCTGGGGGCTATCATTGTCATTGCCGTGGGGCTTTTCCACCTTTATATGGCGTTAACAGACAGAGCCGCCGGGCCAAGCTGAACAGGAAGAAAAAATGGCTAAAACCAAAGCCCCAGGGACCCGCGCCGACAATAAAACAGGCGGTCTGCCCCGGTGGAATTTGAATGACCTTTATAGCGGGCAGAAATCACGTAAGCTGAAGGCCGACCTGGCGTGGGCAAGGGCGCAATCGAAGAAGTTCCGGAAAACGCTGGAGGGCCGGCTCAACAACCTCGACGGCAAGGGCCTGGGCCTGGCCATAGGGCGCTATGAAAAGATCGCCGAACGCCTGGGCAAGATCATGAGCTACGGGCATCTTCTGTACGCCACCAACCTCAGCGATCCCCAAATCGGGGCTTTCTTCCAGACTTTGCAGGAGCGGGTGACGGAGATTTCCACCGACACCCTGTTTTTCACACTGGAGCTCAACCGCCTCGCCGACAGCGTGCTGAAAAAGCAGCTCAAACACCCCAAAGCCGCCCATTACGCGCCCTGGATCAGGGATACCAGGGTTTTCAGACCGCATCAGCTGTCCGATGAGGTGGAAAGGCTGCTGCATGAAAAATCGGTGACCGGACGCCCCGCCTGGATACGGCTGTTCGAGGAAACCATGGCCGACCTCCGCTTCCGGGTTGAAAGCCCCGGAACAGGAAGACCGGCCAAGGAGATGACCCTGGCCGACACCCTCAACCTGCTGTCCGACAAAAAGGCCGAAGTCAGGAAACAAGGCGCCAAGGCATTGAGCCGGGGCTTGGCCAAAAACATTCGGGTGTTGACGTTGATCACCAACACCCTGGCCAAGGACAAGGCCATCGAGGACCAATGGCGGCGTTATCCGAAGCCTCAGTCCCATCGCAACCTTTCCAACCAGGTCGAGGACGAGGTGGTGGCGGCCCTTCTCGGCGCGGTCAAGGCCCAATACGGCAACCTGGCGCACCGCTATTACAGGCTTAAGGCCAAATGGTTGGGGGTGCGGCGGCTCAATACCTGGGACCGCAACGCGCCGTTGCCCGAGGATTCGAACCGCCGTTATTCCTGGGACGAGGCCCGCTCGATCGTGCTTGGGGCCTATGGGGATTTCGCCCCGGAAATGTCGGAGATCGCCGGACGTTTCTTCGATCGCCGCTGGATCGACGCGCCCCCCAAGCCCGGCAAGGATTCCGGCGCTTTTTCCCACCCCACGGTGCCGTCGGTGCATCCCTATGTGATGCTGAACTACCACGGCAAGGCCCGCGACGTGATGACGCTGGCCCATGAGCTGGGCCACGGGGTGCATCAGGTGATGGCCGGGTGCCAAGGGGCGTTGATGTCCGATACGCCCCTGACCCTGGCCGAAACGGCGTCGGTGTTCGGCGAAATGCTGACCTTCCAGGCCATGCTGAAGGCCGAGACTGCGCCTAAGCGGCGGCGCATCCTTCTGGCCGGCAAGGTCGAGGACATGATGAACACGGTGGTCCGCCAGATCGCCTTTCATCAGTTCGAGGAACGCGTGCATGCCGAGCGCCCCCGGGGGGAATTGGACGCGCGCAGGCTCGGCGACATCTGGATGGAGGTGCAGCGCGATAGCCTTGGCCCGGCGTTCCGTTTCGACGATGATTACCGGCACTTCTGGGCCTATATCCCGCATTTCCTGCATACGCCTTTTTACGTTTATGCCTATGCCTTCGGCGATTGCCTGGTGAATTCGCTTTACGACGTGTTCCAGGGCGGCCATCCCGGCTTCGAGGGCAAGTATTTCGAGATGCTGAAAGCCGGCGGCACGCTCGGTCATAAGGAACTGTTGGCCCCGTTCGGGTTGAATGCGTCCGATCCGGCGTTCTGGAACCGGGGGCTCGGCGTGATCTCGGGATTCGTCGACCAACTGGAGGAGGCCATTTGATATGGCCGATGAAGACAACCTGAGGGGCCGGGTCAAACGTTACGCCAAGGTCGGCGCCACGGTCGGCGGCTTTGCCGCCCGCACCGCCGGCGGCCGGCTTTTAGGCCTTCCCTTCGACAGCTCAGAACATGCCGCCGAGCTGCAGCAGGTGCTGGGCGGGCTCAAGGGGCCGTTGATGAAGGTGGCGCAGATTCTGGCCACGGTTCCCGACCTGCTGCCCGAGGAATACCTCGCCGAACTGGCCAAATTGCAGACCAGTGCGCCGTCCATGGGCTGGGCCTTCGTCAACCGCCGCATGACCGGGGAATTGGGGCCGGACTGGCAATCGAACTTCAAATCCTTCGATCAAGAGGCCGCGGCCGCGGCGTCCTTGGGCCAGGTCCACCGGGCCAAAGACCTGAAAGGCCGCAATCTGGCCTGTAAAATCCAGTACCCGGACATGGCTTCGGTGGTGGAGGCCGACCTCAAGCAGTTGAAGCTGGCGTTTGCCATCTACCGGCGCTACGACGGTGCCATTGACGCCACCGAAATCCACAACGAGCTTACCGACAGGCTGCGCGAGGAACTGGATTACCGGCGCGAGGCCCGGAACCTGGGCCTGTTCGCCAAAATCCTGAAAACCGAGAAGGGCGTTCATATCCCCCTGTTGGCGAAGAAGCTCTGCACCGACCGGCTGCTGAGCATGTCGTGGCTGGAAGGCGCGCCCTTGCTTAAGTATGTGGACGAACACATCAAAAGCCGCAACGCCGTCGCCCACAACATGTTCCGGGCCTGGTACGTGCCGTTCTATCATTACGGCGTTCTCCACGGCGATCCGCATCTCGGCAATTACACGGTGCGCCCGGACAAGACCATCAACCTCATGGATTTCGGCTGCATCCGGGTCTTCAGGCCGAGTTTCATCCGCGCCGTGATCGATCTCTACAAGGCGCTCCGCGACGACGACCCGGACCTGGCCGTCCATGCCTATGAAACCTGGGGCTTCGACAACCTGAACCGCGAGATTATCGACATCCTCAACCAATGGGCCCAGTTCCTATACGGGCCGTTGATGGAGGACCGCTCCAAAACCATCCAGGAAGACGGCGGCGTTATGTATGGGGCCGGGGTTGCGGCCAAGGTCCACAAGGAACTGCGCAAAATCGGCGGTGTCACCCCACCCCGGGAATTCCTGCTCATGGACCGATCCGCCATCGGGCTCGGCAGCGTGTTCACCCACTTGAAGGCGGAGATCAACTGGCACCAGATGTTTCACGATCTGATAGACGACTTTGACGAAAACAAACTGGCCCGGCGGCAAAAGAAAATGCTGGGCGATTTTGACATCCCCTTGGCGGAATAACGCCCGGCAATGGACAAGGAGGCTTTTCGGCCATGAGTGAACCCGTTTTTCATATGTTTGCGGCGGCGCCTGAGCCGGTCGCCCCCTTCAGCCACGCGGTAGAGGCCGATGGCTGGGTGCAGCTGACGGGGCAGATGCCGACCGATCCCGACGATCCTAAGAAGCCCCTTCCCGACGGCATCGAGGCCCAGACCCGGCGGGTCATGGATAACCTGGCCCTGGTCCTGGGCGAGTTGGGACTGGGGATGGCGCACGTGACCTCGGCCCGGGCTTATCTCACCCACTTCGAGCGCGATTATGGGGGAATGAACGAGGTCTATGCGTCCTATTTCCCCGCCGACCGGCGCCCGGCCCGGACCTGCGTCGGCGTTACCGCATTGGCCCGTGGCGCGCTGGTCGAAATCGACATGATCGCCAGGCGGCCTTAAACACTTGCATCGGTGAAGGGCAGGGCGTTGTTTCCGCGCCCGGTTTTTGTGGG
>CAZVFL010000010.1:0-56514 GCA_964626025.1 uncultured Thalassospiraceae bacterium
GCACATCGAGATGCCGTTGGGTGGGAGCCGTCCATTGCATCAAAAGCGGACATTACGGACTGCTCATGGACAATACGGCTGGTTAACCGGAGGACGAAGACTGGGTCTATTTCCTGACCCTTCCCAAGGCGATATCGGACGGAGGCTAGGATTTTGAAACCAATTAATGCTTTGGGAGTAGCCTGCCGCTTGGCGGCGTCAGCCCGGTTGTCAACGACGGAACGCTGCCTGATAAATGCGTAACGTCTTCGACCAATACGCTCAACCAGAAAACCGCCTGACACATGCCCTCGCGAGTTCGTTGGCGGAAGACCCAAAACTACTTCGTGCTTTCGTCCGCTGGGTGTGCGGCAGTACCAAGAACATCCGAGAGGGGCTGGAAATCGTCGAACAGCAGTTGCCTGGCGACGTCGAGCTATCCGAGGACGAAGTGGAGCGTCGCGGCCTGCCGGATGCCTGGATACATAGTGGTGAGGAATGGTCTCTCCTCATTGAGTGCAAAGTGGTGTCGCCCTTATCAAACGACCAACTGAGGCGGCACCAACGAACAGCGATAAGGAGGGGGTTCAGTGACGTTACGCTATTGGCCATCGACGTTGCGCCGCCAAGACGGAAACTGCCGGAGGGCGTCATGTTTCGGCAGTGGTCGGACGTTTACGAGTGGATGGTCAAGATGTCCGAAACGTCCGAGTGGGCAGACCGCGCGGCCAAATACCTCGAAATTGCCGAGGGGAAACTGTCCGACGAGGGCTATTTGAAGGAAGGTAAGTTGACAGTCTTTTCGGGTCTGCCATTCGGCAGTGAGGAACCATACAGTTACCCGGAGGCGAAGCGGCTTCTGAAGCTGGCGATGGATGAGCTGCGCCAGCGAAAGGACCTCGTTCGGCAGCTCGGCATGGACCCTGATGGGCCCGGGCGCGGTGCAATAACCGGGATACAAGGTGTCGCAGTGTGGGATTTTCTTAAACTTCAAGGGGCGCCGGACACGTTTACGAAATACCCACATCTGACCTTGAGCGTCCAGAGCGATAGGCTGGTGACCATCGTCATCGTGCCGAACGGCATCCAGCGAAATTTGCGGAAGAGGATTTCCGTATTGGGCTTTGACGGCTTCTGCGAGATGATGGCCAAAATCAATGCCAACCTTGAAAAGGGTCTGCGGAGCTGCTCCGGTGCGGTACCCTGGGTGGAAGTTGTGCAACGGCATTACCCTTCCCAGCGGTCGGTTCCGATCCTGGATGCTAGGATTGAATTCGATCTCAGAACGGCATTTACCGAGAGAGCTGCCAAACACAAAGTGAAACCCCAGCCGCAATGGCTGAGCGCGGCCTTCGAAGCGTTCAAGGAGAAGAAGTCCAATCTGCAGTTAGCCGTCGGCGCGATTTTCCCCTACCGGACGTGCCCTGCCACAAGAGAACGACGCATATTGACCGACATCGCGAACACTTGGATAGCCTGCAAGCCGTTGCTGCGGGTGATGGGGGTCCGAAAATAATGCGGAAATTTATCTATATGGAGCCCACCAGCATCCCTGGCAAGAACATCTGCTCATTGATGTCAGTGGCCTGCCCCCACGAACGATACCACGTCTTATGTTAGACCTGCCGCCGCCGGAGGGAAGGGCTGATCCGGCTGTAGCCTCCATGCCCTAGAGGCGAGATGTGACGTCCGCTTTGGGTCAGAAGCAGACATAAATCGCCCCCTTCAAAAACGTCCGCTCTTTGGGGTAAAGCGGACATCACCAGACTGACCCCCTGCCGCCTCCGGCAGTGAGGAGTTGCGGCCTTCCGGCAACGGTTGGAGGCGTTCCCGGCAACTGTTATACTGCGCCCGGGAGACTGGCGCCGGACAAGCCTTCTCGCCAACCCGGTCAGATCCGGAAGGAAGCAGCCGTAACGAGTTTCGGCCTGGGTCGGTGTCCAGTCTTCCACCTTGCCGCCCGAGGGTTTATCTTCAAGGATGGTTTTCAATTTGCCCCGAACTGGCCCCCAACCGGCACCGAACCGACAATGACCGAGACAGAACTTCCCGACACCCAACCCGCGCCCCAAGCCGAGTCCCCGGGTGCCGAAGACAGCACCCCCTATCAGGTTCTTGCCCGCAAATACCGCCCAACCACGTTTGCCGGCCTCATTGGCCAGGACGCCATGGTGCGGACGCTGACCAATGCCATCCGGTCCGACAGGCTGGCGCAGGCCTTTATTCTGACCGGGGTCAGGGGCGTCGGCAAAACGTCAACGGCGCGCATCATCGCCCGCGCCTTGAACTGCACCGGACCGGACGGTGACGCCAAGGGACTGGGCGGCCCGACCGCCGAACCCTGTGGCCAATGCGAACACTGCCGGGCCATTGCCGAGGACCGTCACATGGACGTGCTGGAAATGGACGCCGCCAGCCGCACCGGCGTTGACGATATCCGCGAAGTCATTGACGGCGTCAGATACCGACCGACGTCGGCCCGATTCAAGATTTACATCATTGACGAAGTGCACATGCTGTCCAAGCACGCCTTCAACGCGCTCTTGAAGACGCTGGAGGAACCGCCGGCGCACGTGAAATTCGTCTTTGCCACCACCGAGATCCGCAAGGTCCCAGTCACCGTGCTCAGCCGCTGCCAGCGTTTCGATCTTAGGCGCATCGATACGGAAACCCTGCGTGAGCATTTCTCGTCCATCGCCGAAAAGGAAGGCGCCAAAATTTCTCCCGCTGCCTTGGGCCTGATCGTCCGCGCCGCCGACGGCAGCGTGCGCGACGGGCTCAGCCTTTTGGATCAGGCTTTTTCCCACGCGGTCCAGGGGGAAAGCGGGGAAATCGGCGAGACGGAAGTGCGCGACATGCTGGGCCTTGCCGACCGTTCTCAGAGCTTCATGCTCCTGGAGGCCGTCCTGGCCGGCGACGTGGCCCCGGCGCTAACATTGCTTGACCAGCTCTATAAGGACGGCGCCGATCCGCTGGCCGTTGTCGAGGATCTTCTGGAGATCACCCATTGGCTGACCCGCATCAAGGTGGTGCCGGAAGCCGCCGATGCGCCGGAGGTCCCTGAAATCGAGCGGGTCCGGGGCCGGGACCTGGAAGGCCGGCTTTCCATGGCGTCATTGGCCCGCGCCTGGCAGATGCTGTTGAAGGGGCTCCTGGAAATCCGTCAGGCGCCGTCGCCGATTCAGGCGGCTGAAATGGTCCTGGTCCGGCTGGCCCACGTTGCCGATCTGCCGACCCCGGAAGAAGCCATCCGGACTCTGGACAAGGCGGGGGACAAGGCGGGGCCGGAAAAGCCGTCAGGTGAAACCGCCGCCCGGCCGCCGGCGGAAAGGACGGATCCGGAACCGCCGTCCCCGGGCGCCCAGTTGACCGGTACCGGCGATGCCTCCGTCCCCGGACCGGAGGCGGCCATTGAGCCGGATGCCGAAGCCCGGCCTGCCCCCGAAGCGGCGGCCAAACCCGACCCTGCCGGCTTCCAGGAAATTGCCGAACTGGCGGCCGAAATGGGCGAGGAGCGGCTGCATGGGTTTTTGACCGGGGACGTGCAGCTAATCCGGTTTGAGCCCGGCCGCATCGAGTTCAACATCCGTGCCGGCGCGCCGGCAGACATGGTTCAGGCGCTGCGCCAGTTTCTTAACAACGGGACGGCGCGGACATGGACGTTGACGGTCTCGAGCGAGGCCGGCGACCCGACCCTGGATGAGCAGCTGAATGCCGAAAATGAGGGGGCCAAGTCCGTTCTCGCCGACCATCCCCTGGTCAAGGCGGTGCAAGAAACCTTTCCAGGCGCCACCATAGAAGACGTGCGCGGCCCGTCGCCGCCGGAACCGGTTGCCGGCGAAGAAGGGTTGGATGAAGGGGGTTTGGAGACCGAAAACACCGAACCTGACGAAAGCTAACGGCGGCCCGAAGGCCGCCGCTGCTTCTGCTTCACCCCAACGTTTATTCAGGCGTTATTTGGTTTTTCCTTTTCCGCCGCCGAAGGACTTGCCGCCACCATGCGAACGACGCGCCGCCGTCAGGCCCGATAATTTGCCGTGGCCGCTTACTTTCAGGGCCTTCGGGGCGCCCGACCCCTTGGCGAACGGCCGCGACTTCGATCCCGATTTTTTCAAGCCGAACGTCACCCGTCCGCCGTTGGCCGTGGTCACGACGAGCTTCGTCCTTTTGGGCCTTGTGAAGTGACCGGTGGCCGCGCCGGCGGTGCTGGTGTTCATATCCGTGGACTCGCCGGCGCCGGTCGTCGTATCCGTCTTGCCCGCATCGATTTTTCCCTGGCCGCTGACGATCTGTCCGAAGTTCTTCTCCAGGACCAGGCCGTCCTCTTTCATCTGCTTGAAGACGTTGCCCCAGCCGGTTTCCTGTTTGGCCAGCGCGATGTCGTCAAGCGTCATCGCCGTTCCGCCGTTACCGGTCTGCTGGGCGTCGAACAGGGACTTGGCGTGCTTCTGGCCGCCCGGCGAAAGCTGGTCGAAGGAAGCCTGTTGCTCACCGGTGTCAACGGCGGTCTCGGCCATGGCGCTGGACCAGAAAAACAACGCGGCGGCGATGCCGAAAATAATGGTTCGATTTATCTGTGACTGGTACATGGGGCTAGTACCTCCTGGTCAATTGCGCCGAATGGGAGTGGGAAGCCTTGGCTTCCGCTTCCATGGCCAAGGTCTCGGCGGTTTGAATGATGATTTCGGTGGCCGTCGCCGCATCCTTGAAGAAGATTTTCCCCTTGTTGGCGACGACCCGCATGTGCGTGGCCCGTTTGGTCAGGGCCTCCAACTCGATTTCGATCTTCCGGTCATAGGCCTTTGCCACGATCTCCCAGCCGGATGGGGTCCGGGTCTGTTCGATGATGCCCATGTCCAGCCGGTCGAGCGTCTTCAGGGTCGCGACCTTCAGCTCACCGATCGGCGTGGCGAAGGTTTTGTAGGTAATGCCGCTGAGGGTGTGGTTGATTCCCTCGCCCGCGGCCATGCTGCCGGCGGTGAGCGCGACCGCGGCGCAACCCGTGAGGGCGAGAAGGGCGAACACGAAAAACGTAAACCGAAGGTTATACAAAAGACTATATAAAGTACTATGCACGGTTATCTCCTTATATATACAATGATCTTATAGTAATGTAACCGGGTCAAAACAATAATATGCAAGTATTATTAAGTAAAAAGCCGCGATAATTTGTATAAAATTTTACGTATTAACCTTCCGCCGGAAAAAGGCGGTTTTTGGGGGCGATTGGGGGTGCCAGGGAAAATGAAGCGAAGCCGAAGAGGTTTTGGCGCTTGATCGCCCGAGTGCTATACACTGAAGATCGCCTTCGGCCCGCCCATCCAGCCGCCACCTGGGAACCCCGGGAAACAAAAACAGGACGCCAATGAAAAACATCGGGAAAATGATGAAACAGGCCCAGGATCTGAAGGGCAAAATGGCCGCCCTGCAGGAGAAACTGGCCGAATTGGAAATTTCGGGCTCGTCCGGGGGCGGCAAGGTCCAGGTGACGCTGAACGGCAAGGGCGAGGCCCGGAAGCTGATGATCGACCCCTCTTTCGCCGGTTCCGGCGATACCGAAATGCTCGAAGACCTTATCCTCGCCGCATTCAACGACGCTAAGTCCAATCTTGAAAAAACGGTTCGCGAAGAAATGTCCGAACTGACCGGCGGGCTCAATTTGCCGCCGGGGCTTGGGCTTCCGTTTTAGGAACCCTTTTAGGAACCCAAGGACCGAAGTCCAAGGAAATGGTTTCCCCCGACATCGAACGCCTGATAGAGCTGCTGGCCAAGCTGCCGGGGCTGGGACCCCGGTCCGCCCGGCGCGCCGTGCTGCATTTGGTCAAACGCCGGGATTCCCTGGCCCAGCCGCTTTCCAAGGCGCTTGCCGACGCGATCAAGAACATCAAGACGTGCTCCGAATGCGGCAACATCGACGCCCAGGATCCTTGCGCGCTGTGCGCCGATCCGAAGCGTGACGGGACCCTGATTTGCGTCGTCGAGGATGTGGCCGATCTGTGGGCGCTGGAGCGCGCGGTCTCGTTCAACGGGCGTTATCACGTGCTCGGCGGCACGCTGTCGGCGCTTGACGGCATCGGGCCGGAAGACCTGAATATCCCGGGCCTGATCGGGCGCGTCGCCGATGGCGGGGTCAAAGAGGTTATTCTCGCCACCAGCGCCACCGTCGATGGCCAGACCACGGCCCATTATCTGGCCGACCGGTTGGCCGCGACGGATGCCAAGGTGACCGAGCTGGCCCATGGGGTCCCCGTCGGCGGCGAATTGGATTACCTGGACGACGGCACGCTGGCGGCGGCGCTCAAGGACCGCCGGCCGGTGTAAGGGGGCTTCGCCCTAGACCTCTTTCAGGTGCGGGCGGGTGGCTTCCAGTTCTTCGGTGGGCGTGTCGTCTTCGAATTGCAGTTCGTCGATCTTTTCGCCGCGCTTGGTGACCTTGTCGGCGGAAGTCCTGATTTCCTTTATGTCTCTGGATGCCAGGTCGAAATGGCCCTGAAGGTTGTCAACCCGTTTGTCCAGGCGGCTGACGTCTTCCAACAGCTTGATGACTTCATTTTGGATGACACCGGCCTGTTCGCGCATTTGGACGTCTTTGAGGATGGCGCGGACGGTGTTCAGCGTCGCCATCAAGGTGGTCGGCGAAACGATCCACACCCGGCGCTTGAACGATTCCTCGACGACATTGCGGAAATTGGCGTGGAGTTCCGCATAGACCGCTTCCGACGGCAGGAACATCAGCGCCGATTCGGCCGTTTCGCCGGCAATGATGTAGCGTTCGGCGATGTCGATGATGTGTTTCTTGACGGCGGCGCTGAATTCCCGCTCGGCCAGGGTCTTGGCCCGGTCATCGTTGGCGGTGCGGAGTTTTTCATAGCTTTCAAGGGGAAACTTCGAATCGATGGCGATGGCGCCCGGCGGGTTCGGAAGCGTCAAAAGACAGTCGGCGCGCTTGCCGTTCGACAGCGTCACCTGGAAGTCATAGGCCGACGGCGGCAGGGCGGCGGTGATGATATCCTGTAGCTGAATCTCCCCGAAAGCGCCCCGGGCCTGCTTGTTCGACAGAATATCCTGGAGGCCAACCATCTGCTGGGAAAGGTCGGTAATGTTTTTCTGCGCCGAATCGATTACCGCCAGGCGTTCATGAAGCCCTTTGAGCGTCTCGCCGGTTTTTTCCGTATGATCGCTGAGCCCGTCATCCAGCCGCCTGGAGAGCGCGTCCAGACGCTGGTTTATATTGGTGCTGGCGACAAAGACGACGGCGGCGACTGCAACCACGACAACCACGGCGAAAATAAGAATTGTCATGTCCATATTGGGATAAGGCCCCCGGCCCCACTCAGGATGCAAGAGTCTAAACCTTGATCGTCACCGCCGCCAGACGCAAACTGTGGCGCGAATTGCTCTCAGACCGGGAATAAGGACAAGTCGTGGCCCTTCTTGACATAATCATAGCGCCGGACCCGCGCTTAAAGATTTCGGCCAAGCCGGTGGAAAGCGTCGATGAGGACGTCCGGAAACTGATGGACGATATGCTGGAAACCATGCATTCGGCCAACGGGATCGGACTGGCGGCGCCCCAGGTCGGCAACGGACGCCGCGTCATCGTCGTCGACGTGGCCGGGTCGGAAGACGAGCCGAACCCCATACAAATGGCCAACCCGGAGCTGTTGTGGGTGTCCGATGAGGCAAACCTCCATGAGGAAGGGTGCCTGTCGTTCCCCGAGCATTACGCCGACGTGAAACGGCCCGACGCCATCAAGGTCCGCTACCTGGACCACGACGGCAAAACCCGGGAGCTGGAAACCGAAGGCGTTTTGGGAACTTGTATCCAGCATGAAATGGACCATCTGGACGGAATTTTGTTCGTCGATCATATTTCTTTCTTGAAGCGAAACATAATCCTCCGCAAGCTGACCAAGTCGAAAAAACAGGCCATCGTCGAAATGGCCTGAACGGTCACTCTTGAAAACGCAACCCGCACCGGAGAGGAGGGGCTTTTTTCATGGCCGACAAAAAGCCGATGACCCGTCTTCGCCTTGTTTTCATGGGGAGTCCCGATTTCGCCGTCGCCATATTGGCCGCGCTGGCCGGCGCCGGGCATGACATCATCGCCGTTTATTGCCAACCGCCCCGGCCCGCCGACCGCAAGCAGAAGAAAAAACCGTCTGCCGTTCACGCCTTCGCCCTGGAACAAGGATTCGACGTCAGAACCCCCGTTTCCCTGAAAAGCGGCGAGGAACAGGCGGCCTTTAAGGCGCTCTTTGAATCCGCCGGCGCCGATGCCGCCGTGGTTGCCGCCTATGGGTTGTTGCTGCCTGAGTCCGTCCTCGACGCGCCCCGGTTGGGGTGCCTCAACGTCCATGCCTCGTTGTTGCCGCGCTGGCGCGGCGCGGCGCCGATCCAACGGGCCATACTGGAAGGAGACGCGGAAACCGGCGTTTCCATCATGAAAATGGACGAAGGCCTGGATACCGGCCCCGTCGTCTTGGCCCGGAACGTCCCGATCACGGGCGAAACCACGGCCCAGGGGCTGCACGACGAATTGGCGGAAAGTGGCGCGGCATTAATGCTCGACGCCCTGGAAGGGTTGGTCCAGGGCACCTTGACGCCCGCGCCGCAACCGGAAGAAGGCGTAACCTACGCGCCCAAGCTGAACCACGACGACGGCCGGATCGACTGGCGGAAAACTGCTACGGAACTGGAACGCCAGGTCAGGGCGCTCAATCCGAGGCCCGGGGTCTGGTTCGAGCTGGGCGGCGACAGGATCAAGGTGCTGGCGGCCGAGGCGGTCCCGGGAGTAGGCGACGTTGGCAAAAGCGGGGAACCGGGTACCCTGGTCGACGGCGCCTTGGGTGTTTCTTGCGGGTCAGGGGTTTTAAGGCTGTTGAGCGTGCAGCGGGCGGGCAAGGAACCCCAGGATGGGGCGGCGTTCGTTCGCGGCTTTCCGATGGGGCCGGGAACGCGGCTGACCTAGCCGAGCGCCGACAGCATCGGCGCCGAATCCTCGATCTTGATGATCTTATCCATGCCCTGTTTCATTTCCGACATCATGAACTCGGCTCGCTTGCCGGGGCCGCCGGCGGCGGGGGTCGGGAACAACCTCGCCCAGGCGTCCATCTTGACGCTGAGCGAGCAAAGAACGCCGCCGATGGTGGTGTGATAGCCGGTGATCAGTTCTTCGACCTTGCGGAAGCGTTCGGCCGAGATGTTGTCCCACATGTGCTTGGTGCCGCGTTCGAAGTTCTCGAAACGGCCGGTAATCGCCACCATCAGCTCGTTGATGGTGGCTTCCATATCTTTCATGGTCTTGAGCAGGTTCTGGTCGTTCTTGAAATGATAGTTGTCGCGCAGCTCGTCCATGGCCTCCAGGAACTCGGTGATGATGGGCTCGATGGCGTCCAGGCACCGGCGGTAGTAAGACAGCGACAGGAAGATATCGCCGTAATCCTCCATGAACCGGGGGATTTCCTCGGGCTTGATGTTCAGCTTGGCCGACATGACGCGGATTTTTTCAAGCGCCTTCTTGACGTCCGGATCCCGGAAAAGCTTGATCACGTCGTCGAAGTTGTTGATCGAAACCTCGTCGCCACCGTAAATCTCCTGGATCAGCGGCCGGGTGAAGTCGGTCATGTAAGACGTCAATTCCTTGTTCATGCTGTCTGAAAGCCGAAGCGTCTCGTGGTCGTTGACCTCGATTTCCAGCTCGCGCAGCGAAATGCGCAGGCTGTAGACGTCGTAGCTGGGCAGGGCGCCGATCTTCCGCATCATGACCATGTCGGCGGGCGGGTCAGCCATGGACCAGCTGAATTCCTGCGGCAGGCCCTCGATGTCTATTTGGCCCGAGCCGGTATCCTTGTCCTCGAAAAGCTCGATAACGCTCTCGAGGCGAACGTTCTTGATCAGCCGCGCGCGGTTGAGCGCCGGGGTCTCCAGCGGCATGATCACAAGGGGAAGGATGTGAAGGGAATCCCTGTCCGTGTCCTTGATTTGAATGGAAACCTCCTGGTCCATTGGGCTTTTCGATCAAATAAAGGGCCGGCGGCCCCGAAAATTAAAAAAAACCGATACGGCGCGCAAACAATTCAAAGCAGATTCAAAACCATGACCTCAGGTTCGGGCCGGCCGGGACGCCTTCTCCGGCAAGGTCCAGGAGGACTATTCCGTCCCCGTTTTCAGACTTGCAAGCACTGCCATAGTGCCAGTGGTTTGTGTCACCAGTATCGTCGGAAAATTTCAGTATAATTCAGTATATTTCAGGATTTTTCAGGAATTTTTGGGCTTTTTTAGGATTTATGACAAAAAACTCGCCCGCCGGGCGTTGTCCCGGCTAAAACAGGCCATGCCCCGGTACAGAATCCTCATTGAATACGACGGCTCGGATTTCGTCGGCTGGCAACGCCAGGACAACGGCTTTAGCGTGCAACAGTCGCTTGAGGAGGCGATCGAGAAGTTTTGCGGCGAAAAAGTGACCCTTTTCGGTGCCGGCCGTACGGATTCGGGCGTGCACGCGACGGGACAGGTCGCCCATTTCGACCTTGAAAAAGAAGACGAGCCTGACACCATCCGCGATGCGCTCAATTTCCATCTCAAGCCCGCCGCCGTGGTGGTCATTGAGGCTCACCGGGCGGCGGACGATTTTGACGCCCGCCTTTCGGCCAAGGAACGGGCGTACCATTACCGCATTACCAACCGCCGGGCGCCCTTGGGCCTGGGCCGGGGCTTAAGCTGGTGGGTGCCGGTGCCGCTCGATGCCAAGGCTATGGCGGCGGCGGCCAAAATCTTGATCGGAAAGCACGATTTCACCACCTTCCGGGCCGTTCAATGCCAGGCGAAATCGCCGGTCAAGACCCTCGATCGGCTGGATATCACCCGCGACGGCGATATCATCGTTATCGAGGCCCGGGCCCGGTCTTTTCTCCACCATCAGGTCAGGAACCTGGTCGGCACCCTGAAGCTGGTCGGCGAGGGCAAATGGACGGCCGACGACGTTAAGTCGGCGCTGGAAAAAAAGGACCGAACCGCCGCCGGCCCGACGGCACCGCCGGATGGGCTTTATCTGGTCGAGGTCGTTTATTGAATCCGCCCCTTGGACTTCATCGGCCGCGGTTGTTCCCGGTCCGTCTATGAACTTATATATTCAGAACAGTCATCAAACGAACCCCTCACAGCCTGCTTTCGGCGACGGCGTTGATGACGATGCTGATAAAAAAATCCAAACCGACAATACCCGCAGCCTGACCCGCCGCCACGTCCAAGGCGGTGCGGGTGATGAACCAGGTGTAGACAACGATCAGGCTTAACGCGAAAAGAGCCAGGACATTGGCCGCCATTGGCGACAACAGGCCGACCGTTCCCAGGATGACGATCGGCAAATAAAGGGCGTTTTGCAAAACCGCCGCCCAATTGTAGGCGACGATGTAGCGGATAAAGTGCTGGCCGCGGTTGAATGCCTGGATCACCGTCCAGATGACCACCGGAAAAACGAGCCAGACGATGACATACTTGATCGTTTCAATGGCGTAGAACCGGAACGCCGACACCTGGTCCGGCAAAGCCGAATAGCGGATCATCAGCAAGATCAGATAAAAAGGCGCGACGATGACAGCGGCGAAAAAGGAACGCCAGAACCCGGCGACGGTGGCCTCGAAAAAATCAAGGCCCGAAGGGTCCATACGGGCGAGCCGGTATGCCCCATAGAGAGACTGGATGACCTCCCGAAGCGTGATCATGAAAGTCTAACCGGGGCCGGCGAAGAAACCGTCCAGCACGGCCTCGTAAATATCGGCCAGCGTCCGGACGTCGGCAATAAGGGCGTTTTCATCGGCCTTGTGGGCGGTCTGGTTGGACATCCCGAATTCGCAGACGGGGCAATGGTCCTTGATGAACCGCGCGTCCGAAGTGCCACCGGTGGTGCTGAATTCCGGTGTCCGTCCGGTGGTCTTTTTAACCGCGTCGGCGACCAGATTGCTGAGCGCCCCCGGGGGGAAGAAAAACGGCTCGCCCGCGACCCTGACGCTCATCTCGTAATCACCGCCAACTTCGTCAAAGCGCTCCTTCAACAGCTTTTCAAGGGCGGCGCCCGTATGCCGGTCGTTGAAGCGTATGTTGATGCCCGCACGGGCCTCAGCCGGGATGACGTTGGAAACCGGGTTGCCGACATCAACGGTGGTGATGACCGGTATGGAGGCAGGGAAATGCTCTGAGCCGTCGTCGAGCGGCTTCTCGGTGAGGGCCGACAACATCTTCAGCAGCCGGTCTATGGGGTTGTCGGCCAGATCAGGATAGGCGGTGTGTCCGCTGGCCCCACGGACCGTCAGCGCCACTGTCATCGAGCCCCGCCGCCCGATTTTGATCATTTCGCCAAGGGTTTCCGGATTTGTCGGCTCGCCGACCAGACAGGCGTCAAGGGTCTCGCCTTGTTCCTTAAGCCAGTCCAGGACCCGGACCGTGCCGTTGACGGCGTCGCCTTCCTCGTCGCCGGTGATCAACAGGCTGATGGAGCCCGGAAACCCGTCCCGGCGGGCGCCGAGGAAATTAGAAGCCGCCGTGACGAAGCCGGCGATGGCGGTCTTCATGTCGGCGGCGCCCCGGCCGAAAATCCGGTCGTCCCTGATCTCGGCGGCGAAGGGGTCCACGGACCATTCATCGGCGTTGCCTACCGGCACCACGTCGGTGTGTCCGGCGAAGCAGAAATTAGGCGCTTCTTCGCCGATCCGGGCGTAAAGGTTCTGCACCTCGTCGCCGCCGTCGGAAAACGGCAATCGGTGGCAGGTGAAGCCCATCTTTTCCAGAGCGTGCTGAAGCACGTCCATGGCGCCTTCGTCCGTGGGCGTCACGGAAGGGCAGCGGATCAGCGCCTGGCTAAGTTCAACAGGGTCCATGGGGCCGTTCCTCAAACCCGTTCAATCGCGCAAGAGGTCGTTGATGGACGTCTTGGACCGGGTCTTTTCGTCCACCTGCTTGACGATCACGGCGCAATAAAGCCCCGGCTTGGGCTTCTCGTCCGCACCCGCTTCGCCGGGGAACGTTCCCGGCACCACCACCGAATAGGCGGGAACCCGGCCGAAATGGATTTCGCCGGTGTCCCGGTCGACGATCTTGGTCGAAGCGCCGATATAAACGCCCATGGCGAGAACCGCCCCTTCCTCGACAACGACGCCTTCGGCGACTTCGGAGCGGGCGCCGATGAAACAATTGTCTTCGACGATCACCGGTCCCGCCTGCAGCGGCTCCAAGACGCCGCCGATGCCGGCACCGCCGGAAATATGACAGTTTTTGCCGATCTGGGCGCAAGAGCCGATGGTCGCCCAGGTATCGACCATGGTGCCCGAATCCACATAAGCCCCCAGATTGACGAAGCACGGCATCAGGATCACGCCCGGCGCGATGTAGGCCGAGCGCCGGACGGTGCAGTTAGGCACGGCGCGGAAACCGGCGTCCCGGAACCTGGCGTCGTCCCAGCCATCGAACTTGGACGGCACTTTGTCGAACCAGTTGGCGCCCGAGGGCCCGCCGCTTATGAGGGCCATGTCGTTAAGCCGGAACGACAGCAAAACCGCCTTCTTGAGCCACTGATTGACCTGCCATTCTCCGCCGGACTTTTCGGCCACCCGGGCCTGGCCTGTGTCCAGCAGGGCGAGGGCGTCATCAACGGCGTTCCGGACATCGCCGGTGGTGTCGATGCCGATGGACTCGCGCGCTTCCCAGGCGTCGTTAATGGTTTGTTGCAGGGCCTTGGCGTTCATGGGTTTCCCCGTCATTGGCGGTGGGTGAGGCCGTTTTGCGGCGTCCGAAAATGCGTCACGCCGGGCGGGGTGTCAATTTTAATCCGCCGTCAGGTCCACGAGCCACGGGACCAGGTCGTCGATAATGTGATCCACGGGCGTGTCTCCGGTATCGTCCTGGTCCACGTTCCCGGGCCGGCGGACCCACACCGTCGTCATGCCGAGCGCCGCCGCCGGCGCCAGATTGCGGGCCAGGTCCTCGACCATCACGCTTTCCCCCGGTTTGAGCCGATACTGGTGGACCAGGGCGTCATAGGCTTCGGGCCGGGGCTTGGGAACGTAATCGGCCTCGGCGATGTCAAAAACGGCCTCGAAATGATGCTGAATGGAAAGCCGGTCCATGACCCGGTGGGCATGGTCGGTCGGGCCGTTGGTGAAGATGATTTTTCGTCCGGGCAGCCGGGAAAGCGCCCCGTCCAGGGCCGGGTCCGGGGAAACGGTGCTGAGGTCTATATCGTGGACGAAATCCAGAAAAAGATCCGGGTCCAGGCCGTGCAGTTTCATCAGTCCCGAAAGGGTCGTGCCGTGTTCCAGATAGTACGCTTTCCGGAGTTTGGCGGCTTCTTCCAGGTTCAAGTCCAGAAAATCGGAAATAAACCGGGTCATCTTTTCATCGACCTGGGTGAACACGTTGGAAGAGGCGGGATAAAGGGTATTATCCAAGTCGAAAACCCAGCATTCGGCCTGCAAAAGAGAAGTTTTTAAAGAGCCCATTTGAACCATTTTTTAAAAAAGTATAATGTCCCTGGCCTGACGGATTTTCACTCCCAAAAAGCCCCTGAATAGAGGAATATGCGAGTATTCCGGGGTGGAAGGCCTGCAACCAATCCCCTAAACTGGCAATATTCGGCCTTGGGTTTTATCTACCCCCAGACTAAAAAACCAGGGATACCTTTTTTTATGTCTAAGGAACAGTCTGTCAGTCCCCGGGAAAAAAGGGACGACACGGCGGATTTAGGGAAATCCGGGGAAAAACCCGGCAAATCGAATGACGCGCCGGAAAAATTTCTTGCCGGATACCCGGGTGCTGCCCTTTTGGTCGGCGCCGACGGATCGGTCATTGGCGCCAACGCCAAAGCCGCGGGACTTGAGGCGCTGATCCAACACGGGGCGGCGCCCGAAATCGTCGAACTGATTAACGAGGCCAAGACCAGCGATTCCGTTGCTGCGGGGTCGGTGTCGCTGAACAGCGCCAAGGGCGAAATCGTCCTCGAAATCACTGTCGTTCCCGACGCCGGAAAAGTCGGTGAAATGGTTGTGATGGCCCGCGACATGACCATGGAACGCAATCTGAGAACGGCGCTCGTCGAATCCCGTCAACGCTACAAAGACCTTATTGAGGTTTCCAGCGACTTCTCATGGGAGGTCAACCCGGAAGGCAACTTCGTTTTTGTCTCGCCGAAGGGGGCGTTGGGCTACAAGGCCGAAGAGCTGATCAATAAAAAAGCCGAGGATTTCGTCGTTTCGCCCGAGGAATTTTCGCCGTTGCCGTTCGTCAGCGAGCGTGGGCTCGACAATGTCGAGATTTGGATGCACCACAAGGACGGATCAACTGCCTGCGTTATTTTGTCCTGTGTGCCGTTGATGACCAGGGAAAAAGGCGGAGAGCAATGGCAGGGAACGCGGGGCGTTTGCCGCAACGTTACCGAGGAACGCGAAAACGAATCGGCTCTGGCCCGGGCCCGCCGCCGCGAGCAGCACCTCAATTACATCGTCAGCACCATCCGCGACGAGCTGGAGCCCCACAACATGCTCAATGCGGCCGCCGCGGCTACGGCGCGGGCCTTGGGCGTGGCCGGTTGCCGGATCTACCGGCGGGACGAAGAAGGACCGTTCATGGTTGCCGCCGAACACGGCAACGTCGAAGGACTGGACAAACTTGACGACAAATTGACGGCCCTTGATTCCAACAACCAGGTGGCCGAGATTTTAATGGGCAAATGGAAGATTCTTGCCACCGCCACCAATTACCGGCAGCAGATCAACGGCGCCCTTTCAATATGGAAGGTGAGCAAAGGTGAAGAATGGGAAGACGACCATCACATTCTTATCAGCGACATTGCCAACCAACTGGGCATCGCCAACGAACAAATCAGCAATCACGAACGCATTGTCGCGCTTTCCCGGACCGACGGCATGACCGGGTTGTTGAACAGAAGGGCCTTTTATGAAGAAGAACTTCCCCGAAGGGTGAAGCGTTTGGAACGCAACCGGGAAACCGCCGCCTTGTTTTACTTGGATTTGGACAACTTCAAGCAGGTCAACGATATTCATGGCCACCAGGCCGGTGACGATGTCATTCAATTTTTGCGCGATATGATGACGGAAATGTCCCGACCAGGCGACGTGCTTGCGCGCTTGGGCGGTGACGAGTTTGCCTTGTGGCTGGACGGAATTTCCCCAAAGGTTGCGGAACAAAGAGCCGGTGATTTGATCGAAGCCAGTCAGGCGATGAAGAAGTTTTCAGGCGATAACGACCACCCCCTGGGCATTTCCGTCGGCGTCGCCATGTATGACCCGGATTGCGATGAATCCCTGGATGACATTATCGCCCGGGCCGATGCCGCCATGTATGAGGTTAAAAAATCCGGCAAGGGCGGTTTTCAAATGGCCAAGCTGCCGAAGAAAAAGAAAAAACCGCAAAAAACCAAGGGCGGTAAATCCCAAAAAGGCAAAAAGAAGTGAGCAAGGAAGCCCTCAACGAAGAGACGATCACATACGATCAGGCCAAGGAATTGGCGCGCCACGATGACCCCCATGTGCGCCAAAAACTTGCCGCGCGTGGCGACCTGAAACCGGAGGTCCTTTACTACCTGGCCGAGGACGAAGATTCCGAAGTCCGCCAAACCGTTGCCCAGAATGTAACGGCGCCGCGTCAGACGGACATTCTGTTGGCCAAGGACGATGACGCCACCGTTCGTGGCGACTTGGCCACCAAAATCGCCAGGGTGGCGCCCGGCCTAAGTGCCGACGAGCAGGACAAGGCCCAGCGCGCCACCTATGAGGCGCTCGAGCTGCTGGCCAAGGACCAGATCACCAAAGTCCGGGAAATCCTGTCCGATGCGCTCAAAGACGTCATTGACGCACCGCCCGAGGTCATCAAGACCCTGGCCCTTGATACCGAGATCGTCGTTTCCGGGCCGGTCCTGCAATTTTCTCCGGTCCTGACCGACGCCGACCTGCTGGAAATTATCGCAACAGGTCCGGCCAGGGGCGGTCTCAACGCCATCTCCAAGCGCGACGCCGTGTCGGAGAATATTTCCGACGCCCTTGTCGGCACCGACGACGTGGAAGCCATCGCCGATCTGTTATCCAACGATTCGGCCCTGATCAGAGAGGCGACCCTGGATGATTTGATCGAACGCGCGTCCGAGGTGGATTTGTGGCACGCGCCGCTGGTCGGGCGGCCGAAACTGCCGGACGGCGCGGCAACGCGGCTGGCGCAGTTTCTGGCGGATAACCTGTTGGAGGTTCTTCAGGAACGGGCCGACCTGGACGCCGAATCGCTGGAGACGGTCAGGGCCGTCGTTCAACAAAGGCTCGGGAGCGATGACGGCGGCGAGGGCGACGGCGGCGGGCAGGATTTTCTCAATATGGATCCGCCCATTGTCATGGTCGAGCGTCTTTACAAGGCTCGTAAATTGGACGGCAACGTCATCAGCAAGGCCCTTAATGCCGGCGACCATTCGTTTGTCCTGGCGGCGCTGATTGTCCGGACCGCCATCGATCCGTTGGTGGTTAAAAGAATTTTTGTTGAAAAAAGCGCCAAGGGAATCGTGTCGCTGGCCTGGAAGGCCTCCATGCCGATCAAAATGGCGGTCCGGATACAGCAGCGGATGGGAAGGATTTCCCCTTCCGAAGTCATCAAGCCCAATGAAGACGGCGATTACCCGATGAGCGAGGATGAATTGAACTTTCAAATCGAATTTTTCACCGACCTATGCAACAAGGGGACGGGATAAATAAAAGTGGTCGGTTTGTTCCAGCGCCTGTTCAAAGGCGGGGCCAAGGACGAACCCCCTTCCTACGAAGCGGCCAAAAAAATGGCCCGGCACGAAAAACTGGACGTTCGCCGTGACTTGGCGGTCCGCGCCGATGTAAAGCCTGAAATTCTCTATTTCCTTGCCGAAGACCCGGCGCCGGAGGTTAGGCGCCTTGTCGCCACCAACAAGGCGACGCCGGTTCAGGCCGATCTTTTGCTGGCTACCGACGCCGACCATGAGGTGCGGTGCGACCTGACGGAAAAGATCGCCAAGCTGGCGCCCGGCCTAAGCGCCGACGAACAAGACAAAATTCGGCAGATGACCTACGAAGCCCTTGAGACCCTTGCCCGCGACCAGGTCACCCGGGTCCGTCAGATTCTTTCCGAGACGTTGAAAGACGTGGCCGATGCGCCGCCCGAAGTCATCAATCGGCTGGCCCGGGATGTGGAACTGGTCGTTTCCGGGCCGGTCCTGCAATTCTCTCCGGTGCTGTCGGACAAGGATCTGCTGGAGATCATCGACGGCAACCCTTCTGTTGGTCCTTTGGAGGCCATCTCAAAACGCCAGGGCGTTGCCGAACCGGTGACCGACGCCATCATCGCCACCGAAAGCACGGAAGCCATCGCCTTGTTATTGGCCAATGCCAGCGCCCAGATCCGCGAGGAAACCCTGGACCGTATCATTGACCGGGCGCCGGACGTCGAATCCTGGCATCAACCGTTGGTTTTTCGCCCCGTTTTGCCGGTAGGCGCGGCCGCCAAACTGGCCCGTTTCGTCGCCCACAACCTTCTCCAGGCCTTGGGCGAGCGCCAGGACCTTGATCCCGAGGTGTTGGAAGAAGTCCGCCGGGTGGTCGAAAGACGATTGGAGGAGGAACCGCCGGAAACCGTGGAAACCCAAATTTCCACGACCAAGGAAGCCATGAAAATGGCCAACGAGCTTAAGGACGCCGGCAAGCTGGACGAGCCGGCGATCGCCGAAGCGGTCAAATCCGGGGACCGCGAATTCACCATGGCGGCGCTGGCGGTGCTTTCCGGGCTCAAGGTCGAGGTTATCCGTTCCGTCGTATCCAACAAGAGCGCCAAGGGCATGGTGGCGATTGCCTGGAAGGCGGGGTTAACCGCCAAGCTGGCGGAAACGCTTCAACAACGCCTGGTGCTGGTTCCCCAAAAGGATATTCTCAAGGCGGCGGGACAGGACTATCCCCTCGATAACGATGCCCTGGAGTGGCAGTTGGATTTCATCAAGGATCTTGGCTGAACCCCAAGGCCCGAGGCCTTAGGCCCCGAAGGCCGCTCAGCCGGAAGTGATCAGCGTGCCGGCGCCGCCCTCGGTGAAAAGCTCAACCAGGATCGCATGGGGCACCCGGCCGTCGATGATGACAGCACCCTCGACGCCTCCTTTGAGCGCGCCCAGGCAGGTCTCGACCTTGGGGATCATGCCGCCTTCGATGGTGCCGTTGTCTATCAGTTTTCTGGCCTTGGACGCTTTTATTTCTGAAACCAGTTCGCCCTTTTTGTCGAGGACGCCCAAGACGTCGGTCAGCACCATCAAACGCTTGGCGCCGACGGCGGCGGCAATGGCGCCGGCGACCGTGTCGGCGTTGATGTTAAGGGTTTCGCCCCCGGGCCCCACCCCGATCGGCGCGATGACGGGGGTAATGTCGGATTCGTCGAACAGCGCCAATATGTGCGGGTTGATCTCGTTCGGCTCGCCGACCAGGCCGAGGTCGAGAATCTTTTCGATATTCGAATCCGGGTCGCGTTTTTTACGTGTAACCTTGTTCGCCTTGATCAGGTTGCCGTCCTTTCCCGAAAGACCGATGGCAAACCCGCCGGCGGCGTTGATGGCCGAAACGATCTGTTTGTTGATCGATCCCGACAGCACCATTTCGACCACGTCCACGGTTTCTTCGTCGGTGACCCTAAGCCCGTCGACGAATTCGCTTTTTATTTTAAGCCTTTCCAGCATGTCCGCGATCTGCGGGCCGCCGCCGTGGATGACGATGGGGTTAATGCCGATCTGGCGCAAAAGCACGACGTCGCGGGCGAAAATTTCCGACAGCGCTGGGTCGCCCATGGCGTGGCCGCCGTACTTGATGACAAAGGTCTCGCCCGCGTGACGCCGCATATACGGCATCGCTTCGGACAGCACGGCCGCCTGGCCGAGCCAATCGTGCTCGGGTGGGGTCGGTTTCTTGCTCATGGCGGGTGAAAACTAGCTTTTTTTCGCCAGCGCCGCCAGCGCCGCCCTCAATTCGGGTATGCCTGAGCCGTCGCGGGCCGATGTGGCGACGATGTCCGGATGGGCCGCCGTGTGCCGGCCCAGTTCCCGTTGCACGCCGTCAATCCGGGCTTGGAGCTCGGCGTCCTTGAGCTTGTCGCATTTTGTCAACGCCACCTGATAGACGACCGCCGATTGGTCCAGAAGTTTCATCACCTGGCGGTCTGAGTCCTTGAAGCCGTGGCGCGCGTCAATCAGAAGGCAGGCCCTTCTCAACCCGACCCGGCCCTTGAGGTAGTCTTCCACCAGGTCCGTCCATTGCCGGATGTCGGCCTTCGGCGCCTTGGCGTAGCCATATCCAGGTAAATCGGCCAGCATCAGCTGCCCGCTTAAGTCGAAAAAGTTTACCTGGCGCGTGCGGCCCGGCGTGTTGGATGTGCGGGCCAGCGTCTTCCGGCCGGTCAACGCGTTGATCAGGCTGGACTTGCCGACGTTGGAGCGGCCCGAGAAGGCGATTTCCGGAAGGTCGGTTTCCGGCACCTGTTCCATATCGGCGGCGCCGATGACGAATTCGCAGGGCTGCGCGAACAGCCAACGCCCATGCTCCAGGGCCTTGGCGGTTTCGTCGTTGGTGGCGGTGTCGGGTGAAGGCCGGGGCACGTGACCCTCCCTTCTATTTCAGGGCCTGTTTCCCTGTGATTCCCATGCGCCGCATGATGACCCACTGCTGCGCCATCGACAGGATATTGTTCCACGCCCAGTAGATCACCAGGCCGGCGGGGAAGCGGGCCAGCAGGAAAGTGAACATGATCGGAAGGAAAAGGAAAATCTTGGCCTGCATGGGGTCGGTCGGCTGCGGATTGAGCTTCTGCTGTATGAACATGGAAATACCCATGATCAACGGCCAAATGCCGACCATCAGGAAATCGGGCGGCGTCCACGGAATGATGCCGAACAGGTTGAAAATGGACGTCGGGTCGGCCGCCGACAGGTCCTTGATCCAGCCGAAAAACGGCGCATGACGCATTTCGATGTTGACGAAAAGCACCTTGTAAAGGGCGAAGAATACGGGAATCTGAATGATGATCGGCAGGCAACCCGAGGCCGGATTGACCTTTTCGCGCTTGTAAAGGGCCATCATCTCTTCGTTCAGCCGCGTCTTGTCCTCGCCGAAGCGTTCGCGCAGCTTGACGATTTGCGGCTGCAGCTTCTTCATCGCGCTCATGGACGTGTAGGACTTGTTGGCCAGCGGGAAGAACACCAGCTTGATGCCCACCGTCAGCAGCAGGATCGAGACGCCGAAGTTCAGGACCACTTCGTTGATGTAAAGAAGGGCATAGAAAATGGGCTTGGTCAGGAAATAGAACCAGCCGAAATCAATGGTCAGGTCGAAGCGGTCAATGCCCAAATTGTCGTTATAGCCGTCCATCAGCGTCACTTCCTTGGTGCCGGCGAACAGACGATTTTGCACCGCCCCCGTCTGGCCCGGGCCGATGGTCACCGCCGCCGACAGGTAATCGACCTGGTACAAATCGTCCCCCGCCTCCTTGCGGTAGACGTAACGCGTGTTGACCCGGACCTTCTGGTCGGGCACCAGGGCGGCCAGCCAATATTTATCGGTGATCCCTATCCAGCCGCCGGTGGCGTTTTCCTTGATCTGACCCTTATCCTGAATGTCTTCGTACGTGATTTCCGAAAGGGTGTTGTTGGCCACCCCAAAAAGCCCCTCGTGAAGAATGTAAAACCCGGTGACTTCGGGCGTCGAGCGGCGTGAAATCAGGCCATAGGGATAAAGGGTCGCCGCCGTGTTGCCGGTGTTTTTCACCTTTTGGGTGACGGTGAACATGTAGTCCATGTCGATGGCGTAGGTGCGCGAGAACTTCAGCCCCTGGCCATTGTCCCAGGTGAGCGTCACCGGGCTTTCCGGGCTCAGCGTGTCGCGGTTCGCCCGCCAGGGGGTATCGGCGCCGGGCACCGCCTGTCCGTCGTCGGCGACCCAGCCGAATTCGGCGAAATAGGCCTTGTTGGCGCCCTTGGGAATCAGCAAAACGATCTCGGGACTGGCCGGGTCCAGGGTCTCGCGGTAATCGGCCAGCGTCAGGTCGTCGATCCGGCCGCCGTTGAGATCGATGGAGCCATGGAGGCGCGGCGTGTTGATTTTGACCCGGGCGCCGTTCTTGAGCAGCGTCTGGCGCGCAGCCAGTTGGCCGCCTGCCTCAGGCATACCGGGAATGGAGGGAATGGCCCCGCCCGGCTTGGCTGAGGCGGCGGGCAGGCTTGGCGTCCCGGCGCTGGGGGCCGGGGGTGCCTGGTCGGGGACCGTCGGTGTTTGTTGGACCGCCGCCTGTTCATCCGGCGGCGGTGGCGGCGGGCGGGTTGACGAAAAATACATCTCAAACCCGAGAAGGATGGCGATCGACAACGCCACCGCCAGCAGCATGTTGCGATTGTCGATCATCCGGCGCGTCCTTGAACGTTGGAAAAGCCCTTAGGCGCCTTGCTCGCGGCCCTGGAGGGCACCGGGTCGGTCCCGGGTTCGCCCCATGGGTGGCAGCGGCAGAGTCTTTTGACGGCCAGCCAGCCGCCCGAGAACGGGCCATGCCGGCCGATCGCTTGACGGGCGTATTCCGAACAATTCGGATGAAAGCGGCAACCCCCAACAGGCATAACCGGCAGGATCAGGAGCTGATAAACCCTGATCGTAAGCCTTAGGAACGTTCCGAAAAATCCCATCGCCGCTTTCATTTTTATTCCCGTCCGCCGTTTGTCTGTTTAATCGTTATAGGCATCAAGTTTTCTTAATGCCGTTTCCAAATCTTTTACCAGCGCCTGGAAGGTCCTTCTTAGGGTTGCCTGACGGCCGATCAGGACAAAATCGTGGCCGTCTTGGGCATGAACAGGCATCACCTTATCCACCACCGCCCGTAAACGCCGCCGGGCTCTGTTTCTTTTGACCGCCGAGCCGACCTTACGGCTGACGGTGTACCCGACGCGAAACCCGGACCCGCCGGTTCCAGCTTCATCGCCAGGGCCGTGGCGGCGGGCTTGCAGTATCAACCCGGGCGCAACCCACTTTCGGCCGCGGCCGCGGCCCGCGACCCGCAGGAAATCCCGGCGATTTTTCAGCCGTATCACGCCGGCGGTTTCGATGGTGTGAGGCACGGACAGGCCGGGCAAGCGCGATCAGGCCAACACACGGTCACGCGGAGAGACGTTTCCGCCCCTTGGCGCGGCGGTTCGCAAGAATCCTGCGGCCGCCGACGGTCGCCATACGCTTGCGGAATCCATGCCGGCGTTTGCGGACGAGTTTACTTGGCTGAAAAGTGGGCTTCACGGGCCGTCTCCGATGAGTAACGCGCCCGCTGTATACGGTTTTGCTTAGGCGAAGTCAACGCCATCCGCGCCCTCCCGACGGCCTTGGAAACCGGGCCGTTCCGCCTCTTCCGGCGGGGCCGGATGCGGGCCCAAGGCCGGCCGTTCAACTGTTGCTCACACAATGTTTACCGGCTTAAGGACGTTCCGGTCCAAGTTGCGGTTGCCGAACCCGGAGGGTTGCCTTAAATGACCCTGACGGCAACAAAACAGGCATGCCCTTTCCATGGCCGAATCTGATAACCCAAACACCGGAAAAACGGAGATAAAAACCGTGCTGCCGCGGTTGTTGGTGCTGGCCCTGGCGGCGGCGGCCATTGCCGCCGTTTTCATTCTCGACATGGACAATTACCTGTCCTTCGAGACGGTCCGGGACCACCGCCATACCCTGATGGAATGGCATGCCCGGAACACGGTCCTGGCCGTTGTTGTCTTTATTGTCGGTTATGCGCTGGCGGTGGCGTTGTCGGTACCCGGCGCGGTTTGGTTTTCGGTGGCCGGCGGGTTTCTGTTCGGCACCGTCAAGGCCGCCTTCATCGTCGTCGTGGCGGCGACCTTGGGGGCATTAGGCATTTTCCTTATCGCGCGCTACGTGTTGGCCGATTTCTTCCGGGAAAAGATGGGCGAGGCCGGCAAAAAAATGGAAAAGGGTTTCAAGGAAAACGCGCTGTCATATCTTCTGGTGTTGCGATTGGTGCCGTTATTCCCGTTCTGGCTGGTCAACCTGGTGCCGGCGCTTCTGGGGGTGCCGGTCCGAACCTTCGTCATCGGCACGTTTTTCGGGATCATCCCCGGCGCTGCCGTCTTCTGCAGCATCGGCAGCGGCCTCGGCGCGGTTATCGATGCCGGCGAAATACCCGACCTGGGCATCATTTTCCAGCCCCAAATTTTCGGTCCGCTGTTGGGCTTGTCGGCGCTGGCGCTACTGCCGGTCGCCTACAAGAGATTCAAGTCATCCAAGGGCCAAACCGGGTAAACTGACCGGGATATGGCGAAAAACCTCGACATCGACATCTGTGTCATCGGCGCCGGCTCAGGCGGGCTGACGGTGGCGGCGGGCGCGTCGCAGATGGGGGCCAAGGTGGCGCTCGTCGAAAAGGGCAAGATGGGCGGCGATTGCCTGAATTACGGCTGCGTGCCGTCAAAAGCGATGCTGGCCGCCGGGCACGTGGCCGAGGGCATGCGCCGGGCGGGCCGCTTCGGCGTCGCCGCCACCGAACCGGTCATCGATTCAAAAGGCGTGTTCGGCCACATCCACGGCGTCATCGCCGCCATCGAGCCCAATGATTCGGTGGAACGGTTCGAGGGCCTGGGCGTCAAGGTCATAAAAGCCGAGGCGCGGTTTACCGGCCCCCGGCATGTCGAAGCCGGCGACGCCCATATCAGCGCCCGGCGTTTTGTCGTCGCCACCGGCTCCAGCCCTTTCGTGCCGCCCATCCCCGGCCTGGATACGGTCGATTACCACACCAACGAAACCATCTTCTATGCCGACGACCTGCCGGAACATCTGATCGTCATCGGCGGCGGCCCCATCGGCATCGAAATGGCGCAGGCGCACCGGCATCTGGGCGCCCGTGTGACGGTGCTCGAGATGTTCACCGTCATGCCCAAGGACGATCCCGAACTGGTGGCCCATGTGCGCCGGCGGCTTGACGAGGACGGCATTGACATCCGTGAAGGCGTCAGCATCAAAAGCGTTGAAAAGACGCCCCAAGGCGTCGCCGTTTTGCTGGAGGAAGGAGACGGCGGCGGCAAGGAAAGCCGGATCGAGGGCTCCCACCTGTTGGTCGCCACCGGGCGCCGGGCCAACGTCCACGGGCTTGACCTTGAAAAGGCCGGTATCCGGTATTCCGACAAGGGCATAGACGTGGACGCCCGTCTGCGCACGTCCAACAAGCGGGTTTTCGCCATCGGCGACGTTGCCGGAAGCCTGCAATTCACCCACGTTGCCGGCTACCATGCCGGTGTGGTGCTGAAAAACGCGTTATTCTGGCTTCCGGCCAAGGCCGACAACCGGTCCATTCCCTGGGTCACCTACACGACGCCCGAGCTGGCCCAGGTCGGTATGACCGAGGCCGAGGCGAAAAAATCCCACGGTGATATTCGAATCCTGCGCTGGCCCTATCATGAAAACGACCGCGCCCAGGCCGAAGGCGTCACCGAAGGCATGGTCAAGGCGGTGGTGACGCCAAAGGGCCACATTCTCGGTTGCGGGATCGCCGGCGCCCACGCCGGCGAGCTGATCCAGACCTGGGTGCTGGCCATGAGCCGAAAAATCAAGATCGGCGCCCTCGCCCAGATGGTCGCTCCCTATCCGACCCTGGGCGAGGTCTCGAAACGCGCCGCCGGCAGTTTTTATACGATGTCCCTGTTTAGCGACCGGACCCGTAAAATCGTCAGGTTTTTGCAGCGTTTTGGCTGACGCGCCCGGCAGCCTTGGTTTGGGCCCGACAAGGCATTTGAGGTAAGGTCAACGCCATGTCAGAGACAACGCCGCACCGGCCGGGGTTCCTGAAAAGCCTGTCGTTCCGGCTTTTGCTGTTGACGGTTTTCTTCGTCATGCTGGCGGAATTCCTGATCTGGACGCCCTCGGTGGCGCGCTACCGCAAGGTCTATCTGGAGGAAAACATCGCCCGCGCGCACCTCAGCATGCTGGCCATCGAAACCATGCCCGACAAAGAGGTCGATAAGACCCTGGAAGAGGCGCTGCTGTTCCATACGGAAGCCTACGGCATCGTGCTCAACCGGCCCGACCGGCGGATGCTGATGGTCTCCCGGGACATGCCGCCCAAGATCGACCTGGTGGTCGATACGAGCGTCGATTCTTTCATGGGCTTTATCCGTGAAGCGTTTTCGACGCTTTCGCAGGACAAGAACCGGATTCTCCGCGTCATCGGCCCGTCGCCCAAGGACCCCAAGGTGACGGTCGAAGTGCTGATCGACGAGGCGCCCATGCGCGATGCCATGTGGGATTATTCCCGCCGCATCCTCAACCTCTCTATCGTCATTTCGTTATTTACCGCCGTTCTTGTCTATATCAGCCTGCATTGGCTGATGGTCCGGCCGATGCGCCAGATCACGGAAAACATGGCTCTTTTCCGCGCCGCGCCGGAGGATTCGACCCGGGTGATCCCGCCCAGCCGGCGGGCCGACGAGGTCGGCATCGCCCAGCGCGAATTGGCGGTCATGCAGGACGAGCTGCGAGGCGCGCTTCAGCAGAAAACCCGCCTGGCGGCGCTTGGCGGCGCCGTCGCCAAGATCAACCATGATCTCCGCAACAGCCTGGCCATCGCCATGCTGGCCTTCGACAGGCTGGCCAATAGCGACGACCCCGAGGTCAAGAGCGTGATGCCCAGGCTCTATAACGCCATCGACAGGGCCGTCAGCCTGTGCAGTCAGACCCTTGATTTCGTCAGCGATTCCGAGCTTCACCTGAATCTTAACCGGTTTCCGCTGGGGGACCTGGTAGACGAAGCCGGGGTGACGGTGAAATCCTATTCCGAGGAAGGGAAATCCCTCAGTTGGCAAACCGATGTTCCTGGCGGCCTGGAACTGGAGGCGGACCGCGAGCAGCTTTTTCGCGTCCTGACCAACCTGGGGCAAAACGCCCTCGAGGCCGGCGCCGGCGAAGTCCGTGTCAGCGCCAGGCCCGACGGCCAGTGGATTTTTCTGGATGTGGCCGATGACGGACCCGGCTTACCGGCCGAGGCCAGGGAAAAACTGTTCCAGCCCTTCGCCGGTTCGGCCAGGGACGGCGGCACCGGACTGGGCCTGGCGATCGTCCGCGACATCGCCCGGGCGCACGGCGGCGATGCGGAACTGGTGGAGGGCGAAGGCCCCGGCGCCACCTTCCGGATCCAGCTTCCGGCGGTTCGGGACGGCAAGGCGTGAGCACGGGCTGGAACCCCGCCCAATACCTGAAATTCGCCGGCCACCGGCTGCGTCCGGCGCTGGATCTCCTGGCCCGGGTTGACGTGGAGGACCCGAAGGTGGTTTTCGACCTTGGCTGCGGCCCCGGCAACGTCACCCGGGTATTGGCCGAACGCTGGCCCGGGGCGGACGTCACCGGCGTTGACGGGTCGCCCCATATGCTGGCCCGGGCCCGGGACGAACACTCCGGGCTCAACTGGCTGCAAGCCGACCTTCGGGACTGGCAACCGGACACGCCGGCGGACGTTCTCTATTCCAACGCGGCGCTGCATTGGCTGGACGATCACCGAGCACTGTTTCCCCGCCTGATGGAAGGCCTGAAGCCGGGGGGCGTGCTGGCGGTGCAGATGCCCGGCAATTACGCTGCCCCCTCCCATACCTCGATCGGCGCGGCCGCGGGGGAATTGCTGCCCAAGTTGAAACCGGTCATGCGCGAGAACCCGGTGGCGAAGCCTGAGGACTATCACCAAATCCTGGAACCCGCCGCCAGCCAATTGGACGTTTGGGAAACCACCTACATCCAGGTTCTCGAAGGCGACAACGCGGCGGCAGAATGGCTGAAGGGCTCGGCTTTGAAGCCGTTGCTGGACATTCTTGACACCGATGAGCGCGAAACCTTCTTCGCCGCCTATTCGGCGCTCACCCAAAAAGCCTATCCGAAACGGCCCGACGGCAAGACGGTGTTCCCGTTCCGCCGGGTGTTCATCGTCGCGGTGCGCTAATAACCCGCCTTAATCCCACTCCTTAATCCCCCGCCTTAATCCCCGAGGGCCACGCCTTCCCGGCGGCTGTCGGCGCCGCCCTCGATGCCGTCCTTGGTCACCCGGAGGCCGTGGAGGCCGCTTCGGTGGCTGAACAGCGTCACCTCGTGGCCCATGTCCTCAAGCGCCCCCCGGAGATCGACCAACCCGGTCCCTTCCTCGATTTCAATTGGTCCGTTGCGGTTCATGAAATTCGGGTAATCGACGGCTTCCTGCATGTCCATGCCCCAATCCAGCGCTGCGATCAGGGTCTTGGTGACGAAGCCGATGATGCGGGTGCCGCCCGGCGAGCCGACGGCCATGACCACCCGGCCGCCGCCGTCGAAGACCAGGGTCGGCGCCATGGAGCTTCTGGGCCGCTTGCCGGCGGCGGCGCGGTTGGCGACCGGCGAGCCGTTTTTGTTGGGCATGAAGGAGAAGTCGGTCAACTGGTTGTTGAGGATGAAGCCCCTGACCATCAAGCGCGAGCCGAAGGTCCAGGCGTTGGACGCGGTCAGGGCAACGGCGTTGCCGTCGGCGTCTATGACGCTCAGGTGCGCCGTCGAAAGGCCTGTGCTTTCGTCGCCGGCGGGCCGGTCGAGCCCGGCGATGCCCGGCATGCCCGGCTGCCTCTTGCCTCCGGCCTTTCCCAGCGAAATCTTGGAAGCCCTGAGAGAGAGGTAATTCGGGTCCAGCAGGCCGTTTGCAGGGACCGGCACGAAATCGGGGTCGGCGATATAGACGTTGCGGTCGGCGAACGCCAACCCGCTGGCCTCGCCGATCAGGTGAACGGCCTGGACCGAACCGGGGCCCAGCTTGGCCAGATCGAAGCTCTGCAATATGCCCAGAATCTGAAGCATCGTGATGCCGCCGGACGACGGCGGGCCCATGCCGCAAATAAGCCACAACCGATAGGGCAGGCACTGAGGCGCGCGTTTTTTAGCCTTGTAGGCGGCGATGTCGTCCGTCTTCATGGCGCCCGGGTTGCGGGGCGCTTTGGCCACCGCCTTGACGATGGCGCCGGCGATATCGCCGGCATAGAAGGCGCCGGCGCCTTTTTCGGCGATCCGGGCGAGGGTTTCGGCCAGGTCCAGGTTTTTGAGGACCGTTCCCTCGGCCTTGGGCGTGCCGTCATTTTCGAAGAAATAAGTTCCGGCGACGGGGCTTTCGGCGAGCGACTTGGCGTCGGCGATCTGCCGGGCGAGCTTTTTGGAAATGGGAAAGCCCCCGGTGGCCAGCTTGATGGCGGGCTGGAACAGATCGCGCCAAGGCAGCCGCCCGTGCTCCTTGTGGGCCATTTCCAGCATCCTGAGCAGCCCCGGCACGCCGACGGCAAGCCCGCCGACGCCGGCGTCACGGCGTTCGCGCGGCTTGCCGGTGCCGTCCAAAAACATATAGGCGTGGGCCGATTTGGGCGCCGTCTCGCGGCCGTCATAGGCGTCTATGGCGCCGGTCTTGGCGGCGTAGTGCATGAGAAAGGCGCCGCCGCCGATCCCCGACGATTGGGGCTCGACCAGGGTCAGCACCATTTCCGCGGCGATGGCGGCATCAATGGCGGTGCCTCCGGCGCGAAGGATATCCCGCCCGGCCTTGGCGGCCAGCGGATGGCCGGCGGCGATCATATGCTTTGACGCCTTGACCGGTTGGGGCTCGGCGGGGGCCGGTTGGGTCGTGATGAAAAACCCGGATTCCTCGTGCTCGCAAGCGGCCAGCGCCAAAACAGCGGCCACGGCCAGAACGGCGGCCCAGTGGCGGCGGCGCGGGAGGATGGGCGCGGGTTTTTTGCTCATGACTCGAAATGGTTCGGAAAGGTTTTGACCAGACAGGCACGGATGCGGTCGAAAACGGATGTTTCCATGTCAGGCTTCTCGAACGTCAGCCCGGTGACCTTTTCATAGAGCTTGACGTATTTGGCGGAGAACTCCATCAACGTCGCCGCCGGAATTTTCGGGATCGGATCGTTATAGGGATCGCATTGGCTCCTGATCCAAAGGCGCAGGAATTCCTTGTCCAGGCTTTCCGGCTCATCGCCGGCTTCCAGCCGCTGGGTGTAGCTTTCGGCGATCCAGTAACGCGACGAATCGGGAGTGTGGATCTCGTCGGCCAGCGTAATGTGGCCGGTGGCATCGGTCCCGAACTCGTATTTGGTGTCGACCAGGATCAGGCCGTTGTCTTTGGCGATCTCGCGCCCGCGGGCGAAAAGGGCGAGGCTGAGTTCCGCCAATTCGTCCCACTCAGTCTGGCTGAGCAACCTCCGTTCGACGATTTCCGCCGCCGTCACCGGCGCGTCGTGCTCGCCCTGGGCGGCCTTGGTGGTCGGCGTCAGGATGGTATCCGGCAGCTTCTGGTTCTTGACCAGGCCGTCGGGAAATTCCAGGCCGTAGAGAACCCTTTCGCCGCGCTCATACATGGGCCAGATGCTGGTTTCCGTCGATCCGGTGATGTAGTCGCGCACCACCATTTCCACCGGCAGCATATCGAGCCTTCGTGCGACGACAACATTGGGGTCGGGTGCGTCAATCACGTGGTTGGCGCAGATGTCCTTGGTTTTGTCGAACCAGAACATGGCCGTCTGGTTCAGTACCTGGCCCTTGTAGGGCACCGCCGCCAGCACGTGGTCGAAAGCCGATTGCCGGTCGGTGGCGATCATGATCCGGCGGCCGTCGGGCAGGTCATAGGATTCCCGGACCTTGCCGCTTTGGTGGCCGGGCAATTCCGGAAAAAAAGCGTCGGTCAGGCAATTGCCGAGAAGGCGTTGGCTTTCGGGATCGGTTTCGGCGGCGTCCACGGGCGTTTCTCGTCTGGTTGGTCCGGCAAAAGCGGATAGGGAAGGGACCAGTATAGAACAGGGCCTCTTTAAGTTCAGCCGAATCTGATAGACTCGCCTGCGTTTTTCCGGAGGGTCCCGGTGTCGAAAGAAACAGGCGAAAGCCAGCGGATTTCCGTTTCGGACATTCATGGCCGCAAGGGCGGCCTCCCCATCGTCTGCCTGACCGCTTATTCGAAGCCGATGGCGCAATGGCTGGACAAATGCGTGGACCTTTTGTTGGTGGGCGACTCGCTGGCCATGGTCATTTACGGGATGGAGACCACCCGGGGCGTGACGCTGGACGCGATGATCAACCACGGCACCGCGGTGATGCGGGGCTCGGTTCGCGCCTGCGTCATCGTCGATCTCCCTCATGGAACGTACGAGGACAGCCCCGATCAGGCGCACGCGTCCGCATCCCGGGTGATGGAGGAAACGGGGGTCCAGGGCGTGAAGCTGGAAGGCGGCACAGACATGGCGGACACCATCCGCCACTTGGTGGCGAACGGCGTTCCGGTCCTCGGCCATATCGGGCTGTTGCCGCAAAAAGCCGTCAACAGGGGCGGATTCAAGATCCAGGGCAAGGACGACGAAGGCTGGAAACGCGTCATGGAGGACGCCAAGGCGGTGTCGGACGCCGGCGCCTTCGCCATTGTCGTCGAGGGAACCGTCGAGGCGTTGGCCCGCGAGATCACCGAGACCGTTCCCGTGCCGACCATCGGCATCGGCGCGTCGCCGGCCTGCGACGGGCAGATCCTGGTGACCGACGATGCCTTGGGCCTGTTTTCCGATTTCACGCCGACCTTCGTCAAACGCTACGCGGAGCTTGGCGAAGAGATCGAAAAAGCCGTCCAAGCCTACGCCGACGACGTTCAGGCCCGGCGGTTTCCTGGGCTTGAACATTGCTTCGGCGTGGACAAGGACAAAAGCTAACCACCGAGATGGTCGAAACCGTGACGACAATTCCCGACCTGCGCGAACGCCTGAAATCATGGCGCGACAAGGGCGAAACGGTTGGCCTGGTGCCGACCATGGGCGGCCTGCACGAAGGCCATCTGGCGCTGGTCCGCCATTCCCGGGCCAAGGCCATGCGCACCTGCGTGACCCTGTTCGTCAACCCGAAGCAGTTCGGCGAAGACGAGGATTTAGACGAATATCCCCGCACCCAGGCGGAAGACTCAGGCCTGCTTGAAAAAGAAGGCGCCGATCTCGTGTTCCAGCCCGCCCCGGACGAAATCTATCCTCCCGGCCACGTGACCCAGGTCAACGTCGAAGGCCTCGGCGACATTTTGGAAGGCGAATACCGCCCCGGCTTCTTCACCGGCGTGGCCACGGTGGTGACGAAACTGCTGTTGCAGGCGCTTCCCGACTTGGCCGTCTTCGGCGAAAAGGACTTCCAACAGCTTCTCGTCGTCAGGCGGATGACCAAGGATCTGGACATCCCGGTCCGCATCGAGTCCGTGCCGACGGTGCGCGAAGCCGACGGCCTGGCGCTGGCGTCCAGGAACGGCTATTTGACGAAATCCGAGAGGAAAATCGCGCCGGTCCTCCACGGCACCATTGCTCATGTCGCGGAAAACGTCGGCCGCGGCGCCGATGTGGGGGAACAGGCCGAATGGGGACGGCGGCAATTGGAACTGGCCGGCTTCGAAAAGGTCGATTACCTAAGCGTGCGCGACGCCGAGACGCTTGAGGAAGTGACCGATGCCACCCGTCCGGCCCGGGTGCTGGCCGCCGCCTGGTTGGGCCGGGCGCGGCTGATTGACAACGTCGCCGTTTAACCAAAAACGGCTCAGGGCTTTTTATAGGTGATCCGGTAAAGGGCGCCCCGCCGGTCGTCGGAAACCAAGAGCGAGCCGTCGCCCAGTTCCTTGATGTCCACGGGCCGCCCCCAGGCATCGCCTCCCTGTAGCCAACCATCGGCGAAAATCTCCTTCTTCACCGCTTTTTTGGTTTTTTTATCGAAACGCACCCGCATCACCCTATAACCGTCGGGGACCGTCCGGTTCCAGGACCCGTGCTCGGCGACGAAGGCATCGCCCCGGTATCCGGCCGGGAACATCCGCCCCCGGTAGAAGCTGATGCCTATGGACGCCACATGGGCGTTGAAGTCGATGACCGGAAAGGTGGCCGGCCTGGGAACGGGGTCGCCTTTGAAGTCCGGCGTCCGGTCCCGGCCGCCGCCGAAATAGGGGAACCCAAACCAAAGCCCTTTCCGGGGAGCAAAGTTGAGCTCGTCCGGCGGGCTGTCGTCGCCCATGTTGTCGGCGCCGTTGTCGGTGAAATAAAGGTCGCCGGTGCCAGGCTGGAAGTCGAAGCCGACCGAGTTGCGCACGCCGGAAGCGAAGACTTCCGGTTTTCCTCCCCTGGGACCCGGACCGGCGTGCAGGCGGACAATGGTGCCTTCCAGGCCCTTCACCCGGCAGATGTTGCAAGGCGACCCAACGGCGATATAGAAGCTGCCGTCCGGCCCGAATCGGGCGTAGCGCCAGCCGTGCCAGGGGTCGTCGGGAAGGTTCTCGAACAGGATCTCAGGTGGGGCCCGTCCCTGGGACTCTATAAGGGTCTTGATGTCGGGGGCCGGGAAACGCACCACCCGGTGCTGTTCGGCGACGTAAAGCCAGCCCGCCTTCCAATCGATGCCGTTGGCGACTTTCAGCCCGTCGAGCACCCTCTCCACCCGTTCGGGCCGGCCGTCCCCGTCGGCGTCCAGGACGGCATAGACGAATTGGTCCCGGGTGCCGACGAAAACGACGCCCAATTCGGGAACCACCGCCATGGAGCGCGCTCCCGGCACCCGGGCGTAAAGGGCGATCTTGAATCCCGGCGGCAGCCGAATCAGATCGAGGGGATTTTGGGCAACCGCATCCGGTACCGGCAGGAACGCCAAAACGGCGGCAACAAGGGCGGCGAGGCGGAACATGCGGCCAGTATGAGGCCGAGCCCGAATCGATTCAACGGCCCGTTCAACGAAGGAGAAGCCGAAATAAAACCGGCGCCCCCAGGGGACGCCGGCATCAAAATTCAAGAAATCGCAGTCCCTAGCGCATGTAGACGTGGACCTCGTTGGTCTTGGCGCTGGAAAGGGTCTTGGCGGAAACGGCGATCCGTGCCGGCGGCATTCCCATTTCCACCAGCGCCCGCAAAACTTTCTCGGCCTGCCGGCGCGCTTTGTTGGCATTCAGCGCCACCCGGGCCTTGCCGCCAGCCGCCGGGGCCACGGCAACCAGGTCGAAAATCGCGCCGGGACGGCGTTCGAGGGCGCGGCTGACGGCGTGATAAAGGGCTTGCTGATACGGCACCTTGTCGCGGTCGAACCGGATCACCACCAGCGGGCGTTTGCCGGTGGTGTCCATGGGCCGGGCGGCAATGTTTCCGTTGGACGTGCCGGTCGCGGAGATCAGCGCCTTGTGGACCAGGCTGCCGCCGAAAATCTCGCCGGTGCGGATGGCGGCCGAAACCAGGTTCAGGTTCGCCCGTTCGGTGGCCACATAGTTTGTCTGGCGGCGGACGTCGTTGGAGACCTCTTTCAACAGCCTGGAGATCAGAACGTCGGTACGGTTGACCTCGTCCTCCAGGATGGCCAGTTGCCGGTGGTCCTCGTCAACGGCGCCGGAAACGGCAAAAGCGGCGCGCGCCGATTCGGACAGGAACGACGACATGGTCGAATTGTTGGTGACCCGGCTGGCCAGCCCGTTCATTTGGGTGATGTCGTTGGCGATCCGGTCAAGGTCCCCCTGGGCGCTGTTGAACTGTTGAACCAGGATCGGGTTGCCCGGCGTGGTGCCGACCTGGAGCCGCGCGTTGACCGCGGCGATGGTGCCGTGGTAACGCTGCGAGTTGGCGACGATCGTGCCGCGCAGGCCCTGTAGCTGGCCGTTGTGCTCGGAAATGGACGTTTGCAGGCGCGTCAGCTCCTTGCGCAGGTCGGTGACCTTCTTGCCGACGAAGGTGCCCGTCGGTGCGCCGGCAGTGACGCCACCCGGCTGGAAATTGCTGGTGCCGAGGGGCGGCGGGGTCTGAGCGACGATAACGGCCGGGCCGGCGGGGGCGCCTGACGGGGCGGCCGGCTGAGCGGCTTGCCCGGAAGTCCCGGTCGGGCTCTCACCGGTCAGCGACGGCCAAAGGGCGTCTTCGGTGAACGTGCAGGCGGGAAGCAGAACCAACGCTCCCGCAAGAAACATTTGCGCACCACGTTTAGCCATCACTCGCTTTTACCTTTGATTCTTAAAAGGATACGGCACAAACCAACAATAATTCCCTGGGGGCATAGAAAAAGACCCCCATCCCCTCGTCTATGAAAAGGATGATACTCAATGCGGAATCTCACGACAAGTTACTATTTTCATGGGCTATTTCAAGACCTGACGGGCCGCCCGCGGGTTCTTGCCATCAACGAAGGCGTGGAGTAGTGTCGCCACCCTCCGGGGCGGCGGTTTTTTCAGGTTTTTGGCGTCCATTTGCCTCATTTTTAGCGCCCGTAGCTCAATTGGATAGAGCGTCTGACTACGGATCAGGAGGTTGGGAGTTCGAGTCCCCCCGGGCGCGCCATTTTTCTTTTTCATATCAAAGCGGTGCAAGTGTTCACCGATGTTCTGTCAGAGATTTTTAAGGCGCTTTGTCAGAGTTTTTATGCCGGTTTGTTCTGTTCGGCCAAGGTGGCGGAGTAGTTGATGCGGTGGAGTTCTCCATCCGGGCCGGTAGCGTAACCACAAACCAGGGCGCTCGATAGCAGTTCGCGCCTGTGGTCGCCCGGTAACATTTTTAGAAATCCTTTGGTGCCGTCCTTAAAAACAAGGGGGATTAGCCAACGGTCATCGCTCACTCCCCTTGCTCCCTGTCCAGCCGGTTCGGTGAAGCCATGCCTGTAATCGGTTGGTCCCCCATAATGTTTCATTTCCGTGACCCGTTTTCAGGGGCGTTACGGGAGGGGGAGGATTAGAACTTCAAGGGGTTCTCGATCGGGAAGCAGTAGGGCAGGTGCGAGAAATCATTTCTGATGCTTTGTCATCAACCCACTATTTATTCAACTCTCCATATGAGTAGTTTCCCTTTTCATCATAAATCAAAATACTTCCATCCCGATCTACATTTCCATATGAGTAGTTTCCCTTTTCGTCATAAATCGAAATACTTCCATCCCGTTCTACATTGCCATATGAATAGTTTCCCTTTTCGTCATAAATCGAAATACTTCCATCCCGATCTACAGTTCCATATGAGTAGTTTCCCTTTTCGTCATAAATTTGAAGATCTGCACCAAAACCGAACGATGAACCAACCGTCACCGCTGCACAGACACCCAAAGTGATAAGAGGTTTCAGCATGGCTTGTCCTCCAGTCTGAAAGAGAATCATAGCATAACCGCCCCACAACCCACAGTATCGAATTTACCCTACATGAAGCGGGATAGGCGCGGTAAGCTAATGCCCTCTACGGTAAGAAGAGGATTTGATGCAGGTGCTTTGCTACGGAGATGAAGATGGATGCAATTAAGGGCTTTTTTGAAAGCATGTTTGGGGCCGCTGGAGTAGTAGTGGGGATCGCGTTTTTTGCCACGGTTTCGATTGGGACACTCTATTGGCTCTGGATGGCAATCCAGTTAGGCAGTTTTTTAATGTTCGCAATCGCGATATTCTTCCCACCTGCTATGCTTGTCACAGGCCCCGTCGGGCTCTACTCCTTGATATTTGGGCCGCCTGAGTGGGTAATAAATATGTTTGGTTAAGGGTGTTCACTAGCTTGAGAATTATTTTTGAGTTCTAAGCTAAATAATTTTGGGTCTTTTATTGGTGTTGCATCGGTAATTGGTGTAGTGGGGTGGTTCGGCATGAACCATTATTCCGACACTCTGGATGAACGGCTACCAATTAAGGTTAAGCAAGGGCTGGCGAGATTTCAAAAAATCCTACCGATAGAAATTAAACGAGGACTAATGCTGGAAAAGTTTAATTTCACTCGATCATCCATAAATTTTACGTTCAAAATCAATAAAAAGTCTTTCCCCAATCAAGATCGCTTAATAATGCAGGAGCGCTTGAAAATTGGCTCTCTAGTCTGGCTATGTTTATGGCGAGAAAAGTTCCTCGGCAGGAATGAATTGAAGATTGGGCTCAGTTTTGTTGACCAAGGTGATATAGAGGTCGCATCTGTGGTGAATAAGGTTAAAGATTGCGAAGATTCGGTCCCGACTATTCCCAAAAAATTGGCTTCTTGATTTGGCCTCCACCCTCGGCGAAAGCAGAGTAGGCGGCAAAATGAGACTAATCTTACTCGCCGCTTAAGTAAAAAAAATTTTGAAATTTCAGGACTTCGGCTTGTCGTCCCAGGCCAGGTCGTTCAGGTGTTTCATCAAGTTCGACGCCGCGTAATCGGAAATCCCGTAAACCCAGCCCGAGGTCCGGGCCATGATGTCTTGGGCCTCTTCGGCAGTGCCCGCCTCTGCCGCCTGTTCGGCGGAAACGTCGAGCCGGATCCAGTTCTTGTCGCCTTCCTTGGAAACCAGGACGCTGACCAAAAGCCCGTCGAAGGTGGTGAAGTCGGCGCTAACCGCCCTGGCCGCGTCGAAGGCTTGGGGGCCCTTGCGAACGTCATCAAGCAGCAGGTCGGCCAGCGCCTTGCCGACGCTGTTGGCGGCCCCGGCGCCGATCGGTTTCTTGCCCTTGGGCATGTTGTCGAGGGCGAAGTCCTTGGTTTCGGAGCTTGCTTTGGAAAGGATCACGACTTCGCCGCCGGGATGGTGAATGACGATGCGGCGAATCCGTTTCGCCTCGATATTGATGATCTTGCGCTCCAGCCAGTCCCGCCGCCGGTCGGTGATGTCGCTGGCGCCTTCGGTCAGCCACGTCTGGACGTCGCCGGGCCGGCGTACATAGAAGCCGCCGGAGCCTTCCCCTCGCGAGCCGACGCTTTCCTTGCCGACAAGAAGATCGCCGAGAAGCGCGCCCTTGCCGTCGAACAGCTTGACCCGTTTTGAGGTCGAGCCTTCGGCGTCCTGGTCTTGAAGGCCCAGCTTGGCGTATTTTTCCTTGAGCCGGGTTTTCGGCTCCACCAGCCGGAGCCGTGCCAGGCCCAAAATAGTGCGCTGGATTTTGACGGTGCGGCCCCGATAGCCGCCGCTTTCCTTGACCGTCCAGCCGGCTTCTCCCTTCTCAAGGGTGAACCCGCCCTTGGCGTGTTCGATGGCCAGGGTGGTGACGTCGTTGACGCGCTCCAAGAGCGCCGGAAAAACCCTCTCACCCGTCCCCGCCACCACCAGGTTGCCCTGGTCCCGGCCGACCGACACCAGGGCGGCGATGACCGCGACCAGGGTGGAAACGGCGACAACGGCGAATGTTTTTGGGCTCACGTTAAAAAACTCCGTTCAATCAGCGGGCAAGGCCCCGGCCTTGCGCCGGGCGCGAAGGATGAGGGTGAACAGGATGGTCCCGGCCCCCAAAAGCAAGGGAATGAGTGCGATATTGACGAATTTCAAAAAGCCGTCCAAACGGTCGATGTCTTTCCTGAGCGCCCGCTGAACGCCGCGGAGTTCCTTGCGGACCTTGACCACTTCGGCGCGGAACTTGTCGATGGCGGCCTTGTCTTCGGGGGCGAGCACCTGTTCGGTGTCGGTGCCGCGGCGGCGAACCAGGTTTTGCAGCTTCGCCTGCACGGATTCCAGTTCGGTTTGCAGGCTCTGCTCCTTGTTTCGGAACTGGCGTTCGGCGTCCCGGCGTATTTCCTGCACCAGCTTGAACGGCCGTGACGCCGGGGCGCGCCCGCGAAGGCCGATCAAGGCGTTACTGCCGCCGAGGTTGTCCAGCGAATTGACGACGAAATCGGCGTTGTTGGCGTTCGGCACTAAAAGCCGCTGGCCCATCAACTGGCGGATTTCGACCCAAAAACGGTCGTGCAGCATATCCACGTCGGCGACGACGATAAGATTGACCGGCGTTACCGATTGGCTGAGATGTTCGGCCGGGATTGCCGCCAGCTTGGCATCCTGGTCCTTATCTTTGCCTTGGGGCGGGCCCTCGGCAAAGGCGGTTTTGACCGGGCCGGTGATGCGCGCGGCCAGCATCAACGGCTTGTTGCCTGATTTGAAGTCACGGAACAGGCCGACCACGTCGGGCCGGGTCATGACCTTCTCGGCCTCGATGCCCATGGCGCGCTCACCGGTGGTGATGATCGGCCGGACGTCGGTCCCGGCGCCCTCGGTTTTTTCGAGAATGCCGGGGCTGGCGACGTTGATGAGACTGATGTCGCCGGTCACCGCGTCCGTGGCGTCGAAGTTTTTCCGGGAAAGCCCCAACCAAACCACGTAATCGACGACCGTCATTTTGCCGCCGACCCGGACATTGACCCTTCTCGCCGAATCCAGATCGCCCGCGACCTTATCCGAGGCCAGGCCGACGCCCCAGGCATTCAGGATTTTGTTGAATTCGGACCGGGGCAGGCTGGTCATCCGGCCGTCGGCGGGCACGTCCACCTCGGCGTTGGCGTCCACGAAAACCAGGGCCCGGCCGCCCTTCAAAACGAACTGGTCAATGGCGTAAAGGGTGAAATCGTCCATGCCCTTGGGGTGGACCAGCATCAAAATATCTATGTCTTCGGGAATCTCGCGAAGTTCCGTGGGCAGCGGCCGGACGTCGAAGAATTCCCTGATCTGGTCCATGACCGCCCATGCCGGCACCGGGGTAAACGGCGGCTTCAAGGCGCCGCCGTCAATGGGCAGCGACGACATCAGCCCAATCACCTTGCGTTCCGGGTTGGCGAGGGTGAAGACGACCTTGGTCAGGTCGTATTCCAGAAAGGATTCCCTCTCGGTGGTGAAAAACGGGATCGCCGCCCGGTCGTCGGTGCTGTTGGTGCCGACCAGGCCGAAATAACCCAGATCGCCGGCGTTGTTCAGCGGGATTCCCTGTAGGCCCGCGGCGACGGCGCTGTCTTCTTCGTCGGAGAAGGGCTCGGGGTTGAGCACTTCGAAGATGACCTTGCCCTGGGAAAGGCCCCCGTATTGCGCCGCCAATTCGCTGACGCGCTCGAAATAGGTGGCGTGGCGGGGGCTCCGTTCCCCCAGCAGCTTGGAATAATAAAGTTTGAGCCTGATCGGCTCGTCTATGGTGCTGAGCACGTTCCGGGTGCCTTCGGAAAGGGTGAACAGCTTTCCTTCCGTCAGGTCCAGGCGCAGGCCCTGGAAGGCCGCATTGGAAAAGATATTGAGAGCGAAAAACAAAACAACGCTTAGGGCCAGGCCGGCGCCGGCCAGTTTCGAGCGGTCTATGGTTTCCAGCCATTTCATCGGTCAGGAGGCCTTCTTCAGGTCGACGACGATGACGTTGGCGAACAGCCAGAAAGCGATCAGCGAGACGAAGAAAACAAGGCCCCTGAGCTCGATCACGCCTTTCATGACGCCCGAAAAATGGGTGAGGAAGCTCATCGAGGCGACGGTCCGGACCACCACTTCGGGTGCCCACAGGCGGAAGAAGTTCAACACCAGTTCCAGGCCGCTCATGGTGAACAGAAAACAAACGGTGGCGGCGACGATGAAGGCGATGACCTGATTGCGGGTCAGCGCCGAAATGCACGACCCCATGGCCAGGAAAGCGCCGGCCATGAAAAAACTGCCCACGTAGCTGGTCACGATGACGCCGTTGTCCGGATCGCCCAGCACGTTGACGGTAATCCAGAACGGGAATGTCAGGATCAGGGCGATCCCCGAAAACACCCAGGCGGCCAGATACTTGCCCAGAACCGCCTCGGTCGTGGACACCGGCAGCGTCATCAGGATTTCGATGGTCCCGGTCTTGCGTTCCTCGGCCCACAGCCGCATGGCGATAGCCGGGATCAGCACCAGGTAAAGCCAGGGATGATAGTTGAAGAACGACACCAGGCTGGCTTGCTCGTTGGTGAAAAACCTTCCGATGTAAAAGGCGAAGGCGCCGGTCAGCGCCAGGAAGATGACGATGAAGATATAGGCCAAGGGGGTGATGAAATATCCCTTGAGCTCGCGCTTGGCGATAATCCCGATATTACGCATCGCCGTTTCCCTTGGTGTCCCCCTGGCCGTCCGATTTCCGGGGCATGGTTATTTTGCGGAACACGTCGTCCAAGGCGCCTCTTTCCACGAACATCTCGCGGACGGGGATTTTCCTGGCCCGGACAATGGCGGCGACGTCGGTGGCGATCAGCTTGCCCTTCTTGGGCCTGACGCGGAACCTGAAGGTGCCGTCGGCCTGTTTGACGGCTTTGACGCTTTTGACCTCTTTAATGCCTTTGAGGGACTTCTCGACCGCATCCGCCTTGGCCTTGTCCACGGTAATGATTACGGCGTTGTGGTCGGGCGCCTGGGCGACCAGTTCTTCCGGCGTGCCGTCCGCCAACAGCCGGCCGTTGGCGATGATTACGGCGCGGGAGCACACGGCCTCCACCTCCTCCAGGATATGGGTGGAGATGATGATCACCTTGGTCGCCGACATTTCCCGAATCAGGGTCCGGACCTGATGCTTCTGGTTAGGGTCAAGCCCGTCCGTCGGTTCGTCCATGATCAGGATATCGGGGTCATGCAACATGGCCTGGGCCAGGCCGACGCGGCGCTTAAATCCCTTCGACAGGGTATCAATGGGTTGGTGGATGACTTCCGCCAGTTCCACTTTTTCGACCACATCGGCGATGCGGCGGTATTTTTCGGCCCCGTCAAAACCACGGACCTCGGCAATGAAGCTCAGATAAGACCCCGGCGTCATGTCGCCGTAGGTCGGCGCGCCTTCGGGCAGATAGCCGATCCGGCGTTTGGCTTCGACGGGATGCCGGGTAATGTCGAAACCGCAGACCTCGGCCGTTCCCGACGTCGGTTCCACGAACCCGGTGATCATCCGCATGGTTGTCGATTTGCCGGCGCCGTTGGGGCCAAGGAATCCCAGAACCTCGCCGCTTTCCAGGGTTATGGAAATATTATCAACGGCAAGAAGCGGCCCGAACCTTTTGGTCAAACCCTTGAGGGCGATCATCTCAGGCATGTTAGAAGTTCCCCAGAATTACCTTTTATCTTGCTTTTGCGGTGTCGCGGCCGGAGTCGAATTTTAAGCCGAAATGTGTCAATTTTTTGGATGACGGCGGGAATATAGTCGTGCGGCCGCGGGCCCGCAACCGGGCATCCCTAGCCGTTATCCTCCCAATCCATTTCGGCAACGCCCTTGGGCTGTGACTGGCCCAGCAATTGATTGACGTGGCTGAGGTTCTTTTCGGTGACGGATGCCATCTTGTCCATTCCCCGGGCCCGGTAAAGGCTGGTGGCCAGGTCGAAGGCCTCCGCCGCGCCTCGCAGATGATCGGCATTTTTGCTCATCTTGCCCAACAGGAACAGGGACGAGCCCAGGTTGTTCTGCGTTGCCGCCCATAAAAGCGGCGCTTTTGCCTTGGTGCGGACCTCCAGGGCGGCGCGGCAGGCCTGGGCGGCTTTTCCAAGGGCCTCGGCGTTTTTCATCTGTCCACCCAGGATTTGCGTGACCTGGGCAAGGTTATCCATGACCTCGGCCCAGCGCATCGGCGTTTCGGCGCGCGTGTAGACCTGAAGGGCCGACTGATAGGCGCCGATGGCATGCTTCAGCATTTCCGTGTCGCCGCTGTCTAAATCCAGCTTGTATAACGCTTCGCCGAGACGGTTTTGCACGGCCGCCCATTCAAGGGGGGTGTCGTCCCGGTTGAGAACCTTGAGCGCGGCGCGCAAGGCCTCCACCGCCTCGTCCAGCGCATTTTTGTCGTCGGTGCGCTCGGCAATGGCCTGCAGGACCGCGCCCAGGTTTTTCTGGACGACGGCCCATTCAGCCGGCGCGTCGTCCTCGGTGAGAAGCGCCAGGCATTCCTTGTAGGTGTCCTTCGAGCGCTGAAAGAGGCCCAGATCGGCGCGCTGGACCGCCACCGTCGTCAGGGCATTGGCAAAGCAGAGATGGACCTGGCCCCGTTCGCGCCGGGTAAGGTCGCCGGGAATATCCTCAAGCGCCGCGCGCGCGCTATCGAGCGCCAGCGGCAGGGTGCGGGCCAGGGTCGCGGCCTTGGTTTCGGATTTAGGCACCAACGCGGCCAATGAAACGGCGTACAGGAAATCAGCGAAGAGGTCCCCGAATTCGGCCGGCAGGGGAAGGACGTCATCGGAGCCGAAACTGCCGGGCTTGTCCTCATTCCAGGCGGCGAATGAAACGAATTTCAGATGCAAGATCATCCCCGGCGACGGACATTCGCCCCAGATCAGCAAGTCGGAATCGGTATCCGCCAGCACCTTGCGCGCCGCCGTTACCGCCATTTTGGCCCGTTCTTCGGAATTGGCGCCCGAGTCTATCTTCAGGGGTTTCCGGACCGCCTTGACGCGAAGGCCCTTGCGTTTTTCCAGCGCCCGGACGACCCGTTTTGCATGGCTGCCGTCATCGTCGCCTATAAACGGCGCCACCCGGACTTTCACCTTTTCGGTTTTCGGCAGGGGCTTCCAACCGAAAAAGCGCCCGAGCACCCCGGTCATCGTGGCTTCGGCCGGGCCGTCCTCGCCGGAGACGGTTTTCGGAAGCTGTTGGGCCCCCGCCCGGTCGTCGGGCTCCTGGCCGCCGCCGGTCAGCATGGTGTCGGCGCCCCTGAGCCTTTCCACCAGGTTGCCCATGATGCTCCGCGCCATATCCGGCTTGTCCCGGACGCCGGCGAGGAAATCCTTGCGGCCGATGGCGTTGACGCTAACGGGGCCGACGGCCTTGGCCGAGGCGCTCCGTTTGCCTTGGTCCAGGACGCCCATCTCGCCAAACATTTCGCCGGGATTCAACACCGCAAGGCGTATCTCGCCGTCGTCTCCGGTTTTGGCGATCTCGACGTTGCCGGAAACGATCTCATAGGCGGTGTCGCTGGGCTCTCCCTCGCGGAAAATAACGTCGCCGTCGTTAAAGGTTTGCGCGGTCTTCTTCAAACGGAACCTCCGATGGGGCTTTGACCCCGGAAACCCCGCTATGTTGCCGAGGCCGGCCTTGAGGGTCAACGGTTGCGCTGAAATCAAGCCAAAAAGGAAAAAACGAGCCCCAAATAACAAGACAAGAGAAGGAAAGAAAAAATAATATCAATAGGTTGACTAGACAATAGACGCCCCGCGTTTTAAAACAAAGTCAAGCCCCGGTATGCAGCCGATTATAAAGGCAGTAAACATAAACGCCCACGGCTTCTGACGTGACCGGGTAAAACCAGTGCTCCTTGGGGGAATGCCGTGAGGTCTTTTACCATCCCCGGCGTCGTTCTTTTGGCGGTGACGGCTGTTCTGTCAGGAACCGCCCATGGCGGCAGCGCCGGTTCGGGTTACGACATGAACCGGATGCTTTTCGAGCCGCACCCGCTGGCCAACCAGTATGGAACCCGGTGGCGTCCGGCGACCGTTCAGCCGGCGCCCGTCGGGCAAGCCCCCGCGCCGGCGCCCCAACCAAAAGCCCGGGGCAGGGCAACCCCGGTCAAAGCCCCGGCTGGAACCAGAGCCCCCGCCCCGGCTGGGCGGCGAACAAGGGCCCCTGCCGGCGGCGGCGGGATTTTCTCGGAAATCAAGCTGGGCGCGCTGGCCCACGATATGGGGCCGTTCAGTTCGCAAAAGGAAGACGGCGTTGACGGCCATGTCGAACTGCGCTTCCAATCACCGGATATCCTTAAATATATCGGTTCCCCCTATCCCCACATCGGCGCCGACCTCAGCGGTTCCGGCGACACCAATTCGGTGTGGCTCGGCGTGGTCTGGGAGTGGGAGCTGTGGAAGAAGTTCTTTGCCGGTTGGAGCATGGGCGGCGCCCTTCACGACGGCGTCACCAACCAGGGCGAAGGCCAACCGGACGAAAAGGAACTCGGCTGCAATCCGCTGTTCCGGCTCGGTATCAACGTCGGCTGGCGGTTCGATGAGCACCATTCCATTGACGTGCTGATGGACCACATCTCCAACGCCAAGCTCTGCGATACCAACGAAGGCCTTGAAAACGTCGGCGTCCGCTACGGCTATCGTTTCTGAGGATTTTTCGGCCTAGCCCTTAACCTTGGGCCTCTTCGGCCAGCGCCTGGCGGATGCGCTGGAACACGCCGTCCCAGTCGCCCGGGCGTTCCTGGCGGAACAGCCGCGCCGTCGGGTACCAGGGGCTGTCGTCGCGGTCCTGCATCCAGCGCCAATCGCCGGGTCGGGACAGCGCCACCCACACCGGCTTGCCGAGCGCGCCTGCCAGGTGGGCGAAGGAAGTATCCACCGTCACCACCAGGTCCAGTTCGGAAATGACGCCGGCGATTTCGGCGAAATCGCTCATTTTGCTGCCGACGTCCGTGACCAGGGCCTCACAGCCGTTTTCGGCGATGTCGGCGGTCACCGGGCCGGTTTGCAGGCTGTAAAGCCGGGTGTTCGCCACGCCCATCAGCTCGATGAAATGACGGAACGGGCACGACCGCCGGGAATCGTTCTTGTGGGTCGGCCGGCCGGCCCAGGCGATGCCGATCTTGCGGCTCTGGCCGAGCGTCACCGGCAATTGGGCGGCATGGGCATCGGGCGGCTTCAGATAGGGGATGACCGCCGGAACGGTCTCCAGCGTGGTGCCGAAGACGTTGGCCAGCGACATCATCGGCAGATAGACGTCGAACTCGGGCAAAGCCGATCCGACGTTGACGACCTGGCCGACGCCTTCGATGGTCGAAAACAGCCTGGCCAGCTTCGGCTGCGTCTCGACGATGACGGTACCGCCTTTTTCCTTGACCAGCGGGATGTAGCGGGCGAAGTGGATCATGTCGCCAAAGCCCTGCTCCTGGTGCAAGAGGATGGTCTTACCGCCCAGCTCGGAGCCGTCCCAAAGGGGCTGGCTGAATTCGCGGGGCGGGTTCGAGGAAAGCTTCCACCGCCATTCGTATTCCTCGAAGCCTTCCTTGATTTCGCCTTTCTGCAACAGGCTGAGCGAACGGTCCCACCGGCAATCCGGATGGTCGGGGTTGAGCTCAAGGGTCTTTTGGAAACAGGCGAGCGCCTGGTCGTTGTCGCCGAGGTCGCGGAAGGAAAGGCCGAGGTTGTAATGTGTTTCGGCCTCGTCGGGCGTCAGCTCGACGGCCTTGCGGTGGCTGGCGGCGGCGACCTCAAGCCGGCCGAGATCGCGCAACACGTTGCCCAGGTTGGTATAAGACGGCGCGTGGTCGGGCTTGAGCGCCAGCGAACGCTGATAGCACGCCGCCGACGCCTCCAGCTTGCCGAGCGTCCGAAGCGCCACCCCCATGTTGTTGTAAAAATCGGGGAACGCCTGATTGAGGATCAAGGCCTGGCCGTAGAACTTGACCGCTTCGGAAACCTCGCCCTTCTGGTGATGTTCCAGGCCCTTGCTGAACAACCGAACTGCCTCGCGCTCGCGAAGGGCCAGGCGCTGGTCCGGCTCCAGCGACTGCCAAAGGGCGATCAGATCGGCGGTCGGCTGGCCGGGCTCGGCCGGCGCGGTTTCGGCCGCCGGGGACAGGGGCTCGGGCTTGCCTACCGGTTTCAGCTTGGCGCTGATGGTGCGTTTCGCGGCCGGTTTTCTCGCCGGTTTGGCGGCGGTTGCGGGGTTCTTATCGGCTGCCATGGTCTCTCCCAGGGGGCCTGATAGGCCAAGGGTCGAGCGGGTTTCGCGAATATTCCCCAATAGTGAATATTTGGCAGGTGAACTTCAACCCCGGCGTTTTAAAGTATGTCGACAACGCTTTCCGGCGGCCGTCCGAGGGCGGCTTTGTCGCCGTTGATGACAATCGGGCGCTCGATGACAATGGGATTGGCGGCCATGCCGGCGATCAGCGCCTCGTCGTCCAGGTCCGGGTCATCGAGCCCCGCCTCCTTGGCTTCCTTTTTGCGCATGATGTCGCGGGGGCCTTTCCCCAAAAGCCCTAAGATGGTCTTCAGTTCCCCGGCGTCGGGGGGCGTCACCAAGTATTCGATGATCTCCGGCTCGATGCCGCGTTCCCGAAGAAGGCCGAGGGTCTGGCGCGATTTCGAGCAACGCGGGTTATGGTAGATGGTGACGGTCATGATTTTCCTCCGTGTTCTCGAATACCGTGGTTGTCAGATGTCGTCAACGGATTCCGCCTCGATGACCTGGCGGGCGATGTCGTATGAAAACCCGGCCCGGGCCAGCGCCGCCAACTGCTTTTCGCGGGTATCCCCGGAAACCTTGCCGGTAAAGTACGGCCCCAGCCGCCGCCGTTTGGCGAAGGTGACGGCGGCGGCCAGTTCCGGGTCTTCGCCGCCGTCGAGGTCATCCGAGCGCGCGTCGAGGGCGGCGGCGATGTCGTCGTTCCCGACCCCTTTTTGCCGCAGCTTGCCCCGGATCACGCGCGCCGAATTGCCGCGCCGGTGCAGGCTTTCGGCCCTTGATTTGGCATAGGCGGCGTCATCCAAGAGGCTGGAACTCTTGAACCGCCCGATCATGTCCTCGACGTGGGCTTCGCCTTCCTCGGCATCGGTGTCGTGGAACCGGGCCGAACGGTCAACCTTGCGCATCATCACGCGCCGCAGGTTTTCCGCCGAGGTGGCAAAGCGCGACAGGTAATAGAGTGCCGCGTTTTCCAGGTATTTCGGCGTTGCCTTCCTGGGGGTCTTGAACTTTTTCCCTGTCGCGGCTGATGCCGCTCCGCGCCTCTTGTTCTTCTGCTTGTCCGTCATGGTTGGATATTGTCACGCCCCGGGCGTATATATTTAGTGGATAGAATCTAACATACGGTACCCATACCACGGCTTCCTAAACTCGTCCGGAAAGGCGCCCGATGCGCGATGATGCTGGAGCATCACAAGCATCGGACAACGCGTCCGGCGGGCTTGGGAAGCCGCCCTCCGGGTCCCATATCCCGGCCTCTCGGGGCGTCGAGCACCCTTGACGATGCACCGGGCATCGCCTACGGACGCTCTCCTGCCGAGAAACCGGGATATGGGATCGTATGGATACCGTATGTTAGATTTTATCCACTTGCCATGAACATTGAAATCAAATCGCCCCCCATGGGCGCCGTCAACTGGATCGGACTTTGGACCCTTTACCTGCGCGAGGTCCGGCGTTTCATCAAGGTCTTTACCCAGACCCTGGTGGCGCCGGTGATCACGACGCTGTTGTTCATGGCGATCTTCTCGCTCGCCTTGGGCGGCACCGTGCGCACCGTCGCCGGGGTGCCGTTCATGGAGTTCCTGGCGCCCGGCCTGATCGTCATGGCGATCGTCCAGAACGCGTTCGCCAACACGTCTTCGTCGATCATCATTTCCAAGATCCAGGGCAACATCGTCGATACCCTGATGCCGCCGTTCACCGCCCACGAGATCACCTTCGGCTTCACCATGGGCGGCGTTACCCGGGGCATCGCCGTCGGCGTGGTGGTCGGGCTCGGTATCAGCCCGTTCGTGGACCTCAGCGTCCATCACTGGGGGTTCGTCCTCTATCACGGCTTCATGGCGTCGCTGATGCTGTCGTTGTTGGGGGTGATCGGCGGCGTCTGGTCGGAAAAATTCGACCATATAGCGGCGGTCACCAATTTCATCGTCACGCCGCTGTCGTTTCTTTCCGGCACCTTCTATTCCATCCAGCGGTTGCCTGAGGCGGTGCAGATCGCAGCCCATTTCAACCCGTTCTTTTACATGATCGACGGGTTGCGCTACGGCGTTATCGGCCACGCCGACGGCTCGTTGGTCCTCGGCGTCGTGGTCATGGCCGCAGTCAATATCGGCCTGTGGGCGCTTTCCACCTGGATGTTCGCGTCCGGCTACAAGTTGAAGGCCTGAGACAGCCTTAAAAAGGTTGCGCGTTGACAGCGCCCCCCCGATCAAGATACTTGGCCGCTTTCCTAAGGCCGGGGGGGCCAAAGCCCTCGCCGGTCCCGGCCGCCAAGTTTACAGGAGAGCCGTTCAGATGATCTCACCCGTCATGCCCACCTACGCCCGGGCCGACCTTGCCTTCGACAAGGGCGAGGGGGTGTATCTCTATGCCGCCGACGGAACCCGCTATCTGGATTTCGGCGGCGGCATCGCGGTGACCAGCCTCGGTCATTGCCACCCCCATCTGGTCGAGGCGCTGACGGAACAGGCGGGGAAGCTCTGGCATTGCTCCAACCTTTACGAGATTCCGGAACAAACGCGCCTGGCCGGGCGGCTGGTCGCCGCCAGCTTTGCCGATAGCGTATTTTTCAATAATTCAGGCGCCGAGGCGGTGGAAACGGCGTTGAAGATGGCCCGCAAATTCCACGACGCCAAAGGCCAACCGGAACGCTTCCGGGTGGTGACCGCCGAGGGCGCCTTTCACGGCCGCACCCTGGCGACCATCGCCGCCGGCAACCAGGAGAAGCACTTGAAGGGCTTCGGTCCGCCGACCGACGGCTTCGATCAGGTCGCCTTCGGCAACTTGAACGAAATGCGCCAGGCCATCGGACCCGAGACCGCCGCCATCCTGGTCGAGCCGGTGCAGGGCGAGGGCGGCATCCGGCCCCTGCCGCTGGATTACCTTAAAGGCCTTCGCGACGTTGCCGATGAATTCGGCGTGTTGCTGATGTTCGACGAGGTCCAGTGCGGCATCGGCCGCACCGGCAAGCTGTTCGCCCACCAATGGGCAGGCATAGAGCCCGACGTGCTGGCCACGGCCAAAGGCCTGGGCGGCGGGTTCCCCGTCGGCGCGTGCCTGGCCAAGGAAGGACCGGCGGAAGCCATGACCGCGGGCTCCCATGGCTCCACCTTCGGCGGCAATCCGCTGGCCATGGCGGTCGGCAACGCGGTCCTCGACGTGATTCTGGAAAAGGGCTTCCTGGCTTCCGTTGACGGCGTTGCCCGCAAGCTCTGGCAACGGCTGGAGGCGCTGGTCCAGGACCATCCCAAGGTCTTTTCCGGGGTTTCGGGCGCCGGGCTGATGGTCGGCCTGAAGTGCGTGCCCGAAAATACCGCCGTCGTCGAGAAGCTCGCCCAGGGGGGCCTGTTGACGGTGGCGGCGGGCGAAAACGTGGTCCGGCTGGTACCGCCGTTGATTATCGACGAAAGCCACGTTGACGAGGCCCTGGGCATCATCGAAAAGGCCTCGGCCGAACTGGCGGCGTAAGCCGCGACAGGGACAGTAATAATGCCTGACATTAAACATTTCCTCGACATCCACCGGCTCGACATGAAGACGCTGCGCGAAATCCTGGACCTCGCCGGCAAGCTCAAGCGCGACCACGCCAAGGGCGTCTCAAAGCCCTTGTTCGCCGGCAAGACGCTGGTGATGATATTCGAGAAGCCTTCGACCCGGACCCGGGTTTCGTTTCAGATCGGCATGCAGCAACTGGGGGGTCAGGTGGTGGTGATGACCGAGGGCGAATCTCAATTGGGGCGCGGCGAATCCGTGGCCGACACCGCCCGCGTGCTCAGCCGCTATGCCGACGCCATCATGATCCGCACCGACGATCCGGGAAAACTCGCCGACCTGGAAGCCCACGCCACCGTGCCGGTCATCAACGGGCTGACGGACTTCTCGCACCCGTGCCAGATCATGGCCGACGTGATGACGTTCGAGGAAAGCGCGGGCCCCATTGAGGGCCGGGTGGTGGCCTGGTCCGGCGACGGCAACAACGTGGCGACCAGCTGGATCCACGCGGCGGCGCGCTTCGGCTTCCAGTTGCGGTTGGCGTGCCCCGATGAATTCAGGCCGAAGGCAGAAGTCCTGGACTGGGCCGAAAAGGAAGGCGCCGTCGTCACCGTCACCAACGACGCCGCCAAGGCGGTCAAGGACGCCGACCTGGTCGTCGCCGACACCTGGGTCTCCATGGGCGACAAAGACGCAGACGACCGGAAGAAGCTGCTGGAACCCTTCCGCGTTGACCAGGCGTTGATGTCGAAAGCCAAAAAGGGGGCGCTTTTCATGCATTGCCTGCCGGCCCACCGGGGCGAGGAAGTCACCGACGAGGTCATGGACGGGCCCCATTCCGTCGTCTGGGACGAAGCGGAAAACCGGTTGCATGCGCAAAAAGGCATCCTGGCCTGGTGTTTGGGGTAATATGGGTGATGGCCGGGTTGTTCCGAAAAATTGCCTTTGCGGTCGTCGCCGTCCTCGCCCTGGGGATTCTGGCGCTAGGACTGACGGCGTGCGAAACGCCGGTCTCGGTACAGAAACTGCCCGAATTGACGTACACACATCTGGGGCCGCTCAAGCTGAACGTCGCCCGAATCGAGGTCGTCTCCCAATACCGCCCGCCCTTGCAGGCGCCCAACGTCGAACATCTGTTTCCGACGCCGCCCCTGAAGGCGGTTCGGCGCTGGGCCCGGGACCGTCTCAAGACCGCCGGCCGGTCGGGAACGGCGAGGCTGATCATCAGCAAGGCCAGTGCCGTCGAAACGCCCTTGCAGAAAAAGACCGGCCTCAAGGCCACGTTCACCAAGCAGCAATCGCACCGTTATGACCTTGACCTGGAAGCGAGCATAGAGATGCCCGCCGGCCGGGTGACGGCGCGGGCGACACGGTTCATGACGATCCGCGAGGACGCCTCCATCAACGAGCGCGACCGGATCTGGTTCGATCTGACCGAGAACCTGATGCGGGACTTCAACGCCGAAATGGAAAAGAAACTGGCCCGGTTTTTGGTCCCCTAACCCCGCCAGAACGACCGGCTGAATAAAACAATTACAGTAAACAGCTCCAACCGGCCCAACAGCATGCCGCCCGAAAGCAGCCACTTGGCGGCGTCCGGCAGCGGTTGGAAGGTGCCCGACGGCCCGACGATGGGACCCAGCGCCGGGCCGACGTTGGAGATGGCGGTCGCCGCCGACGACAGCGCCGTCAGGTAATCCAACCCCAACATGCCCAGCGCCAGGGCCAGGATCGCGAACGAAACGAACCACATGAAGAAGAAGCTCAACACCGAAACGATGACTTCTTCGGATATGGGCTGGCGGTTGTAATAGGGGATGAAAACGCCGTGCGGCTGCAAAAGTTGGTGAATCTGCGTGCGGGCGGCGGCATACAAAACCTGAAAGCGGAAGATCTTGATCCCGCAGGTGGTGGACCCGGCGCAGCCGCCGATAAACATGATGAAGAAGAATATCGGCAACGCGAAGCTGCCCCACAGGCTATAGTCCGACGTCGCGTAGCCGGTGCCGGTGATGACGGAGACGATATTGAACGCTGCCAGCCTGAGCGCCAGCACCGGACCGAAACCGTTTTCCAGCCACAGCCAGCCGGCCATCATGATGACCACCACGGCGACCAGCGAGATGAAGGACTGCACCTGACTGTCGGAAAAGACCGCCCGGAATTCGCCTTGCAGCGTCTTCAGGTACAACAGGAACGGCAACGAGCCGATGATCATCCCCAGGGTGGCGATCATGTCGATCCAGGCGTTGTCGAAATGCCCAAGTGATCCGTCCGAGGTCGAGAACCCCCCGGTGGCGATGGTGGTCATGGAGTGGGAAATGGCCTCGAACCCGTTCATGCCCGCCAACCAATAGGCGCCGGCGCAAAGACCCGATAGCACCAAATAAATAACGCCGATGGCGCTGGCGATCTGGGCCGTCCGGGGCAGGGCCTTTTCTGACTGATCGGAACTTTCCATGCGGAACAGCTGCATGCCGCCGACCTTCAACATCGGCAACACGGCAATCGCCATGACGATAATGCCAATGCCGCCCAGCCACTGCAAAAGCGCGCGCCACAACAGGATTCCCTTGGGCGCGGCGTCAAGCCCGGTGATAACCGTGGACCCGGTGGTGGTGATGCCGGACATGGCCTCGAAAAAGGCGTCGGTGAAGCTTAGGCTTATTCCCGAATAGATAAACGGCAGCGAGGCGAAAAAGGTCAACGCCAGCCAGCTAAGGCTCGTCATCAAGAAAGCCTGGCGGATGGACAAATGCATGGTCCCGGTGCGGCTGGTCAGCGCCATGGCGACACCGACGAACAGCGTTACGCCCGCGGAAATGGCGAACACTTCCCAGTCCGGATTGCCGGATAAGATATCCACCACCATCGGCACCAGCATCATCACCGCCAGCGTCGCCAGCAGGGTGCCGATAATCAGAAAAATAGGCCGGAAATCCATAGTGGAAGATGCTCCCGCCGATGGCTGTCAAGAGAAGGAAAAAGCCCCCGAATTCCCCCGGCAGCCAATGAAACCGGTTCAGGGTGTGGGGTCAAGAGGGTGTCTTGAAAGGAGCCCTTTCGTGGGGATCAGGCGTAGGGAGTCTCGCCGGTATGGGGGCCGCCGATCATGGCCAGGAATTCACGCCGGGTGGACGCGTCGTCGCGAAAGGCGCCGAGCATGCGGCTGGTGACCATAAGGGCGCCGGGCTTGTGGATGCCGCGGGTGGTCATGCATTGGTGCGATGCCTTGATAACCACGGCGACGCCCTTGGGCTCGAGCACCAGGTCTATGGTGTTGGCGATCTGGGCGGTCAGTTTTTCCTGTATCTGCAAACGCTTGGCATAGATCTGGACCAGCCTTGCCAGCTTCGAGATGCCGACGACCCGGTGGTGCGGCAGGTAGGCAACATGCGCGATTCCGATGATTGGGGCCATGTGATGCTCGCAATGGGATTCGAAACGGATGTCCCGAAGCAGAACGATTTCGTCATAACCGTCCGTTTCCTCGAAGGTGCGCTCGAGGATGGTTTTCGGGCACGAGCCATAGCCGTCGAAGAATTCCTCATAGGACCTGGCGACGCGGGCCGGCGTGTCCAGAAGCCCTTCGCGGTCCGGGTCGTCGCCCGCCCACTTGATCAGGGTGCGGACCGCGTCCTCGGCCTCGGCGCGGTTGGGCTTGTCGGCGACGGGCTGGATCGGCCCTTCGATATCATCAAGCCCGCCGGTCCCGGCGCCATCGGCGTCCACCACCTTCAGTTTTTTTTGCGCTGTTACGGTCTTGTCCATGGGGATCTTTCCTGAAAGCTAATGTACTTGAGCCGCCTGATAGGGGCTATCGAGGGAAAAAGCCGGAATATTCACATCAAAGCGTTTGCCGGCATTGGTTTCCATCTGATAGGTGCCGGACATAATTCCCGAAGGCGTCGAAAGGGGAGTGCCGGACGTGTATTCAAACGAACCGCCGGGCGACAGCACCGGCTGTTCGCCGACCACGCCGTCGCCCTGGACCTCCTGGACGTTGCCCATGGAATCGGTGATCCGCCAGTGGCGGGCCATCAATTGCACTGTTTCCTTGCCGTTGTTTTCGATGCGGACGTGATAGGCCCAGACGAAGTGGCCGTCATCCGGCTCCGATTGTTCGTCCAAATAAATGGGCTCGACGCTGACCGTAATGGCCTTGGTGGTTTCGGCGTAGGCACTGAGGTCCGTCATCTGAGTTCCTCTTATTCGTGGTTGATGATCCTGGAAGCCGGATAGCAAACTGGGTCCTTATATTTAAGGTTTAACCCCAATATTTCCAGTGTCTCTTGGGGATGCCAATGAAAAAAGACCGGACCCCTTTTATCTGTCTGGAAACAAACGGATATTATGGGCCACTTCGGCGGCGGCGGGAGGCCTTCCCGGCCAGTGGACCGGCTTGGGTGCAAGGGGCCGGCCCTGGAGTCTCCGTTCCGCCTCAGGCATCACGGCCATGTTCGGCCACAGCCCGTCTCCCATCGTTTTTGCGTAGGGCAGGTCGGGGCTTTGGTTGCGTAGTGCCCGGGCCGCGGCCCTGTGGTCGTAATCGAGCGGATAAAGGGCGATATCAATGCCGCCGGCCGCCGGCGTCAGGACCGAAAACCAGCCCCTGGGCGTGCCGTCGTTGGCGGGCATGCCGATGGCGCCGGCGTTCAGCCACAGCCGGTGGCCCAGAAGCTCGGTGAACGGCAGGCCGGAATGGCCGGCAATGACGCCGTCTACGGGACCGTCCCGGTCCAATTGGTGGAAGCCATGGCTCTTCGTTTCACCGGGCGTCGAAGCGAAGATATATTCCGAGATGTTTTCGGCGCCCCCGTGAATGACGGCGAAGCGCCGGCCTCGCAATGTAAACCTGATTTGCCTGGGAAGTTCGCGCATCCAGGCTTTTGCTCCGTCATCGAGCCCGGTTAACGCGTGGGCGTACCAGACCCGGGACCAATCGGCGCAATCGCTTTCCTCATCGAACCCGCAACCGCAGTCGGCAGCGCCGAAACCGATCGATTCCTCGCAATTCCCCATCACCACCTGGACGCCCGAGGCACGGATCAGGTCGACCGTTTCTTTCGGTTGGCCGCCGTAGGCGACAACGTCGCCGGTGCAGATGGTCCTTTCAGGTGGAATATCCCGCGCCCTGGCTTCGGCCAGCACCGCCTCGGTCGCCTGGGCGTTGGAATAGGGCCCGCCGAAACACAGCACCGGGCCTTCCAGGACACCTAGTTCCCGCGTCTCGGTCATTCCGCGCTGCAAGACGCGCCGCCGAGAACGCAGAATTTGGCGCAATGGGGATGGTTGAGCTGCACCGTCTTCGCCGCCTCGGCGAGGCTCTCGCCCAGTTCAAAGGCCGGGTCATAGGGCAACAGCGTGCACGGCACCACCGAGGGCTTGTCGGCGCCACGGCGCTTGACGATCATGCGCGACGTCGCGCACATCATGGTTTCCGGCGCCACGCCCAGGATGTCCCAGCAGTTGATGGTGATTTCGGGGACATCGGCGCCGGCGTCCATTTCCGGGAACAGGACCAATTGCCCGGGGTCGAAGGCGTCAACGGGAATTTTCTCGGCCTCGAACAGACCGGCGTAGCCCCGGCGCGCATCGGCCTCGGTTTCACCCCAGCACGTGCGCCCGGCGACGGTGAGGGCGAAGCCGTTCCTGGCCAGCCAGCGCAAGCCTTCGATCATCGGCGCCCAGGAACCCTTTCCCCGCACCTCTTCGTGCTTGGGCTTGGTGAAATGGTCAATGGAAACGCGGATCACCATGCCGGCGCCGTAGCGCTCCAGAATTTCCTTCAGGCGTGGCCGCTTAAGCAACATGGGTTTCATGGCATTGGTCAGCACCAGCACCCTGTAGCCCCGGCCCAAGGATTCCTCGATCATGTCCGTGAGTTCCCGGTTCATGAAGGGCTCGCCGCCGGTAAAGGCGATTTTCTCGACCGGCAGGCCCTCATCCAAGATTTCGTCCAGGAATGCCCGGACCTCGGCGAGGGTCATATAGGCTAAGCGGTCGTTGGTCGGGCTCGACTCCATGTAGCAGTTCTGGCAGGTGATGTTGCAGAGGCTGCCGGTGTTGAACCACAGCGTCCGTAGATGCGTCAGCGCGACGACGGCGCGCTGCACCCCTTCGGCGGTGAAGCGGGGGTCCTTGAACTTGCGGGGGTCCAGGGGCCGCCGTTCGGTTTGTTCGAATTCGAGCATGGAAAATATTTAGCCCTCCGGAAGGGACAAGCCAACCAAAAAACCAGGACTTTCGGGTCACAAGCCGTCAAAGGTTCGTGAACGGGCGGGGGGCTCATGGGCCGTCGGCTTGCGCAGTTTCGGGCGATTCCGTTAAGATAATGCCCGATCCCAAAGCGGGCGTAGTTCAACGGCAGAACGAAAGCTTCCCAAGCTTTAGACGGGGGTTCGATTCCCCTCGCCCGCTCCAATCACCCGCTGCCCTCAAAAAACGACAACGCTGCGGATGCTTTCTCCGCTGTGCATCAGGTCGAAGGCCTTGTTGATGTCGTCCAAGGGCATCTGGTGGGTGATCAGGTCGTCGATGTTGATCTTGCCGTCCATGTACCAGTCGACGATCCCCGGCACGTCGGTGCGGCCCCTGGCGCACCAAACGCGGTACCGCGCCAAACCC
>CAZVFL010000011.1:0-53918 GCA_964626025.1 uncultured Thalassospiraceae bacterium
CTTCCTCTTGACCGGACGCTTTTTGGCGGCGGTCTTGCGCTTGGCGGTCTTGCGCCTGACCGGGCGTTTTTTGGCGGCGGTCTTACGCTTGACCGGGCGTTTTTTGGCGGCGGTTTTGCGCTTGATCGGGCGTTTTTTGGCGGCGGTCTTCTTTTTCACTGTCTTCTTTTTAAGCTTGGGTTTCTTGCTCATGAGTTTCCTCGTGGTTCTGATTAGCGCCCTGACGGCGCGGACGGATTGTCTAAACATGACCCGTTCTTCGGGGTTGAGTTTGATTTCGACGATTTTTTCGACGCCCCGGGCGCCGATAACGCAGGGTACGCCGACATAAAAACCGTTGATCCCGTATTCGCCGCGCAAATAGGCGGCGCAGGGAAGCACCCGGCGCTTGTCCTTCAGATAGGCTTCGGCCATCTGGATGGCGGAGCTGGCGGGGGCGTAAAAGGCCGAGCCGGTTTTCAAAAGGGCCACGATCTCGCCGCCGCCCATGCGGGTGCGTTGAACGATCGCATCAATGCGTTTTTGGGTCGTCCACTTCATGCGCACGAGATCAGGAAGGGGAATGCCGGCGACGGTGGAATACCGGACCAGGGGCACCATGGTGTCGCCGTGGCCGCCGAGGACAAAGGCGGTGACGTCTTCGACCGAAACCTTGAATTCCTCGGCCAGGAAATACCTGAAACGGGCCGAGTCCAAAACGCCGGCCATGCCGACGACCATGTTCGGGGGCAGCCCCGAGGCATCGCGGAGCACCATCACCATGGCATCCAGGGGATTGGTGATGCAGATGACGAAGGCCCTGGGGCAGTTCGCCTTGATGCCGGCGCCGACGGATTTCATGACCTGGGTGTTGATGCCGATCAGGTCGTCGCGGCTCATGCCCGGCCTGCGGGCGATGCCGGCGGTGACGATGACGACATCGGCGCCACGGATTGCGCCGTAGCCTTTTGAGCCCCGAAGACGGACGTCGAAGCCATCGATGGGTGACGATTCAGCGATATCCAATGCTTTTCCCTGGGGAATGCCGGTGATGATGTCGAACAGGACGATATCGCCCAGTTCCTTCAGTCCGGCCAAATGGGCCAGCGTGCCGCCGATATTACCGGCGCCGATCAGCGCAATTTTGCTGCGAGCCATGAATCCACCCCTAGGTCGAGGCATCCCGGATTCAGCCGGGAAACAGGCCGTTTCGGCCTTATATGCCTTTTGTCGTACCCTGTTTTGGAATCGAGGGCAAGGGGGGAGAGGGCTTTTCGGGCTTTTTACGGACCGATCGGTCCAGAATAAACCGCGTCCTTTGCCCGGTTATTTTCTCAATCCTCCGCCAGGTCGAGGCCGATGTCGACGGCGGGCGCCGACAGGGTAATGGCGCCGACGGAGATGTAATCGATGCCGGTCTCGGCAATATCGCGGATGGTCTCAAGGGTGACTCCGCCTGACGCCTCCAGCGGAGCCCTGCCGTCCGTCACCTTGACCGCTTCGGAGAGAACGTCCGGGGGCATGTTGTCCAGAAGCAAGCGGTCGGCGCCGGCTTCGAGGGCTTCTTTCATCTGCTCGATGGTGTCGCATTCCACTTCGATGTCCTTCAGGCCGGCGGCCTTGGCGCGCCGGGCGGCTTCACCGGCGCCGCCGGCGACGGCGATATGGTTGTCCTTGATGAGAACACCGTCATCGAGCGCTAAGCGGTGGTTGGTGGCGCCGCCAATGGCCGTCGCGTATTTGCTAAGAGCCCGCAAACCCGGCAACGTCTTTCGGGTATCCAGAAGCACCGCGCCGGTGCCGTCGATCCGGTCTACATAGGCGCGGGTCAGGGTCGCAATCCCCGACAGCGTTTGCAGGAAATTAAGGGCCGTCCGTTCGCCTGACAGCAGCGCCGCCGCCGGACCCTCGAGGCGGGCGATAACGGTGCCGGCCGAAATTTTGTCGCCGTCGGCCGCTTCCAAGGTAATGTCGGCGTCCGGCGCCAGCCTTTTGAATACTTCCAGCACCACCGGCAATCCGGCGACGACCATGTCCTGGCGGGAGGCCATCACCAGCCTGAGGCGGGCCGAGGCGGGGATGACCGCTTCGGTGGTGATGTCGCCTTCGCCTAAGTCCTCGGCCAAGGCCGCATCCACGGCGGCCTTGATATCCGCGGGATCAAGCTTTGGGGTTGTCACGGGATTATTCCGCCGCTTGGGTAACCGTTGGCGCCGGGGGCGACATCTCCAGCATTCTTTCCAGCGGTTTGAGGGCGCGGATCCTCAGGTCTTCGGGAATCTCGATCCTCGGCGCGCCATTGACCATCGCCAGATACGTCTTCTCAAGGGTGTTCAATTCCATGAACGGACAATTGGCGCAATTGCAACTGCCGTCGGCGCCGGGCGCCGGGATGAAGATTTTTTCCGGCGCCGCTTTTTCCATTTGATGAATGATGTGGCGTTCGGTGGCGATGATGAATTCTTTCGCCGGCGCGTTGAGCGCGAAATCCAGGATCGCGCGGGTGGAGCCGACGTGATCGGCGTGATCGAGGATTCCTTCGTGGCATTCCGGATGCGCGGCGACAAGGGCGTCGGGATGCTCGGTCTTGAGCTTCACCAGTTCGCGCACGGAAAACTGTTCATGGACGATGCAGGTGCCTTCCCACAACATCATCTCGCGACCGGTCTTGTGGGCCAGGTAAGCGCCCAAGTGCTTGTCGGGCGCGAACAGGATCGGCTGGTGGGCGGGCAACTGGTTGATGATGTGTTCGGCGTTCGATGAAGTCACGATGATATCCGAATGGGCTTTCACCTCGGCCGAACAGTTAATATAGGTGATCGCGATGTGGTCCGGGTGGGCGGCGCGGAAGCGGGCGAAATCATCAGGCTGGCAGGCATCTTCGAGCGAACAGCCGGCATCCGCATCGGGCAACACCACCGTTTTATCGGGGCTCAGAATTTTGGCCACCTCGGCCATGAAGCGGACCCCGCAGAAAACGATCATGTCGGCATCGGTGGCCGCCGCCTTCCTGGACAGGTCCAGGGAATCGCCGACGAAATCGGCCATGTCCTGAATTTCCCCGTCCTGATAATAGTGGGCCAGGATGACGGCGTTCTTTTCCCGCCTAAGCCGCTCGATTTCGGCCCACGGGTCGAGCATCGGATCGAGGTCCGATTCTTTCAACGCCTCGGCGCCATTTTTGATGATGGTTTCCTTCAAGGCCTTTCTCCTAGGAAATCGGGAAAATTGTTATTTCGCCTTTAGGCAAAAAATATCGTGTCATCATCTTATGGGATATATAGGGCCGGAAATTGCCATCTGCAAAGTTCAAGCGCCAATAACTGCTAGCAGTTGCCAAACCCCCGGTCAACCAACATGGGGTTGGGCCATGTATTTCTCTGAGCGCATTTCCATGAGTCGGGAGACGGTGCGTTCGAACTCGAAGGCGCCGTCGCCTTCCGTATAAAGCTCATCAGCCGGTGCGTCGGCGGAACAGATCAGGTTGACCTTGGCTTCATAAAGGGCGTCGATAAGGGTTGCGAAGCGCTTGGCCTCGTTTCTCTTTTCCGGGCCCAGTTTCGGAATCCCTTTCACCAACAGGGTGTGGAAACAGCGGGCGATTTCCAGGTAATCCGCCGGCCCAAGGGGTTTTTCGCAAAGATCGCCGAAGCTTGCCATGGCGACACCTTCGGCCTCCTGGGGAATTTCCACCTTGCGGCCTTGGACGTCGAGCGTTACCGGGCGCGGGTAGCCGCCGATGCTGAGGCATTGGAAAGCATCATCCAGCCTTGTATCGGCCTTGGCGTCCGCCGGCGTCAGATAGACCGCCATCGTCTTCAGCCGGTCCAGGCGGTAGTCGACCCCGGCATCCAGTTCCATAACCCCCAGTTTTTCCCCGATCATGTCGATGAAAGGCAGGAACGTTTCACGTTGCAGGCCGTCCTTGTATAGATCCTCGGGCGGCCGGTTGGAGGTGGCCACGACCACCACGCCATGATCGAACAACGCCTCGAACAACCGGCTCAGGATCATCGCATCTGCGATGTCGGTGACGTGAAATTCATCGAAGCAAAGAAGCCAGGCCTGATCGGTGATGACCCGGCTGAGCGCCACCAGGGGATCGGTCGATTCTGACGCCTTGCCCACCTTCACCGACTCACGGAAGCTGTGAACGCGCCTATGGACTTCCTGCATGAAGGCGTGGAAGTGAACGCGTTTGCGTTCTTCGATGCTGGTGGTGTCGAAAAACAGGTCCATGAGCATGGATTTGCCGCGCCCGACGCCGCCCCACATATAAAGGCCCTGGGGCGGCGATGTCTTGCCGCGGCCGAGGTTGAGACGCTTCATCCAGCCTTTTTTGCCCATCTGCGGTGAGTATTCGAGAAGCCCTTCGTGCAGGTCCTGCAGTTTTTCCATGGCCGCCATCTGGGACGAATCGGGCTTTATCTCGCCCCCGTCGAGCAACGCTTGATAAGCATCAATGGGTTTGGTGGATCGTTGCTGGTCCATAAACGAAGCCTGAAGGGTGAGAAAGCCGTTTATTCCGAACCGGCCACGGCCTGGGCCGGGTTGGGCTTGAACCGGGCTTCCATTTCGCGGCGGAGCGGGAGGGCGACCGAACCGTCGTCGCCGGGAATTTCCAGGTCCGACCATTTAAGAGCCGACCCTTCCTTGATGGGATTTTTAAGGGTAAGACCCTGAGCCAAACCAATCGGCACGGCGCCGATGCTTAAAGAGTCGGCGGCCACCATGAGCCGGCCCCAGACCATATATCCGCCTTCGCCGTCCAGGGTTTCACCGGGGTCCAGGTCGCGCTTGGCGCAAGCCACCACATCGGCGCGGAAACCGTTAGGCGCCCCCGTCGCGGTCCCCAACAGCGCCGCGTAAGCAACGCTGATCCCGAGCTCCAGCCCGATCAGATGGTAGGGCCGCCATAGCGCCGAATACCTGCCGCTGGGATCGGTGATCAGGCCGTAATCGGAAAAACAGTTTTTAACGTAGTCGCTGGGCGCCTCGAAAGTCACGTATACGCCCCAGCGCAGGTCGTTTTCCAGATCCTTGCCGTTGCGGCCGCGGCTGGAAACGACTTCGACCTGTCCTTTGTGGTGCAGTTTTCCACCGTCGGATTCCGGTATTAATGTGCTGGCCAGCTTTTTCACCGAGCACGGCGGGAAAGTCAGGCCGCCCGGCGCCGGGGTCAGGCCGGTTGCGTTTGCCACCGCGGCCATCTCTATGCCTGACTTGGTGCCGTCGAGGAAGGAGTTGAACATTTTCGGGTTAAGGCCGCTTTCCTCGGCCCGTTCCGGCGTCAGGCCGTAATGCCCCCAAACGGTGTCCGGCGTCGAAGCATGGAATTCCGGCATATAGAGCGTCCCCTTGCCGGCGGCCACCACCTCGAAACCGGCGGCCCTGGCCCAATCAACCTGCTCGCAGATCAAGGCCGGCTGGTCGCCATAAGCCAGCGAATAGACAATTTCAGCTTGACGGGCCCTTTCCGCCAGCAACGGCCCGACCAGGACATCGGCTTCGACGTTGACCATGATGATATGCCGGCCGCGGTCGATACAGGCGAGCGCATGGCGAATGCCGGTCTCGGGAATGCCCGTTGCTTCGATGACGACATCAAGCCCGCCGGCGTTTATCAATAGATCGGCATCGTCGGTAAGGAACGTGCCCCCATTGGCCAAAGCCTTGGCCGGAGACGCGTGGTTGATTTGTTCCTTGGGCCAGCCGGTGGCCAGCATGGCCATGCGCGCCCTTTCGACGGACAAATCGGCAACGCCCAGAATATGGATCCCGGGCGTATGCAGGGCCTGGGATAGAAACATGGACCCGAACTTGCCGGCGCCGATAAGGGCGACGCGGATCGGCAGGTCGTCTTCGGCCCGTGCCAGGAGCATTTGGTGGAGATTCATGAATAAAGCCCAAGGTCGAAAGACATCGGCGGGTTCCGCTGGCTTGCGCCCGTGGAGACTACCACCATATTTAGCCGGCGGGAAAGACCGTCCGGGCGGCCAGGTATTTGCGCCTTCCGTTGACGAAAGGGGATCATTCAGGGCACAACCGGACAAATGATGACGGAAACACTGTTAGGTAATGAAGCGGCGATTAGGCTCGGCTTTTTCTTCGGCGTGCTGGTGGTCATGGCGTCCTGGGAGTGGCTCAAGCCCCGGCGCCCCCGAACCGAGACCCGGGCCCTTCGCTGGACCGGCAATCTCGGCATCGTGGTCGTCAATACGGTGATCGTCAGGCTTCTGTTTCCCGTGCTTCCCGTTGCCGTGGCCTTCACTGCCCAGGGTCAGGGTTGGGGCCTGTTTAACATCATTGACGCGCCATTTTGGTTGGCTTGCGCCTTATCGGTGGTGTTGCTTGATTTGGTCATCTACGGCCAGCACGTGATGGTTCATGCGGTGCCGGTGCTTTGGCGCCTGCACCGGATGCATCATGCCGACCTGGATTTCGACGTCACCACCGGAATCCGCTTCCATCCCCTCGAGATCATTTTGTCGATCGTCATCAAAATAGCGGCGATCGTGATCCTGGGCGCGCCGGCGGCGGCGGTGTTGATCTTCGAGGTCCTGCTCAACGCCACGTCCATGTTCAACCACGGAAACGTTTCCCTGCCCCCCGCCCTGGATCGATGGTTGCGGCTGGCGGTGGTAACCCCCGACATGCACCGGGTCCACCACTCGGTCATCAGGACCGAAACCGACAGCAATTTCGGCTTCAACCTGCCTTGGTGGGACAGGATTTTCGGCACCTACCGGGATCAGCCGAAAGAAGGCCACGACGGCATGACCATCGGCCTGCCTATTTTCCGCGATCCCGTCTGGCTCAGGCTTCACCGGCTGGTCGTGCAGCCCTTCGCCGACGAAGAAGACGCCGCAACCGGCGGCTAGCCGCCGGACGAATTTTTCTCCATCAGCCGGGCGATGGCCTTGGCCTCGGCCCTGGGGTGCCCGGCTTCCCGAAGGCCCTTGATAACGCCTTCCCGGTCGGCCGGGGAGCGGTTCTGGCTGAGCTTGAATTTCCCCTCCAGCCGGTCGATGGGAATTTCGAAGGCGACGATACCCTTAAGCTGCTTTTCGATGAATTCATCGGGCAGCATGTCCATGGACCAGGGACCCGTGGCTTCGCTTTCATAAACGTCTAAGAGCCGCGCCAGCACGTCGGTGGTGTCGTCGGGTGAAGACAGGACCCTCGGTTTCCCGTAGGCATGGACGGTGACGTAATTCCAGGTGGGAACCATTTTTTCCGATACATACCATGTCGGTGAAACATAGGCGTGGGGACCCCAAAACATAACCATCGCCTCCGTTTTACCGTCGAATTCCCGCCACTGTGAATTGGCCTTGGCCATGTGTCCGAGCAGCCTCGCCGGCCCGCCCGTTTCCGTATCCAGGATAAATGGCAGGTGGCTGGCCTGAGGGACGCCCCCCGGGGCCGTCACCAGAAGCGCGAAGCCTTCATCGCGCATCAACTGGTGGAGGGCCGATGTGTCATCGGTATCGAAATGGCGGGGCCTGTACATCTTTCTGTTCTCCATTGTGGAGGCCGCGCGATCCTCTTATATGATGGGCAGGATTTTTCAATTGAATTGTCGAAGGCAAGGAGGCCTCCATGGACGAAGAAGTATTCAACATGCAGATTCGCAAGTTCCTCAAGAAGGTCGGCGTGACTTCGCAGCGGGAAATCGAAACCGCCGTGCGCGCCGCCCTTGCAGATGGGACCTTGAAGGGGCAAGAGACGATCAAGGCCAAGGTTACGCTAAGCATTGAGTCGCTCGGCGTCAGCGTCGACATCGAAGACGATATCGGCCTTTCGTGAACTGTCCCCTGGCGTCCGTCTCGGGCGTCCGCCTCGGGCGTTTATTGCCGCTTCATCAACGCTGACTTGATCTCGCCGATCGCCTTTCCGGGGTTGAGGTTTTTCGGACAGGTGCTGGTGCAGTTTCCATTTGGTCAGTCGTGTAAAAATCAGAGCAATTTTATATTGTTATGGGTTGCGAACAGTTAAAAAATGCATCGGATTTGAAAACACTTGTGTTTATTTGTTCTTTGTTGCCGGTGTTTCCGGTGTTTTTTTGGCTTTATGCGATAGGTTGGAATCATAAAATCCAGATTTAGCCCTAACTCTCTCAAGCCCGATTTCTAACATTTCTTCTAGATTTTTTACACTTGGCTTCGTCACCACTATCTTGAAGGTCTTGTTTGCTGACATTCCCCTTCTCCTTGTTTTCAGCTAGGTTTTACCCACGAACTGACCGGCTCTTTTTTGTATATGGATAATGCGAAAAATATATTCAGATATATTCTTGCAAACGATGACAGAAGGTACTTATCGGCACCCGTTGAGAAGCCGCCACCTTTATTATCAACGCAAAGAAAACCCCAAATTGAATTTTTGTCTATAGATTCAGGCATTGTCTTTTCGGTTATAGGGACCACGAGAGTAGCCCTATAATGTTTTTTCCATTCCTGATTGTAATTCCTATATTTACCCAGTGCAGAACTTAAACGTAGCCAATTATTTGTAAATGATGAAGTATTTGGGTCATCTATAATATTCTTAAAGGCCGTATTTTCTTTATAGAGATAGTTTTCCAGAATTTCATCTGTTCCCGACCGCAGGTCATCAGCGATATTGTCTCGTGCGCGTGGAGAAATTAAATCTGTTTCATTGCTGTATGTTTTTATAGAGGTGTGGCATTTTTTACCCGTGAAGGCGGAAAATATTTTTGAAACACCCGCGCAAGATTCTGTAAGAAAGTTTTGCAAGTCTTCTGCCATTTTTTCATAATCAGCATCAGACAATTCCCCACTGGAATGGTTTCCATATTTGATAATCAAATTAGATATCTTTTCTCCATACAACTTCTGGTATTCGTCAATAAATGAGCAAACGCGATTCCATCTCCTTTTGTTTTTGTAGTGCGCGAAAATAAGGGGACTATCCGGTTGACGTACCACGGCATATAGTGTACCATGGCTTCAAATAAGGAGTTGAAATCATGTCTACACCTAAAGTCGATCTAACCAATCCGATCTACCACGACAACGACGCGGCGCGGGATCATTTTGAAGCCTTGCTTTGGCCCGATGGCCCCACCTGTCCGCGTTGCGGTGTCATGGAAGACCGGATTACAAAACTCAAGGGCAAGAGCACTCGCCCCGGCGTCTATAAATGCAAGGACTGCCGCAAGCCATTCACCGTGACGATTGGAACCGTCATGGAGCGGTCAAAGGTGCCGCTTTGCAAATGGATTCTCGCCGCGCAACTGATGGCATCCAGCAAAAAGGGCATGAGTGCGCTTCAACTCCAAAGGATGATCGGCACCAATTATGAAACCGCGTGGTTCCTTTTCCATCGGCTTCGTGAGTGCGCTACTGACCCTAAGCGCGGCCCCATCGGGGGCAAGAACAAAGTCGTTGAAGCCGACGAAACTTTTGTCGGCGGAAAAGCCAGGAACAAAGCCTTCGGCCCGCCGCCGAAGAAACATGCCGTGTTTGCTCTTGTCGAACGCGACGGTGAAGTGCGCTCATTTCATGTTACTAACGTGAACTCAAAAACACTTCGCCCGATCATTGTTAAGACCGCCAGCCGCAAGTCATACCTAATGACAGACGAAAGCTTGGTCTATCCGAAGATCGGAGAGGAGTTCGCGGGGCACGGAACCGTCAATCACAGCGCCAAGGAATATGTGCGCGGCACTTTCTGGTCTACCAACACCGTCGAGTCGTATTTTGCCCTACTCAAACGAGGCGTCTACGGCTCATTCCACAGCGTGAGCGAAGCCCATTTATTCAGATATTTGGCCGAGTTCGATTTTCGGTACAACAACCGCAAAATTTCCGATTTGGAGCGGGCCGACAAACTGTTGCGCGGTGCCAAGGGCAAGCGCCTACTTTATAAACAGCCTGACCAAACCGCGCACACCTAAGCAAAAGATGCGGGCGTTCTTGCGCTGGCGCGATAAAAAGTAGTTCCAGCGTCAACCTAAGGGGGTGTACCCTTCCAGCGGCCGTTGCCGAACCACCAAAGGTGGCGGCCGTCAAACATGACCAGGACGGACGATGGAGGTGAAAATGGCGAAGAAACCCCAGAAGAAACCCCAAAAGCCCGCTGACTTTCTGAAATATGTGGATCGGCCTGACTTGCCTGAGACATATGCTGACGAACTCCGTGGGTTCTTATTTGACGGGAACATTCTGAAAGTAGAATTAGTTACGTATCAGTGGGACATACCTGAGGGCCAACAGCAGCCCTCTGGCAAGAAGTATCCCGTTGCCCAGACTGGCCCTTTCTCCACAAGTGGCTGATGCCCTCCTAAGGGGGCTCAGTGGTGTGGCCCAGGCAATCCAGCAACAAGCCCAGATGGATAAACCCACGGAGGGCAGCGCCTAAGACCCCGGCTCACTTGGCTGGGGTTTGTTTCTCTGATTTCCGTTTGGGTCTAGACTTTCGCTTGCGCTTGGGGCGCGGCTGCGGAGGCGTCTTCAACAGCTTGAGCAACAGCGCATCGCGGCGTTGCTCGTTTAATTGTGATTTAACGGGGGCCGTCATGGCATCACGAAACCGTGGTAAAAAGAAATTGAAACTACGCGATCTTAGCCGATTGCACCCAACGTATGAAGAGCGCCTTAAATTATGGGATCAGATCGGAAAACGCCAACCCCCTATCGTCACTGCAATTATTGGTCAGGCTTTATTGGAAAATGAACTAGACCAATTACTCCGCCCTCATTTCACCCGTCGTGACGATGAGACTTGGGCAAAACTGACGAATGAAATTGGACCGTTAGCGACGTTCAACGCCAAGATAATCACCGCCCACGCGTTCGGTATATGTAACGATGTTGTCAGAGACGGTCTTAATACCGTAAGACAAATCCGAAATGCCTTTGCCCACAGTAAGAAGCCGCTCGACTTTTCGCATGAGTTGATCATTAGAGAGATTAAAGTCGTCACTCTTCCCGCTGGAAAACGAACGCAACTCTATAAAAGCTTGTCTGATGTCCGAGACACGGCCACAGAATCACAAGGCGGTGCGCAGGGGTCTTATGTCATGCTCTGCCTCGCCATTGAAACCGAGCTATTAAAGACACAAACCAGGAGACACAAAGCTAAGGGCCGCCGTCTTTCGAAGCGCCTATATTCTCAACAGCTGGCAGGAGCCTTGTCGGGTTTTCAGCCAGAACAGTCAGCAAGCTTCCTGCGAGGGCTTTTGCAGAGTCAAAACGCCGATCCCAGCCTTCCAACTCCCCCACCATCTCAGAAAAAACCGAATCGCTAGGTAGCCACCCCTCGCCACAATGAGGGCAGGGAATCACCGCCAATTCGAAATCTGTTGCGTAATTGGTCGTCGCCGGCCTGTCAGCCATAATATCTATCCCTAGCGTGGTGGTACGTCAACCGGATAGTTCCCGAAAATAATGTATGAAATGAATACAAAAACAAAAGAAAAGAATAAAAAATATCTATATTCATATATATTGTTATAGTATTCATCATTAATAAATAATTTAAGTATTATTCCTAATTCTTTATTTATGCTTCCGGAATATGCTATGACAGCAGTGGCAATGCCACCCAGCGCAGAACCAACGAAAAGAAATTGATAAATGAGACTTAAGGTGGATTTAAATAATTGCCAACCACCGCCATTTTGACTTGGCATGCCATTTCCCCAATTTCTAACAGTTAACCTTCATTACTCTTCTTTACTTTACATTCAATTAATAGTTGATTCTGCTGCAAGAATCAATACTTGTTTGTGGGTTGAGAAAACTAACTAGCGCCGCTTCATCAACGCTGACTTGATCTCGCCGATCGCCTTTCCGGGGTTGAGGCCCTTGGGACAGGCGCTGGTGCAATTCATGATCGTATGACAGCGGAATAATTTGAACGGGTCGTCCAGGTCGTCGAGCCGCTTGCCCGACGCCTCGTCGCGGGAATCCGCGATCCACCGGTGGGATTGCAAAAGAATCGCCGGGCCCAGATACCTGTCGCCGTTCCACCAATAGCTGGGGCAACTGGTCTGGCAGCAAAAACAAAGGACGCATTCCCAAAGCCCGTCCAGCTCGGCGCGTTCTTCCGGGCTCTGTAGCCGCTCGCGGCTGGGAGCGGGGGTGTCGGCCTGTAACCACGGCTCGATGGAGCGGTACTGGGCATAAAGCTGGGTAAGATCGGCAACCAGATCCTTGACAACGGGCAGATGGGGCAGGGGGTAAACCTTGACGTCACCTTTGATGCCGTTGATGTGCTTGATGCAGGCCAGCGTATTGGTGCCGTCGACATTGAACGCGCACGACCCGCATACCCCTTCGCGGCAGGACCGGCGAAAGGTAAGCGTAGAATCCATTTCGTTCTTGATCTTGATCAGCGCGTCCAAAACCATCGGCCCGCACGTGTCCAAGTCAACCTCGTAAGTATCGAGGCGCGGATTGTCATCGGTATCCGGGTCCCAGCGGTAGACCTTGAACTTCTTGATCCGGGTGGCGCCGGCAGGGGCCGGAAAGGTCTTGCCCTTCTTGTTGACTCTGGAATCCGCCGGCAGCATGAATTCAACCATGGCAATCGTTCCCCATCAGTAGACCCTCAATAAACCCGGGCCTTGGGTTCTATGTAATCGACTTCATCGGTCAGGGTCCAGGTATGGACCGGCCGATAGGTTAGGCTTGTCTTGCCGTCCTCCGCAATCCAGGCCAACGAGTGTTTCATCCAGTTTTCGTCGTCGCGGTCCGGATAGTCCTCGTGAGCATGGGCGCCGCGGCTCTCGTGGCGGGCCTCGGCCGAAACCATGGTGGTCATGGCGTTGACCATCAGGTTTTCCAGTTCAAGGGTTTCAACAAGGTCCGAATTCCAAATCATTGACCGGTCGGACACATGGATGTCGGCGAGCCCGGCCCAAATATCGTCCATCTGTTGGCAGCCTTCCTTGAGGACTTCCGATGTCCGGAAAACAGCGGCATTGTTCTGCATGAGGCGCTGCATTCGCAAGCGAATCTCACTGGTTTTCGACCCGCCTTTCGCTTGGCGCAGGCGATCGAGACGTGCAATCGCAGCGTCCGTGCAATCCTTGCGGAAGGGGCGCAGCGGCGTGCCCGGCTCGATCAATTCGCGGGCCCTGATCGCCGCCGCGCGGCCGAATACCACCAGGTCGAGAAGCGAGTTGGTGCCCAGCCGGTTGGCCCCGTGCACGGAAGCGCTGGCGCATTCGCCGACCGCCATCAGGCCTGGGGCGACGGCGTCGGGATCGCCTTTCGTCGGGCGCAGGACCTCGCCGTGGTAGTTGGTCGGGATGCCGCCCATGGTGTAGTGCACGGTCGGCAGTACCGGTATCGGTTCCTTGGTGGCGTCGATGCCGGCGAAGATGTTGGCCGATTCGACGATCCCCGGCAGGCGTTCCTGAAGCAATTCCTGGCCTAAGTGTTCCAGATGCAGGAGCAGGTGATCCTTTTCCTTGCCGACCCCCCGGCCCTCGCGAATCTCGATGATCATGGAGCGGCTGACCACGTCGCGGCTGGCCAGATCCTTGGCCGTCGGGGCATAGCGCTCCATGAAACGTTCGCCCTCGGAATTGGTAAGATACCCGCCTTCGCCGCGCGCCCCTTCGGTGATCAGGCAGCCGGCCCCATGGACGCCGGTCGGGTGGAACTGGACGAATTCCTGGTCCTGCAATGGCAACCCAGCGCGGGCGACCATGGCGTTGCCATCGCCGGTGCAGGTGTGCGCAGACGTGCAGGAAAAATAGGTTCGCCCATAGCCGCCGGTGGCGATGACCACGGTATGGCCGCGAAAGACGTGGATGGTGCCGTCGTCCAGGTTCCAGGCGACGACCCCCTCGCAGGTGCCGTCGTCGCCCATGACCAGGTCGAGGGCGAAGTACTCGACGTAGAACTCGGCGTTATGTTTCAGGCTTTGCTGGTAAAGGGTGTGCAGGATGGCGTGGCCGGTACGGTCGGCCGCCGCGCAGGCGCGCTGCACCGGCGCCTCGCCGAAGTCGCGCATGTGGCCGCCGAAGGGGCGCTGATAAATCTTGCCCTCGGGCGTACGGGAGAAAGGGACGCCATAGTGCTCGAGCTCGATGATGGCGGAGACGGCCTCGCGGCACATGTACTCGATTGCGTCCTGATCGCCCAGCCAATCGGCGCCCTTGACGGTGTCGTACATGTGCCATTCCCAATTGTCCTCTGCCATGTTGCCCAAGGCTGCGCTGATGCCGCCCTGGGCGGCGACGGTGTGCGAACGAGTCGGAAAGACCTTGGTGATACAGGCCGTCTTCAGCCCCGCCGTGGCCATGCCGAGAGTCGCCCTTAGGCCCGCGCCGCCGGCGCCGACGACGATGACCTCGTATTTGTGGTCAATGACCTCGTAGGCCTTGGGCATGATGCGTCAGCCCCCGAAGGTCAGCCGGACAATGGAAAAAATGGTATAGACGGCACAGAAAAAGGCGCCCAACTTCACCAGGACCAGAGACGTGACATTGATCGCCTCGTTGTGGATGTAATCCTCGATCACCGCCTGCAGGCCCAATTGCCCATGATGATAAAGGGCAATGGTCAGCAGAATCAGAAGCACCGGATTGCCGTGCGCACCGACCCATCCCGTGAAGGTGGCGTGATCGGCGCCGACCATGTAAACGGCTGAGGCTATAAACCATAATGTCAGGGGCACCAGGGCAATGGCGGTCATCCGTTCCGCCCACCAATGGTTAATACCCCCCTCCTTGGCGGAACCAAGGCCCCGTGCCCGGCCGAGCGGCGAACGGAGTCCCATTACCAGCCTCCCCGGACAGCGTAACCGGCAAGGAAGGTGAGGATGGTCATGGCGCCTGAAAAAAAGATGACAATCAAACCCGAAACCTTGAGCGTCTGCATCTCGTACCCCCAGCCGGCGTCCCAGGCCAGATGACGGATGCCGTTGCCCATGTGGTAAAACAAAGAAAAGGCAAAGCCCAACAGCACCAAGCGCCCCAACCACGACCCCAAAAGCGCCTGGGCCTGGGCGAAAGCCTCCGGCCCATAGGTGGCCGATGAAATCCAATACGTGAACAGCAGTGCACCGGCCATTAGGCCGATGCCTGTGAGCCGGTGCAAAATTGACAACATGGAAGTAATCTGGGGCCGATAGACCTGAAGATGCGGTGAGAGCGGCCGGTTATCCGATGACATGGCTGAACCCCTCAGACAGGCTGACAAACGCCTTGATGAGCGCCGTCACGTCAATAAATTGGTAACCGGACGCCCGGGTTAAGTCAACGATCAGGGATGCAGGCCGGGTGCCGGCTCGAAGGCCTTGAGCCTCATTCCGGGTTCTATGCCCTGCGAATTTTGGTCCCTTGCCCCGTCTCTCTAAGGCATTGGTTTTACTATTTGTATAGTTTAATTGTGAATTGTTATGTGGATAACTTGTGGGCGAATTGTGAAAATCATTGGTAGTTATGCACAGAATACTTACTTTCCCGCCCGGTTTTTAATTGAAATGATCAAACGATATTTTCATCATGCTACCTGCATGCGAAAGCGTCGTTGCAACAAATTCTTGAAACGTGGCCAATTGATCCTCCGGGGTTTTGAGGCCTGCTGAGAGGAGGCGTTGCTGAGAAGTCTCGTTGATCGCGAGGCGGGCCTTTCGCGGGACGGTTGCTCTCCCTGGTGGGAGCCGGCCGGCTCCGTGAGATTGCGTCCCGTACGTGTAGGGTCTTCTGTATTCGGCGGTTCGTGGAAGGGGGGAATCGGCAACGGTAACTCCTGGAATCGAAGCACGTCCACCACCCCCAAGGGCTGATCTCTGCCCAGGGTGCGTCCATGGAGGAGGTGGTACGGAGTTCGAAAACCGTTTTCACGTGTGTGGAGCCTGGCCGGCTCCAAGAGGTGTCAGGAGCGTTGTTTCGGCGGCGCGTTACGGAGGTTTCCCAGGACCTTTGTACCTGGCACCTCTTTCTTTAGCAGAACACTTTTTAAGTGACAACGATTTAAGTAACAACGATATTTTGTGTTTTAGGCAGCTTTTACGCCTAAATCATGTTTTTGAAAGGACTCGTTGGAATCTGTACTGAGTCTTTACAAGGACTCATCAAGGATTCGCAAAAACCCGGACGAAACCCCCGGCGTCCGGGTTCGCGGTTCCCCATGTGGTAAACCGGGGGATTAACCGGTCGCTGTTTCCATTTCCGTGATCGCTTGCGCCATGGCGACCAGCCTTTCGGCGTTCAAGACATGCAGGTTCTCGATCAGCTTGCCGTCGACGACGACGATGCCCTTTCCCTCGCCGGCGGCCTCGGCGTGGGCGGCGATGATCTTCTTCGACCACTCGATTTCTTCGGGTGACGGCGAAAAAGCCGCATTGGCGGCGTCTATGGTCTTGGGGTGAATCAACGTCTTGCCGTCAAAACCCAGTTCCGCCCCCTGGCGGCAGACATATTCAAAACCCTCGTCGTCCTCCAGGTCCAGATGCACGCCGTCAAGAATGGCGATTCCCGCCGCCCGCGCCGCCAGCATGCACAGCCCCAACGAAGTCATGAACGGCAACCGGTCCCGGGTGTGGGCACATTGCAGGTCCTTGGCCAGGTCGGACGTGCCCATGACCAGAGCGCCGACGCGGGGGCTGGCTTCGGAGATCTCTTCGGCGTGCAGCATGCCCAAGGGCGTTTCCATCATGCACCAGACCGCCAGATCGTCGGGCGCGCCCGAGGTTTTCAGGATGGCTTCTGCCTGATGGACGGCGCCGGCGCTTTCCACCTTGGGCAGAAGAAGGGCATCGGCGCCCATGGTGGCGGCTTCGGCCAGGTCGTCGTGCCCCCACGACGTGTCCATGGGGTTGACGCGGACGATCAGTTCACGCTTGCCATAGCCCCCTTCCTTGATGGCCTCGCGAATTTGGTTGCGTGCCGTTTCCTTGGCGTCGGGGGCGACGGCGTCCTCCAGGTCCAGGATCAAGCCGTCTGCGGCCAGCGTCCGCCCCTTTTCCAGCGCCCGGGCGTTGGAGCCGGGCATATAAAGGACGGAGCGTCTTGGGCGCGTGGTTTTCAACATTCCGATTCTCCCAGGGCGTTGAAGCGGCGTTATTAATTCAAGGCCTGCGGAAGTTACAATCGGAAGCCGGTTCCATGCAAGTCCGGTGGACAAGAACGGCGGCCCGGCCGTTCCCGCCATTCAACTCCCCGCCCGGTCTTATCAACCACTCATGGTCGGGGAAAAATTCTTACTCAACGGAAGATTGCCCTGCGCGGGAGGAATTTCGATTTTCGGGCCTTGGGCCAAAAATACCCTCGCGCCGGTTTGCGGGGATAACCTATAATCCGATATACCTTTTTATCTAAGCATAACGATTATATTAAATGTGATTATTACGATTTAAAGATCGAGGGGGCGTCCGGGGCCGCTAATCGGTGTCGGGATGCCATAGCCGGAAAAGACAGTGGCAAAACCGTCCCGGCGGCGAGACGGCAGAGGGCTAAAGGGAGGTCAAGACCGCACAAAATGTGGAATACCTATCTCGAAAACGTTCGGGTCTTGATCGTTGACGATCAGGATTTTATCCGTTCATTGCTGCGCCATATCCTGGGGGTGCTTGGCTGCAAGAAAATCTCTGACGCGGCAAACGGTGAAATCGCCTGGGATATCATGCTCGACAACCCGCCCGACCTCCTGATCGCCGATTGGGAGATGCAGCCCATGGACGGGATCGAGTTGGTGGGAAAGGTCCGCAACGACAAGAACAGCCCGGACCGGTTCATGCCCATCATCATGCTGACGGCGCATTCTGAACGTCCCCGCATCATCACCGCCCGGGATTGCGGCGTGAACGAGTTCGTGATGAAGCCGATTTCCGCGAAAACCCTTTTCAGCCGCCTCAACGCGGTCATCGAACATCCCCGGCGCTTCGTCCGCACCAGTGAGTATTTCGGCCCCGACCGCCGCCGCAAGAAGGTTTTCGTCGACTTCGAGCGCCGCGACACAAAGAAGCAGGAAAAGGTCGTTGACGCCCCCGCCGCCGGCCAGAGCATGAACCAGGACGAAATCAACACCATGCTGGACCCCAAGGGCGACGACAGCGAAGCCGCCGAGATCGAATCCAAAAACAAGGACTGAGCGCCTAAAGGCGCCCCGGGTAACGAATAAGAGTAACCAACAGGGGTGATTGAACGGCGGTTCAGGCCGCTTTTTTCATATAGGTCTTAATCAATTCTTCGGCGATCTGCACGGCGTTCAAGGCCGCGCCCTTACGCAGGTTGTCGGCCACCACCCAGAAATTCAGCCCGTTATCGATGGTCGGGTCGGTGCGTAGGCGGCTGACGTAGACCGCGTCCTCGCTGGCGCATTCGGCCGGCGTCACATAGCCCTCGTCGGCGCGGCGGTCGACGACGACAACACCCGGCTGGGCCTTCAACGCGGCCTGGGCGGCGTCTTCGTCGACCGGGGTTTCGAATTCCACGTTGACCGCCTCGGCATGGCCGATGAACACCGGCACCCGAACGCAGGTCGCCGTCAGCCGGATGTTCGGGTCCAGGATTTTTTTCGTTTCGACGACCATCTTCCATTCCTCCTTGGTGACGCCGTCTTCCATGAAGACGTCGATCTGTGGAATGACGTTGAACGCGATCTGCTTCGGGAACTGCTCTTTGGACTTATTCGCCGGCTGGTTCGTGAAAACGCCGCGTGTCTGGTTGAACAGCTCGTCCATGGCTGCCTTGCCGCCGCCCGACGTGGACTGATAGGTCGCCACCACCACCCGCTTTATGCGGGCAAGGTCCAGAAGCGGCTTCAAGGCCATCACCAGTTGGATGGTCGAACAGTTGGGGTTGGCGATAATGCCGCGCTTCTTGTAACCGGCGAGGGCCTCGGCGTTGACCTCGGGCACCACCAGCGGCACGTCCGGGTCCATGCGGAACTGCGACGTGTTGTCGATGACGACGGCGCCGGCGGCGGCCGCGCGTGGGCTGTGTTCCGCCGACACCTTGGCCCCCGGCGACGACAGCACGAGATCGATGCCGTCGAAGTCGAAGTCCGCCAAGTGCTGGACCTTCAGGGTCTGGTTCTCGCCATAGCTGACCTCGGCGCCAATGGAACGGCTTGAGGCGAGCGCAATCACCTCGTCGGCGGGAAACTGGCGCTCTTCCATGATCGACAGCACCTCGCGCCCGACGTTTCCAGTAGCCCCTACAACGGCTATGCGGTAGCCCATGGTCTTCACTCCAAAAATTTCCCGGCCCTGACGATCCAGGGGGGCCAGGGTGGCTTCGTTTAAGCCCCTTTGGCCCGCTTGGCAAGGGGCTCAGCCGGGGTTTTAGCGGTTGGAATACTCCCGCGCCTACCCCGCCAGCTTGGCCAGCTCTTCGGTCACCGCTTCGCCCATTTGGGCGCAGCCGACCTCGGTCATGCCCGGCTGCATGATGTCGCCGGTGCGCAGGCCTGATTCGAGGACGTTCTGGACGGCGGTCTCGAGCATATGGGCGTCTTCCGTCATGTCGAAGGAATAGCGCAGGCACATGGCGAAAGAGAGGATCATGGCCAGCGGGTTGGCTTTGTCCTGGCCGGCGATGTCGGGCGCGGTGCCGTGGACCGGCTCGTACATGGCCTTCCGGCGGCCGCTTTCGTCGGGCGCGCCCAAGGAGGCCGACGGCAGCATGCCGAGCGATCCGGTCAGCATGGCGGCGCAATCGGAAAGAATGTCGCCGAACAGGTTGTCGGTGACGATGACGTCGAACTGCTTCGGTTCCCTGACCAATTGCATGGCGCAGTTGTCGGCGTACATGTGGCTGAGCTCCACGTCGTCGTAACCGTCGGCGTGGGCTTGGGTGGCCACCTCGCGCCACAGCACGCCGGTCTCCATGACGTTTGATTTTTCCACCGAAGTGACGCGTTTCTGGCGCTTCCTGGCCATTTCGAAAGCCACCCGGCACACCCGGTCGATCTCGGCCGTGGTGTAGACCTGGGTGTCGACGGCGCGCTTGGTGCCGTCGTCGAGAGTCTCGATCCCCCGGGGCTGGCCGAAATAGACGCCGCCGGTAAGTTCGCGCACGAACAATATGTCGAGCCCGGCAACCAGTTCGGACTTCAAGGACGACGCCTCGGCCAGCGCCGGGAGCACCGTCGCCGGGCGCAGGTTGGCGAACAGGTCCATTTCCTTGCGCAGCCTCAAGAGCCCTTGTTCCGGGCGGTGGTGGCGTTCCACGTCGTCCCATTTGGGCCCGCCGACGGCACCCAGCAACACCGCGCCCACGGTCATGGCGTCGGCCATGGTCTTGTCGGTGAGCGACTCGCCGTTTTTGTCGTAACACGCACCGCCGATCAGGTCTTCGTTGACGTCAAACGACACGTGCCGGGCCTTGTCCATCCACTCGATAACGCGACTGACCTGGCCCATGACCTCGGGGCCGATCCCGTCGCCGGGCAGCATCAGCAGTTTTTTGTTGGCGGCCATGGGGGCGTCCTCACTTTTCAGCCGTGGGGCGTTTTTAGAACGCCACGGAATATTTTTCCACCGCGTCCTCGTTCCGGGCGATCCCGCTTCATGAGGACGGCAACCGAACGCACGCGGACGCCGCGGATGGTAAGGCCGTCGCCGTTCATGAATTTCGGGGCTCCGGGATTACCCGTAGAGCCAGGGCTGGGTGGTTTTCTGCCCGCTCTCGAAGGTTTCGATCTTGTCTTCGTTTTCCATGGTCAGCGCGATGTCGTCGAGGCCGTTGAGCAGGCAATGCTTCTTGAATTCGTCGATCTCAAATTTGATTTCGCCGCCGTCGGGGCCCTGGATGGTCTGGGTTTCCAGGTCGATGCTCAGCGTGGCGTTGGCGCCGCGCTTGGCGTCGTCCATGATTTTCTTCATGTCGTCCGGCGCGAGAATGATCGGCAAGATGCCGTTCTTGAAGCAGTTGTTGTAGAAGATGTCGGCGATCGAGGGCGCGATGACGCAGGTGATGCCGAAATCCAGCAACGCCCAGGGCGCGTGCTCACGCGACGACCCGCAGCCGAAGTTCTCCCCGGCGACCAGGATCTTGGCATCCCGGTATTGCGGCTTGTTGAGGACGAAATCCGGGTTCTCGTTGCCGTCGGAATCGAAGCGCATCTCGAAGAACAGGCCCTTGCCGTAGCCGGTGCGCTTGATGCTCCTCAGGAACTGCTTGGGGATGATCATATCGGTGTCGACGTTGATCATGTCCAAGGGCGCGGTGATGCCGGTGAGGGTGGTGAACTTTTCCATGGCTCGATTCCCGTTTCAGGGCTTCCCTTAATCCAAATCCCTAACGTCGGCAAGCTTGCCGGTGACGGCCGCCGCCGCCGCCATGGCCGGGCTGACCAGATGGGTGCGCGCGCCGGCGCCCTGCCGTCCCTTGAAGTTCCTGTTCGACGTCGCGGCACAGCGTTTTCCCGGCGGTACCTTGTCGGCGTTCATGGCCAGGCACATGGAACATCCGGGTTCGCGCCACTCGAACCCGGCCTCTTTCAATATATCGGCGAGGCCTTCCTTTTCCGCCTGCTCTTTTATGAGTCCCGAACCGGGCACCACCAGCGCGGTGACGCCCGGGGCCACCTTGCGGCCCTTGGCGACGGCAGCGGCGGCGCGGATGTCCTCGATGCGGCTGTTGGTGCAGGCGCCGATGAAGGCATAGTCAATGGCGATGTCGGTCATCGCCGTGCCCGGCTTGAGGTCCATGTATTCGAGCGCCATCTTCGCCGATTCCTGTCTGGCCGGGTCGTCGAAGTCCCCGGGCGCCGGGACGTGGGCGGTGATCGGCACCACGTCTTCCGGCGACGTGCCCCAGGTCACTTGCGGCGCGATGTGGTTGGCCTTGAGCGTCGCTTCCTTTTCGTATTTCGCGCCTTTGTCCGACGGCAGCGTCTTCCAGAATTCGACGGCCTGCTCCCAGGCCGCGCCCTTGGGCGACTTCGGCCGCCCTTTTAGGTATTGATAAGTCTTTTCGTCCGCCGCCACCAATCCGGCGTGGGCGCCGGCCTCGATGGTCATGTTGCAGACGGTCATCCGGCCTTCCATGGAAAGGCCGCTGATCGTTTCGCCGGCGTACTCGATGACATGGCCGGTACCGCCGGCGGTGCCGATTTCGCCGATGACGGCGAGGATCACGTCCTTGGCAGTGACGCCGGTGCCGAGCGCGCCCGAGACGGTGATGCGCATGTTCTTTAGCGGCTGTTGCAGCAGGGTCTGGGTGGCCAGCACGTGTTCGACCTCGGTGGTGCCGATGCCGAACGCCAGCGCTCCGAAGGCGCCGTGGGTGGCGGTGTGGCTGTCGCCGCAGACCAGGGTCGTGCCCGGAAGGGTGAAGCCCTGTTCGGGCCCGATAATATGAACGATGCCCTGGCGGGTGTCGTTCATGTCGAACAGCTCGATGCCGAAATCGGCGCAGTTCCTGCTCAACGCTTCGACCTGGATGCGGCTTTCCTCGTCCTCGATGCCCTGGGAACGGTCGGTGGTCGGCACGTTATGGTCGGCGACCGCCAGCGTCGCGTCCGGCCGGCGGACCGTGTGGCCCGCATTGCGCAGGCCCTCGAAGGCCTGGGGGCTGGTGACTTCATGCACCAGGTGACGGTCGATGTAGATCAGGCAGGTGCCGTTGTCCTGCACGTTGACCAGATGGCTATCCCAGATCTTGTCGAACAGCGTTTGGGGTTTTTCCATTTCTCCTAACCTCCCCGTTTATTTAGGGGGTCATCCGCCCTCTTTTAACGTTTGTTTTGGCTATTTCTTGTCCGCCGCCTTGTCCTTCTTTTTCTTTTTGGCCTTGTTGTCGCCCTTGTCGGCGTCTTTCTTGCCCCCGTCTTCCTTGCCATCGTCTTTGTCCTTGGCGGCCTTTTCGGCCTTTTCCTCGGGCTTGTCCCCGGCTTTCTTGGTTTTCTTTTCTTTTTTGGCGGCCTTTTCGGCGAGCTTTTCCACCTCCTCGGCCTTTTCCTCTTCCTTGGCGGCTTCGACGGCTTCGACAACAACCTCTTCCGTCAACACCTCGGCTTCGCCGGTTTCCGGCACCTCGACCTTGGCTTCTTTCTTTTCTTCCTTCTCTTTCTTCTTGGGTTTCTCGGCGGCAGGCGGGGCTTCCGCTTCGGCGGCTTCCGGCGCGTCCGTGGCCTCCGCGTTCCCGGCGGCTTTGGCCTTGGCGGTTTCCCATTCGGTCTTTTCGGCGATCCTGGCTCGCTTGCCGGTGAGCCCGCGCAGGTAATAGAGCTTGGCGCGCCTGACGTCGCCCCGGCGGATCACCTCGATCGAAGCGATGGCGGGCGAATAAAGGGGAAACACCCGTTCCACCCCCTCGCCGTAGGAGATCTTGCGGACCGTAAACGCCGAATTAAGGCCGGCATTCTTGCGGCCGATGCAGACGCCCTCGAAAGCCTGGATGCGTTCGCGTGAGCCTTCCACCACCTTGACGTTGATCCGAAGCGTATCGCCCGGCCCGAAATCTGGTATCGGCCGTTCGGCCACCAGCTTCTCCAGCTGTTCGTTTTCTATGTCCTTGATGATGTCCATGGCTTTGGTCCTTGGTTTGCGTTGATTGTCTTAACCGTCACGCCCGGCGTAGCGCGACCATAAATCCGGCCGGCGTTCGCGGGTGATGGCTTCCGCTTGTTGCTGCCGCCAGGCCTTGACCTTTTCGTGGTCGCCCGAAACCAAGACCTCCGGTACCGTCATGCCGTTCCAAACTTGCGGCCGGGTGTATTGGGGATATTCCAGCAGACCCTGTTCGAAACTCTCTTCCGTCAGCGACCCGGGTTCTCCGACGATGCCGGGCAGCAACCGGACGCAGGCGTCGATGAGGGCAATGGCCGCCGCTTCACCTCCCGACAGCACGAAGTCGCCGATGCTTATTTCCTCCGGCTCTTTGGATTCAAGCACCCGTTCGTCCAGGCCCTCGTAGCGGCCCGAGAGCAAAATCATTCCCGGGCCGGCGGCCAGTTCCCGGACCCTTTCCTGGGTCAACGGTTGGCCCCTGGGCGTCAGGTAGATCAGCGGCAGGTCCGGCCCCCCGGCGGTGGCGGATTCTATGGCCTGGGACACGATGTCCGGCCGCATGACCATGCCGGGTCCGCCGCCGAAGGGGGCGTCGTCAACGGTGCGGTGTTTATCGCTTGCGAAATCGCGAATGTCGAGCGTTTCCAGGGCCCATCGGCCGGCCTCAAGCCCCTGGCCGGCAAGCGACAGGCCCAACGGCCCCGGAAACATCCCGGGGAACAGCGTCAGCACCTTGGCCTTCCATGTGGTATCGGGTTTCGCCACTTTAAAAACCTTTAAGCCTTGTCCTTTTGGCCGCCGTTTTTGTCACCCGCTTCAAGATAGTCCGGGGGGGCGACGACGATCAGCCCTTGTTCCACGTCCACCACCGGCACCACGTCCGAGGTAAAGGGCAGCATCAGCCCGTCTTTGTCCCCGGGGGCAATTTCAATGACGTCGCCGGCGCCGAAGTTGTGCACCGCCTTGACCGTGCCCAGGGGGTCGCCTTCCCGGGTTTCCGCCTTCAGCCCGATCAGGTCGGCGTGGTAATAGGCGCCGTCGTCGGGCTCGGGCAAAACGCTTTTCGGCACGTAAAGCTTCGTGCCCTTCAAGGCCTCCGCGGCGTTACGGTCGTCAATGCCGTCCAGCCGGGCGATGATCTTGCCCTTGACGTGGGCCGTGACGCTGATCTTGTAGGAGCGTTCCCCCGTTTCGTCGGAAACAGGGCCATAGGCGGCGATATCCGAGGGATCGGCGGTGAAGCTCTTGATCCGGACCTCGCCACGGAGCCCGCGAACGCCGGTGATGGCGCCGATGCAGACACGGTCCTTATGCGATGCGTGCGTTGCCGTCATGTCCTCGGCTGTCCCGTCCTCAAGTAAAGGGGCGGGCTAGCCCTTCTCCTTGTCCTTGTCGCCGGCTTTTTCATCCTTCTTATCGTCCTCTGGGGCCTTGTCGCCGGCTTTTTCATCCTTCTTATCGTCCTCTGGGGCCTTGTCGTCTTTCTTGGCTTTCTTTTCTTTTTTATCGTCCTTCTTATCGTCCTTTGGGGGGGCGGCCTTGTCCTCGGCCTTTTTCTCAGGCGCGGCCTCCTCGGCCTTGTCTTCAGGCTTGTCCTCGGCCTTTTTCTCAGGCGCGGTCTCTTCCGCGGCCTTGTCCTCAGGCTTGTCCTCGGCCTTTTTCTCAGGCGCGGTCTCTTCCGCGGCCTTGTCTTCAGGCTTGTCCTTGGCTTTCTCCTCGGGCTTGTCCTCGGCCTTTTTCTCAGGCGCGGTCTCTTCCGCGGCCTCGCCCTCGGCAGGAGTGCCCTCGGCAGGAGCGCCCTCCGCAGGAGCGCCCTCCGCAGGCGCGGCTTCGGCGGGCGCTTCGGCAGCCTTCTTGGCCGCTTCCTCGGCTTCCTGCTTGCGTTCGATGGTCTTGGCCCGGGGCAGGTGTTGCTTGGTCTGCTCGGGGATCGGCGGTTTTTCCATGAGGCCCAGGTCGCCTAGGAAGCGGGCGATTCGGTCGGAAGGTTTGGCGCCGACGCCGAGCCAGTATTTGATCCGCTCATCATTGATCTTCAGCCGCTCGGGATCGTCCTTGGCGACCATCGGATTGTAGGTGCCGATCCGCTCGATATAGCGGCCGTCGCGTGCCCTTCGCGAGTCCGCCACCACGATGCGGTAATACGGGCGCTTTTTGGCGCCGCCGCGGGAAAGCCGAATTCTCAGAGACATATGGTTAATCGTCCTTTTGCCGTTGGGGGGTGATTGGGTTCATTTAACTAATTCCTTGACCGTTAGCGCCCCGGTTAGCGCCCCGGTTAGCGCATAGGCGGCCCGGGCGGCATCATGCCGGGTGGCAGGCCGCCACCGCCCATCAGGCCCTTCTTGCCCATTTTCCCGGCCTTTTTCATCATCGTTGACATCTGCTTGAACTGTTTAAGGACGCGGTTGACGTCCTGGACCGAAGCGCCCGAGCCGGCGGCGATCCGCTTGCGCCGGGAGCCGTTAAGGAGTTTGGGATTTTGCCGTTCCTTCGCCGTCATCGACAGGATCACGGCCTCCTGGCGGGCGATCATCTTGTCGTCGATATTGGCGGCGGCGATCTGGTCCTTCATCTTGGCAGCGCCGGGCAGCATGCCGAGAAGGCCTTCGACGTCGCCCATCTTGCGGAGCTGCTTGAACTGTTCGGCCATGTCGTCGAGGGTGAATTTGCCCGTCATCATCTTGGCCGCCATTTTTTCGGCTTCTTCCTGGTCAACGGCGTCGGCGGCCTTTTCCACCAGCCCGACCACATCGCCCTGGCCCATGATCGAGCCGGCGATGCGGCCTGCGTCGAAGGCTTCCAGGTCTTCTATCTTTTCGCCGGTGCCCATCAGCTTGATCGGCTGGCCGGTGACGTGGCGCATGGAAAGCGCGGCGCCGCCGCGGGCATCGCCGTCGACGCGGGTCAGAACAATTCCCGTTATGCCGATCTTTTCGTTGAACGCGGCCGCCAGGTTGACCGCGTCCTGACCGGTGAGCGCATCGGCGACCAGCAGCGACTCGGTCGGCTTGGCCACGTCGCGGACCGCCGCTGCCTCGGCCATTAGTTCCTCGTCTATATGGAGCCGGCCGGCGGTATCCAGGATCACCACGTCCATGCCTTCCTGGGCCGCCGTCTTCATGGCGCGCTTGGCGATGGCGACGGGCTGTTCGCCGAGCACCGGGTCCAGCGTACGGACGCCTGTCTGTTGGCCCAGTTGCAGGAGCTGTTGTTGCGCCGCCGGGCGCATGACGTCCAAGGACGCCATCAACACCTTCTTCTTGTCCCGTTTTTCGAGCCTAAGGCCCAGTTTTGCCGAGGTCGTGGTCTTGCCCGAGCCCTGCAGGCCCAGCATCAGGATCGCCACCGGGGGCGTGCCGGAGAAATTGATCCCGGCGTCCGAGGCGCCGAGCATGTCGACCAGGTGGTCGTGAACGATCTTGATCACCTGTTGGCCCGGCGTGACACTGCGCAGCACATCTTCGCCGGTGGCGGCTTCGCTGACCTGGGCGATGAAGTCCTTGACCACAGGCAAAGCCACGTCGGCCTCCAGCAGCGCCACGCGGACTTCGCGCATGGCGTCCTTGACGTCCGCCTCTTTCAAGGCGCCGCGCCTGGTCAGCTTGTCGAAGATGCCGCCCAGTCTGCCGGTCAGGTCGTCGAACATGCTTAATTCCCTTTTTTGCCCGGGTTTTTCCCGGGCGCAAAAGCAAACACCGAACGCGCCAGTGCGCGAAACTCGCGGATTGGCGGTGCCCCTCGGGGCAGAGGTTTGCCTGAAACCCTATGGATTGGCGGGCACTCTATGGACGCCGGAAACCTAAGTCAAGCACCGGCAGGCGCCCCACTGGCGCCTAATTTCCGGTTCATTTTGATGCCCCGGCTTGGCTTGGGCGCGCCGCCGTGCTAAACGAAAAGTAGCATTTAAAAATAAACACAATTTGTAGTTGAATAAGTGTGCTCTGATCTCGAATATCATGGCAACCAAGAAACCGCATGTTCATCCGGCAGCGGCCCTCGACCGTCATCTCGGGGGCCGTCTCGCCCGCCGCCGCCGTCAACGGGGCCTGAGCCCCACCGACCTGGACAAGGCCCTTTCGGCGGTACCGGGGACCGTCGCCCGCTTCGAAAGCGGCACCAAGAGCATGGATGCGGTCCACTTGTTCGCCTTGAGCCAGGTGCTCAAGGTGCCGGTCCTGTATTTTTTCGAAAACGCGCCGTTCCTTTCGCCGTCCAGCCCCGGGAACATGCCCAGGACCGAAGCCGTCGAAGAGGTTGAAAAGTTCCTCGACGCCTATTTCCGGATCCCCGATGCCAAGGTTCGCCGCGATATCCTGGGGCTATTGAGGGCCGCCGCCGACGACGAGGGAAGGAAGCCCGCCTGAGGGGGCGTTGCCTGGACCCTCTTTCTCGCCCTACTATCACCGATGGAATACCAGCGCGTCCAAGACGCCGTCACTGAGGCCGGCCTGATCGTGCTTGGCGGGTTTCATCCCGAACCGGCTGACCGGGTCCCGGGCGGGCCAAAAACCGTTATCCTTGCCGGTAACGCCGGCCCCGACATGTGGGCGGCCTTTGAGGGCGCGTCGACGGCGGTTGAACGCCGGGAGGCCGAAAACCCCCTGGACGATTGGACGAGGCGGGTTCTCGAAAAGGTCGCCGGGGCCTTAGGCGCGGTGGCGCTTTTTCCCTTTACCGGCCCGCCTTATCTGCCGTTTCAGGGCTGGGCGCTGAGGACCGGCGGGGTCTTCCGATCGCCCATCGGGCCCCTGATTCACCCGGAATACGGCCTCTGGCACGCCTATCGCGGGGTCTTGGCCTTCGAGCAACGCTTCGAGGTGCCGGACCCCGGCGGCCTTTCCAGCCCGTGCGAAAGCTGCGCCGACAAACCCTGCCTCGACGCCTGTCCGGTCGGCGCCTTCGGCCCCCGGGAGGACTCGAAGGCCCCGGCCCCTTACGACATCCCCGCCTGCGTCACCCATGTGTCCTCGGCGGCGGGCGGAGATTGTCTCGGAAACGGCTGCCTGGCGCGCCGGGCCTGCCCCGTGGCCCAGGATTATGTCTACGGGCCGGAACAGGCTCGATTCCACATGGAGCGGTTTTTAAAAGCCCAGACCTAGCAAAACCTGTTTACACCCAGGCATTTCCGGACATATTAGGCCCGTTATGAGCGTATTACCGTTTACCAAGATGCATGGATTGGGCAACGATTTCGTCGTCGTTGACGCCCGTGGGCGGCCTTTCGACTTGGACCAGGACCAAACGCGCGCCATCGCCGACCGTCGTTTGGGCATCGGCTGCGACCAGCTTCTGGTCGTCGAGCCGGCCAAAAACGGCCAAGGGAACATTAAGGCCGACGTGTTCATGCGTATCTTCAACGCCGACGGCGGCGAGGCCGAGGCCTGCGGCAACGGAATGCGCTGCGTCGCCCATCTGGTGATGGCGGAAACCGGCAGGGCGGAGGCCAATATCGAGACCAAGGCCGGGCTTCTGACAGCGATGACCACGGGTGACGGCAACATCGCCGTCGATATGGGGCCGGTGGCGCTCGACTGGCGGGACATTCCCTTGGCCCAGGAAGCCGATACGCTGCATCTCGGCCTCAAAGCCGGGCCGCTCCGCGATCCGGTGGCGGTCAACGTCGGCAACCCGCACGCCGTTTTTTTCGTCGATGACGTGGAAGGGGTGCCCTTGGAAGAGATCGGCCCCGGCATCGAAACCGACGCGTTGTTCCCCGAGAGAACCAACGTCGGCGCGGCACAAATCCTGGACGGTGGAAACATCCGGCTGCGTGTCTGGGAACGCGGCGCCGGCGTCACCCGGGCCTGTGGGTCGGGCGCTTGCGCGGCGCTGGTGGCGGCCCACCGGCGCGAGCTTACGGGCCGCAGCGCCGAGGTCCACCTCGACGGGGGCCGGCTCGCCATCGAATGGCGGGACGACAACCACGTCGTCATGACCGGACCGGTGGCGACCAGCTTCACCGGCGTCATCGACCCGTCCATACTGAAATAGGCGTTTTAATGGCCCAACCGCACGTCATCACCCTCGGCTGCCGGCTCAATACTTTTGAATCCGAGGTCATGCGCGAGCTCGGCACCGGCCTGGAAGACACGGTCATCATCAACACCTGCGCGGTGACCGCCGAAGCCGAGCGCCAGGCGCGCCAAACCATCCGCCGGGCCAGGCGTGAAAACCCCGATGCCCGCATCATCGTCACCGGCTGTGCCGCGCAATTGAACGCCGCTGCCTTCGCCCGAATGCCGGAAGTCGACCGGGTGCTCGGCAACGAGGAGAAACTGGACCCGGCGAAGCTGATGGGCGAGGGCGCGGCGGTCCAGGTGGCCGACATCATGGCGGTAAAGGAAACCGCGCCTCATCTGGTTAGCGGCTTCGAGGGCCGCACCCGGGCCTTCGTGCAGATTCAGCAAGGGTGCGACCACCGCTGCACGTTCTGCATCATCCCCTTCGCCCGTGGCCCGAACCGCTCCGTCGCGCCCGAGGCCATTACCGAACAGGCGCGAAGGCTTGTCCGGGAGGGCTACAAGGAAATCGTGCTGACCGGCGTCGATATCTGTTCCTATGGCGCCGATGCCCCTGGGGTGCCCGGCCTCGGACCTATGATTGCCGGGCTTTTGAAGGACGTGCCGGAATTGAAGCGGCTGCGCCTTTCCACCCTGGACCCGGCGGCCATCGGCGACGACCTTTTGGCGCTGTTCGCCGCCGAGGAACGCCTGATGCCGCACCTGCATCTCAGCCTTCAGGCCATGGATGACGTGATCCTGAAAAGGATGAAACGCCGCCATCTTCGGGCGGATGTCTTCGACGTGGTCGAAAGGGCCCGCCAAGCCCGGCCCGACGCCGTCTTCGGCGCCGATCTGATCGCCGGCTTTCCGACCGAAACCGATGCCATGTTCGAAAGCACCCTTGGGGCCGTCAACGGACTGGGCCTGGCGTACCTGCATGTCTTTCCTTATTCGCCGCGGCCGGGAACACCCGCCGCCCGGATGCCCCAGGTGCCGAGACGGACGCGGAAGTCCCGCGCCGGGCGGCTCCGTGCCGAGGGCGAGAAGGGGCTGAGAAGGTTCCTGGAAAGCCGTACCGGAACCACGGCCCAGGTCCTGGTCGAGAACAAAGGTCATGGCCTGAGCCAGCACTATGCCTCCGTCAGGCTCGAATTCGACGCGCCCACCGGCGCCATCGTTGATGCCCGCGTGATCGGTGTCGGTGACGGCTGTCTGGTCGGGGCCAAACCCGAAATGAGCGCCCCGTGAACGACTGGCTGGACCGGCTGAGAAGCGGACTCGGGCGGTCGTCGGCGAAGCTGACCAGCGGGATTACGGGTCTTCTGAGCAAACGCAAGCTTGACCAGGCGGCGCTCAATGAGCTGGAAGAGTTATTGATCGCCGGCGACCTTGGCGTCGCCACCGCCAGCCGATTGACCGGGTCACTGGCCAAAACGCGGCTCGACAAGGAAATCTCGGCCGACGAGGTCAAGGCCCTGCTGGCGGACGAAATCGCCGCCATGCTCGACCCGGTGGCCCAGCCGCTGGTCATCGACCGGACCATCAAGCCTTTCGTGGTGCTGGTCTGCGGCGTCAACGGCTCGGGTAAGACGACGACCATCGCCAAGCTGGCGAACCAGTGGCGGGGCGAGGGCTTGTCGGTGATGCTGGCGGCCGGCGACACGTTCCGCGCCGCGGCCATCGAACAGTTGCAGATTTGGGGAGAGCGGGTTGGCTGCCCCGTCGTCGCCGCCGAAACCGGGGCCGATGCGGCGGGGTTGGTCTTTGACGCCATGGAGCGCGCCAACAACGAACACGCCGACGTTTTGTTGGTGGATACGGCCGGAAGGCTCCACAACAAAAAGGATCTGATGGCGGAACTCGAAAAAATCGTCCGCGTGATTCGCAAGGTTGACGGGTCCGCGCCCCATTCGGTGCTGTTGGTGATGGACGCCACGGTCGGCCAAAACGCCCATGCCCAGGTCGAAACCTTCAAGGAAAGGGTCGACGTGACGGGCCTGGTGGTAACCAAGCTTGACGGGTCGGCCAAGGGCGGCGTGGTGGTGGCGCTGGCGGAAAAATTCGCGCTCCCGGTGCATGCGGTCGGTGTTGGCGAAACGCTGGATGATATGCAAGCGTTCAACGCCCGTGTCTTTGCCCGGTCGTTGATGGGGCTCGGGAACTAGAAGCCGGCGGTGGCGCTTCAACTGCATCTTGTTTTTCTGGTGCTGCTGGCGGCGGTGCTGCACGCCACCTGGAACGCCGTGGTCAAGACGTCCGGCGACCGTTTCCTTTCGTTCACCGCCATCCGCGGGACCGGCTCGCTTTTGGGCGTCCTGGCGGTGGCCTTCGTGCCATTGCCGGCGGCCGAGGCGTGGCCCTTTCTCGTCGCCAGTTGGGTTATCCATAACTGTTATTACGTGGTTTTGCTGCAAGCCTACCGGTTTGGGGACCTGAGCCACGTTTACCCGTTGGCCCGGGGGGTTGCGCCGCTGACGGTGACGGTGCTGGCGGCGGCGTTCGCCGGCGAGACGCCGGGCATGGGGGGCTTTTTAGGCATTACCCTGGTGTCCCTCGGCATCATCGGCCTGATGTTCGCCACGGGCCGGCCGGGCGGGAAGGACACCGGCGGCTGGCGGCCGGTGACGTTGGCCGTCATCACCGGGCTTTTCATCGCGTGTTATACGGTCGTCGACGGCCTCGGCATACGGCGCGGCGAAACGGTGCTCGGCTATATCGTGTGGCTGAACGTCGGCGAGGGCATTCCCTTCGTCTTAGCCGCCCTAGCGTTGAGGACCAGGGAGGTGGCGCCGTTTCTGAGGCAACATTGGCCCCGGACCACCGGCACCGGGGTGCTGGTGGTGGCGGCTTATGCGCTGGTGCTCTATGCGTTGGGATTGGGCGCCATGGCCCATGTTTCGGCCTTGCGCGAGACATCGGTGCTGTTCGCGGCGCTGATCGGCGCGTATGTGCTGGGCGAACCCTTGGGCTCCCGGCGGATTGCGGCGGCGGCGGTGATCGTCGCCGGCATCGTGTTGATGCAGGTTCTATCGTGATCTGGTTTCCTAAATCCGGATATTCAGATAATACCCGCGCGGCACGTTGTCCTTGAGCGGCCGGTCCTGGCCCAGAATCCTGTTGAGCCGTTTCAGCCCATCCAGTTCCTCGGGCGTGGTGTTCTGCTGGATCGATTCGGCGCGCGCCTGTACCTCGCGGACCGATTCCGCCTGATAGCCGCGCGGCCGGTGTGCCGCCAGGGCCGTGCCCGGTTTGGTGATTCCAACCCCATCCGTCATGGGGGCCACCGTAGGCGGAAAAAGTTAACGGAATCTCAAAATTCAGGGGTCAAAAAAAATGAAAGATTTCCACCACTTTCAGGTCATCGGGGCGGTGTCCATGGGTGCGGTGAAGATGTCCGGGCCGAGGCCGTCCCGGAAGCGTTCCAGCGACCATTTAATGGAAGGAAACGCCAGGTCGTCCCAGGGGATGTCCTGCCATGGGGCCAGGATCACGTCCTCGCTTTCCGGGCCGGCGGCATGGCCGGGTGCCGTCATCCGCCCATGATGGACGACGTAGACCTGGCTGATGCGGGGTATTTCGTAAATGCCGATAAGGCCGTCGATCTCAATCTCGGCGCGGGCTTCTTCCCAGGCCTCCCGTATGGCGCCTTCGGCGGTCGTTTCATTGAGTTCCAGATACCCCGCCGGAATGGTCCAAAAGCCCTTGCGGGGTTCGATGGCGCGGCGGCAGATCAGGACCTTTTCCTCCCAGACGCAGACCGCGCCGACGACGACTTTCGGATTGTCATAGGCGATATACCCGCAGTCGGGACAGACCAGGCGTTCCCGGTCGTCGCCGGGGGGCACCTGTTTGACCGACGGTCCCGGCTTTTGATCTTTTTCCATGTGGCCTTCAGTTTGGCGCGCAGGCGTTGCCCAGGCAAGGCCTCATGGGCTTGCCTTCCTGACGGAAACCGGGAAAATGAACCGTTATCCTTAAATCCCGCCAAGGGTGGTAAAATCACCCGATTCGCTCGAACCCGGGGGAGGGGATGAGCAAAGAACCTAATCTCGATCACGAATTTCTGGACCTCAGCGCCGGGGATCAGACGGACCGCACACCCATGGGCGGGCTTAGGCTGGCCCAGCGGACCCGGTTGTTCTTCCTCTCGGGCCTCGCCGCCATCGTCGCCTTCGCCGGGATGTATGTGTATGTCGACCAGAGGCTCACCCAGGAGTTTGATGCCTGGGCCCAGGCGGAGAAAATGGCGAGGCTCGTGCAAGCCTTGGAAACGGGAATTGCCAACGCCCGCAGCGAGGAAAAGACCTTCATCCTGAAGAAGGACCCGTTGATCGCCGAATCCTTCAAGATCAACCTGGAATCCGTTTCCGAGGCGCTGGACCGGCTGCAACGGATGCCGGAAAGCGTCACCCTGCGCCAACACTTGTCCACCATCCGCGACGGCCTGGCCCAATACGATCAGCAGTTCGCCAAACTGATAAATTCTGAAAAGGAGCTTGGGCTCTCCGACGGTTCCGGTCTGAGCAGCAAGCTCAAGGACGCCACCGAAGACCTGCAAGCCAAGTTTTCGACCGCCGGTTACGCCAACCTTGCCGGCCAGGTAACGCGCATCAACCAGGAAGGGCAGGAAACGCTTCTTTCGGGATACAAGAAGGGCGTCGAGGAAATCCAGAAACGCTATGGGACGCTGGCGACCTTCCTGGAGGAAACGAAAATCCCCGAGAAAAACAAAAAGACGCTCCAGGACCTGCTGAAACGCCACGAGACCTATTTGCTGGCGATGATCAACGCGCGCTTCGCTTTTAAAGAGGAAGCCCGGCGTTTCGACGATATTCTGGCCTACCTGGCGCCCAGCACCAGCGCGATTTCCGGCTTTGCTCAAAAGACCCGCATCGCCAAGGCTGCCGAACTCGCCGAAGCGCGGAAATTGGTCCGCATGGCCGTCGGCGGCGGCAGCGCCGTTATCCTGGTGGCGCTGGTTTTCGTCGGCTTGATGATGATGCGTTCCATGAGCACGTCGATCCGCGCGCTGGCCGCCGTCGCCGGCCGGCTTTCCGACGGCGACCGGTCCGTCAACATTCCGGGCCGCGGCAATTCCGACGCCACCGGCGTCGTCGCCCGGGCCCTGGACAGGTGGCTGGCCAACCTGGCGGACCTGGACAACCTGCGCCTGGAACTGGACCAGACGCGCTTAAGGCTGGAAAAGGCCCTGGCCGAGTCGGAATCCAAGGCCATGGAGGCGGCGGAAGCGGCGCGCATTGCCTTGCTGTCCGACGAAACGGAAGAAGCCGCCGGTCCCGCTTCCGGCCGGGGGGACGCGCCCGGCCGCATGCCAGCGCCTCTCGGGCCGGAAGACGCCGGCCTCGTCACCGGCGGCCCCATTTCTTCGGTCAGCCGGCAGCTTGCCAGTTTCAGCGAATATGTGACGGCGGCGGCGAACGACGTGGAACGCACCGGGGCGCTGATAAAGGGCCTTGAGGAAGCCAACGGCCAGATCGAGGAAATGAGTTCGTTGGTGACGTCGATCCGCGACCAGACGAACCTGTTGGCGTTCCGGTCCACGCCCAAGGAACCGGATGCCGACAATGTGGTTATCCTGTCCGGAGACGACAAGGAACTCATCCCGGACGACATGTTCTCCGACCTTGACATGGTCAAAAGGTTCGACGCCATCAGGGACGCCACCGACCGGGCCGAGAGGACGGCCCAGGCCGTGCGCAACACCATGTCGGACGTCAACCAAATGGCCCGGGACATTGCCGCCACCGCGTCGGAGCAGGCGCTGGAGGCGACAAGTAAATTGCTATCGCAGTCCGAATACCTTCAGAACATGCTGGACGACGTGATTTCGAAAATCACCCCCGCCGGGCCGGGCGACCTGGTTGACGATGACGCCAAGCCGAAGAAGCCCGAAAAGGAAAAGAAGAAATAGCCGCCGAAGAAGGTCTAAGCCCCGCCCCCCCCATGGTCCCGTTTTAGCGCCTGGATGGCCGGCAGTTCCCTGCCTTCCAGCCATTCCAGAAAGGCGCCGCCGGCCATGGTGACGTAGGAAAAGCCTTCCCGGACGCCGGCATTGATGAGCGCCGCCACCGTGTCGCCGCCGCCGGCGATGCTCAGAAGCCCGCCGTCCCGGGTCAACGCAGCCGCCTCGCGGGCCAGCGCGTTGGTGGCGGCATCGAAGGGGGGCGTTTCGAAGGCGCCCAACGGCCCGTTCCAGACCAGCGTCCTGCAGGCCTTGAGCCGCCCCATCAGGTCGGCGACCGTTGCTGGGCCGACGTCCAGCACCATGGAATCGGCCGGGATGGCGTCGAGAAGCACCGTCTGGCTTTCCGCGCCTTCGCCCAATTCCCTGGCCACAACGGCGTCAATGGGAAGCAGAACCTCGCAGCCGGTGTCCACGGCCTTGGCCAAAATGTCCCGGGCCGCCGGGGCCAGGTCTTTTTCCGAGAGCGACTTGCCGACGTCGATGCCCTGGGCCAGGAGGAAGGTATTGGCTAGGCCGCCGCCGATGATCAAAAGGTCCACTTTGTCCACCAGGTTGCCGAGAACCGCCATCTTGGTCGAAATCTTGGCGCCGCCGACCACCGCCGCCATCGGCCGCTCAGGCGATTCCAGCGCTTGGCCTAACGTTTCCAGTTCCGCCTGCATCAGCCTGCCGGCGGCCGACGGCAACAGCCCGGCGATGGCCTCGGTGGACGCATGGGCCCGATGGGCGCAGGAAAAGGCGTCGTTGACGTAAATATTGCCCAGTTCCGCCAGCCTGCCGGCGAAGCCCGGGTCGTTGACTTCTTCTTCCGGGTGGAAGCGCAGGTTTTCGAGCAGCGCCACGCCGACCGTGGAAGCCGCCTGGGCCGCCTTTTCGGCTTCCGGCCCGATGCAGTCGGTGGCGAAGGCGACGTCCCGGCCGAGCGTTTCCGCCAGCGCAACCGCCACCGGCCTGAGGCTCAGTTCCGGCACCACCCGGCCCTTGGGGCGGCCCAGATGCGATATCAACACGACGCCGGCGCCGGCCGCCAGCAGGTCCTTGATTGTCGGCAACGTCATGTCGATGCGCGACGCGTCGGTGATTTTGGTCCCTTTCATGGGCACGTTCAGATCGGCGCGCACCAGGACCCGCTTGCCCCGGACGTCGAGGTCGTCGATGGTTTGGAAATCGCTCATGGGGCCGGTTATAGGCTGGATGGCGTAATATTTCCAGGCGGGCTAGGGCTTGGTCTTGCCCGCCAGCGCGTCGGCGCGGGCTTTTGCGTCCCTGGCCTTTTCCGCCTCCCCCAGCACCTCATAGGCGCGGGTCAGCCGCCGCCATCCGGCCAGGTCGCCGGGGTTTTGCTTGAGCCGGTCGGCCAGCCGTTGGACCATGGTGCGGATCATCGCCTGGCGGTCGGCGTCGGACATTTGCGATGCCGCCTCGACATCGGCGGCGCTTGGTCCCCCTGGCGGCCCCCTTGCCGGGGCTTCGGGCAGGGGCATGGTCTTGGCCAGGGCCAAAGCCTCCGCCGACGGCTTGACCGCCCACGGGGCCACCCCCAGTTCCTGAGCGGCGCTGGCGATCTGCTGGTCGACGGCCGCCAACCAGGGGGCGCCGTCCGGCGCCAGCGACCGCAGGTCCACCCAGGCCTGGAGCGCTTCCCTGCCCTTGCCCCGCTGCGCCAGTTCCAGCCCAAGGTAATACCGGGCCCTGGGATTCACGGGATCGGCGGCGGCGGCGTCGAGGAACAACGCCCGGGCTTCCGGCGGGACGCGGCCCCGTTCGGCCAATACCAGGGCCTCGGCGTAATCGACGGCGATGTCGGGATGGCGGTTGCCGACTTCCATGGCCTGCCGGTAGGCGGCCAGGGCCGGGGTGAATTCGCTGATGGTCAAATAGGTGCGGCCCAGCAGCATCCAACCCCCGGCGTCACCCGGGTTTTCCTTGAGCCGTTTTTCCAGGCGGGCCGCCAATTGCATGACCTCGCCCCGGTCCAATTGGCCCTTACGGGCGGCAATTTCCGAGGCGATGTTCCTTTCGGCGAAGGGCTGGTTGGGGACGTCCGGCGAGCCCAAGACGAAATAAAACCCGAAGGCCGCTGCCGAAAGCGCGACCCCGATAACGGCGGCACTCGGCCATTTGAACGGGGCCGGGGTCTCCGTTTCGTCGGTGCCGGAGCCCGCCGCCAGGATGCGGCGCTGGATTTCGATGCGCGCCGCCTCGGCCTCTCCATCGTCCAGCAATCCCCGTTCCCGGTCGCGGTCCAGCTCGGCCAACTGGTCCTTGAAAACGGTGATGTCGTATTCGGACCGGGCCGGGCCTTGTTTTCCCGTCCCCCGGATCAAGGGCGCCAACAACACCGCCAGCACCACGGCGGTCATCAGGGCGAGGACGATCCAAAGCCCGGTCATGGGCCGCCGTCCTTCATCAGCCTTTCAAGCCGTCGTTTTTCTTCGGCGCTCAGGGGTTCGGGGCGGCCCGGGGCGGCCCCTTTGCCGGTTCCGGGGCCGGTTCCGGAAACGGGGCTTCGCCGGCGGCGGAGAAAAAGCACCATCGCCAAAATTCCCAGCCCGAGGATCACCGCCGGACCCAGCCACAACACCAGCGTCGTCCCCTTGAACGGCGGCTTGAGGAGGACGAAATCGCCGTAGCGGGCGACCACGTAGTCGATCACCTGGCTGTCGCTGTTGCCGTTTAGGAGCCGTTCGCGGACGATGATACGCAGGTCCTTGGCCAAATCGGCGTCGGAATCGTCGATGGACTGGTTTTGGCAAACCAGGCAGCGAAGGCTCTTGGAGATTTCACGGGCGCGCTTTTCCAGCACCGGATCGGCCAAGACCTCGTCCGGATTGACGGCCCAAGCGGGAGCGGTGGGCAGAAAAAAGACGGGCAGGGACCAAAGGGCCACGGCCAGCGCCGCGATCAAGGCAAACGGCCGGGCCCTCATCGGCTGATCTTCCGGATGGCGGGCAGGATAACGTCGTCCAGCACTTCCTGGTTCAATGGCCCGACGTGCTTGTAGCGAATCCTGCCGTCGTTATCGACGATGAAGGTTTCCGGCACCCCGTAAACGCCCCAGTCGATGCCGACCCGGCCGTCGCGGTCGGCGCCGATGGCGAAATAAGGGTCGCCCAGCTCACGCAGCCATTTGAGCGCTTTCTTGGGGCTGTCCTTGTAGTTGAGGCCATAGACCCGGGCCACCTTCATTTTCGCCAGCCTGGTGATGAACGGGTGTTCGGTCCGGCAGGGCAGGCACCAGGACGCAAAGATGTTGACCACGGAAACGCCGTTGCCCTTGAAGTCGGCGGTGGAAAAGCCCTTGCCGTAACCGCCCCGGGGACCGTCTTGGCCGTCCCCGATCGGCGGCAGGGTGAATTCCGGCACCGGCTGGTCGATCAGCGCCGACGGGATGATTTTGGGGTCCTTGGTCAGTCCGACGGCGAAATAGAACGCCATCACCAAGAACACCGATAGGGGCACCAGGTAAATCGTTCGGCGGGGCAAGGCGAAACCTTCCTAGGCCTTGGCGGCCTGGGCCAGCCCGGCGCCGCGGCGCTTGGCCGGCGCGCCGACCCGGTGGCGGCGGTCGGTCAGGCTGAGGGTCCCGCCCGCGACCATCATCATGACCCCCGCCCACATCCAGGCGACCAGCGGATTGAAGTAAATCCGGGTCACAAAGGCCCCGGTGGCGTCCCGGTCGCCGATGACGGCGTAAAGATCGCCGAAGAAGGTCGAGTGGATGCCGGCTTCCGTGGTCGGCCGTTTGGAAACGTCGTAGAGGCGCTTCTCGGGGCGCAGCGTCACCACCGGCGCGCCGTTCCTGGCCACCCGGAAGATGCCGGAAACGATTTCGTAATTGGGCCCCCGGCCGGCACGGGCGCCATCGAAGGTGAAATCGTAGCCGGCGACGGTGACCGTGTCGCCTGGTTTCATGGCCTGGATGCTTTCCACCTTCCACGCGCCGGCCCCGGTCATGCCGGCGATGGCGATGGCCAGCCCCAGGTGAGCGCAGGTCATGCCCCAGGCGGCCCGGGGCGTACGGCGAAGCCGGCTCAGGCTTTCCGCAAGGGGGGCCTTGAACAGCCCGATACGGCCCGAAACCTCGGTCAACGTGCCGATGGCGAGCCACGCCGCCAGCCCGGCGCCGATCACGCCCATCACCGGGCCATCGGTGAAAAACGCCGAGGCCGCTGCCATCGCCGCCAGGGCCGCCAGCCCCGCCGCCCACAGCCGCTGCAACGCCGGGCCCAGGTCGGCCCGCTTCCACGACAACAACGGCCCCACCGCCATGGCGACGATCATCGGCACCATCAGGGGAATAAAGACGGCGTTGAAAAACGGCGCGCCGACGGAAACCTTGCCGCCGCCGATGGCGTCCAACAGCAACGGATAGAGCGTGCCCAGCAACACCGCGGCGGCGGCCGTGGTCATCACCAGGTTGTTGAACAAAAGCCCCCCTTCGCGGGAAATGGGCTGGAACAGCCCGGAGGAGACCAGCGCCGGCGCCCGCCACGCGAACAGCGCCAGCGAACCGCCGGTGACGATAATCAGGAGCCCCAGGATGAAAACGCCCCGGGCCGGGTCGGTGGCGAACGCGTGCACCGAGGTCAACACGCCGGAACGCACCAAAAAGGTGCCCAACAGGCTCAGCGAAAAAGTGACGATGGCCAACAGGATCGTCCAACCCTTCAAGGTGTCGCGCTTTTCGACCATGGTCGAGGAATGCAGCAGCGCCGTTCCCGCCAGCCACGGCATGAAGGACGCATTTTCCACCGGGTCCCAGAACCACCAGCCGCCCCAGCCGAGTTCGTAATACGCCCACCAGGAACCCAAGGCGATGCCGCCGGAAAGGAAACACCACGCGGCCAGGGTCCACGGCCGCACCCACCGCGCCCAGGCGGCGTCCACCCGGCCCTCGATCAAGGCGGCGATGGCGAACGAAAAGGCCATGGAAAACCCGACGTAGCCCAGGTAAAGCATCGGCGGATGGATGGCCAGCCCCGGGTCCTGCAACAGCGGGTTCAGGTCCTGTCCGTTGATGGGCGCCGGGAACACGCGCTCGAACGGGTTCGATGTCAGCAGCATGAACAGGTAGAAACCGAAGGCGATCATCGCTTGCACGCTTAGCACCCGGGCGCGCAGCCCCGGCGGCAGGTTGTTGCCGAACGCCGCCACCGCCGAGCCGAACAGGGACAGGATCAAAACCCACAGCAACAGCGAGCCTTCGTGGTTTCCCCAGACGCCGGAGATTTTGTACAGAAGCGGCTTCGCCGTGTGCGAGTTCTGGACCACGTTGACCACGGAAAAATCCGACGTCACGTAAAGCTGCATCAGGCACCCGAACGAAATCGCCACCAGCCCGAACTGCGCCAACGCCGCCGGCCGCGCCATGGCCATCCAGTCCCGGTAGCCCTTGTGGGCGCCGATCATGGGCAGCGTCGCTTGAAGGGCCGCCACCAGCAGCGCCAGGATCAGGGCGAAATGGCCGATTTCCGCCGTCATTTGGTCTTATCCTTGCCTTTGGTTTTCCCTTGGCCTTTCCACTGGCCGGATTTCTTGAGCGCCTCGGCGACCTCGGGCGGCATGTAGGCCTCGTCGTGCTTGGCCAGTACCTGGTCGGCCCTGAACACGCCGCCCTTGAGCTTGCCTTCGGTGACGACGCCCTGGCCCTCGCGGAACAGGTCCGGCAGCAGACCCTTGTAGACGACCGGGATGGCGGTTTTTAGATCAGTCACCCGGAACCGTACCTGGGCGCCGCCGGCCTTCTTGACGCTGCCGTCCTCGACCAGGCCGCCCAAGCGGATGCGCCGGCCTTCGGCGACCTTTTTTTCGGCGATGTCGGTGGGGCTGTAGAAGAAGACGATGTTTTCCTCGAGCGCCGTCAACACCAGCGCCGCCGCCACGCCCAGCAAAGCCATGGCGATAACGACGAAGGTCAGGCGCTTGTGCTTGCGCTTCATTGTCCTTCAGTCCCGTCCTCTGGCTGTTCGAGGGCTTTGAGCGCAACCTCGGTGGCCTTGAGCGAGCGCTTGCTCAACACCAGAAGCCCCGCCAACACGGCGGCGGCGATGGCATACGCCGGCCACACGAAGCCTGCGTAACCACCCATGTCGAGGAACGTGGAAAGGGCGTTCATGGTCAACCTGCCTTCGCTTGTGCCGGAATGTTGGCCTGGCGCATCTGCAGGGCGCGGATTTTATTGGCGGCCATTTCCTGGCGGATGCGCACCAGCAACACCCAGACATAATAAGTAGTGAACCCGAGCCCCATCAGCAACAGCGGCGCCAGCATGGAGGAATGAATGGCCGGGCCGCCCATTTTGACGACGCTGGAGGGTTGATGAAGGGTGTTCCACCATTCGACGGAGAACTTGATGATCGGAACGTTGACGAAACCGACCAGCGCCAGGATCGAAGACGCTTTTGCGCCGCGACCGGGGTCGTCGAAGGCGTTGTTGAGCGCCATATAACCGAGATACAGGAAAAACAGCACCAACACGCTGGTCAAGCGCGCGTCCCACACCCACCAGGTCCCCCACATGGGTTTGCCCCAAAGGGAGCCGGTGACCAGGGCTAAGAATGTGAAACTGGCGCCGATAGGGGCCGTCGCCTTGGCTGCCAGGTCGGCCAAGGGGTGTTTCCAAATCAGCCCCACGGCGCATGCGCCGGCCAGGCCTGTATAACAGAACAGCGCCATCCACGCCGACGGCACGTGCACGTACATGATGCGGACGGTTTCGCCCTGTTGATAGTCGGCGGGCGAGCCGACCAGCCCCAGATACAGGCCCACCGCCAACAGCCCCACCGTGGCGCCGGCGAACCAGGGCTGGACGGCGTCGGCGAGGCGCAGGAAACGCTTGGGGTTGGCGAAACGGTGAAACATCTAATCCTTAAGATACTGTCTGAAGGGCCTCAATTCCATTGACCAGAATCAATGAAGGCCCCTATTCCATACTTTGGCGCAAGGCATGGGCGCCGACCCAGGGACACAAGGGCAGCGCCGCCACCAACAGCCCGGTCAGGATCAACAACTGCGGTTTGGCCGAAAACCCGCCGATGGCGGCGTCGACGGCGCTGACTCCGAAAATCAGCACCGGGATGTATAGGGGCAGCACCAGCAACGACAGCAAAATGCCGCCCCGGCGCGAGCCCAGAATCAACGCCGCACCGATGGCGCCGATCAGGCTGAGCGTCGGCGTGCCCAGCACCAGGGCGGTTATCAGTACTGGGAAGCCTTCGGCGGGCATGTTCATCAGCACCGCCAGGATCGGCGCGGCGACGATCAGCGGCAGCCCGGTGGTCAGCCAATGGGCGGCGACCTTGGCCATGACGGTGGCTTCCAGCGCCACCGGCTGCAACGCCAACAGTTCCAGGCTTCCGTCCTCGTAATCGGTCTGGAACAGGCGTTCCAGCGACAGCATGGAGGCCAGCAGCGCCGCCACCCAGATGACGCCGGGGCCGATGCGGGCGAGGATGTTGGGCTCCGGCCCGACGCCGAAGGGGAACAGCACCACGGCGATAACGAAAAACATCACCACCATCATGCTTTCGGTGCCGTGCTTCAGCGCCAGTTGCAGGTCGCGGCCGATGATCAACAGAAACTCGTTCATGACGCCGCCTGCAATTGGCCCTCCTGAAACTGTCCCAAATCGATCACCCGGGAATCGGCCACGGACTTTTCCGCGTGCGACGACACCACCACCATGCCGCCCCCTTGGCGGTGGTCGTCGATGGCGTCATCCAGGCTTTTCACCGCCGCCCGGTCCAGCCCCGTCCCCGGTTCGTCCAAAAGCCACAGTTCGGCCGGCGCCGCCAGCACGCGGGCGAGGTTGACGCGGCGTTTCTGTCCGGCGGAAAGGAAACGCCCGGGCACCTCGGCCAGATGGCCGATGCCGAGGCGTTGCAAGGCCGAGACAACCGCGTCCTTTCCGTTTTCGGCCCCGTCTCCACCCCTGAGCGCGGCCCAGAAGTTCAGGTTCTCGGCCACCGTCAGCACCGGCTTCACCGGATCGGCGTGGCCCAGGTAATGGAGGCGGCGGTTGTGGGCTTCCGGGTCCTCGGCGATGTCTTCGCCCGACCATTGAAGGGCCCCCGAAAGCGGCCTTCCCAGCCCCGCCATCAGGCGCAGCAGGCTGGATTTGCCCGATCCGTTGGGCCCGCGCAGCACCAGCGCACCGCCGGGGGCGAGCGCGAAGCCGAGGCCGTTGAAGACGGTCCTCTCGCCTCGGAAACAGACCAGATCGGTGCCGGTAAAACGGGTCAAAGGGGGCTCCTTCCGGGAAAGAGGGCGCAAGGTATATCAAATCGGCGGAAAAAAGAAAAACGGCCGGGTCGAAGCCGGCCCGGCCGTTTGAGTATCGGCATTCGAAAACGCCGATAGGGGGACCAGAGAGGGGGGTCTCTGGTGTATAGACAAGGAGGTCTATGCTCGGCAGTAAAACCCCCAAATGTGGCGATTTTATGGGCGATGAGGAGAATATTCGGGGCGCGCGTGCAGGGAGGGACGCCCGCCGCTCGCTTTATTCGTGACTGCGCTGGTCCTCGATGACCAGCCCGTCGTTGGCGAGGCCGCCGGGCTCGGTGAATTCGACGCCGCCTTTCATCTTGCAAAGGGCCTGCAGGGTTTCGGCGACGGCGTCGGCGAGTGCCGCGCCCGGTTGGCCGGTCTCGCACATCAGCGTCATGACGTCGGTCCCTGAATCCTGGCCGATGACAAGCCGCGCCTTTTGGATTTCCGGGTGGCGTTTTACCACATCGGCGATCTGCGTCGGCGTCACGAACATGCCCTTGACCTTGGTCGACTGGTCGGCGCGCCCCTTCCAGCCGGTGAGGCGCAGCCCGGTCCGCCCGCACGGGCTGAGGCCCGGCATCACCGACGACAAATCGCCGGTGGCGAAGCGGATCAACGGGTATTCGCGGTTAAGGGTGCTGACGATGACTTCGCCGATGTCGCCCGTGGGCACGTGTTCGCCGGTACCGGGGCGGACGATTTCGACGAGGATGCTTTCATCGACGATCAGGCCTTCCCTGGCCTTCGATTCGTACGCAATCAGGCCCAGGTCGGCCGAGGCATAGGCCTGCAAGGTAAAGATGCCGTTCGCCTTGAATTCGCCCCTCAGCGCCTCGGGCAGCGCCTCGCCCGAGACCACGGCCTTTTTCAGAGAGCTGACGTCGGCGCCGGTTTCCTTGGCCTTGTCGAGGATGATCTTGAGGAACGACGGCGTGCCTGTATAGGCGGTTGCCCGCAGATGCTGGATGGCCTGGACCTGTTGTTCCGTCTGTCCGGTGCCGGCGGGAACGACCGTGCAGCCGATGGCCCGGGCGCCGCCCTCGACCATCATGCCGGCCGGGGTCAGATGATAGGAAAAAGAATTATGGACCATATCGCCGGGCCGGATGCCGGCGGCATACATCGCCCGGCCCATCCGCCACCAGTCGTTGCCTTCGGCTTCGCCCTCATAGACGGGACCGGGGGACTGGTAGACGCGGATGAAGTTGCCGGGCGCGATGGTGGTCATGCCGGCCAGCGGCGGGTCTTTTTTCTGCAATTCGGCCAGGTCGGATTTGCGGGTGATGGGAAGTTTCTGAAGATCGGCGCGGGTCTTGACGTCGCCGGGGCCGATGTCCTTGAACAAGGCCTCGAAATAGGGTGCGTTTTCCTTGGCCGACTGGATGTGGCGGCCGATCGCCTCGTACATGACCAGGTCCCGTTCGCTGGGATCGCGGATTTCCAGTTCGTCGTAAAATTCGCTGTCGAGCATGGACCCGTCCGCGCTTGGAAAATCTACAGCCAGCGCTTGCGGCGCCGGTAATGCTTGACGTCGCGGAAGCTTCGCCGTCCGCCGGAGCTGAGGCCCAGGTAGAACTCCTTGACGTCCTCGTTTTCGCGCAGGTCTTCGGCCTTACCGTCCATGACGACGCGGCCGTTCTCCAGGATATAGCCGTAATCGGCGATCTTCAGGGCCACGGTGGTGTTCTGTTCGGCCAACAGGATGCTGACGCCTTCGTTTTTGTTGAGGTTGCTGACGATGTTGAAGATTTCCTCGACCAGTTGCGGCGCCAGCCCCATGGACGGCTCGTCCAGCAGCATCATTTTCGGGTTCGCCATCAAGGCGCGTCCGATGGCCGTCATCTGCTGTTCGCCGCCCGACGTGTAGCCGGCCTGCGCGGTGCGCCGTTCCTTGAGGCGGGGGAAGTAGTGGTAGACCTTTTCGATCGACGCCGTCACGGCCGCGCGTCCATCGGTTCGGGTGTAGGCGCCGGTGAGCAGGTTCTCCTCCACCGTCAGGTGTTCGAAGCAATGGCGCCCTTCCATGACCTGAATGACACCGCGCTTGACCAGTTCGTTGGGGCTCAGCGCATCGACGCGGGTTCCCGAGTATTCGATGGAGCCTTTGGTGACCTCGCCGCGTTCGGCTTGCAAGAGGTTTGAAATGGCCTTGAGCGTCGTCGTCTTGCCGGCGCCGTTGGCCCCGAGGAGGGCGACGATGCCCCCCTCGGGAACCTCCAGCGATACCCCCTTCAACACCAGGATCACGTGGTCGTAGATGACCTCGATGTTGTTGATGATGAGAAGGGGCCTAACGGGTTCCGCCGCCTCGGCTTCTTGATGTCCGATTGGCAGCGTCATGATCTATTTTCGCCCTGAATGTCCAGACGTTAACCGGGCCGGTTAACCGCAATCCGAGCCCATGGACATGCCGGAGCGCGGCGTGATGCCCTTCTCCTTGGCGTACTTGGCCGCCTCGGCCTCGATCATCGGACGGACGATCTTCTGATCGGTGGCGATCCAGTCGGAGACGATCTTCCAACCGGTTCCCGTCCATTGTTGGAACTTAACGCCGCCGCCGCCCTCGTGGTCTTTGCACGTCACCGTGAGCGGTCCGGCGAGGCCCTTGAAGCCAATCTTCTCGATGTCGGCGTTGGACAGGTTGATGTTCTCGAGACCCCAGCGGACCTGCTCGCCGGTCATGGGTTTGTTGCCGAACTTGGTTTGAGCGGCCTTGATGCCCTCGATGCTGTACATGGCGGTCACCACGCCGCGGTTCCACATGATCGTGCCGACGGCCTTGTCCGGCCCGGCACCCTTGCCCTTGGCGTAGACGTGCTTGAGGATGTCCTGGATCACCGAGAAGTCCTTGCCGGCGGCATGGAAGCCGGCGCAGGTGTACCCCTTGGCCGCCGCACCGGCGGGAACGGTATCCTGTTCGGCGCAGCTCCACCAGACGCCGAGCAAGTGATCGACGGGGAAGCCGACGCGCGCCGCCTCTTTGATAGAGGTCTGGTTCATCACCCCCCAGCCGCGGATGATCACCCAATCGGGCTTGCTTTTGCGGATCTGCAGCCAGGTCGCCTTCTGGTCGAGGCCCGGATGGGCGACCGGATAATGCTTGACCGTAAAGCCATAAATCTCGGCCTGCTTGTTAAGCACCGGGATGGTTTCCTTGCCATAGGCGGAGTCGTGATGGACGTTGGCGATCTTCATGCCCTTGAGCTTGCCCATGCCGCCTTCCTTCATGCCGATGAACTTGATCTTGGCCGTGTTCTGGCTCCAGTAGTTGGTGACCAACGGGAAGATCCATGGGAAAACCCGCCCGTCGGAGGCGGCGGTGCGCCCGTAACCCAACGATACGACCGGAACATGGTCCTTCGATGCGCGTTCGATCAGGGAATAGGTGATGCCGGTGCTGAGCGGGTTGAACACCGCCGCCCCGGTCGGACCCTTTTTCTTGAGCCTCTCGTAACACTCGACGCCGCGGTCGTTCTTGTAGCCGGTGTCGCATTCCTCCCAATCGAGCTTGACGCCGTTGATGCCGCCGTCGCGGGCATTGAGCAACGCCATGTAGTCGACGAAGCCGTCCATGAACGGCTGGCCGTTGACGGCGTAGGCGCCGGTGTCATAAGGCAGCACCGGGATGAACTGCTGCGCCGCGGCGCTCGACGGCGCGGTGCTGGTAACCGCCACCGCAAGCGCGGCCGCGGACAGCGTAGAAACAGATAGTCTTCGAATATTCATCGTGTCCTCCCTTGATTTGGTTATGGCTTTTTAGCTTCTTGGTTTGGTTATGGTTTTTTAGCTTCTTTGCAAATTCTTAGAAATTTTAACAGCTTAGGTAAACACTTGCCAACGCGAAAAACTCGAATCGTTCACATCAATACGGGAACGGCCACTGTCTCAATTTCTCCTTGCCGATCTGCCACAGCCGCGCCAAGCCGTGCGGCTCCACGATCAGGAAGAAGATGATCAAGCTGCCGAAAATCACCAGTTCCAGATGTGAAAGCATGTGCCCCGAAAGCGTCCCTCCGGCGAACAGCACCGAGAGATTGTTGAGCAACACCGGCAGCAGCACGATGAAGGCGGCGCCGAGGAACGAGCCCAGGATGCTGCCCAGTCCGCCGATGATCACCATGAACAGTATCTCGAACGAGCGAAACACGCCGAAGGCCTCGGGTTCGACCGCGCCAAGATAAGCATAGGCAAACAGCGCGCCGGCAACGCCGCAGTAAAACGATGAAATGGCGAAGGCGACAAGCTTGGTCCTGAACGGCCGGATGCCGATGATTTCGGCCGCCACGTCCATGTCGCGCACCGCCATCCACGACCGGCCGATCCTGCCCCGGACAATGTTCTTGGCCGCCAGCGCCATCACCGCGACGATGCCAAGCGTCAGTAAATAACGGCCCTCGGAACTGTCGATCTCGAAACCGAACATGATCATCGGCGGCGCCGTGATCACGCCTGAGGAACTGTAGTTGGTGAACCAGCCGACGCGGAGGAACAGCCATTCCAGGAAGAACTGCGCCGCAAGAGTCGCCACCGCCAGATAGAACCCCTTGATACGCAGGCTCGGAATTCCGAACAGAATCCCCACCCCGGCGGTGATTAGACCGGCGAGGGCAAAATCGATAATGAGGGGGATCTCGGGAAACCGGATATGCAGGTTGTAGGTGGCGAACGCCCCCACGGCCATGAACCCGGCGGTGCCCAGGGAAAGCTGCCCGGCATAACCGGTCAGCAAGTTGAGGCCGATCGCCGCCAGGGAATAGACCAGGAACGGGGTGAGGATAGACCGCAGCCAATAATCGTTGCCGATTACCGGGATCACCAGGAAGGCGACGACGAGAATGACCGCCATGCCCCAGCGGTCCTGGAGGATCGGGAACACCGCCTGGTCCTTGGCGTAGCTTGTCTTGAACTGGCCGGCTTCGCGGTACAGCATCGCTTAGACCCTCTCGATGATTTTTTCGCCGAACAGCCCCTGCGGCCGGAACACCAAAAAGACCATGGCCAGCATGTACGGAATCCAGTTTTCGATGGCGCCGCCGATGTAGGGACCGATGAACACTTCGCCCAGCTTTTCACCGGCGCCGACGATCAGGCCTCCGATGATGGCGCCGGGAATCGACGTGAAGCCACCGAGAATCAGGACCGGCAGCGCCTTCAGGGCAACCAGCGAAACACTGAACTGGACCCCCAGTTTGGCGCCCCAAAAAAGGCCCGCCACCAACGCCACCAGACCGGCGATCGTCCACACGATGATCCAGATGGTCTGCAACGGGATACCGACGCTTTGCGCCGCTTGGTGGTCGTCGGCAACGGCGCGTAGCGCCCGGCCGATAGTGGTCTTCTGGAAAAACACCATCAACATCGCCACTAAGACGGCAACCATCGCCGCGGCGACGAGGTCGAACTGAGAGATCAGCATGCCGGCGACCTCGATCGGCACATCGGGAATGCCGAGGTCGAGGGGATGCACGTCGCTGTCCCACACGCCTTGCGCCGCGCCCTCGATGAAGAAGTTCAAGCCGATCGTCGCCATGAACAGGATAATGGCCTCCTGATTGACCAAGGGCCTGAGGACCAACCGTTCGATGACGATGGCGAGCACCAACATCGCCGCCATGGTGGCGACGAGGGCGATAAAAAACGGCCAACCCATCTCGACCAGCCTGACGAAGGTCAACGCCGCGAACAGCAACATGGCGCCCTGGGCGAAGTTGAACACGCCGGACGCCTTGAAGATCAAGACGAAGCCGAGCGCCACCAGGGAATACATCACCCCCGACAGCAGGCCGGCGATCAATACTTCGGTGAAGAACAGCCAGTCAATCATGTGGAATGCTCTCGTTCATCCGCATCGTCCTCAATGGCTGACGCCCAGGTAGGCATCGATGACGTCTTGGTTGGCGCGCACCTCGTCCGGTGAGCCGTCGGCGATCTTGCGGCCGTAATCCAGCACCACCACGCGGTCGGAAATATCCATGACGACGCTCATGTCGTGCTCGATGAGCACGATGGTGGTGCCGAACTCATCGTTGACGTCGAGGACGAAGCGGCACATGTCCTGCTTCTCTTCCAGATTCATGCCGGCCATGGGCTCGTCCAGGAGCAAAAGGTCCGGTTCGGCGGCCAGGGCGCGGCCCAGCTCGACGCGTTTTTGCAGGCCGTAGGGCAGCTTGCCGACCGGGGTCTTGCGGATGGCCTCGATCTCCAGGAAATCGATGATGTTTTCGGCCGCCGCGCGGTGTTCCAGCTCTTCCTTCAGTGCCGGCCCGAAATAGAGCGCCTGCCACAGGAAATTCTTTTTCATCTTCAGGTTCCGCCCGGTCATGATGTTGTCGAGCGTCGACATGCCCTTGAACAGGGCGATGTTCTGGAACGTGCGCGCGATCCCCTGTTCGGCCGAATGGTGAGTCTGCATCTGCGTGCGGACCTCGCCCTTGAAGGTGATCTGCCCTTCCTGGGGGTGGTAGAAGCCGTTGATGCAATTCAGCATGGAACTCTTGCCGGCGCCGTTGGGACCGATGATGGCGAGGATTTCATGCTCGTGGACGTCGAAGCTGACCCCGTCCAGCGCCTTCACCCCGCCGAAGGAAATGCTGACGCCTTCCACGCCAAGCAGGGTGTCGCCGAACTTTCGCTCAAGGGTCATGGGTCTGGTGCCTTACTCCGCCGCTTCCGCCTTACCGTCCGGGCCCTCGAAGGTAGGAACCCGCCAGATCCTGAGGTCGGCGTTGATGATCCCGGTGCGGCCGTCCTCGAACGTGACCTCGGCCTCGACCGGGCAGTGGTCCTTGTCGGAATAAAGGGCGCTGATTAAATCCGTATACTTTTCGGCAATGATGGTGCGCCTGACCTTTCGCGTGCGGGTCAATTCGCCGTCGTCGGCGTCCAGTTCCTTGTGCAGGACCAAGAAGCGCTTGATCTGGGAACCGGCGAGATGGTCCTCGGCGGCCAGGTCGGCGTTGACCTTCTCGACGCAATCGCGGATCAACTCGTAGACTGGTTCCTGGCCGGCCAGGTCCGTATAGCCCATATAGGCCAGGTTTCGCCGCTCGGCCCAGTTGCCGACCGATTCCAGGTCGATATTAATGAAGGCGGCGACGTAATTCCGGTCATGGCCGAAGGTCACGGCCTCCTTGATGTGGGGGAAGAACTTCAGTTTGTTTTCGATGAACTTGGGCGCGAACATCGTCCCGTCGGTCAGTTTGCCGACATCCTTGGAGCGGTCGATGATATGCAAATGCCCTTCTTCGTCCATGAACCCGGCATCGCCCGTGTGCACCCAGCCGTCCTCGGTCTTGGTTTTCCTGGTTTCTTCTTCGTTCTTGAAATAGGCCTGAAACACGCCGGGGCTGCGGAACATGACCTCGCCGTCGTCCTCGACCCGGACCTCGACGTCGATGGCCGGCGTGCCCGACGTCTCGGGCCGGACCTCGCCGTCCGGCTGGATGGTGATGAACACGGAGGCCTCGGTTGAGGCGTACATCTGTTTGAGATTAAGGCCCAGTGAGCGATAGAACGAAAAGATGTCAGGCCCGATGGCCTCACCCGCGGTGTAACTGACCCGCACCTTCGATAAACCCAACACGTTCTTCAGGGGCGCGTAGACGAGAATGTTGCCAAGCCAATAGAGGAAGCGGTCAAACGGGGGAACCGGCTTGCCGTCGAGGATGTCCATGCCGACGCGCCTAGCCACGCCCATGAAGAAATGGAACATGTGTTGTTTTATTTTGGCCGCATCCTCGATGCGGATCATCACCGTGGTCAGAAAGCTCTCATAGATGCGCGGCGGGGCGAAAAAATACGTCGGGCCGATCTCGCGCAGGTCTTCCAGCACCGTTTCGGAATTTTCCGGGCAACTGACGCAGAACCCGGTGACATAGGCCTGGGCGACGGAAAATATGTTATCGCCTATCCACGCCATCGGCAGATAGGCCAGCATGTCCTCCTCTTCGGTCAGGTTTTCGCGAATGGCGCCGTTGCGCCCGGTGATGATCAGGTTGTCGAAACTCAGCATCACGCCTTTCGGGCGGCCCGTGGTGCCTGACGTATAGAGCATGATGGCGGTATCGGCGCCCGTCGATCGGGCGACGCTGGATTCGTAAAAATCGGGGTTTTCCCGGTCGAAGGCGCGGCCCCGCTCTTGGAGGTCGGCCAACAGGTCGAGAAACGGCTGGTCGTAATGACGCATGCCGCGCGGGAAATTGTAGACGATGTGCTGGAGGGCCGGGGCCCGGTCCCTGATTTCCAGCAGCTTGTCGACCTGTTCCTGGTTCTCGACAATGGCGAACTTGGCTTCCGCGTGCTCGTAGATGTACAGCATCTCGTCGGCGACGGAATCCTGATACACCGGCACCGGGATGGCGCCCAGCGCCTGCACCGCCGTCATCGACCAATAGAGATGCGGACGGTTGTCGCCGCAGATGGTTACCTTGTCGCCGCGCTTCACCCCCAGCGCCGCCAGCCCGCAGGCGATCGACCGCACCTCCTCGGCCACCTGGCCCCAGGTCCACGACAGCCAGATGCCGAAATCCTTTTCGCGGCTGGCCGGCTTGTCGCCGCGCACGCGGGCATTTTCGGCCAACAGCTTCGGAAACGTATCAAGATTACTGGAAATCGGCGTAACGCCGGTCATTGAAATCCTCCCAAGGACGCTTACGTTTTTTTGTCGTTTTTTATGGGACGCAACCGCGCCAAGGCGTTCCTGACAAGCCCGGGTCCCCCGCGTCACGGCCCATAAAGAGCCATATCCTTGGGCGGTTCTCAAGCCGAAAAAAGCGATCCGGTAAAAATCACATGAAAGTGACCCCTGGCGCCGGGGAAGCCGGTTTTTAGGCATTGCCCTTGTCAGGCGGCCCCGGCGTCCCAAAATATGGACAAAGCGGGGAAAGTGTGTTGATTTCTCGGAGGTTTCCCGAGCCCCCGCCTTCAGAAGGAGCAAACACTTGCCAGTCACCGGTCAAGACACCTTAAAAACCCGCCAGACGTTGAAGGTCGGGGCCAAGGAATACGATTATTTCAGCCTCCAGGCGGCGGAAAAAGCCGGCCTCGGCGACATTTCCAGCCTGCCTTATTCACTGAAGGTGTTGTTGGAAAACCTGCTGCGCTACGAGGACGGGCGCACGGTCACGGTCGATGACGCCAAGGCGCTGGCCGGTTGGCTGGAGAAACGCACGTCTAAGCATGAAATCGCGTTCCGCCCGGCGCGCGTCCTGATGCAGGACTTTACCGGCGTTCCCTCCGTCGTCGATCTGGCCGCCATGCGCCAGGCCATGGCCGATATGGGCGGTGACCCGGACAAGATCAACCCGCTCAGCACCTGCGATCTGGTTATCGACCATTCGGTGACCCTCGATTTCTCCGGCACCCCGGACGCCATGGAAAAGAACATCGAAAAGGAATTCGAGCGCAACGGCGAGCGTTATGCTTTTTTGAAATGGGGGCAGAGCGCCTTCTCCAACTTCACCGTGGTGCCGCCGGGGACCGGCATCGTCCATCAGGTCAACCTGGAATTCCTGGCCAAGACCGTGTGGACCGAGGAAGAAGACGGCCGCCTAATCGCCATGCCCGATACCGTTGTCGGCACCGACAGCCACACCACCATGGTCAACGCCCTTTCGGTCCTGGGCTGGGGCGTCGGCGGCATCGAGGCCGAGGCCGCCATGCTGGGCCAGCCGGTGACCATGCTGATCCCCGAGGTCGTCGGCTTCAAGATGACCGGCAAGCTGCCGGAAGGCGCCATGGCGACGGACCTGGTGCTGCGCGTGGTCGAGATGCTGCGCCAAAAGGGCGTGGTCGGCAAATTCGTCGAATTTTTCGGTTCCGGCCTGGGGGAATTGACCCTGCCCGATCAGGCGACGCTGGCCAACATGGCGCCCGAATACGGCGCCACCTGCGGGTTCTTCCCGATCGACTCCGATACGCTCGACTATTTGGAACTGACCGGGCGCGACAGCGAGGCCATCGAACTGGTCGAAGCCTACGCCAAGGTGCAGGGGCTGTGGCGGGATGCTTCCAGCCCCGACCCGGTGTTCACCGCGACCCTGGACCTGGACCTTGCCACCGTCGTTCCGGCCATCGCCGGACCGAAACGGCCCCAGGACCGGATCGACCTGACGAATTCGGCGCCTGCCTTCGCCGAAGCCCTGAAAGACCTGACCGAGCGGGACGGCAAACCCATCCCCAACGCCGCCACCAACATGGCGTTGGAGGGCGGCGGCTCGGTCCCGGCCATGCAC
>CAZVFL010000012.1:0-52693 GCA_964626025.1 uncultured Thalassospiraceae bacterium
TCAAGGTGTCGAAGACCAACGACGACTTCTTCGATTCCATGAACACCTAGGATAAGCGCGAGGGAAAGTCCCCTGAGCCGAGGGACTTTTCCGATATTAGGTAGCAAACACACCTAAATATTTTCGTTGTTTCCTGCCAATTTCCGTTAGAACGCACTCACGAACACTTGCGAAAGCTGGTTCTCGACCTTGAGAATCTCGACGCCACGATCTTGCAATTCGAGCCTGACTTTCAGGTTGAAGCGATCAAGCCCAAAGCCTTTAGACCGCCCAAAGATTGGTCCAGGCGGGGTGAAATGACCCGCATTATCCTCAGCATCCTCAGACAGGCCGCTGAGCCGCTTACAACACGGGATATTGCCCTACAGTTATTTGTTGAACGCGCCCTTGATAAGAACGATCAAAAGCTACTCAGGCTTATGACAAAGCGTGTTGGAGTGGCGCTTAGGGGCCAGCGGGACAAGAGTCGTGTCCGGTCGGAACAGGAGCCGGGGCAGTATATGTTGTGGCGGTTGGTGGACTAGTCAGTCGTCGGCTGACCTACCGTCTAAAAGCCTGATATTCTTGCGTTCACCGGCAAGGCGTCTTTGTCGAATAGCGTCATACTGCTTCTTGATTCGTGGCTCGTCCGCCAAGCGATCCTCCATATACAACTCAGCCGCCTCCCGAACAAAAGTGGCTAAGACCATGTTGGAAGCTGCTTCGCGAAAATCGTCGATTCTTGCGCGAAGATCGTCGCTAAATTCGATGGAGGTCTGCTTGCCCCTATTCGTGACCATATCACACCATACAACGTTATATTATATTGTACAATCTCATCTGATATTATATAATATTATATGGTTTTATGTGGGAATGAAGAATCGCTTCATGCTCACGGGGCTGATATTCTAATCAAGCAAGGGGATGTTCGATGCGTTTGCGAATTAATCGACTTGGTGAAGGACCAGGGCCGGGAGAGGTTGTTGTCGGAGTAACCACTATAACCGGAGCCATAGAGCAGGTCATTGTTCATGTCGCGGGAATGATAGACGACACCATCGACGTGGGGCACCCACTAGCAAGCGGCGAGGAACAACATCTTATTGAACTGCCTAGAGAATCAACGTCCGGCAAATGGAGATTATGGGTTCCCCAGTCCGCTACGGTTGAATAATGATTCTAACCGACCGAGAAATAAAGATCGCCCTTGAGAAAGGGCAGATTGGGATTGACCCCGCTCCAGATGAGGCAAATTCTTATCAATCAACCGCTGTAGACCTTACGCTTTCACCAATTATTCGACGTTTTAAGGAGGGTGTAACAGGAATACACTTTGATCCTGGCTCCGAGGATTATGATTATAATGCCGTTATTGAAATGGTCACTACTCGGGAAGAGTTGACCGACCCCTTTACACTTGTTCCCCGAACCTTACTTCTCGCGTGGACAAAGGAAGAAATAAAAATTCCAAATAATTCACGTTTGGCCGCACGGGTTGAGGGGAGGAGTTCACTATCCAGAATCGGAGTTGGCATTCATTTAACAGCGCCAACTATCCACGCGGGATTCTCTGGGACGCTTCAACTCGAAATCGTAAACCACGGCCTGACTCCGGTTATTCTTCGGCCCGGAATGCGGATTTGCCAATTGATTTTTGAAATGACTTTAGGCACGCCGGTCAAAGGTTACTCCGGGCAGTTCTTAGGGCAGCAGGCCTAAACCCGGTATTAGGTAGCAAACGCACCTAATACCGGACTTTTCTTCAAAACCCCTTAAACCTCCAGGACCGTGGAGCCGGTGGTTTTGCGCGCCTCCAGGTCGGTATGGGCCTGGACGATGTCGGCCAGCGGATAGGTCTGATTGACGTTGATCTTGACGTGGCCGCCCTGGACCACGTCGAACAGCGCGTTGGCGCCGTCCATCAGAAGCTCCCGTGTCGCCGTATGGGTGGCCAGCGTCTGGCGGGTAACGTACAGCGACCCCTTGGGCCCCAGCGAGGCGATATTGAACGGGTCCACCGGGCCGGACGCATTGCCGAAGCTGACCATGAGCCCGAAGGGCCTGAGGCAATCCAGGGAATCCTCGAAGGTGTCCTTGCCGATGGAATCGTAGACCACGCTTATGCCCTCGCCGCCGGTGATCTCCTTCACCCGTTCGGGGACGTTTTCGTCGCGGTAGAGTATGGGATGATCGCAGCCGTTGGCCTTGGCCAGTTCGGCCTTTTCCTTGGAGCCGACGCAGCCGATGACGGTCGCGCCCAGGTGTTTGGCCCATTGGCATAAAATCAGGCCGACACCGCCGGCGGCGGCGTAAACCAGGATGGTATCGCCGGATTTCACGTCGTAGGTCCGCCGGATCAGGTAGTGGACCGTCATCCCCTGCAGCATCATCGCCGCCGCGGTCTGGTCGTCGATGCCGTCGGGCAGCTTGATCAGGCGGTCGGTGCCCCAGACGCGCTCCTCGGCGTAGCTGCCGAGCCCCATGGCGTAGGCCACCCGGTCGCCGACGGCGAAGTCCTTGACGCCGTCCCCGACTTCCTCGATGACGCCGGCCGCCTCCATGCCGAGGGTCAGCGGCAGATCGCCAAGAGGGTAAAGCCCGGAACGCTGGTAAACGTCTATGTAATTAAGGCCGATGGCGGTGTGCTTGAGGCGCACTTGATCCGGGCCGACGTCACCGGTCTCCACGTCCTCGTACTTGAGAACCTCCGGCCCGCCGGTCTCATGAATGCGAACAGCTTTGGTCATGGTTCCTCCCTGGTCTCTTTATCGTTTTTGTTGCAGGCATTTTGGTCCGCCGGCGCGGCCAGGGCAACAGAAACAGGGGCAACCCAAACAACGGATCGGAAAAATTTTAAGAGAGCCGGCAGCCCTCAAGATCGAGCAGCGCCTTTTTGGCGCTGACGCCGTCGCCGCCGGAATAGCCGGTCAGCTTGCCGCCTTTGCCGACGACCCGGTGACACGGGATGATGATGGGAATGGGGTTCTTCCCACAGGCCCCGCCGACGGCCCTGGAGGCGCTGCTGATGGCCTTGGCGATGTCGCCGTAAGACCGGGCCCGGCCGAAAGGTATCCGTGTAAGCTGGCCCCACACGGCGCGCTGAAAGGCCGAGCCGGCGGGCCGGAGGGGCAGGTCGAAATTCTTTAGCTTGCCGTCGAAATAGGCGTTGAGTTGGTCGCGGGTTTCCTCGAGCAAGGGCGTCGCCTTGGAGGTTGCGGCGCGGCCCCACTCAAGCGCGACGATGGCGCCTGCTTCCTCGAACAGGGTCAGCGGGCCCAAGGGGCTGCTCATGGAAAGATGCGCCATAAAAAAAATTTATAACCCCTTTAGCTCTTGCCGCAAAGCCTCGACGTCGGTCAAGGGCAGGCCGCAGACGGGGCCCCGGCAGACGTAAACCGTCGGCCGGCCGTCAACCTGGTCCTTGCCCCGGGCCGGATGGCCCTGGGGGAGGTCGGCGCCGGGCCGGAACTGGGCGATGATCCGGCCGGCCAGGCCGGCGCCGAAGACGGCACGGCGAAGGTCCCGGGTGGCGGCGTCGCTGTCGTCGGCGATGATGACGACCTGGACGCCCGTCTCCAGAAGCTCGAAGGCGTTCAACAGCGTCGGTTGCTGCGCCATCAGCCCCGGGTCCTTTCCGGCGACGGCCTTGATCAACTGTTCCGCCTGTTTCCGGTGCCGGGCTTCGCCTGTCAGGTAATAAAACCGCGCCAGCACCTCGACCATGACGGCGTTGCCGGAAGGCACCGCGCTGTCGTGGACGGGCTTCGACCGGGCGATGACGTCGTCGGTGTCGTCGGCGCCGAGAAAATACCCGTGGTTTTCGCCGTCCCAGTAATGGCCGTTGGCGATATCGAGCCAGGCCTTCGCCCGGGACAGGTAATCGCCGTTTCCGGTCACGTCCAGAAGTACCAGGGCGGCGCGCGCCATGTTGGCGTAATCGTCCAAAATCGCCGGATGTTTGAGCCTGCCGGCGCACCAGGAATGCCTCAAGCGCGCCCCGGACTTCTCGTCCTCGGTCATGTGGTCGGTGACGAACCGGAACACCGCCTCGGCGCTTTCCAGCCAGGCGGGCTCGTCGAAGACCGCGCCGGCCTTGGCCAGCGCCGCGATCATCAGGCCATTCCAATCGGCCAGCACCTTGTCGTCGCGCTGGGGGCGGACCCTTTCGTCCCTCGCCGCCAGCAGCTTTTCGCGGCATTCCCCGAACCTCGCCTCCGTCTCGCCCGAGCCAAGCGCCAGGTCGTGGGAGCGGTTGAGGATGACCTTGCCCTCCCAGTTGCCGTTGGCGGTGACGTCGTAGGTGTCTTTGAAATCCTCGGCGTCCGCTCCCAAAACATCGTCGATCTCGTCCTCGGTCCAGACGTAGAACTTGCCCTCCTCGCCTTCGCTGTCGGCGTCAAGGGCGCTGGCGAAGCCGAACGGCCCTGATGGCGATGATTTCATTTCCCGCATCGCCCAGCCGATGGTTTCACCGACGCGGACCTTGTAAAGCGGGCTCCCGGTTTCCTGCCAGGCGTCGGTGAGGAGTTCGATCAAAAGCGCGTTGTCGTAGAGCATTTTCTCGAAGTGCGGCGCCAGCCACTCTTGGTCGGTGGAATAGCGCGCAAACCCGCCGCCGAGATGGTCGTAGATGCCGCCCTGGCAGATCCGGTCGAGGGTCAGCGTCACCGCGTCCAGGAACTTGGCCGAGCCCGACCGCCGGCCGCTGCGCCGGTGGGCGTGCAGCAGCAATTGAAACAGGCTGGGCTGCGGGAATTTCGGCGCCCCTTCGGTGCCGCCATGGACGGGATCGATAACGCCAAGAACCATGCCTGCCGCCTGGTCCAGCCTTTCCAGGCTCAATTCGCCGCCGCCGTCCGGCTTCGAAAGCTTCGCCAGCCCCTCTTTGAGGGCGCCGGCGTTTTTCATGATCTTGCCGTTTTCGTTGTCGAAGGCGTTGGCGATGCCTTTCAACAAATCCGGAAAGGCCGGGCGGCCGTATTGGGCGGTCGCCGGAAAATACGTGCCGCCCCAAAAAGGCAAGCCGTCCGGGGTCAGGAACATGGTCAACGGCCAGCCGCCGTGCTCTCCCATCATCTGAAGGGCGGATTGGTAAATGACGTCGATGTCGGGGCGCTCTTCCCGGTCGACCTTGACGTTGATGAACAATTCATTCATCAGCCCGGCGATCTCTTCGTTCTCGAAACTTTCGTGCGCCATGACATGGCACCAGTGGCATGCCGCATAGCCGACCGAAAGCAGGATCGGTTTGTTTTCCCGCTTGGCGGCTTCCAGGACGTCCGCGTTCCACGGCCGCCAGTGGACGGGGTTGTCCCGGTGCTGAAGCAAATAGGGACTGGTTTCTTCGGAGAGCAGGTTGCGGGTCATGAGGGCCAATCCGGGGTCCGTTGCCTGGGCGGCGTTGCTAGCTTAATTTGGACCTCCGTTGACGCGATACAACAAAAATTAACTGCCGCGAAGGCCTTAAATGCCTGGAGCCCGTCTGGAGAAGAACACATGAGCCCGGAAACCATCTACGCGCTCGCTTCGGCCCACGGCCAGGCCGGGATCGCCGTCATCCGGATTTCCGGGCCCGAGACAGGGGCGGCGCTGGCGGCGCTTACGGTTGGCGGCGAAACCCGAAAGCCGCCCGAGCCGCGGCGCGCCATGAGGGTCCGGCTTGCCGACCCGGCCACCTCCGATGTCCTCGACGACGGCCTGGCGCTGTGGTTTCCCGGCCCCGAAAGCTTCACCGGCGAAGACGTCGCCGAGCTTCACGTGCACGGCGGCCATGCCGTGGTCGGGGGCGTCCTCGGCGCGCTGGGTGCGATGGAGGGCCTCCGAATGGCCGAGGCGGGGGAATTCACCCGGCGGGCTTTTGAGAACGGCAAACTGGATCTCACGGCCGCCGAGGGGCTCGCCGATCTGGTCGCCGCCGAAACCGCGGCGCAGCGGAAACAGGCGCTCAGGCAACTTCAGGGCGATCTCGGCCGGCTTTACGAGGATTGGCGGGAACGGTTGCTCGGCGCCCTCGCCCACCTGGAGGCCGGCATCGACTTTTCCGACGAGGATCTTCCCGAGGGCGTCGAGGCCGCCGCCGCCCGTGAACTTGCCCGGCTGCAAAAAGAAATCGCCGCCCACCTGAAGGACGGACGCCGGGGGGAAAGGCTGCGCTCGGGCCTGTTGATCGCCATCATCGGTCCGCCCAACGCCGGCAAGTCCAGCCTGCTGAACCTGCTGGCGCAAAGGGACGTCGCCATCGTCTCCGAGGTGGCGGGAACGACCCGGGACGTGATCGAGGCGCACCTCGACCTCGGCGGCTACCCGGTGATCGTCGCCGACACGGCGGGGCTCAGGGACGAGAGTGACGGGGACGACGGGATAGAGGCCATAGAGGCCGAAGGCATGCGCCGGGCCCGGGGCAAGGCCCGGGACGCCGAGTTGCGGCTGGCCGTGTTCGACGGCGAGACCTGGCCCGAGACCGACCCGGCGACCGCCGCCCTGGTCGACGGCGACACCCTGGTGGTGGTCAACAAGGCCGACCTCAAGGCGCCCTCGCCGCCGTTGGAGGTGAAGGGCGAACCGGCGCTGGCCATTTCCGCGCTCACCGGCGACGGCATCGAAGGACTGCTTCAGGCGATGACGGCCAGGCTCGAGGGTCTCATGGGAACGGCCGCGTCGCCTGCCCTGACCCGGGTCCGCCACCGGGAGGCCCTGGAGGAATGCCTGGGCGCGCTCGGGCGGGTTGTGGCGGCGGACGGAAACGACGGCAAGCCGGAGCTGGCGGCCGAGGATCTCAGGCTGGCGGCCCGCGCCCTTGGCCGGATCACCGGGCGGGTGGACGTCGATGAGGTGCTGGACGTGATCTTCCGGGACTTCTGCATCGGCAAGTGACCCCCGTTTCGGTAAAAGAACAAAACAGAATCAAAGTAGTGTTTCACGTGGAACAATGCCCGCCGGGCCTTGGATTGAAAGAATTTTTGCGCCCTTTTGGGCTTCTTTATAAAGGCCGGGTTTTATTTCAAAGAAAGCCCGCCGAAGACTCTGAGGCCAGCCGACGGGCGCCCGTTTTGCTTTCCCTCTACTTGGCCTTGACTCTCCCTCTCGGTATTTGACTTGGGCCAGGGGCGCCCCTAAATTCCGGCCATGAAGACTCCTCCCGGATCATACGACGTTATCGTCATCGGCGGCGGCCATGCCGGCAGCGAAGCGGCGGCGGCGGCGGCGCGGCTGGGCGCCAATACCCTGCTGCTGACCCACAAGATCGAGACCATTGGCGAGATGTCCTGCAACCCCGCCATCGGCGGCCTGGCCAAGGGGCAGCTGGTGCGCGAAATCGACGCGCTCGACGGCATCATGGGCCGCGCCATCGACAAGGCCGGGATTCAGTTCCGCGTCCTCAACCGTTCCAAGGGACCGGCGGTCCGGGGCCCCCGGGCCCAGGCCGACCGCAAGCTCTATAAACAGGCCATCCAGGGCCTGCTGAACGGCCAGCCGGGCCTGGATATCCGGGCCGAGTGCGTCGACGACCTGTTTTTTGACGAGGGCGGCCACCTTGCCGGGGTGCGGACGGCCGGCGGTGAAGACATCCGGGCCGGCGCCGTGGTGGTGACGACGGGGACCTTCCTGCGCGGCCTGATCCACATCGGCAAAACCCAGATTCCGGCCGGGCGCATCGGCGACAAGCCGGCGGTCGGGCTCGCTTATACCTTCAAGCGCCTGGATTTCGGCCTGGGCCGCCTGAAAACCGGGACGCCGCCACGCCTCGATGGCCGCACCATCGGCTGGGACGGCCTCGAGGTCCAGCCCGGCGACGACCCGCCCCAACCCTTTTCATACCTGACCGAACGAATCGAAACGCCGCAGATCAATTGTCACATCACCGGAACGACGCCGGAAAGCCATGCCTTGATCGAGAAAAACCTGCATCTCTCGGCCATGTATTCCGGCCAGATCTCCAGCACCGGTCCCCGCTATTGTCCCTCCATCGAGGACAAGGTGGTCCGTTTCTCGGGGCGCCCGCGGCATCAGATTTTTCTGGAGCCCGAGGGCCTGGACGATCACACGATCTACCCCAACGGCATTTCCACCTCGCTGGCGAAGGAGGTCCAGCTGCAATTGCTGAAGACCATACCGGGCCTTGAAAACGCCACCATGATCCGCCCCGGCTATGCCATCGAATACGACTTTATCGATCCCCGGGAACTCAAGCCCAGCCTGGAAACCAGGCGCGCCCGGGGGCTGTACCTGGCGGGCCAGATCAACGGCACCACCGGCTACGAAGAAGCCGCCGCCCAGGGCCTGATGGCGGGCCTTAACGCGGCGCTGGGCGTTGCCGGGAAGGAGCCGCTTATCCTCGACCGCGCCGACGCTTATATCGGCGTCATGATCGACGATCTGGTGACGTTGGGCACGGCCGAGCCCTACCGCATGTTCACCTCGCGCGCCGAATACAGGCTGAAACTCAGGGCCGACAACGCCGACCAGCGGCTGACGGCGAAGGGCGTGGAAATCGGCTGCGTCGGCGCCATCAGGGCCGGCAAATTCAACGAAAAGACGGAAGCCCTGGAAATCGCCCGAGCCCTTCTCGACGGCCTTGTCGCCTCGCCCAGCCGGCTTAAGTCCGAGGGCATCGACATCAACCTGGACGGGGTCAAAAGAAACGCCACGACCCTTCTCGCCTACCCCGGGATCGACCTTTCCCGGCTTGTCTGCATCTGGCCGGAACTGGGCCGGATTTCCGCCGCCATCGCCGGGCAACTGGAAATCGAAGCCGGCTACACCGGCTATATCGAGCGCCAGGAAGCGGACATCCGCGCCTTCCGCCGGGACGAATCGCTGGAAATCCCGGAAGAACTTGATTTTGAAGCCATCCCGGGGCTTTCCACGGAAGTCCGGGCAAAGCTGAACGAGGCCCGCCCCGCCACCCTGGGCGCGGCAGCCCGGATTTCAGGCGTGACGCCGGCGGCGCTGACCGTGCTTCTGGGCCATGTCCGGCGCCGTGACGACCGCCTAAGCGCCTGAATTCCAAGCGCGTTTCACGTGAAACACCGGCCAAAACCAATGTCCCTCCCCATGTCTCTCGGCGCCTTCCAACAGGTCAGCGGGGTTTCCGACGACGTTCTGGAGCGCCTTCGGGCCTTTGTGGCGCTTCTGGAAAAATGGCAGCGCACGGTCAATCTGGTCGGGCGCGGCAGTCTCGGCGACGTCTGGCGGCGGCATATGCTCGATTCGACGCAATTGGGGGCACACCTGCCCAAAGACGCGAAAATCATTGCCGACATCGGCAGCGGCGCCGGCTTTCCGGGCCTGGTCCTGGCCATCACCGAGGCCGACATCGGCGCCGAATTTCACCTTATCGAAAGCCATGCGCGGAAATGCGCTTTTCTGAATGAGGCAAATCGGATAACCGGGGCCGGGGCGGTCATTCATCATTGCCGAATGGAAGACTTAACGAATATTACCGCCGATGTGATCGTTGCCCGTGCCGTTGCACCGCTTGACAAACTTTTGCAATACGCTTTTCCGGTGCTGAAAAAAGGCGGGCAATGTTTTTTCTTAAAAGGTAAAAATTGGCGAGAGGAATTGACGAAAACGCAAAAAAATTGGATTATGAAAGAATCAAGGCTCCAGAGCCTGTCCGATGCCTCGGGCATGGTCCTGAAATTGGAGGAAATAGAGCATCGTGATAACGCCTAATGGGCGAACCGAGCAGGCAAAGGGAACCCGCGTCATTGCCGTGGCCAACCAGAAAGGCGGCGTCGGCAAGACCACAACGGCCATAAATCTGGCCACCGCCCTTGCCGCCATCCGTGAGAAAGTCCTGATCATCGACCTGGATCCCCAGGGCAACGCCAGCACCGGCCTTGGCATCGCCTACGAGGACCGGGCGCGCAACTCCTATCATGTCCTGATCGGTGAGACGGCGCTCAAGGAGGCGACCCTGGAAACGGAAATTCCGGGCCTCAACATCGTTCCTTCCGGCCTCGATCTTTCCGGGGCTGAAATAGAACTGGTCTCTTTTGAGCGGCGTGAATATTGCCTCCACGACACCCTCAGGGAAACCATTGGCGACTTTGATTACGTGCTGATCGACTGTCCGCCGGCCCTCGGTTTGCTGACCGTAAATGCCCTGGTCGCCGCCCAGGCGGTGTTGGTGCCCCTGCAATGCGAATTTTTCGCCTTGGAGGGCATCAGCCAATTGATCAAAACCATCGAACGGGTCAAAGACGCCTTCAACCCGGGGCTCGAAATTCAAGGCATCGTGCTGACCATGCACGACCGGCGAAACAATCTTTCCGAACTGGTCGCCGACGACGTCCGCGACCACTTCGGCGACATGGTCTACAAGACGGTGATCCCCCGCAACGTCAAGGTTTCCGAAGCGCCGTCCCATGGCCGCCCGGTGATCATTTATGACCTCAATTGCGCCGGGGCGAAGGCCTACCTCAATCTGGCGGGTGAGGTCATCCACAGAGAACGGCGGCTGTCGGCCTGATGGCGGAAAAAAAGCGACAGAACCTCGGCAGGGGACTCTCCGCCCTTCTCGGCGAAGAAAATGAAAACCCGGCCAGGGTCAGCGACCTCAAGGGCTCCAAGCAGGTTCCGGTCGAGTTCCTGCATCCCGGCCGTTATCAGCCCCGGCATTCCATAGACGAAGAGCAGATCGAGGAGCTGGCGCAATCGATCCGGGAAAACGGCATTATCCAGCCGCTGCTGGTCCGCCACCATCCGGAACAGAAGGACGCCTTCGAAATCATTGCCGGCGAGCGCCGCTGGCGCGCCGCCCAGATGGCCAAGATTCACGAAATCCCGGTGGTCATCAAGGAACTCAACGACCAGGAATCCCTGGAGATCGCCCTTGTCGAGAACCTGCAGCGCCAGGATCTGTCTGCGCTGGAAGAGGCCGACGGATACCAGCGCCTGATGAGCGAATTTTCCCACACCCAGGAAGTCCTGGCAAAAACGGTCGGCAAAAGCCGTAGCCACGTCGCCAACATGATGCGGCTCTTGAGCCTGCCCCCGGAAGTCAAGAAAATGCTGGATTCAGCAGAGCTTTCCGCGGGCCACGCGCGGGCGCTGCTCAATGCCCCCAATCCGCTCGCCATCGCCCGCCAGGTGGTGAAAAAAGGGCTTAACGTCCGCCAGGCGGAAAGGCTGGTGCGCAAGAAGCAGCGCCAAGAAAAAACACCGCCCCAGGCGGAGAAAAAAGACGTCGATACGGTGGCCCTGGAACGGGACTTAAGCAACCTTCTGGGGCTCAAGGTGGCGGTAAAATTCAAGGGCGGCGGCGGTTCGCTGACCGTCCACTATGGCTCCCTGGAACAGCTGGACGACATCCTCCGGCGGTTGAGCCATGGCGGGGAAGCCATCGAGGTGACCCATAAACCGGCCGCCAAACCGGAAAAGACAAAACCCGCCAAAAAATCGAAGCCGAAACTCTCGATCGGCGTCAAATCGGCCAAGCCAAGGAAGAAGAAGACCCGCCCCTAAACCGCCCTTTCGCCCGGGGTTGCCATCTGGGCAATTCGGATCAAGGCGCGATGGCATCCGGCAACGGCCGGGAACCCGGTGGATTTACAGTCAATTTCGGTCTCGGTGACCAAGGCCATGGCGCCGGCCAGGCGCTGCCCACGCCAGCGCCGGACCTGGGCCTGGAACGCATCCTTGAACTTGAAAATTATAGGGGGTTTCAGGGCATCGATGGCTTTGTCCGCCGCCATGCCCCCCTCGACCATCGCAAGCGCCAGATGAAGCCTTTGCAAATGCTGTCCGACGGCGCGAAGAATGCCGATGGGGCTTGTTCCCTCCAAAAGGGCCCGCTCGAAGGCCCGGTCGAGCGCCCGGGGATCGCCGCTGGCCGCGGCATAGGCGATGGAATCCAGGGACATGGCGGCGCTGTCGCCAATGCACGCCATGGCGTCCTCAAGGGTGACGGCGCCTTGGGCCCCGCTTCCTCCGTTACCCTTGGCCGAGGTCTTTCCGCCGGCATAAAGGGCCAGCTTCTCCAGCTCGTTCCGGGTGACCAGCCGGTCACTGCCTAGGTTCTGGGCAAGAAACGAAAGCGCATCCGGCGTTGCCCTAAGACCATGACGGCCGAGCGTCTCGTTAATGACGCCCATGAGCCCCCTTTGGTCGTCTTCATAACAACCAATGGACGCCCCGTTGCCGGCTTTCTCGAAGAGCTTTCGTAGGGACGAACGCGGTCCAAGGTTACCGGCCTCGATGATGACCAGATTTTCTCCCCGGGGGTTTTCCAGAAAATCCTCCAGGGCCTTGGCGATTCCGTCGGTGGCGTCGACGACCCGGATCACCCGCCGCCCCCCGGTCATGGAAAGCTGGGCGGCCTCATCGGCGAGAAGGGGCGGGTCGGACTTGATGGCCGCGCCCGTCAGTTCGACCACGCGAAAAGGGTCACCCGGATCCTCGACCACGGTGCCGGCCAAAATCCCGGCCCGTTCGTGAACCAGGCCCTGATCGGGACCAAACAAAAGAACGCCGGCGATTTCCGGGCCGGGCCGGCGGACAAAATCATTTACGCGTAAGGCGGTAATCTTCACCGGTCAGCCAGTATCTTCAACTCTTGGGCCGCGTGAAATAAACCCCAAGCCGGGCGCGGATGTCTTCGCTTATTTCCCGGACCGCCCGGGCCCGGGCGTCTTTTTCGGCCGAAAGCGTGGCGAAATCGGAATCCAGAATGTTGTAACTGACGGTGATTGTGCTTTCGCCGGAAAACAACGGTTTTCGGTCGGCGGCGCCGAGAAGGTTGAAATTTGCCGTAACCTTCAGGTTGGCCCGGGTGGCGAAAGCGCTTTTGCGGACGGCAAGGGAGGTTGCCTTTTCGCTGACTCGGGTCTTCATGACGTATTGGGGCCGGGCCGGGCGGCCTTTCTGATTGAGCGCCGTCAATAAGTGATTGTGAAGCATTTGCCCGATCCGGTCCTTGATGGGCTCGATCCTGATTTTGGCGAATTCGGCCGGCGCGTTTCCGTACGTACGACTGCCGTAGAGGGGCTGGAAACCGCAAGCGCCCAGCACCGCCACAAAGGCCAGGACCGATAACGTTCTAAACGACCACATTGATAATCCGATTGGGCACGACGATAACCTTCAAAACCGTTTTTCCGGCGATGGCCTGGGCCACGTTGCTGAGCTCCAGCGCCGCCGTTTCCGCCGTTTCATTGTCCGAGTCCTTGGGCAACTCCAACGTTCCACGCAGTTTACCGTTTACCTGTACCGCGATGGTGACATTTTCCTCTATGAGTTGGCTTTGGTCGGCCTCGGGCCAGGCCGTATCCGCCAGCAGCGTTTCATGGCCCAGACTATGCCACAGTTCTTCGGCCAAATGGGGCATCATCGGGCCGATTAAACAAACGGCGGCCTCGAGGCCGTGGCGCAAGACCCAATCGGCGCCTTTGTCGTCGGCATCGAGGTCTTCAAGCTCATTCGTCAATTCGCGAATGCGGGCAACGGCCTTATTGAAGCGAAACCTGTCCAGATCCCGAGACACCAGGTCAATGGTTTTATGGGTCATTTTAAGGGCCGCCGCCGCGGTTTCGCCAAGCCCGCCCGGATTAGGGGCGCCGGGGGGAACCAGCGTGGCCTTCGGCTGATTGACCATCCGCCACAACCGGTTGACGTACCGCCAGGCCCCTTCGATCCCGGCTTCGGTCCAATCCAGATCGCGGTCGGGGGGGCTGTCGGACAGCATGAACAGACGCGCCGTATCGGCGCCGTAGGTTTCGATGATGGATTCCGGGTCGACGACGTTTTTCCGGGACTTGCTCATTTTCTCCGAACGTCCGATCTCGACCGTCTCTCCGTCTTTCCGGGAGATAACGGAATCTTCGCCGGTTCGCTCCACCTCGTCCGGCAGCAACCAGTTGCCGCCGCCGTCCCGGTAGGTTTCGTGACAGACCATTCCCTGGGTCAACAAACCGTCAAATGGCTCTTTTAGACCTAAGTATCCGCACTGTTTCAGGGCCCGGGTAAAGAACCGGGAATAAAGAAGGTGCAAAACCGCGTGTTCGATGCCGCCGATGTATTGATCCACGGGCAGCCAGTAATCCACCGCTTCCGGATCGAAGGCGTTTTCCGAATGCGGCGAACAGAACCTGGCGAAGTACCAAGATGATTCAAAAAAGGTATCGAAGGTGTCGGTTTCACGCTTCGCCGCCTTGCCGCAAGTGGGGCAGTCCACGTTTTTCCAGGTGGGATGGCGCTCAAGGGGGTTTCCCGCCTCGTCAAGGGTTGCGTCCTCGGGGAGGACGACCGGCAGATCGGCCTCGGGCACGGGAACGATCCCGCAATCGGCACAATGAATAACCGGTATCGGGCACCCCCAATACCGTTGCCGGGAAATGCCCCAGTCGCGAAGCCTGTAGTTGACGCCCTTCCTGCCGGCATCGGCGGCTTCCAACTGCTCGATGGCTTTCGTCTTGGCCTCTTCGACGCCGAGGCCGTTCAGGAACTCGGAATTGATCAGCCGGCCGTCACCCGTGTAGGCCTCGTCGCCGATGCTGAAGCTCGCTTCATCGGCGTCCTCGGGCGCGACCACGGGAATGACGTCGAGGCCGTATTCGCGGGCGAAATCCAGATCCCGCTGATCGTGGGCCGGACAGCCGAAAATGGCGCCCGTCCCATATTCCATTAAGATGAAATTGGCGACGTAAAGCGGCAGCGTCTTGTCCTGCAGGAAGGGATGACGAACCCGAAGGCCGGTGTCGTAGCCCTTTTTTTCAGCCAGTTCGATGGCCGCTTCGCTGGTTCCGGTGCGGCTGCATTCGTCGATGAACGCCTTGAGGCCGGAATCGGCCTCGGCCAATTCCTGGGCCAGCGGATGGTTCGGGGCGAGCGCGCAGAAGGTTGCCCCGAATATGGTGTCCTGGCGGGTGGTATAGACCTCGATGCGTTCGTCCCGGCCGTCGAGGTCGAAAAACATATAGGCGCCTTCGGACCGGCCGATCCATTTTTCCTGCATCAGACGGACCCGGTCGGGCCAACGATCAAGGGTCTCCAGGTCCCTGAGCAGTTCTTCCGAGAACGCCGTGATGTTCAAAAACCACTGGGAAAGCAGGCGTTTTTCAACGTCGACGCCGGAACGCCAGCCCTTGCCGTCGATCACCTGCTCGTTGGCGAGCACGGTGTTTTCCTGGGGGTCCCAGTTGACCCAGGATTTCTTGCGGTAGGCCAGGCCGTGTTCGAGAAAATCCAGAAACATCTTCTGTTCGTGGCGGTAATAGTTGGGATCTGAGGTGGCGAACTCGCGGGACCAGTCATAACTGAGCCCCATGGACTTGAGTTGTCCGCGCATGGTGCTGATGTTTTCTTCGGTCCAGTCGGCGGGGTGGACCTTGTTTTCCCTTGCCGCGTTTTCCGCCGGCAGCCCGAAGGCATCCCAGCCCATGGGGTGCAACACGTTAAATCCCTGCGCGCGCTTGTACCTGGCGACGACGTCGCCAAGGGTGTAATTGCGGACGTGTCCCATATGAATACGCCCGGACGGATAGGGAAACATTTCAAGGACGTAGTATTTGGGCTTTTTCTTGTCCACGGCGGCAGCGAAGCACTGGCGGTCTTTCCAGACCGACTGCCACTTCTTCTCGGTTTCCTTGAAATTGTAACGCGACATTATCTCTGCTGGCCCGCACGGTTGACGGCACGTTTAAAGCCCGGAGGAACCCAGGAATCATCCGGCGCGGCCCCCTGGCCGATCACACTTTATACCATTGCCAGGAAAATCGGTGTTTTGGTTGCTATTTTAAGGACTGATTCCGCAACTGCCGCGCCCGGATAAGAATGGCGTCTTCGATTTTGGTTCCCGTTTCGTTAGGGACCCCGGCGTCCTTCCAGCCTCCTTTGGCGCCCTGAACCTGCCTGAAAACAGCAACCCGGACTCCATCCGCGCGCAACACCCGGCCCAGGATATAGACGTTCAGCTTGAAACGCTCACTCGGCGCTTCGGTGGGCGTATGCCAGTCGGTGATGATGACGCCGCCGAAGGGATCCGCCGAATTGACGGGCATGAACGAAATGGTATCCAGCGACGCCCGCCAGAGAAAACTGTTGACCCCAAGCCCGCCCCCGGAATTCTGCCCGGAATCATTGGAGCCGAAGAAATTCAAGCCGCCTTTGCCGAAGATGGTCTTCCGTTTCGAGTAGTCGATGCTTTCCGGGAATTCTTCGTGTGCGCTCCCTTCGATCTCGGGGTTGAATTCCTCGACCGCGCAACCCGACAACATCAGGGCACCGGCACACAAAAACCCGGCGGCCCTGAATACGGAAAGAAATTTCATATATTTTTTCATCACCAACCAATCGCCGTTTTCCGACAGCACCTCCTCGGTCGCGCCAATTATTATAATATATCCGGGGCCGTCACCATACCCCGTTCATATAATTGGCTAATTTTGGGCCTGGAAAACGGCCCCAACCCTTGATTTAAGGCCTGTTTATCTTAAAAAACCGCTAATACCGGCAAAGCCGCGGACGCCGCTGTTTTTCAGGCGCCTGGCGGATGCTTTCGATATGCCGCCCAAGGCATAAACGGGCAGAGGCGACCGGCGGCACCAGGCGGCAAACCTTATCGGTCCCAGCGGCGGCGTTTGCGGATGGCTGGCGGTTCTGAATACGGGTGCCAACAGGGCCGCATCGGCACCCGCGCGCTCGGCGCGATGAAGGGCAGCCTCAGAATGGGCCGAAGCGGTAACCAGCCAACCCGGCTGCCGCCAAGCCTGCCAGCACCCGGGGCCACGCTTGGCCATGGCTTCCGGCAGGTGCAGGCCATCGGCGCCGAGCTTGACCGCAAGCCCGGCATCGGCGGCGACAAGCACGCGAACCCCCCTTGGACGCGCCCGCGCTATCAGGCCGGCGGCCAAGCTCTCCCGGTCGGGGGATTCGTAGTGGCGGAAAATCACCGCACTGTTTTTCGGCAGGGTTTCGACCACCGCCACCGGGTCGGCCAGGCGCACGTCATCGGTCATCAGGATAAACGAAGGCAGGATCACGCTCTCCCGGCGCCGGGTTCCGCCCCGGCTCAAATTGAGACTCCCCGTCAGGTCTGTTACCCTCATCGGCCTTGATCCTACTTGTTCCTGCAATTCCTTTTGATCCCATGGTAGCGCAAGTGCCCCCAAAGACGGACATCCGGGAAAACCTTTTAGCCGTCGGCGCGAAAATCGCCGAGATTTCCGAAGCCGCGGGCCGGCCGCCGCAATCGGTGAGCTTGGTCGCTGTTTCCAAGGCCCATCCCGCCGGGACGGCCCGCCAGGCGCTGGAGGCCGGGCACCGGGTATTCGGGGAAAACCGTATCCAGGAGGCGGATGAAAAATGGCCGCCCCTGAAAGAAGAATTTCCCGACGTCCGGCTGCATCTGGTGGGGACCCTGCAACGCAACAAGGTCAAAACCGCGATTTCCCTTTTTGACGCTATCCAGACCATCGACCGGCCGAAACTGGCCCGCGCGCTGGCCGACGAAATGGATAAAAGCGGCCGCCGCCCGCAATGTTTTATTCAGGTCAACACCGGCGAGGAACCCCAAAAAGGCGGCGTCACGCCCGATCAGACCGATGCTCTCATCACCGAATGCCGGGACAACCTCGGCCTTCCGGTCGAGGGCCTGATGTGCATTCCGCCCCTTGACGAAGAATCCTCCCTTCATTTCGCGCTGTTGAGGGAAATCGCCAGGCGCAACGGACTCGAAAGCCTGAGCATGGGAATGAGCGGGGACTTTGAAGAAGCCATCCGCTTTGGCGCCACCCACATCCGGGTCGGGACCGCCGTTTTCGGCGAAAGGCCCACGGTCAAACCCGGTTAGGGGGTGACCGGCTGATGCAAAGCCTGGCCGTCTCGTCACATTTTTCCAACAACGCCAGGAAGTCTTCCAATTTGAGCGCGACACAGCCTTCCGTCGGCCCGTAATCGGGCGTCGCCACATGCATGAAGATGGCGCTGCCGAGGCCGGGTTCCACCGGGTCGTCGTTGTGCCCCAATTCGACGATCACGTCGTAAATATTGTCCTGGCGCCAGAGTTTTTCATGGCTGGCGGAAAAAGGGAGGGCGACCAGACGGTTGTACGCCGCTTCCTTTGGATCGTCACACCATCCGTCTTCGGGGCCCAGTGGGCGGAGCCCGAGCCCCGTTTCAGGCGCCGACAAGCGGTCCGGCCTATACATCACCCGGCGTAACGGAAAGGTCCCGGCAGGCGTTCTGCCGTCGCCCTCTTTCTTTTCAGCCTTAACACCACCCCGCCCGATCGCGCAGCGAACCTCATTACCGTTCCACGAAAGGATGCCGGGGGGCCAGACCATGATCTTCATGGCGGCGATTATAGCGCGCTTATGAAGGGTGGACGGAAGCTTAACGCGCCAGGTCTATGGCGTGGGGGCGCTCATTGCCGGTCAGGATGGCGCCCGATTCATATTTCCCCAACGCCGTCAGCATGGTTTCCGAGAACCAGCCGCCTTCGGGCGCGATGGCGCCGGCGGGGGCATTAATGGCCTGTTGTTTTTTCCCGTCCCTGCTTTCCAATGGTTGCCCGGCGTTGCGGGCGGCGGCATAGATCGCCGAGCCTCGTTTGGCGTTGCGGAGCATCGATAGGGCCTCGGCCGTGGTCAGGGACGGCCTGGCCGGGGTCTTGGGTGTGTCCTGGGACTTGCCTTGGGGGTTGAGGGGGGCGGGAATCGCGGCCCTTTCGGGATGCGGGATGGCGTCGATATTCCAGGGCGCGCCCTTATCCGGTCCCAACGGGGATTCGCCGGCGGCGGACTTGCGGTAGGCGACTTCCGCCATCGCCCAGGCGGTGACGGGATCAATAGTCTCGGGGGCCTCGGGCGCCGCAAATCGGGCGGTAACGGCGGCAGTGCCGACATCGACCACGGCCTTACTTTCGGCTTCGGCGACCTGGGGTAAATCAGAATCGTCACCGGCAAAAAACGCCATCACGTGATCGCCCATGTCCCTGCCGGTGGTGTCTTCCAGCCAGACATTGGTCAGCGAGGCGACGGTCCCCACCGGCCCGAAAAACAACGTGCTGCCCAGAACCTGCGATCCCGGATCGAGGGTATCGCCGGTCAAATGCCTGTAAAGGGTGCCGATGAACGGAATGTGCTGAAGCGGGTTGATGATGTCGAGAAAATCCAGAAACGTGAATCCGTCTTCCCCGAACACCTGAAACCCCCCATCGCCCGTGGATTTTTCCGTTTGCGGAACGGTCCTTTCCGGGGCGGCTTCAGGGGCTACGGCCAGTTCAACCGGGATATGCCAAGAAATATCGCTGTCGCCGATCGAAGTCATGATTGGTGTCTTCCCGTCCTTTTTGGTTGCCAATAACACTGCAAAAGGGGTGCCAGAAAGAGAATCTTTTTGAATCAATGAATTATGGGCTTTTTCGAGGGCAAAAACCCGGCCCGCGGGCGGCTCGGCGGCAATAAATTCCCTTAATACCGGCCCCAGGGGAATTACAGGGGAATTACAGGGGAATTACAGGGAAAAAGCCGGAATCAGCGCCGCCTAAGGGGGCTAAAACATATGCCCACCGCGAGCCTGCTTGGTGCGCAGGTAGGATTCGTTGTGTTTGTTGGACGGAAAGGCATGAGGCATCCGTTCGTCCACGGTAATCCCGCAGTTGGCCAGCGCCGAAACCTTGCCCGGGTTGTTGGTCATCAGGCGGACCCGGTCAAAGCCCAACAGGCGCAGGATTTGGGCGGCCGGAAGATAAACCCGCTCGTCGGCGTCGAAACCCAATTGTTCGTTGGCGTCCATGGTGTCAAACCCGCGGTCCTGCAGCTCGTATGCCCTGAGCTTGTTGACCAGGCCGATGCCGCGGCCTTCCTGGGCGAGATACAGCAAAACCCCGACGCCGGCGCCGGCGATCTCCTTGATCGCGCCTTGCAGTTGGTCGCCGCAGTCACAGCGGAGAGAGCCGAGCAGGTCCCCGGTGAAGCATTCCGAATGAAGCCGGGCCAAGACGGGCTCTTCCTTCTTGGGCTTGCCGATAATGATGGCGAGGTGCTCAAAACCGCCGTCCAAGGGCCTGAACGCGATAATCCGCGTGTCCGGGGCGTTAGGCAGCGGCACCCGCGCCTGGCCGACGGCGCGAAGGGTCCTTGCCGTGGTGCCGTCATATTGAAAAATGTCGCCCGCATCCACCAACAGCAAGTCGTGACGGGCCGCCCAGGCGGCCAAATCGTCAGCCGTGGGGTCGGCTATTTTCGCGGTTACCGCCGCAGGCAGAAGCCGGGCCAGCTTCATCAAGGCAACGGCGGCGCTTTCGCAGTCATAGGTGGGCGTTTCCCTGACGGTGACGGTCAAGGATTCCTTATCGGCCTCCGTCAGGGGATTATCGGAAAGAGGATCGGCAAGATCGCAGATGATTTCCGCCGTGAGATCCTCGCCGGTGGAAAGCACGACGATTTTCCCCGCGGTTTCGGCCAGGCCCAGAACCGCCGCCCGGCGCGCCGTAACGGCCAAGACGGGCGACGAGTGGCTGACCGCCCGCAACGCCTGAAGCGTATCCTCGGTGGTTGCCTCGGCCGCCTGAACCAAAACCGCAATTCCACCGCTGCCGCGAATGGCGACAAAACGCCCACGCCGCAATTCCGATACCGCGCGATCGACGGCCAACAGGGAAACCGGCTCGCGGGACGCGGGCATCGGTATCAATTCAAAAGGATTATCGCCCATGGCCTTATAATAACGTTGTTTTTCATACTCACAGGAGGTTTATCCCGCGTCAGGTCCGGCGCCACTTATACTATTTAATGCTAATGAGCAGTATCATAACTATGTATGTCTTATAAATTATTCCGCAAGAAAGACAACGATGACCACCGGAAAACAGATTCTCATTGTTGACGACGACACAACGCTCCTGGAAACGCTGAGCGAACAGTTGCAATTGCATGAGGAGTTTACAACCCTAGGCGCCGCTTCCGCCGCCGAGGCACTGGATTTGGCGAAAAAGGATTACTTCGACGTCATCATTCTCGATGTCGGCCTGCCGGACATGGATGGGCGCGAAGTTTGCCGGCTGATGCGGCGAAACGGCGTAACGTCGCCGATTATCATGCTGACGGGCGCCGGTACGGATGCCGACACAATCCTTGGCCTGGATGCCGGCGCCAACGATTACATCACCAAGCCTTTCCGGCTGGGGGTGCTCCTTGCCCGGCTCAGGGCCCACATCCGCCAGCATGAACGAAGCGATGACGCGGTCTTTACCATTGGCCCCTACACCTTCCAGTCCTCGAACAAGCTTTTGGTCAACAACGGCGACGCCAAAAAGGTGCGCCTGACCGACAAGGAAACGGCAATCCTTAAATACCTTTACCGGGCCGGCGATAAAGTCGTCAGCCGGGACATTCTCCTGGACGAAGTCTGGGGGTACAACGCCAGCGTCACCACCCATACCCTGGAAACCCACGTTTACCGGCTGCGCCAGAAGATAGAGGCCGACCCGTCCTCGGCCCAGATCCTGGTTACCGAGCCCGGTGGATACCGGCTGGTTCCCTGATCGTTTCGCTTGTCCTTACCTCGCACCAAAAAAAGCGCCCGGTAAAAAGGGGTCCGGGCGCTCTAGGCTCCTAAACGGGAGTTGAAGGATGGAGGGGAACCATCCTCGGGGTCTGGCCTTGGTTCGAAACTTGGGCCAGCGAAGTTAACCCGTTAGATAAGCACGCCCGGGCGCCGATTCCAGACCAAATTCCGGTTACCGGATTTTCAAGCCCTCGTCCGCCGGCGGCTCGAAATCGAACAGTTTTGCATCCAGGGGCGCGCCGAACCTGGGGCCGAGCAGGGAAACATTGGTAACGATGCCTTGAGCATCGGTGATCGTCCATTTCTTGAGCCCTAAGGGCTTGTCCGAGAAAATCAGGGTCAGATTTCCCTCCAGGGGATCGTTCCCCTTGATGACGGTCAACCTGAGGACACCCGGGCCGCGCTCGAACCGGGTGACGATAAGGTCTTCCGACGAAAAGGAAATGGTTTCCCTGAGAAGGATTTCGGCCTGGGTGTCCTCGAGGCTGAAATAACTGACCTGCCCCAGCTCCTTGTCGAAATAGACAAGGTTCTGGCCGTTGACGACGATCAGCACGGGCTTGGGCGGGTCGTACTCAATGCGCATTTTTCCCGGTCTGGATAGATAAAGGTCGCCTTCCGAATAATCCCCGTCCGAAGATACCTGCAGGAACCGGGCCTCCATGGTCTTGATTTTGTTCAGGTACGCCTCGATGCGCAAAATGTCGGATTTGTCGGCATCGTTCAGGTTGGCAATGCCCTGGCCCCAGGCCGGCAAATGAGCGGGCCCCGCCACCAAGGCAATCACCAAAACTGAGAACAGAAGAACGATAGTGCGACGGCTCATGACCAGGCCGTTGTAGCCAACGATCGCCTAAGGGTAAAGCGGAGAAGAAAGCGCATGAAACGCTTCAATGGCCGATCAGAACCTCGCGCCGGCCGACCCGGTTGGCGGCGCTGACGATGCCCTCGGATTCCATCTGTTCGATGATCCGTGCGGCCCGGTTATAGCCGATCTGAAGGTGGCGCTGGATAAAGCTGGTGGACGCCTTGCCCTCGCGCGCGATGAGCGCCACGGCGTCATCATAAAGCTCGTCGTTTTGCTGGTCGCCGCCGTTTCCGGGTTGGGGGCCTTCGAGGGCGTCTTCCCGGGTGACCTCGTCGATGTAGTCGGGTTGACCCTGGGACTTCACGAAGTTGACCACGCGCTCTACTTCCTCGTCGGAAACGAAGGGGCCGTGAACCCGGTTGATTCGCCCGCCGCCGGCCATGTACAACATGTCCCCCTGGCCCAGGAGCTGCTCGGCGCCCTGTTCGCCCAGGATGGTGCGGCTGTCGATCTTGGACGTGACCTGGAAGCTGATCCGGGTCGGGAAATTTGCCTTTATGGTCCCGGTGATGACGTCGACGCTGGGCCGTTGCGTTGCCATGATCAGGTGAATGCCGGCGGCCCGGGCCATTTGGGCCAGGCGTTGAATGGCGGCTTCCACGTCTTTGCCGGCCACCAGCATCAGATCCGCCATTTCATCAACGACGACGACGATGAAAGGCAACGGGTCCATGTCGAGCGGCTGATCTTCCATGATCGGCTGGCCCGAGTCGTCGAAACCTGTCTGTACCCGGCGGGTGAGCGTCTCGCCCTTGTTGCGGGCTTCGGCCAGCCGCATGTTGTATCCCGATATATTGCGGACGCCTAATTGCGACATGGAACGGTAGCGCTCTTCCATCTCGCGGACCGTCCACTTAAGCGCCACGATCGCCTTCGACGGTTCGGTGACGACGGGCGTCAAGAGGTGCGGAATGCCCTCGTAGACGGACAATTCCAGCATCTTCGGGTCAATCATGATGAATTTGCATTGTTCCGGCGGCAGCCGGTAAAGAAGCGAAAGAATCATGGTGTTCATGGCCACCGATTTACCCGAACCCGTGGTTCCGGCAATCAATAAATGGGGCATGCGGGCCAGGTCGACGGTGATCGGTGCGCCGCTGATATCCTTGCCGAGCGCCAGCGGCAGTTTTCCGGATGCCTTTTCGAAAGATTCAGACGCCAGAAGCTCGCTCAAATTCACCATTTCGCGGGTGATGTTGGGGAGCTCGATGCCGATAACGTTTTGCCCCGGCACCACCGCGATGCGGACGGAAACGGCGCTCATGGAACGCGCGATGTCGTCACTGAGCCCGATCACCCTGGACGTCTTGGTGCCGGGCGCCGGTTCGAGCTCATAAAGGGTGATGACCGGGCCGGGCCGGACCTTGACGATCTCGCCCAGAACGCCGAAGTCCTCCAGAATACCGCCCAGAAACTTCGCGTTCTGCTGAAGCGAATCCTTGTTGAGCACATCGCCCAGGCCGCCCACGGCCGCTTTGTCCAAAATATCCAAAGGCGGCGTCTGATATTTCTTACCGGCGCCCAGGTCGAAGCTTCCCTGGCGCTCGGCCTGGGCCTTGCGCCCGGTCTTGAGGCGGGGCTTTTTGGCGGCGACAAGGCCGGTGCGGGTCGGCGGCTTGGCAGTGTAATCCTCTAGGCCGGCTCTGCCTACGGTCACCGGGTCTATGTTCCCCGGGTCATCCTCGGCCTCTTCAGGGTCTTCAGGATGGTGACCCGCACGCCAGGCGGGCACCACGCCAAAGGCTTCCCGGCCCCGTTTGGCGCCGCGTCCAATGAGTTGAAGCCCCCAGCTCCCGGCGAGACTCATGATCCGGGCCAAGGCGTACAATTCCCGCCATGAAACGCCCAGGGCCGGCAGGAAAAACCCGACCGCGACAATTGAAAGGGCGGTGGCGGTGATCCAGGGCTCGAGGCCAAACAACTGCCCAAAGCCGGCCACACGGTCAAAAACAAGAACACCCGTCACCCCGCCCAAACGCGTTACCAGGGGCCAATTGTCGAGAACCGGCAGGGCGTTGAGCCCGGCGGCGAACAGAACAAGGGCGGAAAAAAACAACACAAGACGCAGCCACCAGACGGATAGGCCCCGCTTGGTCATTATTCGCCAGCCCCAGACCGCAAGCGCCAGAACCGGCAGCAATCCGGCGAGCCCGAACGCCTGAAGCGTCAGATCCGCGGCAATGGCGCCGGCCGGGCCCAGAACATTATCGAAGATGCCGCCGCTGGCGCTATTCAGCGAAGAATCCCCTGGCGAATAGCTGACAAGGGAAACCAGCAGCAAACCGGCTGCGGCCAAAAAGCCGATGCCGAGGGCCTCCGCCAGCCGCCGTTTGAAAAACTGGGCGGCGCCGGCCGGCAAAAAACTTCCCGTGGCTCGGGCATTGCTGAAGACGCGGCCCCCGCGGCCACCGTGAAATGGCATGGTTTGAGCCATGCCATTTCTCTACATGATTAATGTTTACAATACCTTAATGAGGTTTTCTAAGGCATTGATGGCGGCCTTCGCCTGGCCCCAAGGATCCGGCGAATATTGAAAAAAAAGCGGACCACCCTAAGGTGGCCCGCCCATCTTGGTCGCAAAGTCCCGGTTATTGAACGGTTTCACCATGAAGGCTGTAATCCAGGCCCGTGACCTCTTCTTCCTCGTCGACCCGGAGGCCCATGACCGCGCCGATGATCTTCAAGAGGACGAAGGTGACGACCGCGCAATAAACGATGGTCGCGATGATGCCCTCCAACTGGATCAGGACTTGTCCGGCGTTGCCTTCCAACAGGCCCTTGGTGCCGCCGATGGCTTCGACGGCGAAGACGCCGGTCAACAAAGCACCGGTAATCCCGCCGAGCCCGTGAACGGCGAAGACGTCGAGCGAGTCGTCATAGCCCAGCTTCGGCTTCAGCACCACCGCGCCCCAATAGCAAACCAAGCCGGCGGCGAAGCCGATGATCAGCGCCCCGAAAGGATCGACATAACCCGATGCCGGCGTAATGGCGACAAGCCCGGCGACGGCGCCGGACACGATGCCGAGGACGCTGGGCTTCGAGCGGAAGACCCACTCCGCGATCATCCACGAAATCGCCGCGGTGGCGGCGGCAATCTGGGTCACGGCCATGGCCATGCCGGCGCTGCCGTTGGCGGCCACCGCCGAGCCGGCGTTGAAGCCGAACCAACCGACCCACAGAAACGAAGCGCCGATAACGCTGAGGATCAGGTTATGGGGCGCCATGTTTTCGGTGCCGTAGCCGCGCCGCTTGCCGAGCACGATGGCGCCGACAAGCGCGGCCACGCCCGAATTGATATGAACCACCGTGCCGCCGGCGAAATCGAGAACCCCGGCATCGGCGAGGAACCCGCCGCCCCAGACCCAGTGAGTGATGGGGGCATAGACCAGCACCATCCACAGGCTCAGGAACACCAACAGGGACGAAAATTTCATGCGGTCGGCGAGCGCGCCCGTGATCAGCGCCGGCGTGATAATGGCGAAAGTCATCTGAAAGGTCATGAACACCGATTCCGGAATGGTGCCGGAAAGGGAATCAACACCCATGCCGCGCAACAGCAATTTATCCAGGCCGCCGACGTAGGCGTTCATCCCGCCGCCGTCGGTGAAGGCGAGCGTATAGCCGATGATCATCCAAAGAACCGTCATCACACAGGTAACGGCGAAACTCTGCACCGCCGTCGCCAGCACGTTCTTTTTGCGCACCATGCCGCCATAAAACATGGCCACGCCCGGGATGGTCATCATCAGGACGAGCGCCGTGGAGGTCAGCATCCAGGCGGTGTCGCCGCTGTCCAGTTTTGGTGTTTCGGCACCAAGGGCGCCGCTTGTGGTGGCCACCGCCATGGTCAGGGCAAGGCCCAGAGTACCGAATAAGGATTTAAACATTCGCATTGCCATGCCCTCCTACAACGCTTCCGCGTCTGTTTCGCCGGTCCTGATCCGGACCACCTTGTCCAACGAGTAAACGAAAATCTTTCCGTCGCCGATCTTGCCGGTGGCGGCGGTTTTGATGATGGCGTCGACGACGGTCTCGACCTGGTCATCCTTGACGGCGACCTCGACCTTCACCTTGGGAAGGAAATTAACCGTGTACTCGGCCCCACGATAGATTTCCGCCTGACCCTTTTGCCGGCCGAATCCCTTGACCTCGCTGATGGTCATTCCCTCGACGCCCAAAGGCGTCAACGCCTCGCGCACGTCTTCCAATTTGAACGGCTTGATGACAGCCATAACCAGCTTCATCTTCCTCGATCCTCTCTCTTGGGCGCCGCGCCTCTTCGTTTCCGCTTGCGGGTTCGGGCAGGGCGGCGGCCGGTTGGTCAACCAACATGACAAACGGACTTCCCGTAACGCCTAGATAAACTCAAGAACCGTGCCGTTTGAACCAGAACGGTAAATATTTGTATTAAATCAATAAGTTATGTTATTTTAATGATGCACAAAACCAAGCCTGGGGACCGACTGATTGCATAAAATTTAATCAAAAATAAAAAAATGCATAATTATTAGGCATTTCTGTGAAAAAACGCTGCTGGACATTGGCTTTGAAAAGCGGAAATTTGACCATATGGCTCGATCATCCAAAAAATCCCATTCATCCCGGGCATCCCGGGCGGCATCCCGGACGCCGGTAAAATCCGCCGCGCTTGAGACGGAGGTGCTGATTGTCGGCTGCGGCCTGATCGGGGCGACGCTGGCAACGGCTTTCGGTGAGGCCGGCCTGGATGTCGTCGTCGTCGATATCCGGGACCCGAAAGAAGGGCTCGATGCCGGTTTCGACGGCCGCGCGTCGGCCATCGCCCAGGCCACCGGACGGGTTCTGGACGGCCTGGGGCTTTGGCGGAAGCTGGCGGCGGACGCGGCTCCGATCAAGGATATTCGGGTTTCCGAGGGGGATTCGCTCCTCTTCCTTCATTACGATCACCGGGAAGCCGGCGACCAGCCGTTCGGCCACATGGTCGAAAACCGCAACCTCCGAAAGGCATTGTTTCATCGCCTCCGGGAGCTGGATACCGTCCGCCTGTTGGCGCCGGCGGTGGTGAAGACTCTCGACCGCGGGGCCGGGGGCGTGGCGGCCGAATTGGCCGGCGGCCAAAAAATCCGGGCGCGCTTGGCGGTCGCCGCCGACGGCCGTGGCTCCAAGACTCGCGAGGATGCGGGAATCCGGATAACCAAATGGTCCTATAACCAGTCGGCGATCGTCTGCTCGGTGGCCCATGAGCGTTGCCACGACTTCATCGCCCACGAACATTTCCTGCCGGCGGGGCCGTTTGCCATCCTGCCGCTTATGGGCGCGCCCGGTCGGCGGGGGCATTGCTCGTCGTTGGTGTGGACCGAAAAGCCCGACGTGGCGCAGGCGATCATGGCCCTCGACGATGCCGGATTCATGGCGGAGCTGGAGCGCCGCTTCGGAGATTTCCTAGGCCGCCTCGAAGTGAGCGGCCCCAAATGGTGCTACCCGTTGGGGCTGCAGTTCGCGGAAACGGTGATCGACAAACGGCTGGCCCTGGTCGGTGACGCGGCCCACGTCATGCACCCGATCGCCGGGCAGGGCCTGAACATGGGGCTTCGCGACGTGGCGGCGCTGGCCGAGGTGGTGCTGGATGCCCGCCGCTTGGGGCTCGACATCGGCGACGGCACGGTGATCGAGCGTTACCAACGCTGGCGCCGGTTCGACAATTCCCTAATGCTGGCCATGACCGATGGGCTGAACAGGCTATTTTCCAACGATATCAGGCCTCTCCGGCTGGTCCGGAATACCGGCTTGGCGGCGGTCAACAGGCTGCCGCCGCTAAAAAAGTTTTTCATGCGCCATGCCATGGGGCTGGTCGGCGACCTTCCGCGCCTGATGAGGAACCAGCCGCTTTAGGGGTCGCGGCTGAGCCCTTTGGTCTTGAGCGCATCCAGATAATCCTGCCACAGTTCTTCCTGGCGTTCGCCGTAATCATAAAGCGTATCCCAGGAGAAAATACCGGTGTCATGCAGGTCGTCGAAATTGATGCGGATGGCGTAATTGCCGATCGGTTCCACGCCTAAGATGCCGACATGACGGCGGCCGGCGATGATGGTTTTCTGGCCGGGCCCGTGGCCCTGGACATCGGCGGACGGGCTTTCCACCCTGAGCAGTTCGGCGGAGAGGGAAAAAGTTTTGCCGTCATCGAAGTCGATCTCGAGAACCTTTTCCTCTTGCTTGAGGCGGATTTCCTTAGGCTGATGCCGGGTTCCGAAGGTTTCGGTCATTCCGTGGGCACCGGGCTGGCGTCTTCGTCCAAAGACCGCGCCTCGTCCACCAACATGATGGGAATGCCGTCGCGGATCGGAAAGGCAAGCCCCGCCTGTTCGCTGATGAGCTCGTCGGCCTTTTGGTCGTAGCTGAGCGGCCCCTTGGTCAGGGGGCAGACCAGAATCTCAAGCAATTTCGGATCGACTGTGCGGTTGCCCATAATTTTTCCCCGGATCTTAAGAAAACAACATTGACGATAACTGCTTGCGGCCTTCGACGGTCAAGGGATCGGCTGGCCCGAGGGCGTCGAAAATTTTCACCAACTGCTTTCGGGCCGCCTCGTCGTTCCATTGATTGTCGCGGCTAAACAGATCAAGAAGCTCGTCAATGGCGGCTTCGTTCTGGCCTTCGGCGTAAAGCGCCATGGCCAGGTCGAAACGGGATTTGTGGTCGTTCTCGTTCTTTTCGAGCTTCCCCCGAAGATCCGCCACGTCGCCGGATTCCTTGCCTTCCTGGGCGAGCTCGACGGCCGAAATGGCGGCGGCGATCTCGGACTTCTGGGCCAGTTCAGGGGACAGGCTGTCGATCATTTCCTTGGCCCGGCCCGTCTCGCCTTGGGCCAAAGCCGCGCGAATCATGCCGGCCAAGGCGTGTTCGTTGGTCGGGTCTTGTGTCTGGACCTGGCCGAAGATGGCGCCAGCGGTAACCGCGTCTCCGGAGTCCAGAGCCGCCTTGGCCTCAACCAGCGTGGTGTCGGTCGGCGATTGGGCGCCGCCGGTCAACTTGCCGATAAAGGCCTTGAGCTGGCTTTCGGGCAGCGCGCCTGTGAAAGCGTCCGCCAGTTGCCCATCCTTGAACGCATAAACCGCGGGAATGGACTGAATCCGCATCTGCGTCGCCAGTTCCTGGTTTTTGTCGACGTTGATCTTGACCAGCCGCACCAACCCGCTGGCTTCCCGCACCAGTTTTTCCAGCGCCGGGCCCAATTGCTTGCAGGGCTCGCACCAGGGCGCCCAGAAATCGACGATAACCGGCACCTTGGCCGACGCTTCGATGACGTCGGCCACGAAATTGGCGGTACTCGATTCCTTGATCAGGTCACCGGCCGCGGCCATGGGTGTCCCGGGGGGTGTCCCGGGGGGTGTTCCGGGGGGTGTTCCGGGCGGCGCTTCGGGGGGCGCAACGCCTGGCTCCGGCCGGGCGGCGCCGATGATCGGCGCCGGTCCTCCCCGCGGGGGCTCGGGCTCGGGCTCGGGCTCGCCGCCGGCGCCGCCAGCGTCGCCGGTTTTTTCTTCCTGGTTTTCGTCTTTGCTGCTGGGCTCCAAAGAGCCGTCCGGGTTCAACGTGAATTCCATGGTTTTTTGTGCCTCGGCCTTTATCGCCCGGGGTTTGGGTGTCATCGCCTATTATAGATGGCTTTTCCCGCCGCCTGGCGCAAGCCCCAAAGCGCCCGCCAAAGCCGGCTTCCGAAGCGGAACCGCCAACAGCGGCCTTGAAAACACCCTCTCAAGGACTATGATCGGCGCGCCGTTTCAGGCGGCCTAAAGCGGGCGTAGCTCAGGGGTAGAGCGCAACCTTGCCAAGGTTGAAGTCGTGGGTTCGAATCCCATCGCCCGCTCCATTTTTTCCCTGTCTCTTATATTATTAATAAGCCAGATCAGCGCATTCGAATCCGCCGTTCGGCCCAGGTCAGGAGAACCATAAACCCAATACCGGTCCCGTCTTCATAAGGGGCGCGGAAAACCGGAGGACCCGATGCCAAAGTTCGCCGCCAACCTTTCCATGATGTTCAACGAGGTCGATTTCCTCGACCGTTTTACCGCCGCCAAGGATGTCGGCTTCGAAGGGGTCGAATACCTGTTCCCGTACGCTTACCCCAAGGACGAATTGGCCGGGCGGCTGAATGACGCCGGGCTGACCCAGGCTCTCCATAACCTGCCGGCCGGCGATTTCGACGCCGGCGAAAGGGGAATCGCGTGCCATCCGGACCGCACCGGCGAATTCCAGGACGGCGTCGGCCAGGCTATCGAATACGCCAGCGCCCTTGAATGCCCCAGGCTCAACTGTCTGGCCGGTATCGCGCCCGAAGGGGTGGCGGCAGACGCGCTTGAAGAAACCTTCGTTGGTAACTTAAAGTTTGCTGCGGAAAAACTGGGCGACGCCGGCATCAGACTCCTGATCGAGCCCATCAACACCATGGACATTCCCGGCTTCTACCTGAACTATTCCGCCCAGGCGCTCCATATCATGGAAAAGGTCGGGTCTCCCAACTTGGCGCTTCAGTACGACATTTATCATATGCAGATCATGGAAGGCGACTTGGCCCGGACCATCGAGGCCAATCTCGGCCGCATAGAACACATGCAGCTTGCCGACAATCCGGGCCGCCACGAACCGGGAACAGGCGAAATCAACTATTCCTTCCTGTTCGATTTCATCGACGGCCTTGGATACGGGGGTTGGATCGGCTGCGAATACATACCGGCCGCCACCACCACCGAAGGCCTGGGATGGCTGGCGGCCCTCCGATCCTGATTCCCGGGGCTAAAACTCGACGAGAGCCGTCTGCAGGGCCAGAACGACCACTGCGGCCATGTAAAAAATCGTCGCCAGCCCGATAAAGAAAAAAACATTGGCGATCGTGCGCAGCGGGTATCTGTTCCGTTCGGTGGCCCGCCGATCGGCGCTTCGCTTCTCCGATCCGCTGACGATGGTTATATAAAACTTTCTTCCGAAAAACGGAATCGTGAAACGGATATTGACCGGCGATTGACCCCACGCCGAATCCTGGGCCGCCTTGTGGATGGCTTCTTTCTGCTCGGACGAAAGCGTATCCATCACCCATTCGGGCAACCGGTCCAAAAACAAACTTGTCGGGGGAGCCTCAGCCACCTCGTCGGCGGCGAGGGCAGGGTCCTTGGCCGGCATTTAGACCTCCTCGTGGTTGGGCGGAGTCTAGCCTTTTATGACCCATTTGCCCACGGTCTGAGGCACCGTTTGCCGCTAAATATTTACGAAACCATTGAAAAAATTGAACAATAGTCTAGCCTTTTGGATATATTCGTGAATCCCGGCCGTTGACGAGGAGGAAGATATGCCGAGCGCCGCCGACCGGCAAAAAACCAACCTCATAAAGAAAGCGGCTGCGGAAAGCCGCAAGAACCTGGGCAAAAATGCCCAAAACCGGTTCCAGCGCTTTCTTTCCGCCTATTACGCCAATGTTCCGCCCCAGGACATCCGCGACAACCCGACCGAGACGCTATTCGGGCTGGCCCACGGGCACTGGAAGCACGGCCAAACGCGCAAACGCGGAAGAACCCTGGTCCGGGTATTCAATCCGGACCCGAAAAAAGACGGCTGGGAAACCGAACACACGATAATTGAAATCGTCAACGACGACATGCCGTTCCTGGTGGATTCGGTAACGGCCGAAATAAACCGCCATGACCTGATCGTGCATTTGATTATCCACCCTGTCCTCAAGGTCAAGCGTTCAAAGACAGGAAAACTTCTGGGATTGGCCGAAAAAAGCGCGACCGGCGGCAATTCACTTACCGAATCGTTCATGCACATTCAGGTCAGCTCGCTTTCCGGCCAGCGCCTGAAAGAGCTCGAAAACGACATTAAAAAAATCCTCGGCGACGTGCGCCGGGCGGTCACCGATTGGCCGGCCATTCGCGGAAAAATGGCGGCCCTGATTGACGAGCTTAAAACGGTGCCCCGCGGTGTGCATCCGGAAGAAGTAGCCGAGATACAAGAATTCCTGCGTTGGATTCACGACAACCAATTCACCTTTTTAGGGTATCGCGAACACCTCTATAAAGGCCGCGGCGCCAAGACCCGCGTAATCATCAACAAGAAATCCGGCCTTGGCATCCTCCGCGATCCCGACTTCGTCGTTTTCAAGGAAATGCGGAATTTGAAAACGGCGTCCCGCCAGGTCAGGGCATTCATTTCCTCGCCGGAACTGTTGATGGTGACCAAGACCAACCGCCAGTCAACCATCCACCGGCCCGTCCACATGGACGCCATCGGCATCAAGCGGCTCGATAAAAAAGGCCGCGTCATCGGCCAGCGGCTGTTCGTCGGTCTGTTCACGTCCGCCGCCTACAGCCGCAGCCCCCGGGATATTCCGCTGCTGCGCCGCCGCCTGGAAAAAACCATAGAACGTGCCGGGTTCCCGCCGTCCGGCCACGACGCCAAGGCGTTGATGCATATTCTGGAAACCTTTCCCCGGGACGAACTGTTCCAGATTTCGGACGATCACCTGTTGGACACCAGCCTCGGCATCCTGCACCTGCAAGACCGGCAACGGGTAGCGCTGTTCCTCCGCCGGGATGATTTCGAGCGCTTCATTTCATGCCTGGTTTACGTGCCCCGGGACCGCTACACCACGGTACTCCGGCGCCAAATACAGGACATCCTGTGTGATGCCTTCGATGGCGAAATTTCAGCACATCATGCGCAGCTTGGCGATTCACCCCTGGCGCGGCTGCATCTGATTGTCCGCACAAAGTCCGGGAAGATTCCCAGCTATGACACAAAAAAGCTCGAGGCCCGGTTGGCCGAGGCCGCCCGGTCTTGGGCGGACAACCTGGCCGTCGCCTTGGTGGGGGCCGACGGAGAAGAACAAGGTCTGGAGCTGCATCACCGCTATGCCGGGGCTTTCGACGCCGGCTACCGGGAACATTGCGACGTCAACCAGACGATTAAGGACATCGCCCAGATAGAAAACCTGCTGGCCAACGGCGGCATCGGCATGAACCTTTACCACCATCCCGGTGACCCAAAAAGCCGGGTCCGCTTCAAGATTTTCCACCCCGATACCCCGATACCCCTATCTGACGTGCTGCCGCTGTTCGAGCACATGGGCTTCCGTGTGGAGGATGAAATACCCCACGACGTGGACCTCCGGGAAGACCAGGACCGGATGGTGATGATCCATGACTTCGGGCTGGAATCCCGGGACGGCTCGAACGTGGACATTGACGGCATCCGCGGCAATTTCGAAGACGCCTTCCGCCGCGTCTGGGAGGGCGAGATCGAAAGCGACGGCTTCAACGCACTGGTGCCCTTGGTCGGGCTGAACTGGCGGGAAGTGGTAATTCTCAGGGCCTATGCCAAATATCTGCGCCAGGCGGGCATTGCCTTTTCCCAGTCCTACATGGAACAGACGCTGGCCAACAACGGAAAAGTCACCCGCCACATCGTCGATTTGTTCCTGACCCGGTTCGACCCCGCTGGGAAAAAGACCCAGGCCCGGTCCAAAAGGATCGTCAAGCGCATCAACGCCGCCCTGGAAGCCGTCGTCAGCGCCGACGAGGACCGTATTTTGCGCCGTTTCCTCAATGCCGTGGAATCGACCCTTCGCACCAATTTCTTCCAGCAGGCCGATGACGGCGGGCCCAAGGGGTATCTCTCGTTCAAGCTGGATTCCCGGAACCTCGACGAATTGCCCCTGCCGAGGCCCTTGCGCGAGATTTTCGTCTACAGCCCCCGCGTTGAAGGCGTGCACCTGCGTTTCGGCTTGGTCGCCCGTGGCGGGCTCAGGTGGTCGGACCGGCGCGAGGATTTCCGGACCGAGGTCTTGGGCCTGGTCAAGGCGCAGCAGGTCAAGAACGCGGTCATCGTGCCGGTGGGGTCAAAAGGCGGCTTCGTCGTCAAGCGGCCGCCCCGTGACGGCGGCCGGGACGCCTTCATGGAAGAAGGCATTACTTGCTATAAGACCTTCATCTCGGGGCTTCTGGACCTTACCGACAATTATAAAGGCACCCGGGTTCTGCCGCCCAGGGACGTGGTCCGGCTGGACGGCGACGATCCTTATCTGGTGGTTGCCGCCGATAAGGGCACGGCGACGTTTTCCGACATCGCCAACGGTATTTCCGAGGACTACGGCCACTGGCTGGGCGACGCTTTCGCGTCGGGCGGCAGCCAGGGCTACGACCACAAGGGCATGGGCATCACCGCCCGCGGCGCCTGGGAGTCGGTGAAACGCCACTTCCGCGAAATCGGCACCGACATCCAGCGCCAGGACTTCACCGTCGTCGGGGTCGGCGACATGTCCGGCGACGTCTTCGGCAACGGCATGCTTTTGTCGAAGCACATCAAGCTGATCGGCGCCTTCAACCATATGCACATTTTCGTTGATCCCGACCCGGACCCGGCGAAAAGCTTCGCCGAACGCAAGCGCATGTTCAAATTGCCGCGCTCGGCCTGGACCGATTACGACAAAAAGTTTATCTCGCGGGGCGGCGGCATTTATGAGCGCAGCGCCAAGTCGTTGAAGCTTTCGTCCGAGGCCAGAAAACTGTTCGGGATTTCCAAGGACACCGTCACCCCCAACGAGCTGTTGCGCCACATGTTGAGGGCCTCGGCCGACCTTCTCTGGTTCGGCGGCATCGGCACGTACATAAAGGCGGAATCGGAATCCGATCTCGACGTCGGTGACCGCGCCAACGACGCCATCAGGGTCAACGGCTCGGACTTGCGTTGTCAGGTCCTCGGCGAGGGCGCCAACCTGGGCACTACGCAATTGGGCCGAATCGAATACGCGCTTCGGGGCGGACGGCTGAACACTGATTCCATCGACAACTCGGCCGGCGTCGATTGCTCGGACCACGAGGTCAATATCAAGATCCTGATCGATTCGGTGGTGGCCAAGGGCCGGCTTTCGGCGAAGCAACGCAACAAATTGCTGGCCAGCATGACCAAGGAAGTGGGTGAACTGGTGCTTCGCCACAACTATCTCCAGACCCTGGCCATGACCATGATCGAGGCCAAGGGGGTCGACACGCTCGACAACCAGATACGCCTGATGCGGATGCTGGAGCGCGCCGACCGGCTCAACCGGGCGGTGGAATTCCTGCCCGACGACGAGACCCTGGCCGAACGCGAGATGGCGAAAAAAGGCCTGACCCGGCCGGAGATCGCCATTTTGATTTCGTACGCGAAGATATGGCTCTATGACGAGCTGTTGGCGTCGGACCTGCCGGACGATCCGAAACTGGAAGAAGACCTGTTGCAGTATTTCCCGACGCCTCTCCGGTCCAAGTACCTGGGTGACATCTGCCGGCACCGGCTGCGCCGCGAGATCATCGCCACCCGCGTTACCAATTCCATGATCAACCGGGTCGGCGGCACCTTTATTTCCGAATACATGGAAAAAACCGGCAAAAGCGCGCCCGAAATCGCCCGCGCCTATACCATTGCCCGCGAGGTGTTCGGCCTTCGCGAGATTTGGGACGCCATCGAGAAGCTGGACAACCGCGTACCGACGGAAACCCAGACCGCCATGATCCTGGACACCAACCACCTGATCCAATGGGTGACTTTGTGGTTCCTGCGCAACGGTAAGCCGGGCCTGGATGTCGGCAAGCATGTGAAGGAATTCCAGGGCGGTATCGCCAGGCTTGCGCATAGCCTGCCCGACGTACTGCCCGGCCATTACATGACCGATGTGAAAAAACGCGCGCAGCCCTATATCAGCCAGGGCGTGCCCGAGGCGCTGGCGCTCCGCGTCGCCAACCTGGTCAACCTTTATTCCGGCTGCGACATCGTGCGCCTGGCCAACAAGCGCAGGCTCCCGGTCGGCGACGTGGCCCGGACCTATTTCGCCATCGGCACCCGCTTCCGTTTGGGCCGGCTGCGGGCGTCGGCGGACAAGATCGGTGCCGACAGTCACTGGCAGAAACTGGCGGTGGCCGCGCTCGTTGAAGAGATTTACGGCCACCAGTTGACGCTCGCCCGACAGGTTATCGACATCGGCGGCAAGGACACCGACAAGGCCATCAAGAGCTGGCTCAAGAAACACGACGGCGCCGTGGAACCCACCGAACAGCTGCTTTCGGAGCTGTGGGCGACGGAAATCAACGACCTTTCCATGATCGCCGTTGCCAGCCGGTCGCTCCGGGCGATGACGGACGCCGGCCCCGATTCGTGACGGTGACCGGCGGCGGGGAAAATCCAAAGACAACGCCCAGAGGGCTATTTTCCTGGTGTCTTTATGATTGGGCCAATTCGGCCTTTCCGACGGTCATCACCACCTTCGTCTTTTCTGCCTATTTCACCCAGGCCATCGCCGTTGACGAGATCACCGGCACCGCCCAATGGGGATACGCCATCAGCCTTTCGGGCCTGGCGGTCGCCGTCCTTGGCCCCTTTCTCGGTGCCGTCGCCGACCACGGCGGGCGGCGCAAGCCCTGGCTGTTCGCGTTCACCATTGTTTGCATCGTGGCTTCGGGGCTTTTATGGCTGGCCCGGCCGGAGGCGAGTTTCGTTCTCCTGGCCCTCGGCCTGGCGGCGCTTGCCAACTTCGCCTTCGAGATGGGCATGGTTTTCTATAACGCCATGCTGCCGGACCTGGTGGGTAAGGACCGCATCGGGCGGCTGTCCGGCTGGGGCTGGGGGTTGGGCTACGCCGGCGGGCTGGCGTGCCTGGCGCTGACCCTGGTGGCTTTGGTCCAGGCCGAGGTGCCGGTGTTCGGGCTCGATAAGGACCAAGCCGAACACCTCCGCGCGACGGGGCCGTTGGTGGCGGCGTGGATAGCGCTGTTCGCGGTGCCGTTGTTCCTGTGGACCCCCGACCGGCCGTCGAAAGGACTGGCGTTCGCCGAGGCGCTCAGGCGGGGGACGAAAACCCTCATGGAAACCATCCGCCGCGTCAGGGACTACGCCCATATCGTGCGCTACCTCGTCGCCCATATGATGTACGCCGAGGGGTTGAATACGCTTTTCGCTTTCGGCGGCATCTATGCGGCCGGCACCTTCGGCATGGATTTCGACGAGCTTATATTGTTCGGCATCGCCATCAACCTGACCGCCGGCCTGGGCGCCGCGGTCTTCGCCTGGGTGGATGACTGGATCGGCCCCAAACGCACCATCCAGATCGCCGTTGCCGGGCTAACGGTTTTAGGAACGATGTTGGTGCTGGTCGAAGGGAAGGCGCTGTTCTGGACGTTCGCGCTGCCGCTTGGCATTTTCGTCGGCCCGGCCCAGGCGGCCAGCCGGTCATTGATGGCGCGGCTGGCGCCGCCGGAAATGACGACCGAGATGTTCGGGCTTTTCGCGCTGTCGGGCAAGGCGACGGCGTTTTTGGGCCCGGCGTTGCTGGCCTGGGTGACGACATCTTTCCAGAGCCAGCGGGCCGGCATGGCGACGATCCTGGTGTTTCTCCTGGCCGGGCTGGCGCTTCTGATAGGCGTTCCCGACCGGCGGCGTTGAGGCGTTGAACCAAAGGCGGTTTTACCGGACAATCAAGCCCATGACCTTTCCCGACGAAAAATTCGCCGCCATCGGCGATTATGCCGATGCCTACTTCGAGAAGTGCAAGGCTGCCCACGCCTCGGTGGACAAAGGAAAGCTGAAAGAAGCGCTGAAATGCCTGGAAGGCGCGTACGGGCGCGGCGCCGTGCTTTATGTCTGCGGCAACGGCGGCTCGGCGTCCATTTCCAACCATCTGGCCTGCGACCATTCCAAGGGCGCCCAGACGGACACCGACCTGCGCCCCAAGGTGGTGTCGCTTTCGACCAACATGGAGACGATCACGGCGATCGCCAACGACATCTCGTATGACGAGATTTTCGTCTATCAACTGAAGACGCTGGCCGAAAAGGGCGACGTTTTGCTGACCATCTCGTCCTCGGGCGATTCGGAAAACGTCGTCCGGGCCGCCCGGTGGGCGAAGGAAAACGGCCTCGACGTGATTTCGTTCACCGGGTTCGAGGGCGGCCGGACGGCTGGTCTGGCAACGGTGAACCTGCACGTGGACGGCGACAACTACGGCGTCGTCGAAGATACCCACCAGGGCCTCATGCACATCTTGGCGCAATACATCCGCCTGGGCCGCATGGAAGAAGCCGTCATCCGGGAACGGAAATTCTAGCGGGAAGGCCGCCGCTTCCCCGTGAACGCCATGGCCGTTTCCGGCACCTACGAATTGTTCGCGGTCAAATACGCCAGCCACGACCCCTTGGTGATGGACCAGCACCCAACCGTTTTCGACGACCTTTCGGGCGTCGCCGTCTGCCTGGACGAGGCGCCGGAAAAGGGGGGTTAAGTGCTTAGTCTCCTTTTCAGATGACGGGAGAGTCCCATCAGGTAACGGGAGAGTCCCATCGGGCGGTGGGCATCGCCCTCGGCGGCCTGATCGCGCTTGCCGCGGCCATGGGCATCGGCCGCTTCGTTTATACGCCGATCCTGCCGTTCATGGAGGAAGGCCTTGGGTTGACGAAGGCCGAAGCCGGGATGATCGCTTCGGCAAATTTCTTCGGCTACCTCTTAGGCGCCTTGGCTGCCTCCCTGGCCACCCTGCCGGGCGGACGGCGGGCCTGGTTTCTAGGCGCCTTGGCGCTCAGCGCCCTTTCCACCGGGATTATGGGCTTCCCGTCATCGATGGCGGCGTTTTTGGGCCTGCGCTTCGCCGGTGGCGTCGCCAGCGCGTTTGTTCTGATCTTCTCTTCGGCGCTGGTCCTTGACCGCTTGGCGGTGGCCGGACGCCCCGGCCTTTCCGCCCTGCATTTCGCGGGGGTCGGTTGCGGCATCGCGGCTTCCGCCGTGCTTGTTTCATGGCTTGCCGCCAACGGCCACGACTGGCGGGAGCTGTGGATTTACAGCGGTGCCGTTTCGCTGCTGGCATTCGTGGCTGTGGCTTGGCTGGTTCCGGGCGGACCGGAAACCACGCCCCCGGCCCAGGCGTCCAAAAGCCCGGGCCCCGATCGCCGGCTGGTCCTGCTCGTTTTGGCCTATGGGCTGTTTGGTTTCGGGTACGTGATTACGGCAACGTTCATTTCGACCATGGTCCGGGCGTCTCCCGATATCCGGTCCCTTGAGCCGGTGATATGGCTTGTGGTCGGCTTGGCGGCCGTCCCTTCCGTCGCATTCTGGACCTGGATCGGAAGGCGTTGGGGCAATGACCGCAGCTTCGCCATCGCCTGTCTGGTCGAAGGGGTGGGCGTGGCGATGAGCGTCCTGGCGACCAGCGCCCTGGCCGTTGCCGTTTCGGCGGCGTTGCTGGGCGGGACGTTCATGGGAATTACCGCGCTCGGCCTGGTTTATGCGCATCATCTCTCGACCGGCGATCCGCGCCGCAGCCTTGCCTTCATGACAGCGGCCTTCGGGCTCGGCCAGATGGTCGGCCCGGCGTTTGCGGGGTTTGCCTACGGCCTCGGCGACAGCTTCCTGGTGCCGTCTCTGGCGGCGTCGGCGGCCTTGGTGATCGCGGCGGGCCTTGTCATCAGGCCCAAAAACCACTGACCCCCTGTTGCCCAGTCTAAACCAAACGCCGTTCTAATGCCGGAAGTGCCGGATGCCGGTGAACACCATGGCCAGGTCCTTGTCGTCGGCGGCGGCGATGACGTCTCTGTCGCGCTTGGAACCGCCCGGCTGGATGACCGCCGTGGCGCCGGCGTCGGCCGCCGCCAGAAGCCCGTCGGCGAACGGGAAGAAAGCATCGGACGCCACCACCGAGCCCTTGGCCCATGACTCCTTGTCGCCGGCGGCCCGGGCCGCGTCTTCGGCCTTCCAGGCGGCGATGCGGACGGAATTGACGCGGCTCATTTGTCCGGCGCCGATGCCGACGGTGGCTCTCCCCTTGGCGTAGACGATGGCGTTGGACTTGACGTGCTTCGAGACCTTGAAGGCGAATTCCAAGTCCGACATTTCCTGGTCGGTGGGCTGGCGCTTGGTGACAACCTTGAGCTTCGCTTCCGTCACCCGGTCGTCGCGGCCTTGCAGCAGATAGCCGCCTGAAAGGCTGCGGACCGTCATGCCGGCGGCGGCCGGGTCGGGCATGCTGCCGGCGATTAAAACACGAAGGTCCTTTTTCCGGGCCAGCGCCTTCAAGGCTCCGTCGTCGGCGTCGGGCACGATGACGACTTCGCAAAACAGCTTGGCGATCTCTTCGGCGGTAGCGGCATCAAGGGTCCGGTTGACGGCGACGATGCCGCCGAAGGCGCTTTCGGTATCACAAGCGAGAGCTTTTGCGTAAGCCTCGGCCAAGCTGTCGGCCTCGGCCACGCCCGACGGGTTGGCGTGCTTGATGATGGCGCAGGCGGGGCCGTCGGTGAACTCGGCGGCCAACTCGAAAGCGGCGTCGGCGTCGCCTAAGTTGTTGAACGACAATTCCTTGCCCTGAATTTGTTCGGCAGTGGCGACGCCGGGCCTGTCGCCGCCGTCAGTATAGAAGGCCGCCTGTTGGTGCGGGTTTTCGCCGTAGCGCAGAATTTTCTTCAGCTTACCGCCGATGACGAATCGGGGCGGCAAGGGATCGTCCAGCTCTCTGGCGAACCAGCCCGAGATGGCGGCGTCATAGGCGCCGGTCCGTCCGTAGGCCCGGGCCGCGAGATCGCGCCGGAACTCCGGCGTCGTCGAGCCCTTTCCCGATTTCATCTCGTCCATAAGCCGGGCGTAGTCGGCGGGGTCGACGACGACGGTGACGGACTCATGGTTTTTGGCGGCGGCCCGGATCAGCGCCGGCCCGCCGATGTCTATGTTTTCGATGCAATCGTCGAAACCGGCGCCCGCGACAGCCGTTTTCTCGAACGGATAGAGATTAACGACCAACAGGTCTATGGGCTCGATGCCCTGTTCGGCCATCGCCTTTTGGTGGCCCTTGTCGCCCGGCCGAGCCAGAAGCCCGCCGTGAATGAGGGGATGCAGCGTCTTTACTCGGCCGTCCATGATCTCGGGAAATCCGGTTTCCTCGGCGACGTCCTTGACGGTGATTCCGGCGTCCCGGAGCGCCTTGGCGGTGCCGCCAGTGGAAAGAATCTCCACGCCAAGGCCTGCCAGGTATCGGCCGAGGTCTTCAAGCCCGGTCTTGTCGGAAACGGAAATGAGCGCGCGGCGGATGGCTGACATGCTTCCTCAGCCCGATGCCGCCTTGGCGCCGGTATCTTCCCAGGCGTGGTATTCAGGGACCAGCGTCCGGATAAGGTTGCGGATGCCGGGGATGTCGTCGTCGCGGCAGGCCTCGGACAATTCATCCAGCGCCACGGCCATGTCGTCGAGGCTCGAAATACGGGGCGCGGCCAGCAAAATCCCCTCGCATTCGGTCGCCACCGGCGGTTCGGCGCCGTGGAAGATCTCTTCGAACAGCTTTTCCCCGGGCCGGACGCCGGTGATGTCTATCTTGACGTCGGTGCCGGGGTTGAGCCCGGCCAGCCGGATCATCTGTTCGGCCAGGTCCATAATGCGTATGGGTTCTCCCATGTCCAAGACGAAGATCTTGCCGTCCTGGCGGCCGTCCCCATCGCTGCCGAGGGCCGACGCCTGGAGGACCAGCTCGACGGCTTCACGCGTGGTCATGAAATAACGGGTCATGTCCGGGTGGGTCACCGTCAGCGGGCCACCCTCGGCCAGTTGCCTCTGGAACAGCGGCACCACCGAGCCGGTGGACCCCAGCACGTTGCCGAAGCGTACGGTGACGAACCGGGTGCCGTCGTCGTCGCCGCGCCCCAAGTCCAGTGCCTGGCAATAGCTCTCGGCGATCCTTTTGGTGGCGCCCATGACGCTTGTCGGGTTGACCGCCTTGTCGGTGGAAATCAGGACCATCACCGAAACGCCGGTCTTGATGCAAATATCGGCGACGTTGACGGTGCCGGCGACGTTGGTGGCGGTCCCTTCGACGACGTTCTCCTCGACCAGGGGAACGTGCTTCAAGGCGGCGGCGTGGAACACCAACTCCGGCCGGAAGCCTTCGAATATCCGACTGATGCGTTCCCGGTCGCGGACATCGGCGATCACCGGATAGCGCGATAGGTCGGGCCAACGCTCCAGGGTTTCCCGGTCGATGGTGTAAAGGGCGTGTTCCGAGTTGTCCAAAAGCCCGATCCGGGCGGGCTTGAACTCGCACACCTGGCGCACCAGTTCCGAGCCGATGCTGCCGCCGGCGCCGGTCACCAGCACCCTTTTTCCTTCGATCAGCCCGGCCATGGCGACGCGGTCCAACGCCGTTTGCGGCCGGCCGAGCAAGTCTTCGACCACCACCGGCCTGACCTCGACCTCATCGGTAATGCCGGCCTTGAGGTCGGTCATCCGCGGCAACCGGGCGAGGGTCATGCCCAACCCGTCCGCCTGTTCCAGAAGCGAACGCACCAGGGCGCCATCCATGTTGTCCCTGGTCAGCACCAGCCGTTGCGGCCGGATGCCCTGGGCCTTCAATTTTTTTACCGCACCGGAAACATCGTTGGTGGTACCGATGACCTCGATCCCGTGAATCTGCCGTCCCACCCGGTCGGGGCGTTCCGAAACGATACCGACGGCCCGGTAATTGGAATCCGCGGTTCGCCGGAGCGCGCGGATAAAAAGCTCGGCGCCGTCTCCGGCCCCGGCCAGCAGGACGGCAATGCGCTGGTCGTCGCCGTTTTGGGCGGTGAAATCGAAACGCCGGTCCTTGACCAGCCGGTACAGGAACCGGGGCCCGCCCAGCAACGCCATCATCACGAACCAGGAGATGGGAATAATCGACCGGGGCAGGTACAGGAAACGGGTCCACAGGAACAACACCAGCGAAAACGTGATAACGGCGATAGTGACGGCGCGGGTGATCGCCAAAAGGTCGTTCATGGATGCATAGCGCCAGATCCCCCGGTAAAGGCCGGAAAGCCAGAACACGACAGCGGAGATGACCACAAAAAGAATCCCCGCCTGAACCATCGGTTCGGGGGCATAAAACCGGGGGTCGTCGCCGAGCCTCAGGTAAATGGATAACGCAAACGCCACTCCCGACATGACGATATCGTGGCTATAGGCGATAAGCCCGCGGCCGGAAATTTTATGGATGAAATTCATCCACCGTCCTTACTGTTTGCCGGCTGTTTGCTGGCTGCCGTTCCCGAGGCGAACCAGGACGCCGTTTCATTCGGCCCTTGTAGCACGTTGGCGGGCGGCGTTCACCCCGGTTCGCTGCGAATTTTTTCGTCATGGACCTGCAAATTGCCCAGCACCTCGATCATGTGCCGGGCCTGAGCTTCGCGGCTGTGGGCGGGGGCGGCGGCCAGGCTCTTTTCGGCCAGCACCCTAAGCTTCCCGGCGTCGTCCATGAGGTCCCGAACCGCATCGGCCAGCGCCGCCGGGTCCTCCGGCGGCACATGAAGGCCGCCGCCCGAATCTTCGATGATGCGGCTGGCTTCGCCGGCGGGCGACGCCAGCAGGACCGGCAGGCCGGAGGCCATGGCCTCGAATATTTTCGACGGAATAACGCCGGCGAACACGGGGTCGTCCTTCAAATGCACCAGGGCCACGTCGCAGAGGCTCCAGACCCGGGGCATGGCTTCTTTCGGCTGCGGCGGCATGAAGACGACGTTATCGAGGCCGCGTCTCTTGGCCTCCTCGATGAGGGCGTCCCGCTCCGCCCCGGCGCCGGCCAGCAGGAACCGGACGCTGGCTTGCTCCTTTAGCTTTTCCGCCGCCGACAAAACGTTTGAAAGCGCATGGGCCATGCCGTGGGTGCCGACATAGCCGACGACGAAAGCGTCCTCGAGCCCCCATTCCCGGGCCAGCGCTTGGTCGCGCTTGCGGGGGCCGTAGCGCCAGGCGTCGACGCCGTTGGGGATGACGGCGATTTTTTCCGGTGGAATTCCGCGTCCAACCAGGTTGTCCTTGAAGGCGCCGGTCAGGGCGACGACCGCCTCGGCCCGCCGGTAGAGGTGGAGCTCAAGCCTTTCGATCAAACGCAAAAGGATATTGGGACGCATAGCACCGACGGCGGCGATGGAGGCCGGCCAAAGGTCGGCCAGCTCGAACACGAAAGGCGTGCGCCTGGCCGCTGCCAGCCGCCAACCGCTGACGGCGGCAAAAAACTGGGGCGAGTTGGCGACGACCACGTCCGGCCGGGGCAGCCAAAGCCCGAAGATGAAAGACGTGATCATGAAGCTCAGGAAATCCACGGTGCGCAGGAAAACGCCCCGGTTGGGGGCGATAAAGGTTTTCACACGGACGACCCGGATACCGTCCATATCCTCGCTCTGGCGCCAGCGGTTTTTATAGCCCTCGAAAATCCGACCTTCGGGGAAATTGGGCGCCGACGTCAGGACGGTGACGTCATGGCCATCCTTCACCCAATAGCACGCGCGCTCGTAAATCCGGGTGGCGGCGGCGTTGGTCTCGGGCGGGAAGTTTTCGCTCAGGAAAAGGATTTTCATGGGCCCGGCTCTGATGCCCCGGCCGACGGCCTGCCGCTGCCGAGAAAAAACAGCAGCCAGAAAACGGCGGCCAGAGCGCCGGCAACGGCCACGCCCGTCAATCCGCCCGCCGCCATAACGGCCAGCACCACCAGCAGCACATTGACCCAGAGCACATGACCGACGACCTGGGCATGGCTAAGGCCGCGTTTCACCCCTTGTTGGTAGAAATGTTCCCGATGCGCCTGCCAGACTTTCTCTCCCTTGAGGCCGCGCCTTATCAGCGTGATGGTGGCGTCGGCCAGGTAATAGAGGGGCAAAATCAACGCTGCCGCCCATTGGCCCTTTGCTACCAGTTCCAGAAGCAGCCAGCCCAAGAGAAACCCCAAAGGCACGCTACCGACGTCTCCTAAGAAAATCCGGGCTGGATGCCAGTTCCACCAAAGGAAACCGAGGGCCGCGGCGAAAAGCGTCAACCCGTAGACGGAAAACGCCGGTGGCAACCCGGCCGTGGCCGCCACCAGGGCGGCGCCGAGGCCGATGGAAGCGGTCTCGACGCTGGCGATGCCGTCTATGCCGTCCATGAAGTTGAAGAGATTGATGAACCAGAGCCATAGAAGCCCGGCCGCCAGCGGGTCCAGAACACCCGGTAGGAAACCGCCGAAATAGGGGTTCCCTGGCGGCGCCGAGGTGAGAACAAAAACCACCGCCGCGCCTTGGCCCATTAACCGCCATGCCGGGTTCAGCCCGCGAAGGTCGTCAACCCAGGACAGCGCCGCCAGGCCGAGGGCGGCGGCTGAGATGGCGAAAAGGGTGCCGGCCTCGGGCCCGCCCCAGCCGGTGCCCAGCCAAGTGGCGACGACGGCGACGACGACGACGATACCGCCGCCTTTCGGCGTCGGCGTCGAGTGGCTGGAGCGTTCGTTGGGATGATCCAGAATGGCGTGGTTTTTCAAAAGCCGGAGGATCATTCCCGTACCCGCAAACGAAACGACGAAAACGGCGACGACAACGACAGCGGCCCAGGCAAAGGAAGGGGTCCAGTTCATGGTGTTTGAGTTTATAGCGGACGCGGCCCGACGACAAAAAAAACAAAAAAAGCGCTCCCTGAGGAACTCTCAGGCGGGCGCTTGGCCGGGCGTTCGGGCCCGGGCAACGGGGCCGAAACCGGACTCTATATATAAAGAGTGTTACAAACCGCCTTTTTGCCGGAAAAGGTTATAACGCAGAATGCAGAAGATCACCAGAAAACCGTCCTTCCAGCCGATCTTCTTCCCTTCGTCGTAGGTGCGGCCCGAATAACTGATGCCGATTTCGTAAATGCGGGGCATTGGTTTTAGATGGCTGATCTTGGCGGTGATCTCGGGATCGAATCCGAAGCGGTCCTCTTTGAGCGATATTTTCTCAAGAATATCGCGGCGGAAAATCTTGTAGCACGTCTCCATGTCCGTGAGGTTCAAATCGGTCAGCATGTTGGAAAGCAGCGTCAAGAATCGGTTGCCGATGCTGTGCCAGAAAAACAAAATCCGATGACTCTCGCCCCCACTGAACCGCGAGCCGTAAACCACGTCGGCTGCGCCCGAGAGGATCGGCCGCAACAGCCTGGGATATTCGCCGGGGTCGTATTCCAGATCGGCGTCCTGGACGATGACGATATCGCCCGTTGCCATATCGAAGCCGACCCGGACGGCGGCGCCCTTGCCCCGGTTGGCTTCAAACTTCACGGCTTTTATGCGGGGATCGCCCCGGCAAGCGCCTCGGCCTTTTCCCAGGATCGGTCCTGGGACGCGTCATCGACGATGATGACTTCCAACGACAGCCCCGAGGTGTCGACGTCGAGAACCTTGCCGACCAGGGCATCGATGGTGGCTTCCTCGTTGAAGCAAGGTATGACGACCGTCAGGGTCTTGAACGTCATTCGTTTTCTCCCAGCCCTACCGGGTGCATCGGCAAAACGCCGGCGTTGCTCTTTCAGCCGCCATTCCTAGATGGTTTTTCCGCCAAGGGCAATTAACCGCCGTCACTTAAGGCAGCTTTCGTTCCCGAGACGCAACACGCCAAGGACCTGCTGCTCGGATGACAGACCGGGTAGAGTCCGCGAACGGACTTTCCGCGCCTCGAAGCGCTTGACCGGGTCCAGGCAACCGGCCCGGTGTAGCTTGTCGATGGGCGGCGCGTAAAGCACCGCATTGCCGTCCTCGTGGCGGCGCAACAGGAAATGCGTGATCCCCACCGATGAAAGTTGACGGTGGAGCTTCCGGGCGTCCGTTTTCTCGGGACGAATCTCGACGACCCCCTGCAGGGACGAGCCGAAAAAGCTAGGTACCTTTAAGCCCTCCGTTGGGTATTTTCGAGAAAACGGCCCCGCGGCTGGGAAGGCGGAGTCGAGCACACCAGGGTCGTTGATAGCAACCGCCACGGCAATAGCCCGAGGACAAGAATCGCGCTTCCGATTTCGCCCTTGCCGGCATAGGCGCGTACCGCTTCCCCGTGGAGGGCGGTGACGCGAAACCAAAGACTCATCAGCGCCGATCCGGGGCGGGGTTTAAGGTCGGGGAAGTAACGCCGGGCGATCACGAGCGCACATTCGAGACGGCGTTTAGTGTGGCTCATGATGCCGCCGGAACCGGGGTGGTAGCGCATCAGAGGCTCGCCGAAAACTTCGAACGGCGTTCCCGGCTCCTTGAGCACGGCCAGCCACAGGTCGAAGTCCTGGGCGTTCAGGAGCGCCGGATCGAAACCGCCTGCGGCCAGCACGGCGTCCCGCTTGGCAACGACGCTGGAGGATGCAATATAGCCCTTGCGGTAGAGCCCGGCGAACGGATCGCCCGCTTCCCGGAAGCGCCTCTCGCAATGGTGATGTTGGGCCTCCTCGCCCTCGCCGGTCCAGTAATCGTGGGCGACCAGGACGGCGCCGCTGTCTTCAAGGACGGCCATGCTGCGGTCCAGCTTTTCCGGCAGCCATTCGTCGTCGGCATCCAGGAAGGCCAGGAAGGGCTCTTTCGATTCCTCGATGGCGCGGTTGCGCGCCGCCCCGGCGCCCCGGTTGTCCTCGGTCCTGAAAATCCTAAGCCCGATGCCGTTCATGTTGGGCGCCTCCGCCTCGGCCGCCCGGGACGTGCCGTCGGTGGATCCGTCGTCCACGACCACCACTTCCCGGGGCTTCAGCGTTTGTCGGGCGATGCTTCGGAGCGTACGGCCGATAGTGCCGGCAGCCTGGTGGGCGGCGACGATGACGCTGACGTCAGCGAACTCAGGGGTGGATTCAGGGGTGGGCTGGGGCGCCATGGATCAGAGAACCTCAAGCCGGACTTCGCCCGACCACGGCAACAAGGCGTTGTCGGCAAAGGTAACGGCAAATCCGGGCCGGCCTTTCCCGTAGGCATGCCAGAGCGTGGTCTTCGTCACGGATGCTGTTGCGTCCGGCGAATTCAAATGAAAGGTCCGCCCGCCGCCCCTGAGTACGACGCCGCCCGATCCGGCCTCGGCCTCCAGCGGCGTCAGGAACCGCCGGGCAACGCGGTGCCGCCCTTCGCCCGCCAGCTCGTCCGTAAGCACCATGGCGTTTTCGGTGAACCGCCATTGCCTTCTAAGCAGGCCTAAGCCCCTGATCCGCTGGAACCCATGGTGGCTAAGGGTTACTTCGTCGCCGCCGCCGGCAAGATCCGGGGGCGCGCCGGCCACGGAATCGCGGAATCCATCGTCGTAATAGGGCTTGTTGGTGGGATAGGGGTCTTTGCCGTCAACGGTGAGCGTATTATGGGCTTGGCCGGTACGGTAGAAGGCGTCGCCGCCGGTCTCTCCATAGGCGCCGCGGCCGGAATCCACGAACACGGGCAAATCCTGGAAATGAAGTTCGAAGCCGCCGGTGTCCTGATGGCCGTGGCCCGGGGCCTGGGGCCAGCCCTTGGGCGCCGTGTGCCAAAGTCCCGTCCAGGGACCGTGCCCCAGGCGGAGCCAGCCGTCGGCGGAAAGACTGTCTTGGTCTGCCGGCCTGACGTCGGCGATCAGCGACAGCAGCGCCCCTTTCAGGTCCTGGGAGAGCTCCGCGACCCAACCGATTTCCGCGCCGGCCAGGCCCAACAGGTATTCCGGCCGGCAATCGGGCGATATGTCGCCGACAAGCGGCAGGCCGCCGGGCAATATCAACCACGGAACCACCGAAAGCGCCTTTGTGGCTATTCCACGGAGAGCTTTTTCCTCCGCCCGCCCATGAGTTCGTGCCGCCAGCCAGGCGTCGGCATAATTGCGGGCGATCAGCAGATGGTAATGGCTGGAGCCTTCGCGAAGCACGCCGGAGCCCAGAAATATCCGCTCGGCTTCTTCGGTGAGGATGCGCCCGCCCGCCTCGGCTGCCCAATCAAGACCCAGCGCCAGGCCGATGCGGTAAAGCCCGCGCCCGTTGTTGGATAGATGGTTGGACGTGTCGTGATCGCCGAAATATTCAAGACGCTTGTAAATCGCTTCGGCATGGCGGGCCAGCAGCTCGATGGTTTCGTCCACCGGTTCGGGCAATCCCCTGGCGCGCGCCAGGTCGAGGAGGTTAACGGCGCGTTCGGCCGCCGTATAGGGATGCCAGGCCCAGCCTTTATCGGGCGTGCTGAATGATTCCCGCCAACCGTCCCACAGCGCCTGCACCCAAGACGCGGTATCGGCGCCGTGGCCGGCGGGCGGTACCCAGGCGAAACGATGCAGTGCCAATAGCGTTTCGATGTCATCGTAGTCGCGGGCGAACACGCCGACGGCAGCGCCCGGCTCGAGGGTGACGGTTTGGCCGGGAAGGTCCAGGGTTAGGGATTTTTCCGGCGGCCCGGCTTCCAACGGCTTGAAAGCATAAGGCGGCGCCGGGCTTTGATTCCCGGGCCCGGGCAAGTCCTTGAGGTAAGGCGGCCGGTGAGGGGTCCAAGCCGATGGCTTTCGGGCGCCGCCGGTAAGGCGGCTGAAAAGCCACCGCCTCAGCACCGGATCGCCGGCCACCTGGCGGGCCTTGCGGATCAGGCTGCCGGTCATGGCCGCCTCGGTGCCGGCCCGGCATTTGTGTTAGGGTGCGGCCCATGTCCGAAGAGGAAACGAAACGGGATATTCAGGCGTTTTGGGGGGCGCTTTACGACTCGCTTTACGACGGCGTCGACAAGGACCTCACCCGCGAACAGTTGCTGGAAGCCCTCGACGCCATGGAAGACATGTTCCGGCTGCGCGGTCACATGGCGGTGGCGGAAATGCCGCCCGCCGACATTAAGGCCAAGAAGATTCTCGAAATCGGCCCAGGCGCCGGCGGTCATTCGGCGCTGTTCGCCCGCCATGGGGCCCGGGTCACCGCCATCGACATCACCGAGGCCCGGATCCGGGCGACGGCGGCGAAGTTCCGGCTTCTGGGCAAAGACGCTACCGGTTGCCGGGCCATGCAAGGCGACGCCGAGGCGCTGCCGTTCGCCGACGGATCGTTCGACATCGTTTATTCCAACGGCGTCCTGCATCATACGAACGATACGGAGAAGGCCATGGACGAGGTCTTCCGCGTGCTCAAGCCCGGCGGTCGGGCGGTGATTATGCTCTATTGCAAAAGCTCTTGGCATTACTGGATCAACATGTTGCTTTGTGTCGGAATCCTGAAAGGCAAGGCGTTCGGCGACGCCAACTGGCTCGGGCGGGCGACGGAATGGGGCGGCAAGGACACGCAGACGGTGAAAAACCCTATTACCCGGTGTTACACCCGGGGCGGCATCCGACGGCTGTTTCGCCGCTTCGAAAACCTGAACCTCCACAAGGGAGAGTTCTATTTCTACCTGATCCCGAAACTGGGGCGCTTTTACCGCCGCTGGCAGATCAAGCGTTACGGCACCCATCCGGGCGGCTACCTGGTTTATGGCGAACCGTGGCCGATGCAATCGCCGTTGGAGCTTTGGCTCGGCCGGATTATGGGCTTTGCCTGGTTCATTTCGGCGACCAAGCCCGTAAGCGAACCCGGGGGCGAATCCGGTAATCAATAACCTTGCGGGAAGACCCCTTTCTCAGGGATTCTATTGTCGTCCAGCCCGCCAATGGCGGCGCGGCCCATGGCCAGAATCGCTTCCTCGGCGCTGCCGCCCAAGTGCGGCGTGACGATGAAATTGGGAAGTTTCAGAAGTTCGAAATCGTCGGGCGGCTCGGTGGCGAAGACGTCAAAAGCGGCGCCGGCGAGGCGGCCGTCTTTCAGCGCCGCCTTCAAGGCCCCTTCGTCCACCAGTTCGCCGCGCGCCGCGTTAATCAGGATGGCGTCGGGCTTCATCAACGCCAGCCGTTCCGCCGACAAGATGTTCCGGGTGCTGTCGTCGATGGGCAGGTGCAGGGTGACCACGTCAGATTCCCTCAAAAGCACCTCCAAGCCTACCGGCTCGATACCGTGTTCGCCGTAGAAATCAGGGAAATCGAGGATGTCATGGGCCAATACCCGGCAGCCGAAGGCGCGAAGCAGAACGCTTAAGTCTTTTCCCACATGGCCGCAGCCGACGATGCCGACGGTGCGGTCCGTGAGCTGGCGGCCGACGTGTTGGCGCCAGGCGCCGTCCAGGACTTCCCGGCTGGCCTCGGGCAAATGACGCAAAAGCTGGACGGCAAAGGAAATGACCAGTTCGGAAACCGAACGCTTGTTGGTGCCGCCGGTCCAGCCTAGCTTTACCCCCGCATCGGCCATGGCGTCCAGGTCGAGGGTGTTGAAGCCGACACCGTATTTGGAAATGACCTTCAACTCGGGCAATTGGGCGAGAGTATCGGCGTCGAGGGTTTCCAGGGCGGTGATGGCTTTTTCGTGGCCGTCCAGGAATTTCACCAAATCGCCGCCAACGAGCCTAAGCCCGTCGTCGTTGAAAGTGACGTCGGAATAACGCTCCCGGAGCTCCCGGCAGAGGTCCGGATGGCGGGAGAACGAGCGCGAGCAGACGGCGATGCGGGTCATGGCGCCACCCGTTCGCCTGAAATTTCCCGAAGCGCGCCCAGCAATTGGTCGAAATGATCAATAACCGCGTCGGCGCCGAGTTCTTCCACCGACGCCTGGGCATAGCCGAAGGTGACGGCGACCGACTTGACGCCGGCGTCAATGGCGGCGGTGATGTCGCTTTCGGAATCACCGACCAGGGCAGCGGTTTCCACCGTCGCGCCCAGGCTTTCGGCCACAAGCAGCACATGGCGTCCGTCGGGCTTCCTATGAGGCACCGCATCGCCGCAGGAGACGACCTTGAAGAACCGGTCTAACCCCAGCGCCTCGAGGACGGGCAGCGTGGTTTTGGTCGGCTTGTTGGTGCAGATACCCATGTTGACTCCGTCGGCTTCGAATCGTTCAAGGGCCTTCATAACGCCGGGGAAGACGGTAGTGCGTTCGACCGGATGAGCGGCATAGTTGTCGAGGAACCCTTTGAGCAAGTGGTCGATGTCGTCGGGGGTTCCCGCCTCGCCGGTCATCGCCATCGCCTTTTCCACCAGCACCCGGCCGCCCCAGCCGATCATCTCCTTGGTTTCCTCCAGGGTCAGTTCCCGGCGCCCGGTTTCCACCAGCACCCGGTTGACCGACGCGCAGACATCGGGGGCGCTGTCTATGAGCGTGCCGTCGAGATCGAAGATCAGGGCGTCGAAGGGTCTTCCGCCGTTTGTCATGCGTCTTCCATTTCCAGCAGCGCCAGGCGGTGCCAGATGACCCGGTCCTTGCCGGTCCGGTGATGCCAGAACGGCGGCTTCATGTCGTAATACCATTGGCTCCACGAACAAACCGAATCATGCAAGACCTGGTCACCGTCGCGCCACGGGTAATCGTCGAACTTGAGTTCGGTGCCGTCGCCGAGGCGCTTATAGAGCTTGTTGCAGCAATAAAACGCCATCCGGGCGGCCTTGTTGCCCCTGAGAAGGCGGAAGTATTCGGCGATGACCGGAGGGTCCATTTCCTGCATGGAAACGATGTTGACCGCGATCAACCGGATGTCCGGGTTATCGAGCGCGCCCAGCAGCTCGTCGGACC
>CAZVFL010000013.1:0-45480 GCA_964626025.1 uncultured Thalassospiraceae bacterium
GGTGCTTGCGCATCTTGCCCGCGGTGTGGGCAAGGATTTCGTGGTCGTTGTCGAGAACCACCCGAAACATGGCATTGGGCAGAAGCTCGGTGACCGTGCCGGTGAACTCCAGTATTTCTTCCTTTGCCATATGGTCCTCTGGTTGTTTTGAATGGCGGCCCATAGAAAACTTTCCAAGGCCCCCGGGTCAAGGTTTTTCCCTCAGGTGTCGGCCACCGTGGTCAACGGGAACCGGTCCTTGAGACGCTCCATCAACTGATCGCGCACCGTCCTAAAGGCGTTAAGAACGGTTTCCCGGTCCTCCGATTCGATGATCGACGGGTCGAAGGTGTTCCAGAATTCCACCTCGCAGGCCATCACCCGGGTCATTTCGATGGCTTTGTGCTGGGCCTCCGGCGATAGTGGAATCACCAAATCAAAGTACGAATCCTCCAGATCATCGAAAGATTTGGGTTTGTGCTGGCTCATGTCGATGCCGATTTCATCCATCACCGTGATGCAGAACCCGTTGATCTCCGTTTTGCGGGCGCCGACGGAGTCCACATAGATGCGGTCCCCGTGCAGGAACTTGAGGATGCCCTCGGCCATGGGGGAGCGGATGGAATTCATATTGCAGGCGAACAGCACGGCAGAGGGAAGATCGGCCATGGTTTTTGCCTGCCCCGGCCTAGGTCCTGATATGAAGGACGCAAATGAGCGTAAACAGCCGCCGGGACGTGGGCAGGTCAATTTCGACCTTATCCTTTAACCGCTCGCGCAGGATTTCCGAGCCTTCGTTGTGCAGGCCCCGCCGGCCCATGTCGAGGGCCTCGATCTTGGAGGGTGGCGCCGTCTTGATGGCCTCGAAATAGCTTTCGCAGACCACGAAGTAGTCCTTGACGATCTTGCGGAACGAATCCAGCGAAACCGTGAACCGGTTGAGCGGATCGTCGCCCTCGGTCCGGATGTCCAGAACCAGGCGGTTGTCCTCGATCGACAGGTGAAGATTATAGGGCCCGCGGTCGTCACCCACCGGCGCGAAGAAGTTGTCATCCAACAGGTCATAGACGGCGACCTTGCGTTCGTGTTCCACGTGGGCGGCGCGGCGCACAACGGTTTTTTCGTTGAGGGAGATGTTTACGATTCTTTGATGATCGGACACGGCTTGACGGAGATCTTTCAGGAATCATCGGCCCGGTTGAGCCGTATCGCCACCGAAAGCACGTGCGCATCCAGGCCTTCCGCACGGGCCAGCGATATGGCGGCCGGGCCGAGAAGGGCCAACCCATCGGCGTCACAGCCGATGATCGACGTGCGCTTGAGAAAGTCCTGAACGCCCAAACCCGAGGAGAAACGGGCCGAGCGCGCCGTCGGCAGCACGTGGTTGGGCCCGGCCACGTAATCGCCCAGGGCCTCCGGGGCAAAACGGCCGAGGAAGATGGCGCCGGCGTTGTTGACGTCCTTGGCCAGCATTTCGGCGCCCGAGGCGGCGATCTCCAGGTGTTCGGGCGCCAGCCGGTTGATCAGCGGGACAGCATCGGCCAGCTCTTCGACGATGATGACGGCGCCGAAGTCCCGCCAGCTTATGCGCGCGGTTTCGGCCCGGGGGAGTGTCTTCAAGTGCCCGTCGAGGGCCGCCGTCACCCGCTCGGCGAATTCTGCATCGTCGGTGATCAGGATGGCCTGGGCGGCGGTGTCGTGTTCGGCCTGGCTCAACAAATCGGCGGCGATCCAGGCGGGGTCGTTTTCCCCGTCGGCCAGCACCAGGATCTCCGACGGGCCTGCGATCATGTCGATGCCGACGATGCCGAACACCTGGCGCTTGGCGGCGGCCACATAAGCGTTGCCGGGGCCGACGACCTTGTCAACGGCGGTGATGGTGTTGGTGCCGAAGGCCAGCGCGCCAATGGCCTGGGCGCCGCCGATACGGTAAACCTCGTCGATGCCGACAATGGCGGCGGCGGCCAGGACCAGCGGGTTGACCTTGCCTTTCGGCGCCGGCACCACCATGGCCAGCCTTTCGACGCCGGCGATCTTGGCCGGAATGGCGTTCATCAGCACCGACGACGGATAGGCGGCGGTGCCGCCGGGAACGTAAAGCCCGGCCGAGGCCAGCGGCGTCCACCGGTAGCCGAGCCTGAGCCCGGCGGCGTCGGTATAGTCCAGGTTTTCGGGCGTCTGGCGCTTGTGGTAATCGGTGATGCGGCCGGCCGCCAGCTCTAGCGCCTCGATCACCTCTTTGTCGGCCTCGCCCTTGGCCGCTTCGATCTCTTCTCCGCCCACGGCCATGGTGTCCGCCGTCAGCTCGAAGCCGTCGAATTCCTTGGTATACCGGATGACCGCGTCGTCGCCGCGCTCGCGCACATCGGCGAGAATGGCGCGAACGGCATCGTCCACGCCGGCGTCGGTTTCCCGTTTGGTTTCCAGAAGCCGTTGAAAGGCGTCCTCGAAGCCCGGGTCAGCCGCATTAATCCTTATTGCCATTGGCGGCCTCGCGGAATTTGCCGATCCAGTGACCGATTTCGTCCGGGCGGGTTTTCCAGGCCGCCCTGTTGACGGCCAATCTGGACGTGATCGCGGCAATCTGTTCGACTTCGACCAAGCCGTTGGCCTTGAGCGTCCGGCCGGTCGAAACCAAATCGACGATGCGCCGGCAAAGCCCCAGTTGCGGCGCCAGTTCCATGGCACCGTTGAGCTTGATGCATTCGGCCTGGACGCCGCGGGCGGCAAAGTGGCTTTTCGTCAGCGCCGGATACTTGGTGGCCACGCGCAGGCTCGACCAGGTCGAGGGATCGTCGCTGCCGACCAAGTCCTCGGGCTCGGCCACCACCAGCCGGCAACGGCCTACGCCCAAATCCACCGGCGCGTAGATTTCCGGAAAATCGAACTCCATCAGCACGTCGTTGCCGGCAACGCCAAACTGCGCCGCCCCGAAAGCGACGAAGGTGGCGACGTCGAAGCTGCGGACCCGGATGACGTCGATTTCCGGCAGATTGGTGGCAAAACGAAGCCGGCGGCCGTTTTCCTCGTCGAAGGCGGATTCCGGTTCGATGCCGGCCCGGCGCACCACGGGCATCACTTCCGCGAGGATGCGCCCCTTGGGCAGGGCCAGTATCAGTTTTTCGTTGGCGCGCAACATGGTCTTCTCCGCTACTCCGGCCCGGATTCGTGAGTGTTTCGGGCCGGGAATCGCGGCATTCATATAGGGTTTTCAACAGTTTCGCTAGTTCGCAGTTGCGAAAAGACCATAAGACCCCGGAAAGCGCCTATTCGGCGACTCTTTTGATGTCGGCGCCGCAGGCCGCCAGCTTCTCTTCCAGGCGCTCGTAGCCCCGGTCCAGGTGGTAGACGCGGTTGATCTTGGTCTCGCCACGGGCCGCCAGCCCGGCCAGCACCAGCGACACCGACGCGCGCAAGTCGGTCGCCATCACCGGCGCGCCGGAAAGCCCCTTGACCCCCCTGACGATGGCAGACGCGCCGTGGACGTTGATGTCGGCGCCCATGCGGTTGAGCTCAAGCACGTGCATGAAGCGGTTCTCGAAAATGGTTTCGGTAATCATCGAGGCGCCTTCGGCCACCGCCATCAGGGCCATGGCCTGGGCCTGCATGTCTGTGGGAAAGCCTGGAAAGGGCTCGGTCATCATGTCGACGCCCCGGAGCGGCCCGTTGGTGCGCGCCACGCGAAGTCCGTTGTTGGTCGGCGTTACCTCGACGCCGGCCGAGGTCAACACCTTGATGACGGACCCGCAAAGATCGGCGCGGGTGCCGCTGAGCGTCAGCTCGCCGCCGGTAATCGCCGCGGCGACGGCATAGGTGCCGGTTTCGATGCGGTCGGGAACGACGGCGTATTCGGTGCCAGAGAGCGAATCCCTCCCCTGGATGGTCAGCGTGTCGGTGCCGATGCCGTCTATTTTGGCGCCCATGGCGACCAGGCATTGGGCCAGGTCGGCGACTTCCGGCTCACGGGCGGCATTCGACAGCACGGTTTCGCCGCGCGCCAGGGAGGCTGCCATCAGAAGGTTTTCAGTCCCGCCCACCGTGACCATGGGAAAAACCACGTGCGCGCCGGTAAGCCCCTTTTCGGCCCGGGCTTCGATATAGCCTTCGGTGAGGTCGATATCGGCCCCCAATTGCTGCAACGCCTCAAGGTGCATGTCCACCGGCCGGGTGCCGATGGCACAGCCGCCAGGCATGGATACCCGGGCGCGGCCGGCCCTGGCCAGCAACGGCCCCAGCACCAGCACCGAGGCCCGCATCCGGCGCACCAGATCATAAGGCGCGGTGGTGTGGGTCAGTTCCCTCGCGGTGATGGCGAAGACCCGGCCGCCGTTGGACTTAACGCTGTCCTTGGAGATGTCGACGCCTAGTTTCCTGAGCAGCTTGGCCATGGTCGAGATATCCGCCAGATGCGGCAGGTTCGAGAGCTTGAGCGTTTCCGGGGTCAGCAGTGAAGCCGCCATCAGCGGCAGGGCCGCGTTCTTGGCGCCGCTGATTTGAATATCACCTCGAAGGGGCTTGCCGCCGTTAATGAGGATGCAGTCCATAGGCGTTCTCGTAAGGCTCCAATGTGGCGGAATTCAGGCGGTTATGTTCCGCGCGGGCTGCTACGGGTGGGCATTTGCGTGTGGGCCTGGCCTTTGCGTTTTTTCAGGTTGCCGCGGAGTTCCTGGGCCAGCCGGTCATGGCGGCCGGGCGATTTCTTCTCGCCGGGCACGTGTATATTCTCCAGGTCGGCGACATTCTTTCCCGGCCGGCCCGGTTTCCGTCTTTTTTTAGCCATGGTTCGCGCCTTTTGGATATTAACACTCGGGTTCTATCGTGGACCCCCCGCCCCCGGCCCGTCAAGGCACCTCGGGTAGGCGCACCTCGGGTGGCGCACCTCGGGGTGGCGCACCGCAGGTGAGCGCACGCTTGCGCCCTCATAAGGCCTATGGCATGGTTCGCGCGATCTCAACAACGCCGCCGTAGCTCAGGGGTAGAGCGCGCCCTTGGTAAGGGCGAGGCCGAAAGTTCGATTCTTTCCGGCGGCACCATTTCCTATCAAGAATATCCCGGAACTTATCGGAAACTCCCGGATCTACCCGTGGAAAATCCGCGGAGTCCGTTCACGCCCGGTTCAGGCATAAAAAAGCACCGCCCCCGAAAGGCGGTGGGTTGCACACCTGCTTGTTTTATGTTTTACCAATGGTTGTGCAATTTTTATTATTACTCGTTATAGTTTTTCCTGCTTTGGCGCCGCAGATGGCCGACTGGTCCGGCCCGGCCCAGGTCCATGACGGTGACGGCCCGGTCATGGACGGCATGGAATTACGCCTTCAGGGCATCGACGCCCCGGAGTTGACACAGCAATGCACCCTTGACGGAAAGCCCTGGTTCGCCGGCTGCGCCGCCCGAAAAGCCCTACGCTCGTTCCTCGCCGGCAAGACCGTCGCCTGCGCCGACACCGGCAAAAGAACCTTCGGCCGCCCGGTGGCCAGATGCACCGTCGAGGGCAAGTCCTTAGAGGACATCATCGTCAGGTTGGGATGGGCGTTCGATTGGCCTAAATACTCCCATGGCCTGCACGCCGCTGCCGAGGCCGAAGCCCGCGCTGCCGGGCGGGGCGTCTGGCGGGGGGTCTGCGAGGAACCCTGGAAATGGCGGTTGAAACAGCCGAAGGGCTGGTGGTGGAAAAACCGCTGCCCCGGCGATATGGCACCATCCATCAAACCTTAATCGTTGACCTTTGGCGTCTCCTGAGATGACAATCCCGTATCCGGTTAGAGGCCAAGACCATGAAATTCGATGCCTGTTTTTCAAAGTTGACGGACGCCGACAAGGAAGCGCTCAACGCCAAGGCGAAGACGCGCCAGTATAAGTCGGGCAGCGCCATCATCAACGAAGGCGACCAGATCGATGAGCTCCTGATCGTGCAGTCGGGCACCCTCAGGGTGGTCCAGTCCAAAAGGCAGGCCTTCGCCGCCGAGTTTATCGGCCCCTTGGGGCCCGGCAACGCCATTGGTGAAATGTCCTTCCTGGACGGCGGCAAGGCCAGCGCAACGATCTTCGCCGATGGCGATGTCGAGGCTACCGCTTTCTCCCGGTCCGCCATCGACGAGTTGTTGGAAAGTGACTCGGGTCTTGCCGCCCGGTTTTACCTGAGCCTATTCATCGAACTGGCGTCGAAGCTCCGCACCACGAATTTGCGGGTGCAGCCCCCCTCTCTCTGATCAAGCCTCAGTCGAGATTGAAGCCTTTGGCGCGAACGAAGGCGCCGAAATCGGACCGTTCCGGCTTGGAATACTGCCGGGCCTTGTCTTCGCTCCAGGTGTAGGGCGTTTCGGTTCCATATTCTTCAGCCATGCGCTGATTAGCGTAAGGCTGCTTGTCGGCACGCCTAGCGTCGTAGGCTTCGACATGTTGGCTCAACCCGTCTTCGCTGAAACGATCTTTGTGCACGGTCACGCCTAAGGGGAGGCGCAGGCTCACCTCGCCGTTGCCGTCGGGCCAGCCGAGTGTCATCCCCGCCACCGGGAAAACATGGTCCGGCAGACCCAGCAGATCGCTGACCCGTCCGGCGTGATTGCGCACCGCGCTGATGGGACAGCAACCAAGCCCCACTCGCTCGGCCGCGATCACAAACGTCGCCAGCACGATGGCGGCGTCCACGGCGGCGTTGAAAAAGGCGTCCAAGTGGTCATTGACGAAGGGACGGCCGCGCCAAAGGTGGAGCAGCCGCTGGCGGCGGTTATTACCGCAGAAAACCAGGAAAGCCGGGGCCGCCCCGATCCATGGGTCCTTGGGGAACAAGTCGTTGATGTTTTTTCTCAACGACGGGTCCTGAATGATGACGATATCGCGTTGCTGGAGGTCGCTTTTCGTCGGTGCCGAAAGAGCCGCCGCCGAAAGGGTCTCGATCAGGGCCGGGTCGACGGGGCGGTCTTGGTATTTCCGGTGCGAGCACCGCGCCGCCAGGTAGGCCAGGGTGTCGTTTTCGGTCGTCGGTTCGTGAAAGGCCGGTGGGTCGCCGAACCGGTAGGAAAATTGATCCGAAAGCGACTTGGCGGGTTCATTGGCCATAGCGCGCTTCTCCTGTTGAAAATTCTTCTCTAACCCTACACGTCTTCGAACGCCTTGCCTTGTCCCGCTAGTTTTTCCAGCAGAGGGGCCGGTTCGAACCGTTTCCCATGGGCGTCCTCTAACCTGAGGAGAGCCTCGAAAACGGCGCCGGACCCGATCCGGTCGGCATGGAACATCGGCCCCCCCCGGTGCACCGGGAAGCCGTAGCCGTAAATCCAGATGACGTCGATGTCGCCGGGCCTGAGCGCCAATCCTTCGTCCAAAATCTTCGCCCCTTCGTTGACCAGCGTATAGAGGCACCGTTCCAGGATTTCATCGTCCGAAATGTCGCGGCGCCGGGTCCCCAATTCTTCGGAAACGCCGAAAATGATCTTCTCCACCTCGGGGTCGGGAACAGGGGTGCGGCTGCCTTCCCCGTAGCGGTACCAGCCGGCGCCGGTTTTCTGCCCGAAGCGGCCTTTTTCGCAAATCTTGTCGGCGATCGGTGAAACCCGTTCTTCGGTCGGCCCCCGCTTGGCCCGCTCCTGGCGAATGCGCCAGCCGACGTCCAGCCCGGCCACGTCGCCGACGGCGAACGGCCCCATGGCGAACCCGAAGTCGTAGAGCACCCGGTCCACCTGTTCCGGCAGCGCGCCTTCCTCGAGCATGAATTGGGCCTCCCGGGAATAGAGGTGGTACATGCGATTGCCGACGAAACCGTCGCAAACGCCGACCAGCACGCCAACCTTGCCCAGCGCCTTCGCGAGCGCCATCACCGTGGCGATGGTTTGCTTGGACGTTTTTCTGCCGCGGACGTTTTCCATCAGCCGCATGACGTGAGCGGGGCTGAAGAAGTGGGTGCCGATGACTTTGCCGGGGCGGCCCGTGGCGGCCGCAATCTCGTCAACGTCGAGCGTCGACGTATTGGTGGCAAGGATGGCGTCCGGCTTGCAAGCCCCATCCAAGTCCTTGAAGACTTGTTTTTTAAGGCTTAAGTCCTCGAACACCGCCTCGATGACGATGTCTGCGTCTTCGAGGGCCGCGTAATCGGTGATGCCCTCGATGAGGCCTAAGCGGGTTTCCCTGTCGGCGTCCGATAACCGGCCTTTTTTGACCGAGGCGGCGTAATTCCCCCTGATGACGTCCAGGCCCTTTTCCAGCGCGTCGGCAGAGGTTTCCAGCACACGCACCGGGATGCCGGCATTGGCGAAATTCATGGCGATGCCGCCGCCCATGGTGCCGCAGCCGACCACCGCCGCCGTTCGGATGGGCTCGACCGCCGTCTCCTTGGGCACGCCGGGGATTTTCCGGGCCTCGCGCTCGGCGAAAAAGACGTGGCGTTGGGCACGGGATTGGTCTGAATCCCGACATTCGACGAAAAGCGCCCGTTCCTTCTTCATGCCTTCGTCGAAGGGAAGGGTGCAGGCGTTCTCGACGCTGTCGATGCAATGCCAGGGCGCGATCTGACCGCGGGCGCGGCGTTCGATCTTTGCCCGCTGTCCTTCGAAGAACCCTTCCGGCTGGGCCGGCACATCCAGGTCGCGGGCCCGCCGATAAGGTCCGCCGTCTTGGGCGCGGGCGCAGGCGAAAGCAACAGCCGCCGATACCAGGTCCGCATCCGTCACCTCGTCAACAATGCCGAGTTTGAGGGCTTCTTCGGCGTCCACCGGGTTGCCGGTGAGAATGAACGCCAATGCCCGTTCGGCGCCGATCAGCCGGGGCAGGCGCTGGGTCCCGCCGGCGCCGGGAATCAGCCCCAGCTTGACCTCGGTCAGCGCGAGAAGGGCCGAAGGCGCGGCAACGCGGAAATGGCAGCCCAGCGGCAGCTCGAACCCGCCGCCGAAACAAGGGCCGTGAAGGGCGGCGACGACCGGTTTCGGCGAGTTTTCGATTTTTTCGATGACCTTGGGAATCGTCGGGTCCAACGCCGGCTGGCCGAATTCGCGGATGTCGGCGCCGCCGGAAAAGCAGCGGCCCTCGCCGGTCAACACCACCGCCCGGGCGCCGTCGTCATCAACCGCCCGGCCAAGGGCGTCGACGATCGCTTTCCTGAGGCCAATGCCGAGCGCGTTGACCGGGGGGTTCCGGAGCGTGATGACCGAGACGCCCCTATTCACCTCGTAGCCGATCAAATCGCTCAACGGAATGGTCCTCCCCAAGGCTTCCTCATGCTTCACGTTACGCCCCTTTGAGCCGGCCTTTCCAGCTTTTCAATTGATAAAGGGCGTCCGGTGCGTAAACTCTAGGCCAAAGGAAAACACCAGGGACTTAAAAAGATGGAATACCGAGTGATTTCGGCGGATTGCCACATCGACCTGCCGTGGCTGCCGCCCGATCTGTTTACCGCCAACGCCCGCAAGGAGCTGAAGGACCGCATGCCTTTCGTCGCCGACGGCGACAAGGGCCCTCATTGGACCAGCCGCAACGGTGCCCGGTTCGGGTTGCAGAACGGCATGGGCTCGGCCGGGCGCGAATACATACCGGGACAGATTCACCGCTCCGACCGCATGGCCGCCGAGGGCCTTTATGACGACGGCAAAAAGGGCATCCGGCGCTTGACCGATCCGGACCTCCGCATCAAGGACCAGGACCGGGACGGTGTCCAGGCGGAGGTATTGTTCGGGATTCTCGGCGCCGCCATGCGCCTGAACGACGTCGAGGCGGCGACGGAAATGACCCGCATCTACAACGCATGGCTGGCCGATTTCTGCGACACCCACCCGGACCGCTTCGCCGGCTTGGCGTCGATCCCCAATAACGACGTCGGGGCCGCCGTCGCCGAGGTCGAGCGGGTCGCCAAACGCGGCGCTCTTCGCGGCCTGGAGGTCGCCAATTCGTTCGATATGAAGCCGCTCTACGATCCCAACTGGGAGCCCCTTTGGCAGGCGATCAACGACAGCGGCCTGCCGCTCCATTTCCACACCATCGGCAGCACCAAGAAGCCCGAGATGGGGAATCCCCCATCCTTACAGCAACGCCAGGCCCACGCCGTCTTCCTCACCGGTTTCCAGATGGGCATGTCCAAGACCCTGATGGAAATCATCTACGGCGGCATGCTCGAAGCCCATCCCGACATCCGCGTCGTCTTCGCTGAAAGCGGCATCGGGTGGATTCCCTACGTGCTGGAACGCATGGATATGGAGTGGGAGGAGCAGTACAAGGATCTGACCCTGACCATGAAGCCCAGCGATTACTGGCACCGCCAATGCAGAGCCACCTACCAGAGCGACAAGGTCGGCATCCTGCTCCTCGATGTGCTGGGCGAGGATAACATCATGTGGGGGTCCGATTTCCCCCACCCCGACGGCGTCTGGCCGGATTCTCAAGCGTTCATCGAGAACGAGCTGGGCGATTTGCCGGAAAAAACGCGCAACAAGATCGTCTGCGAAAACGCCGCAAAGCTCTACGGGTTCCCGCTGTAACAGGCTGGACGTTTGAAACGACGGCTCTAGTGCTTGACGCCGTACTTATCCATCGCTGCGTGCAGGACCTTGATCGACTCCCCGTGTTTTTTGGCCTTGTGAAGCGCCAGCCCTTCGGCGGCCACGGCCTTGGCCATACTCATCATCTTGGCGTCCTTGATCATGGACAAGTGGGCAGTGATTTTCTTGACGTCCTTCGGACAATGCGCGGCCAAGGCGGGTGAAGTAAACGCGCCCATGGCGAAAACGGCGAAGACGGCGGTTAATATAGTTTTTCTGATCATGGTTGCCTCCCTGTGATCCTTTATAATAACCAATTTATATCCTTTGATTAAAAAAACAATTTTTTAATCACGTTATTAGAAAACCCTAATAAGCGCGCCAAGGAGGGCCAGCGCCATGAAATATCTTCACACCATGATCCGGGTGACCGACATCGAGAAGTCGCTGGATTTTTTCTGCAACAAGCTGGGGCTTGCCGAGACGCGGCGCAAGGACAACGAGGCCGGGCGTTATACCCTGATCTTCCTGGCCGCCGATGAAAGCCCGGAGGCGGAAATCGAACTGACCCACAACTGGGACCCCGAAGTTTACACTGGCGGCCGCAATTTCGGGCATCTGGCCTTCGCCGTCGACAACATCCATGAAACCTGCCGGCGGCTTATGGACGGCGGCGTTACCATCAACCGCCCGCCCCGCGACGGCCACATGGCCTTCGTGCGCTCGCCGGACGGCATTTCCGTCGAGCTTCTGCAAAAGGGCGAGGCGCTGACGCCGGAAGAGCCCTGGTTGTCCATGGAAAGCACCGGTAAGTGGTAGCCCAGGCGCCGGTGACCCAGCACGAACTTCGGGGTATTATGGCCAGATGGACACCCTTTCCAGCACCGGCGGGGATTCCGTGGCGGCCCTGATCGGCGCCGGCGAGGCGCCGGTTTTCGAATCCCTGAACCGGCAGGGCCAGGCCGCCCTACAGCTCGTTTGCGATCATGCCAGCCATGCCGTGCCGGCGACGCTGGGCGGGCTTGGCCTCGACGACGGCCGCTTCCAACAACACATCGCCTATGACATCGGCGCCGGGGACGTCACCCGCGGGCTTGCCGCCCGGATGGACGCGCCGGCGGTGTTGGCCGGGTTTTCCAGGCTGGTCATCGACGTCAACCGGCCGCCGGGCCATCCGCAATCGATTCCCGAAATCTCCGACGGTATCGAAATCCCCGGCAACCAGGGCTTAAGCGAGGCCGCCCGGGAAGAAAGGGTGGCGACAGTGTTCGAGCCCTATCACGACGCCATTCATGAATCGATCGCACACCTCTGGCGCCGGAACAAACCGCCGATGTTGTTTTCCATCCATAGTTTCAGCCCCGATTACGGCGACGAAGACCGGCCCTGGGACATCGGCGTCTTGTGGAACCGGGACCCCCGCATCGCCCAGCCTCTGATCGAAAAACTATCGGCCCGTGGTTTGAACGTCGGCGACAACCTTCCCTATTCGGGCCATGAACTGGCCTATACCATCAATCTCCATGGCGGCGCGGCGAGGTTGGCCAACTGCGTCGTCGAGATCAACCAGAACCAGGTCAAGGATCAACAGGGCGTGGAACGCTGGACCGGCATTCTGGCCGGCGTCATGGGCGAAATTTTGCGACTTGATGGGCTCCACCGGGTCCAGGAATATTGATCATGGCCTACACGGAGCCCCCCTTTACCATCGGCATAGAAGAGGAATACCTGCTGGTCGACCGGGAAACCCGGGATGTCGCCAGCGACCCGCCGGAAGCCCTGTTCGAGGCCTGCCAGGACAAAATCAAGGGCCTGGTCACGCATGAATTCCTGAAGGCCCAGATCGAGGTCAACACCGAGGTCTGCGCCAATATCCAAGAGGCAAGGGAAAATCTGGCGTCGCTCAGACGTACCGTCGCCGAGGTCGCCAGCGAACACGGCCTGGCCCCGATTGCCGCCGGGACCCATCCGTTTTCCCGCTGGCAAAAGCAGGTTCACACCGACAAGGAACGCTACAACGTCATTGCGCTGGACCTGCAAGCGGTGGTTCGCCGGTTGATGACTTGCGGCATGCACGTTCACGTGGGCATTGATAACGACGAGCTGCGCATCGACCTGTTGAACCAAGTCAGCTACTTCCTGCCGCACATGTTGGCGTTCTCCACGTCGTCGCCGTTCTGGCAGGGTGAAGACACCGGGCTGAAATCATACCGGCTCAGCGTTTTCGACGAGCTGCCACGCACCGGCATCCCCAATGTTTTTGAATCGTGGGCCGAATATCAGCGCCACGTGGATGCCCTAGTCGGCGCCGGCCTGATCGAAGACGCGACCAAGTTATGGTGGGACGTGCGTCCGAGCCACCGTTTCCCGACTCTGGAAATGCGGATTGCCGACGCCTGCACCCGCCTTGACGACACGATTTCCGTGGCTGCGTTATTTGCCTGCATCTTGCGCATGCTATACCGCCTGAAGAAGGACAATCAGCGTTGGCGGCAGTATGCGTCCATGCTGATCGAGGAAAACCGCTGGCGCGCCCAACGCTATGGCCTGGACGAGGGACTGGTGGATTTCGGAAAGGGCGAAATCGTGCCCTGCGATACGCTTCTGGAAGAGATCAAGGACCTCGTCCGCGAAGACGCCGACGCACTCGGGTGCGTCAAGGAAATAGAGCACTTGAAAACGATCATGGAAACCGGCACCAGCGCCCACCGGCAACTTTCCACCTATTCGGTGGCGCTAAGCAAGGGCGCCAGCCAGGAAGACGCCCTGAAAGAGGTCGTCGACCTGCTGATCGCGGAAACCCGGGATACGGGCTAAACCTCGGCGGCGTGCCGGCGGTCTTTCGTGCTCGGGTGGGAAACGGGTGGGTTATTTTACGACACCGCGGGATTGTATGGCTTGTCGGAGAGACGCCAGGAGCTCGCGTCCCAACTTTCCGCCGTCGCCGGAGATCTTTTCCCTGAGCACGGCACGCATGGTGTCGATGTGGGCCTTGACGATTTCGACCGCGTTGTTGTCTTCGGGGCAGTCTTCGACCGTTGTGTCGTAAAGCATCTTGCCTAAGGTGGAAATCAGGGGGTAGCCGAAGGTGCCGCCCTGGCCTCTCAATTCCAGCGCCAGGAGATTGATCTCGAAAAAATATTTACTGCGCCGGGATTCCTGCATGAGAGCTTCGGCGCAAAGGTCCGACAGCTTCTTCAGGTAGTCCTGGGCCCAGGTGGTGAAATCGAGCGCCGCGCGCTTAAGCTGTTCCTCCGCCTCTTCCAGAAGGTCCGTGGGCATCTCCGCCGGACCCTCGAAATCGGCGCCGCCGGCTTTTTCCTTGAGCGTGTTGGGGAGGCGGAAATACCAGACGTCGGTCGGGTTTTTCGGCTTCACCACTTTATCCGTCGAATAGACGATGGTGACCTCGTCTTCTTCTTTGACCCGCCGATCCTGCTTCGGCGGCGCCTGGCTCTGGCGGCGGCGGTCGGGACCAAAATACGCAGTCGTGGTGACGAACTGGCGCGGCAGTTCGATGACCTTGACAAGGTGCTTGTAGACCGTCTCGGCGGAGAACGGCTTGCCCAGGAATTCAGTGCCACCCAGGTCGCGGGCCGAATTGACGTACGTCTCGTCGGCGGCGCCAGACAGCATGATGAAGGGCATCATCCGGTTGATGGATTCCTTTGATGTGCGCACCCAGCGGAGGAAAAGAAGACCATTGATCGGCGCCATCACCAAATCCGAGATGATAATGTCCGGCGTACTGACGTTGCCACTTCCCAGTTTCTTCATGAATTCGACCGCTTCTTGGCCGTTGCTGGCGGCGTTGATACGGCCGAACCGGAATTGCCGCAGCACGTTCTCCAACGTGTCGCGGATATAACTGTTGTCCTCGACAAGGAACACGCCCAGGCGGCTGAAATCGTAACTTCCCAAAACCAAAATCCCTTAATATTTCAGCGTTATTTCTATCTCTAACCCGTCGATTCGTGCAAGTCCAGTAACCCCCCAAAATATAGAGATTTTTCGGCAAACGACGCCTTGCCACCGGCCCCCAAGCCCGATTATTGTGCCCGACCGGAACGGTTCCAACGGGACCGGTTAAAAAGGGGGGAGCGACGGGTAATGGTGGAAGTTGGTGGTGTCGCGTCGGACCGTCTCAGGTCTTTCGTCGAGCGCATTGAACGGTTGGAAGAGGAAAAACGGGCGCTGGCCGCTGACATTCGTGAAGTCTATTCGGAAGCCAAGGGTGCCGGATTCGACATCAAGGTCATGCGTCAACTCATCCTGCTCAGGAAAATGGACGAGGACGACCGCAAGCAGATGGAGGACATCCTGAACACCTACGAACGCGCCCTCAAATCATAAGACCCTAGCCGTCTTCCAACCGGAAGACGTTTTCCACATATTCCTCGAGAACTTGCAGGCTTTCTTCCACCGTCATGGCGCCCGTGTCTATGACGAGGTCGGGGGTTTCGGGCTCCTCGTAAGGCGCCGAGACGCCCGTGAAATCTGGAATTTCGCCTTTCCGCGCCTTTAGGTAGTGGCCTTTGGGGTCGCGTTCCTCGCAGACCTCCAGGCTGGCGCTCAGGTAAACTTCGTGGAAATACCGTCCCGCTGCTTTCCGGGCGCCCTGGCGGTCCGACCGGTAAGGCGAAATGAAGGCGGTGATGGCGATTGTTCCCGCATTTGCGTAAAGCGCCGCCACTTCACCGATCCGGCGGATATTTTCGCTCCGGTCCTCGGGCGAAAACCCAAGATCGGAATTCAGTCCATGGCGAAGGTTGTCGCCGTCAATGGCGTAGGCCTGCTTGCCATTATCGAAAAGCCGGCGCTCCAAATTAAAAGCCAGGGTCGATTTTCCCGAACCCGGCAGGCCCGTCAGCCACAGGACACCTCCTTGGTGGCCCTGGCGCCGCCACCGGTCCTGATCGGACACGGGGTGTTCGATGGACTTGATATTACTGGATTTTATGGTCATTGAGACGTTAAAGCTTGGACAGATCGGCAACGAAATTAGCATAGATGGCAGACATCGATTTGTTGAGCGATTTTACCGCATCATCAACGCCCGATCCCGATGACGGTGATTCGATCTGGTAGGTATCAAGAAAAATGAGTTTCCCCCCGGATGCCTTTCTGAGGCCCAGTTCGATCTCAAGCACCGCCTTCGGCTGGTCACCGACGACTTGCTCAAGTCTCTTGATCTTGCCCGTCAGGATATAGTCCGCGGGGAGGCGCATCTCGGGCGTGACCACGGTGTCGGAAACGTGTGCCGCACGGAGGTACGTTACCAGTTCGTCCCTCAGCATCACCGTCGGCGGCTGAGTCCAGAAATGGTAATGATATTCCTTCACCTGATGGGGCTTTTCGGCTTCCGAATAGACGATGGGCCGTCCGGCCGTCAGGCCGTCGGCGACGAAGCGGTCGACTTCCAGCGTACCCTTGAAAAGCGTTCTGGCGGCGGGTGAGGATGGCGTCTCAGCCCTGAGCCGGTAGAATTGATCCTCGGGCACCCGTTCCGCCGACCCGCAGGCGGTCAGAAAAACGACCATGGCCACGGCGGCGCCGAATACCGGAAAAAGTCTTTTTTTCATCTCAAATCCCTGCATGCGTTCGTTTTGTTCATTGTTTGCCTGCTTTGTCTTCCGGCGCTTCACTGCCTAGCAGCAATCCCGGATTCTGCCGAATCTGACGCGTGAATTCATACATATTGCGGGCCGCGCGTTCCATGTTCTGGTTGATCGAATCGATATGGCGCGACACCGATTCGACGATGTAACGGGTCTCGCCGATCGCCTTGCGCAAATCACCGTCGTCACTCAGGACCATCTGTTGGACCTCTTGCGCCACCGCCTTCATGGACTGGACCGCATTATCCAGGTTGGCGATGGTAGCCTCCAGCTTCTCGCGGTTCTGGGGCGTCAGCAGCTTCTGGAATTCGCTGGCGGTAACGTTCAACTTGGTTGAAAAGGCCTCGATGTTGTCGGCGATCCGGGGAACCCTTTCGGCCATCAGCGAAACCAAATCGGCCATATCGCTGGTCACGTTCCGGACGTCCTGGAACATCGCCATGCCTTCCTGTTCGATGATTTTATTGACGTTGTCCAAAAGGGGCTTGATGTTTGAATCCATCAAATCCCCCAATTGGCCGGCCACGGTCGAAACGACGGCGAAAACGTCGGAGCGTTCCTTGGAAATGATCGTTTCGCCGGGTTTCAACGATTCCTTGTCGTTACCGGCCTTAATGCTGATCGTCACCGCGGCCAGCAGGCCTGGTGCGGCGATTTCGCCGACGCTGTCCCTGGGGATGCGCCATCCCTCGATAACGCTGAAATCAATCCGGAACCTCATGCGCCCGTCTTTCTCCTCAGGCGTGATCTCTTCGACCTGGCCGATGGGGTAGCCTTCATAGACAACCTGGGTGCCGAATTTGATCCCGGTGACGTTGGAATAATGGGTGTAATAGTTATCCACGGCCCCGGTTCGCCCGGTGAGCATGGCAACAGAAATGATCAACGCGCCCATCATGGCCAGAACGAACAGGCCGACAATTAAATAATTTATCTTTGAGCTTCTCATAGGGGCTGATTCTCAACTTCAATTTTCTCACCCGTGAGCCGCGCCAGGTATTCATCCGGGTCCATGGTGTCGTCTTCGGGCACGCGGTTGAGGAGGTTGTAGATTCGTTCGTTTTTGGATTTGCGAACTTCGTCGACGGTTCCGATCATGAGAATGTCACCCCGGTCCAGAACGGTGATGCGGTCGGCGATCTTGAACGCGCTTTCCAGTTCGTGGGTGACGACGATGATGGTCATGCCCATGGCCTTCCTGAGATTCAGGATCAGATCGTCGAGGGAGGAAGCGACGGCCGGATCAAGCCCGGCGGAAGGTTCGTCACAGAAAAGGATCTTCGGGTCCATGACGACCGCGCGGGCAAACGCCGTCCGCTTGATCATGCCGCCCGAAAGCTCGGCCGGCGTCAAATCCTCGAAACCGCCCAACTCGACCACCTGGAGCTTCATTCGGGCCATGATCTCCATCGTTGACCATTCCAGGTCCGTGTGTTCGTAGAGCGGCAGCATGACGTTTTCGCCGACGGTCAATGAGCTGAACAGTGCACCGCCCTGAAAAGCGACCCCCAGTTTCTTGCGGAGTTCGAGGAACTCAAGCGTACTCAGTTGATCGATGTCCTGGCCGAGAATGCGCATGGTGCCGGATGTCTTCGTCTCCAGCGCCATTAAATGGCGAAGCAGGGTGCTTTTGCCCGACCCGCTGCCGCCCATGATGACCATGATCTCGCCGTCGCGGACATCCATGGTGACGCCGTTGAGAATCTTACGCTCACCGTAATGGGTGACCAGGTTTTCAATCTCGATGACCTTGTCTACGCTCTGGTTTCCGTTGTCTGCCATTGGACCGGACTTCCCACCCCCTAAAGTGTCGATAAAATAACGACGACCATGGCCGTCACGATGATCGCGGAAATGGACTGAACGACCGAGCGTGTCGTCGCCTTGCCGACGCCTTCCGCACCGCCGACCACGGACGCGCCGTTAACGACGCCGATGACGGCGATTTCGATGGCGTAGATGACGCTTTTGCCAAGACCGTGAAGGACATCGTCAACGGTCAGAATGTCGATGATTTGGTCAAGATAAGCGGCGAGCGATATCCCCAGTTCGACGTTGATATAGACCCCGGCCAAATAGAGGCCGACCACATTGCTCATCATGGTCAGACAGGGAACCATGATCAGCATCGCGATCAACGGCGGCGCGACCAGGAAACGCACCGGGCTGACCCCCATGACCTTCAAGGCGTCGATTTCCTGATTGATCTTCATGGTGCCGATGCGGGCCGCGAGCGCCGATCCGGACCGCCCGGCGACCAGGATGCCGGTAATCATAGGCGCGAATTCCCTGACGACGATGAAGGCCAGGCCGGCCGTGACGTGGCTTTCCGCGCCGAAAATACGCAGCGTATAGATGCCCTGAATCGCAAGCGTGACGCTGATCGAACCGCCCAGGAGCGCGATGATGGGAATGGCGGTAATTCCGATATCCATCATCTGCTGGATGACCGCATTGAGCCTGACGGGTTGTTTTATGCGGTATCCGAGGAACAGCGAATAGAGGCTTTCCGCGACCATCACGCCACCGTTGCCGACTTCCTCGATGCCGGCGATCGTCGTGCGGCCGATTTTGTCTAAGAATCGGGAAACAGGGTTTTGGGTATCAGTCGGGGGCATGGGGGTTTCGGGCTAAATCTGTTCAAGGCCGTCTTCGACCGTGTCGCAGATGGTAAAGACCTTGTCCAACCGCGCCAGTTGAATAACCCTGAGCGCCCCCTCGCTGACCGCGACCAGGATCACTTTGGTCCCCGATTTGCGCGCGGTTTGCAGGCTTTCCACCAGCGAGGCGACGCCGGACGAATCGATATATCCAACGCCCGAGAGGTCAACCAGGACCGGCTTTTTCTTGCCGACGCAGTCGAGAAGAATGGTGCGGGCCTCAGGCGAGCTTTGCAGATCCACGTCGCCTTTCAGGGCGACGATAAGGGCGTCATTTTCTTCTCTTATTTCATGTTCCATCCTTGGGTCCTCACGAAAGCCTTTTTATCATCTTCAACAGGTTTCCGCCGCCGCTGGGCGGCGGCATGAATTGGACGTCATCCATCACCTCGCGCATCAGATGGGTGCCCAGCCCCCCCGGCTTGATATCCTCAAGATCCCGTGGCTTGACCAAGCTAACGTCGATGGCATCGGCAAAATCCCGGAGAAGTATAATTAAGTTGTTGTCCTGGCGGCATATTTCAATCGCGATTTCACCGTCCGGCGCGCCCCCGTAGGCATGGCGGATGATGTTCTGGCAGGCCTCGTCCACGGCAATGACGATATCGCGGCAATCCTCAACATTGCAGCCGCAGAAGCTGGCTGTTTCCCGAACCGCGTTGCGGACCAGTTTCAGGCGGTCTGGCTGTGACGGGATGGTCAGGCTGAAAAGAACCTCCCATCTCTCGTCATCGGACGGTTGATCGGATTCCGGCTTTTCCGCCGGGTCTTTGGCCTTGGCCTGCCGATTTTTGAGCGGCCCTTTATCGTCTATGGCCAGCACCGTCAGATCATCGCGAAGCGCTTCATCGCCCCGGTCAATGCGGTCGATCACCGCGTCGAGCCGGCCGCTGACGTTCAGCTTCGAGTTTTCCCGGATCAATTCCTTAAATCCCCCGACTTCCAACTCCCGGCCGTCTTCCAGATACCCTTCCGTTACCCCGTCAGTGAAGATGTAGAGCGTTCCGCCGTCAAGCTTGAGTTCGGTTTCAGGGAATTCCTCTCCGTCCAAGAGCGCCGGTGAAATTCCCAACGGCGGCGCCTCGGCCGGAAGCGCATGGAAATTTCCTTCCGCGTCGTGGAACAACGGCGGCTCATGTCCGGCGTTGGAAAGACACACGACGCCGGTCTTAGGGTCGTAAATGCCGCCGACCATGGTCACGAACATACCCCGGGTCGCGGTTTCGCAGATTTCGTCGTTGATGCGGGCCATAAGCTCCCCTGGTTGTTGAACGGTCTTGCCCAGGCAACGGTACAAACTCGCGGTCTTGGCCATCATCAGCGCCGCGTTCATGCCCTTGCCGGAAACGTCGCCCAAATTGAAACAGATTCGCCCGTCGTCGAGCGGGAAGAAATCGTAAAAGTCCCCTGATACCGTGCGCGCCGCGTGGTTGACGCCGGCAACGGGGAAGTCGCCATCGCCGGGATCGGGCAGCAGCGATCGCTGGATTTCGGCCGCCAGTTCCAGTTCGCGGGCGATGCGCTCCTGTTCGACCAGGGCCTCGGCCTGGCGGGCGTTGTGAATGGCCAGCGCCGCCGAGGCGCTCATCGCCTGCAGGAGATGCAGGTCGGAATCTTCGAACAGCCCGTCGCCGCCGCGCTTGTTGATGAGCTCGATGGCGCCGATTCGCTGGTCCTTGACGCACATCGGCGCGCACAGGATGGACCGGGTGGTGTAGCCGGTCTCTTCGTCAACGCCGCCGTGGAAGCCGGAATCCTTGCTGACGTCGCGGACGATTTCGCCGATGTCGTTCTGAACGCAGCGTCCGACGATGCCCTGGTCGCACTTCAGCGTCAGGCCGGTGATTTCCGTCGCTCCGACGCAGGCGTGGCAGCGGAGCGTCTCGCCCTTGTCATCCAGCAGGAACAGCGCGCCGCCTTCGGCATTGACGTATTCGGTGATGTGTTTGATGGCATGTTTCAGCGACGCCTCGATATCCAATGACGAGGCGAAGTCCTGGCTCATGGCGGCCAGAAGCTCCAGGTGGTCATACACCTGGCTCCCTTTTGCGGGCGCCGGAAAGCCCTCGGAGGCGTCAATGGTTTGGCGTTTTGCCATGGTCCCATCCCTGGATTTCGGGCGCAAAAACCCCCGAAAACGTTTTTGTTTTAACAGGATAGACCGTGACGGCTATGATTGCCAGACGCCACGCCCGGTTTGAAAATAGCCAAGTTTTTTCCTTTGCTATAAACTGGTCGGCGCCATGAAGAATCTTGACGACAAAAAACTGCTGAAAACGGGGCTTATCGGCTCCGCGGTGATGACGGTTTGCTGTTTCACGCCGCTTTTGGTGGTGACCATGGGGGTGGTCGGCCTGTCGGGGCTGGTCGGGTGGTGGCTGGATTTGTTGCTGCTGCCGGCCTTGGGGCTGTTCGTGTTGATGGCCGGTTATGGGTTTTATCGGCTGCGGCAACGGCGAGCGGAAGACGCGTGATGGCGGCGGCGGGACCGGTCCTTCTCTCGGAAATTACCTGTCCCCGGTGCGGGCACCAAAAAATCGAAACGATGCCGACGGACGCCTGCATCTATTTCTACGAATGCGAAGAGTGCGGGACGCTGCTGAAGCCCAACGAAGGCGACTGCTGCGTCTTTTGTTCGTTCGGCTCGGTCAAATGCCCGCCCATCCAAATGGGCGAAGGCGGCGCCGCCTGACTTAAAGCGGGTCAGGCCGGGACGTATCCCAAACTTCCCCACCAGTAAACGCTGGCGAACAGGAACAGCCACACCACGTCAACGAAGTGCCAGTACCAGGCGGCGGCTTCGAGGCCGACATGGGCCTCCGGGGTGAAATGCCCGGCCCGCGTTCGGACCCAACAGACGAACAGGAAGACCGTTCCCACCAGCACGTGGAAGCCGTGGAAGCCGGTCGCCAGATAGAAGGTCGACGAATAGATGCCGCCGGTAAACTTGAAGGTGGCGTGAATGTACTCATAGGCTTGGAAGCCGGTGAAGATGACGCCCAGGAGAACGGTCAACAGGATTCCCTGGGCCGCCTTTTTGTTGTCGCCCTCGCGGACCATGTGGTGGGCGTAGGTCACCGTCGCGCCCGAGCTCAGCAGAATCACCGTGTTCAGGAACGGCACCGACCAGGGATCAAAGGGCACGATCCCCGGCGGCGGCCATGCCGGCTGGGCGGCGAAGCTGAGCATGGGCAACGAGGCATTGAAGAAGGCCCAGAAAAAGGCGAAGAAGAATAAAACCTCGGACATGATGAACAGCACCATGCCCATGCGCAGGCCACGGCGCACCACCTCGGTGTGGTCGACGCCGCTTCTGGCCTCGGCGACAACATCGCGGCACCACCGGTAGAACACCCAAAGCAAAATCAGGACGCCCTGGAGAAACACCCAAATCGGCCCGCCCTTCATGTACCAGACCCCGCCGAGCGCCATGATCAGGGCCGCCAGCGTGCCGACGGCCGGCCACGGGCTCGGCTCGACCATGTGATAGGGATGCCTTCTTGCGGTGTCGCCTGCCATGATCCGTTTATCCCTTCGGAAGGCCGCCGGCCGGCCGGCCCGGCGCCTCGGCCTGTTTCGCCTTTCCGGCGCCGTCATCGTCCGTGGCGCGGAAGAAGGTGTAAGACAGCGTGATGGTGGTGATTTCCCGGGTATTGGGGTCCTTGAAGATTTCCGGATCGACGAAGAACTCGACGCCCATCCTCGCCGTCTCACCCGCCGCCAGGCGCTGCTCGGTAAAGCAGAAACAATCGGTCTTGGAAAAATATAACCCCGCCTTGTAAGGCGTGACGTTGAAGGTGGCGGTGCCGGTGAGCGGGCCGGCCGATCGGTTGACCGCCTTGTAATACGCCACGACCGGCTCGCCGGCACGGACCCGGATTTCCCGCTGCTCGGGACGGAACCGCCATTTGAGCGCCGGGTTGACGTTGGCGTCGAAGCGAACGGTGATGGTCCTGTCCGTCATGGCCGCCGGGGGCGCCGCCACGTCCTCAGTCCGGGGCGTGCCGCCGAAGCCGGTGACCTGGCAGAAAAGCTGATAAAGGGGAACCGACGCAAAGGCCAGCCCGACCATGCCGCCGGCGACGGTAAACAGAAAAAGGGCGGTGGTGCGGTTTTTCCGGTGGGTCTGGGCCATGGTCGGGTTTCCTGAGTTCCTATTCGGCCGGTTGTTCGCCGGTCATGTCCGGAAGGTCTTCATGGGTATGGAAGGGCGCCGGGCTGGCAACCGTCCATTCCAGCGTCGTCGCGCCCTCGCCCCATTGATTGGCCGGCACCTTGTCGCCCGACGTCAAGGTCCGCCAGACGATAAAGAAGAACAACACCGTCGCCGCTGTGGTGATGAAGGACCCCACGGAAGAAACGTAGTTCCAGCCCGCATAAGCGTCCGGATAATCGGGAATGCGCCGGGGCATCCCGGCGATGCCTAAGAAGTGCTGCGGGAAGAAAAGAACGTTGACGCCGATAAAGAACAGCCAGAAATGCAGCTTCGCCAATCCCTTCGGGTACTGCCGGCCCGACATCTTGCCGATCCAGTAGTAGAAGCCGGCGAACATGGCGAACAACGCCGAAATCGCCATCACATAGTGAAAATGCGCGACCACGTAGTAGGTGTCGTGGAAGGCGATATCCAAGCCGGCGTTGGCCAGCGCCACGCCGGTGACGCCGCCGACGACGAACAGCCAGATGAAGCCGAGGGCGAACAGCATCGGGGTGCGGAAATCGATGGAGCCCCCCCACATGGTGGCCAGCCAGCTAAAAATCTTGATTCCGGTGGGCACCGCGATGATCAGCGTCGCCGAAACGAAATACGCCCGCGTATCGACGTCGAGCCCGATCGTGTACATGTGGTGCGCCCACACCACGAAGCCGACGAAGCCGATGAAGACCATGGCATAGGCCATGCCCAGATAACCGAAGATGGGCTTCCGGGAAAAGGTGGAAACCACCTGGCTGACGATGCCGAAGCCCGGAATGATGATGATGTAGACTTCCGGGTGGCCGAAGAACCAGAACAAGTGCTGCCACAGCGCCGGGTCGCCGCCGCCGGCCGCCTCGAAGAAGGTGGTGCCGAAGTTGCGGTCGGTCAAAAGCATGGTCAAGGCGCCGGCCAGCACCGGGATCGCCAACAGCAGCAGGAACGCCGTCACCAGGATCGCCCAGCAAAACAGCGGCATGCGGTGCATGGTCATGCCCGGCGCGCGCATATTGAAGATGGTGGTGATGAGGTTGATGGCGCCGAGCACCGAGGACGCGCCGGCCAGGTGCAGGCTGAGGATGCCTAAATCCACAGCCGCGCCAGGATGGTAATCGGCATTGGAAAGCGGCGGATAGACGGTCCAGCCGGTGCCGGGCCCGCCCTGGGTGAAGGTGGCGATCAGCAGCAACACCAAGGCCGCCGCCAAAAGCCAGAAGCTGATGTTGTTCATGCGCGGAAACGCCATGTCCGGCGCGCCGATCATCAGCGGCACGAACCAGTTGCCGAAACCGCCGATCATCGCCGGCATGACCACGAAAAACACCATGATGAAGCCATGCCCGGTGACCAGCACGTTATAGAACTGGAAATCGGTGATGAATTGGATGCCGGGCACCATCAGCTCGAGCCGGATCAGGAACGACATCAGTCCGCCGACGACCGCCGAGACCAACGACAGCACGATGTACATGGTGCCGATGTCTTTATGATTGGTGGAGAAGAGCCACCGCCGCCATCCGCTTGGATGGTGGCCGTGGCCGGCGGCGGCAACCGCTGCGTCGTTAGCCATTCCTCGGCCTTTCCCTCAAAGCTTTTATGGCGCCCTGACCCTAGCGGGCCCGGGCGTCCGCCGTAACCACCGGGCCCGGGTTATTGCCGTCCCCACTATTGTCCCCATCGGCGAATTCTTTTTTGGCCTTTTCGACCCATGCCTGGAATTCGGCCTTGGAAACGGCCTTGACGTGGATGGGCATGAACCCGTGGTTGACGCCGCACAACTCCGAACACATGCCATAGTAATCACCCTCGGCGTTTATGTGCACCCAGGTTTCGTTGGTCCGCCCCGGCATCATATCGAGCTTGAGCCCGAGCGACGGAATGGCCCAGTTGTGGATCACGTCAACCGAGGTAAACAGAAGCCGGATGTTGGTGTTGGCCGGCAGGACGACCGGGTTGTCCACCGCCAACAGCCGGGGCTGGCCTTCTTTCAACTCGTCGTCGGGAACGATGATGCTGTCGAAAGCCAACTCTCCCAGATCCGGGTAGGTGTAGGTCCAGAACCACTGATTGCCGGTGACCTTCAGCGTCATCTCCGCTTCTTCGATCTTGTCCGAGTAATAGAGAAGCTTCAGCGACGGAATGGCGATGACGATCAGGATAAAGAACGGAACCGCCGACCAGATGACTTCCAGCAGCGTGTTGTGGGTGGTTTTCGACGGCACCGGGTTGGCCTTGGCGTTGAAGCGGACGATGATGAACGCCATCACCCCGAGAACGAAGACAACGATGAATACCTGGAGGATGAGAATAATGTTGTGGAAATCCAGGATTCTTTCCATCACCGGCGAGGCCGGTGACTGAAACTGCATCTGCCAGGGTTCGGAACGCCCCCCCGCGAATGCCTTTTCGATTGTGCCGAAAACCCAGAATACGGTCATCGGCACAAGGGTTGTCAGTCTCTGGATCATGGACCGCATCCACGAAGTGCCGAGTTGGAATTCGTTAGCTTAGCGCAATTTTACGTGGTTTGGCTATGCGGGAGCCCTAAGAACCGCCGGTGAAGAATATGCCCCGCGTCAGCACGGTGTAGCCCCCTTCGTGGGTCATCAGGAAGATAAACACCATCAACAATATGATCGGCAGGCTGATGGCATAAACCAGGGCCAGACGCTCCCACAACATGTGCATGAAGACGGCGATAATCAGCCCGGCTTTCATGAACATGAACACCAGGATCAGGGTCCACCGGAGATACCCCTCGAGGTGGTAATAGTCGACCAGATAGGAAAACGTGCTGAGAACGAACAGCAACGCCCAGATCTTGATATAGATGCCGAGGGGATGTTGTTGGCCTTCAACGTGTGCTTCTGCCTGTGCCATGTTTCAAGCCCTACCAAAGATAAAAGAATGCGAAGATGAAGACCCACACCAGATCGACGAAGTGCCAATAAAGGCCCATGGTCTCGACGATCTCGTAGCTGCCTTGGCGGCTGGTGAAAAAGCCGCGCGTGCCCTTATCGTAATCGCCGCGCCACACCTTGCGGGCGACGATGATCAGGAAAAGCACCCCCACCGACACATGAAAGCCGTGGAAGCCGGTAATCATGAAAAAGACAGACCCGAACTGGGCGGCGCCGTAGGGGTTGGTCCAGGGGCGGACGCCTTCTTCGACGATCAGCTTGGTCCATTCAAACACCTGCATACCGACGAAGGTGGCGCCGAACGCCGCCGTAATCAGCAACAGGATCGCGGTTTTGGTCCGGTCCTTCCGATAACCGTAGTTGACGGCCAGGACCATGGTGCCGCTGGACGTGATCAGGATGAAGGTCATGATGGCGATCAGGATCAGCGGAATGGGCTCGCCCCCGAAACTCAACGCGAATATCTCGCTGGGGTTGGGCCACGGCACCGTCGTCGATATCCGGACCGTCATGTAGGAAAGCAGGAAACAGCTGAAGATGAAGGTGTCCGAGAGGAGGAATATCCACATCATGGCCTTGCCCCAGGGGACATTCTTGAACGCCCGCTGGTCCGAGCCCCAGTCGGCGACGACGCCTTGCATGCCTTCGGGCTGGGCGAGTGTTTGTTCGGAAGCTTGTGCCATGTGCTCTTAGTCCTCTTTATGTAAACAACAACAGGCCGAATAGAACCAGCCACACCACCAGCAGGAAGTGCCAGTAAACGGCGCACAGCTCGACGGTCATGCGCATTTTATCCAATTCAACCCCGCGCCACAGCTTGTCGGTGGCCCAGCCCAGGACCAACAAGCCGCCCAACAGGTGCAGCCCGTGCAGCGTGGTGATCATGTAGAAGAAGCCGTTGGCGGGGTTTTCGGAGGCATAATACCCCAAGGCCATCAACTGCTGCCAGGCCACCAACTGCCCGGCCAAGAAGACCAGGGCCAAGGCGCCGCCGGCAAGCAGGCCCGATCTGACGTCGCCGATTTCTCCGTTATGGGCGGCGCTACGCGCCCACTGCAAGGCGACGCTCGAGAGGACCAAAATACCCGTGTTCAGCCACAACACCAACGGTTCGGGCATGGAGCGCCAGTCCGAAAACAGCATTCGCTCCGTATAAGCGACGGTTAAGACCGAGAACAGGACCGTGACGATGATAAAAAACAACCGGAGGCCGAACTTCGGCGTCGGCAGGGACGACGCGGGCCCATCCAGTTCAGGATCCGAACCCTGTGCCAGCCAGGGCTTTTCCATCAGGACTTTAAAGATATTCACGGCTTGATCACCCAGGCACCTTACGCCTTCTTTTTACCCTTGCTGGTTTTGACCTTATTCGGTGGGACGTTTTGCGGGATGAAGTCCTCGGCGGCGCCGGGCACGCTGTAATCGTAGGCCCAGCGGTAGACCACCGGCAAATCCTTGCCGAAGTTGCCGTGCCCCGGCGGTGTTTCCGCCGTCTGCCATTCAAGCGAGCAGGCGTTCCAGGGGTTGGGGCCGGATTCCTTGCCCTTCCGGTAGCTCCAGAAGAAATTGTAGATAAACACCAACTGGGCGAAGCCGACGATCAACGCCGCGATGGTGATAAAGGCGTTCAGGTCTTGCGTCGATTCGTGGACGAAGCTCATCTCTCCCATTTCAAAATATCGCCGGGGCACGCCCTGAAGCCCTACATAGTGCATGGGGAAGTAAATCAGATAGGAGCCGATGAAGGTCACCCAGAAGTGGAACTGGCCCATGCCTTCGTGCAGCATCCGCCCGGTTATCTTGGGGTACCAATGGTATATGGCCCCGAAGATCACCAGGAGCGGCGCCACGCCCATCACCATATGGAAGTGCGCGACCACGAACATGGTGTCCGACAGCGGCACGTCAATGGCGACATTACCGAGGAAAATGCCCGTCAGCCCACCGTTCAAAAACACCAGGATGAAGGCGAGGGCAAACAGCATCGGCACCGTGAACTGGATGTTGCCCCGCCACACGGTCAGCACCCAGTTGTAGAGCTTGAGGGCGGTGGGAACGGCGATGATCAGGGTGCTGGTGGCGAAGAAGAACCCGAACCACGGGTTCATGCCGCTGACGTACATGTGGTGCGCCCAGACAACGAAGCTGAGGGCGCCGATAATCACAATCGCCCACACCATCATCCGGTATCCGAAGATGTTCTTTCTAGCATGCACGCTAAGCAGGTCGGAAACGATGCCGAAGGCCGGCAGCGCCACGATATAGACCTCGGGATGGCCGAAAAACCAGAACAGGTGCTGGAACAAAATCGGGCTGCCGCCGCCGTAGCTCAGATGTTCGCCCATTTCGACGATGGCCGGCATGAAGAAGCTGGTTTCCAGGACCTTGTCCAACAGCATCATTATGCCGCCGACGAACAAGGCGGGGAAAGCCAGCAGCGCCAGGATGGTGGCGACGAAAATGCCCCATACCGTCAACGGCATGCGCATCATCGTCATGCCCCGGGTGCGGGCCTGCAACACCGTCACCACATAGTTCAGCCCGCCCATGGTGAACCCGATGATGAAGAAAACCAGCGACACCAGCATCAAAATGATGCCCCCGTCCGAGCCCGGAGTGCCCGATAGGATGGCCTGCGGCGGATACAGCGTCCAGCCGGCGCCGGTGGGGCCGCCGGGCACGAAGAAGCTGGCCAGCAATAGCAGCACGGCGAACAGATAGATCCAGTAACTCAGCATATTGACGTAGGGGAAAACCATGTCCCGGGCGCCGACCATCAACGGGATGAAATAGTTGCCGAAACCGCCCAGGAACAACGCCGTCAGCAGATAGATGACCATAATCATCCCGTGCATGGTGATGTACTGGTAGTAATCGCTGGCCTCGATAAAGTCGAAGGCTTCGGGGAACCCCAGTTGCAGACGCATCAGCCACGACAACACCAAACCCACCAGCCCGATGGCGATTGCCGTCGACGAATACTGGATGGCGATGACTTTGGCGTCTTGCGAAAAGACGTATTTCGTGATCCAGCTTTTGGCGTGGTAAAGCTCTATGTCCTCGACTTCGGCGGGCGGAATTTTGATATCCGCAGGGGCAACATAGGCCATCAGAATATCCTCTTCTCTGTATTTAACTCAGGCTCTATCGGCGCGGCGTTCATCGGATAAGCTCTTTTCCGGCGGGTTCCGTTTGTGCCTCGCTCACGACCGGGTTTTTCGTTTCCTTGGCGCCTTTGCCGGCGTCGGCCATGGATTGGGCGAACGTCGGTTGTTTCCCCAACCACGCCTTGAAGGCGGCTTCCTCCTCGACGATGACCGTGCCGCGCATGGCGTAGTGCCCGACGCCACACAGTTCGGCGCACAGCACATCGAATTCCCCCGTTCGGGTGGGGGTGAACCAGAAATAGGTGATCATCCCCGGCACCATATCCATTTTGGCCCGGAAGTGAGGCACGTAAAAGTCATGCAGGACGTCTATGGAGCGGAGCAAAACCTTGACCGGCCGGCCGAGAGGCAGGTGTAGTTCATTGTCGTCTATCAGGACATCGTCTTTGCCGTTGGAATCCTTCGGATTGACGCCGAACGGGTTGTCGTCGTTGATGAACTTGGAATCGCTGGTGCCCAGCTTGCCGTCCTTGCCGGGGAAGCGATAGGCCCAGGACCACTGCTTGGCGAGGACTTCAACCTCATCGGCGCCTTCCGGGACGGTGACGAATTCATTCCAGGCCCACAGCCCCGGCGCCAGCATGATGGCAACGCCGATCGAGGTGACGATGGTCAGCCACCATTCCAGCTTCGTGTCCTCCGGTTTGTACTCCGCCTTGTTTCCTTTCCGGCCGCGGTAGCGGTACGTACAATAGGCCAGGAAACAAAGGATCGCGACATAGGAGATGCCGGTGACCCAGAAGGTGATGAGGATGGTGGTGTCGATGAAGCCCCAGTTCGATGCGATGGGGGTCCACCACCATGGGCTCATGAAATGAAAGATGACCGAGCCAACGGCCAGCACGACCAGTGCGATTGCTATAACCATAGATGACCTTCTCTAACCTCGGAACCGCCTGGAACCCCCCGGGGCACTCACAGGGGGGTATTGAAAAAAACAGCGGAAACGACCGCTGCGAGGGGGATAATCTATCTTAAACCGAGTTACAAGGAAATTAGAAAACACCGATTTCCCCGTTAAGACACCCCGGCCAATGGTCAGGGACAGTGATGGGATTCCCGTCTTTCACTCCCTGTTTCCAATGACTTAAAAAGAAATCGTTGGCGCCTGCTGGCGACAAAGTTCGACCGGCAACTTATAATGCCTGTATTATGCATCCTGCCGGGCGTCCCTCGGCGTGACCGGCGGTCCAGGAGCCTGACCATGGGGAACGAAAACTCGATTGCCGATTCGGGTGCGCTTGCGCCCGTGAAACCGGTGATAAAATCGATCGGCCCGGGAGAGATCAGGAAAGCCTTGGTCAACGGCCTCGCCGATTTCGAGGCGATGCCGACGCACCTGATTTTCCTGTGCCTGATCTATCCCATCGTCACGGCGCTGTTCGCCAGGGCCGCGGCCGGCTACGACGTGTTGCCCCTGATCTTTCCGTTGCTCGCCGGGTACACCTTGATCGGGCCGCTAGTGGCGACCGGCATGTACGAGCTGAGCCGGCGCCGCGAACAGGGCCTCGACACGTCCCGGTGGAAGGCCTTCCGCGTCCTTCAAAAACACGCCATCCGTTCCATCGGCCTGCTGGGCGCCCTGTTGTTGGTGATCTATTTAGCCTGGCTGTTGATGGCGCTGAATCTGTGGGAGAAAAACTTCGGCACCGGGACGCCGGAGTCGATCGGTGAATTCCTTACCCAGGTTTTCCTGACTGAAGACGGCTGGGAACTGATAATCGTCGGTAGCGGGGTTGGCTTCCTCTTCGCCACCGTGGTATTCACCCTCAGCGTGGTCTCCTTTCCGATGCTGATAGACCGGGACGTCGGCGTCGTCATGGCGGTCACCACGTCCATCAGGGCGGTTGTTGCCAACCCGGTGACCATGGGCATGTGGGGATTCATCGTCGCCGCCACCTTGTTCATCGGCGCGCTTCCCTTTTTCGTCGGTCTCGCCATCGTGCTGCCGGTGCTTGGACACGCCACTTGGCATTTGTATCGCCAGGTTGTGGAGATTACGTAAGTGAACGAGGACCCGTTGGTCGGCGAGGATTTATGAGCGAACAAGCCACAGAGACGGCCGGCAATCTCGCGGACACGGCCATTGACGCCGGCCGGGCTGAAACCGAGACGCCCGAGCCACGGTTCCTCCTCGCCGATTATGCGCTTCTGCTGAAACCCCGGGTGATGTCGCTGGTGGTGTTCACCGCCGTCACCGGGCTATGGCTGGCGCCGGGAAGCCTGGACCCCTGGACCGCGGCGGCGGCCGTCCTCTGCATCGCCATCGGCGCCGGTGCGTCGGCTGCCATAAACATGTGGTACGACCGTGACATCGACCTCCATATGCTGAGGACCCAGAACCGGCCGCTTCCCGCCGGGCGGCTGAAACCGGAGAAGGCCTTGGCTTTCGGTATCGTTCTTTCCACGGGCTCGGTTGCGATGATGGCGATTCTGGTCAACGGGACCGCGTCGGCGCTGCTGGCGCTGACCATTTTCTATTACGTCTTTATCTATACGGTGTGGCTAAAGCGCCGGACCCCCCAGAACATCGTCATCGGCGGCGCATCCGGGGCGTTGCCCCCGGTTATCGGCTGGGCCGCCGTCACCGGCGATATAGGGCTGGGCGCGGTGCTTCTGTTCGCCATCATCTTTTTGTGGACGCCCCCCCATTCGTGGGCGCTGGCGCTGTTTAGGCGGGGCGATTACGAAGCCGCCGGCGTGCCGATGATGCCGGAGGTCGCCGGGGAAAGGAAAACCAAACTGTTGATGCTGGTCTATACGGCGGCGCTGTTGCCGGTGACCCTGCTGCCGGTGGCGATGGCCATGTCGGGGGCGATTTACGGGGTTTCCGCGTGCCTGTTGGGCTTGGGCTTTGCCGGCCACGCCTGGCGCGTCTGGAAGGACGAAGACGGCTCGGGAAGCGCGCCTCGGGCGATGTTCTTCTTTTCCATTTTTTACCTGTTTTTTATTTTCGTGGCGCTGATCTGCGACCGGCTGTTTTTCGTGCCAGTGTTTTAGGGGTTTCTAACCGGCCCCGCGCTTAAGGCATTCCACCAACGACCGCGCCATGTTTTTCATCAGTTCACCGTAAAGCCCGGGCCCCGGTTCCAAATTCACGCCAAGGGGGTCGAGCACGCCGAGCCGGGCACCCGTGCCTTCGATCAACGTCGTCGCCAGGGCCGGAGTGAACTGGGGCTCGGTGAACACGCAGGCGATTTTTTGATCAACGATCCGGCGCCGCAATTCGCCTAACCGCCGGGCGCCGGGGGGCCGGCCGGGGCCGGGCGAAACGGCGCCGCCGCTTTTCAGGCCGAAGCGTTTTTCGAAATGCCCGTAGGCGTCATGGAACACCAAAAAGGACTTAGCCCTGACCGGGGCCAGAATTTCCCTGATGTCGCCCTCCAGACCGGCCAGCCCGGCCATAACGCCGGACCCGTTCTTGCGGTAGAGGACGGCGTTGGCTGGATCAATGTTGGCCAGCACGATGACCATCATCCGGATCATGTGGGCGGCGTTGACCGGGTCGAGCCAGATATGGGGGTCGGGGCCGGAACCACTCCCTGGACGACGAGGCCGGGCAATGACTCCCTCCACCCCGGCCAGCTCGACGGTAAAGACGGTCCGCGTCAGTCCCATTAACGGTTTAACCAGGAATCCCTCCAGCGCCGGGCCGATCCAGAACACCGCTCTTGCCCCCGCCAACGCCCGGGCGTCCGACGGTTTCAGGGCATAAGCATGGGGCGAGCCGCCGCCGGTGATCAAAAGTTTCGGCGTCCCGGCGCCCTTCATGACGCCCGCCAGCAACGAATGCACCGGCGCGATGGAGGCGACGACAGGCGGCGCTTTCTCCGCCGAAGTCGGGGCCGCCGTCAGCCACCCCGCCCCGGCGACAACGGCGAGGATGGCCGAAAACTTGCGAAGACGTTCCACCATGGTCGATTCCGCCTGAACATGAACGATTTGGCGCTTGCAAACCGCTTCCGGAGTTTTGATATATTATAACATTTGGTCAAGGACGATTTTGTTTGGCCTGCTTGGCCTCCCCGCCGCTTCCTTTTCGCTTGCGGCGGTTGCCCGGCCCCGGATGCAGCGCTAGGGTGGCCGCCTTCGGTCAAGGAGGACCGGCCCGTGAACTACATTTCAACCCGGGGCAAGGCCCCGGTTCTGGCATTCGACGACGTTTTGCTGTCAGGCCTTGCGCCCGACGGTGGTCTTTACATGCCCGAAGCATGGCCGCAATTTTCCGCCACCGAGATCGCCTCGTTCAAGGGCCTGCCCTATCCGGAACTGGCGCTCAGGGTGATGCGGCCCTTCGTCTCGGGCGTCATTAACGACGGCGCCTTGGCCGGAATCATCGACGGCGCCTACCGGGATTTCGACACCCCTGAAATCGCGCCGATCAAGGAAATCGGCGAAAATGAATATCTGCTGGAGCTGTTCCACGGGCCGACACTGGCCTTCAAGGACATGGCCATGCAGTTTCTTGGTCCCGTCTTCGACCACCTGTTGAAGGCCCGGGACGAATGGGTGACGGTCATCGGCGCCACCTCGGGCGATACCGGGTCGGCCGCCATCGAGGCCTGCCGCGACCGCAACGCCATCGAAATCTTCATCCTCCATCCCCAGGGCCGGATCACAGAGGTGCAGCGCCGCCAGATGACCACCGTCACGTCATCGAACGTCCACAACATCGCCATCGAGGGCACCTTCGACGACTGCCAGGGCCTGGTGAAGGCGATGTTCAACGACCAGCCCTTCCGCGAAAGGCTGCGGCTCAGCGCCGTCAATTCCATCAACTGGGCCCGGATCATGGCGCAGATCGTCTATTACTTCTGGGCCGGGGCCAAATTGGGGGCGCCGGAACAACCCGTTTCCTTCGCCGTGCCCACCGGCAATTTCGGCAACGTATTCGCCGGCTACGCGGCCAAACAGATGGGCTTGCCCGTCGGCCAGTTCGTCGTCGGCTCGAACCGTAACGACATATTGACCCGGTTCTTCCATACCGGCGCCATGCAGACCGGCGAAGTGCATCCGACCATCAGCCCATCCATGGACATCCAGGTGTCGTCCAATTTCGAACGCCTGCTGTTCGACCTGGTGGGACGCGACGGCAAACGCGTCGAAAAAATCATGGCCCAGTTTCGCGACAAAGGCCGTTTCGAGGTCGAGCCCGAAACCCTTGAGGCGGCGCGGGCGCTTTTCGACGGCGCCAGCTTCGATGACGAGGCGACCAAGGAAACCATCAACGCCGTCCATGAAGCGGCCGGCGCGCTGGTCGATCCCCACACCGCCGTCGGCATCGCCGCGGGCCGGGCCTGCAGGCGCGATAACGACGTTCCCATGGTGGCGCTGGCGACCGCCCATCCGGCGAAGTTTCCGGACGCCGTCGGCGACGCCACCGGCATCCGCCCGGAGCTGCCGGAACGCCTTAGGGATATTTTCGAGCGCGAGGAACGCTGTGACGTGCTCAACAACGACCTCAAATCGGTCCAGGACCACGTCGCCGAACGGGCGCGGTCGAAGGCGGCGGCATGACCATCGAGGTCACGGAACTCAAGAACGGCCTACGCGTTGTTTCAGACGCCATGGATACGGTCGAGACCGTGTCGCTGGGCGCCTGGGTCGCGGTCGGCACCCGGGACGAGGCCGCCCCAATCAACGGCATATCGCATCTGTTGGAGCACATGGCCTTCAAGGGGACCGAGCGCCGCAACGCCCTTCAGATCGCCGAGGAGATCGAGGCCGTGGGCGGCCATCTGAATGCCTATACGGCGCGCGAGCACACGGCGTACTACGCCAAGATCCTCAAGGAAGACCTTGAGCTGGCCGTCGACGTGATTGCCGATATCCTCCAGCACTCGGTCATGGACGCCGATGAACTGGCCCGCGAACAGGATGTCATCGTCCAGGAAATCAACCACGCCCACGACACCCCCGACGACGTGGTCTTCGACTTCTTTCAGGAAACCGCCTTCCCCGGCCAGGCTATCGGCCGGCCGGTGTTGGGAACGGCGGCACTGGTCCAGGCCATGGACCGGACCGTGTTGCTGGACTATATGCGCGGTCATTACTCGGCCCCGAATATCGTTTTCGCCGCCGCCGGAAACCTCGACCACGGGCGTTTTTTGAAGCTGGCCGAGGAAGCCTTCGATTCCCTGCCGGCGCCGGAGGACGGTTCGCGCGAACAGGCCCGCTATGTCGGCGGCGATGTCCGCGAGAACCGCGACCTGGAACAGGTCCACGTGCTGTTGGGAATGCAGGGCGTGCCCTTCGAGGATGAAGATTTCCACGCCACGTCCATATTCTCGACGCTTTTGGGCGGCGGCATGTCGTCGAGGCTCTTTCAAGAGGTGCGGGAAAAGCGGGGATTGGCTTATTCCATCTATTCGTACCTGCAGTGTTACACCGACGGCGGGCTGTTCGGCATCTATGCCGGCACCTCGAAGGAACAAGTCCAGGATCTGGTGCCCCTGGTTTTCGACGAGATCGCCAAGGTTGCCGAAGGCGCCGAAGAGGCCGAAATCGCCCGCGCCCGCGCCCAGGTCAAGGCCAGCATCCTGATGTCGCTGGAAAGCACGTCGTCGCGCTGCGAGCAACTGGCCCGCCAGATGATGGTCTACAAGCGCCCGATCCCCATCGAAGAGACCGTCGCCAAGATCGACGCCGTGGACGGAAAAGCCATCCGCCGGGTCGCCGAGCGGCTTATGGCCGGCAAGCCGACGATGGCGGCGCTGGGCCCGGTCTCTGGGGTAGACGCGTTGGAGAAGCTGGCGGCGGGAGCGGCCTAATCGCCCTTGGCCGCCAGGTAGTCCTCGATCAATTGATAGATGGCCCGGGCGTCGGCGTCGTTTCCGGTGAAGATGATATTGCTCTTTTCGCCGTGGATATTGAGCACGTAGCCCCGGGCGGCGCAGATTTCCTCCAGCGCCGCCGCAAACGGGATGATGACGCTGTCGTTAAGGGAGTGGACGTCTTCGGTGGCCTCCATCCGCTCGAACAGGGACCGCATCAGGCCTTCGGGCCCGTTATCCTTTTTTTTCGGGGATTTGCTTTTCGTCATGGAGCGGTCGGGGCCGTTTGGAAAGATCGGAAAGAAACGCGGCTCAGGCGTGGCCCATGTCGTCGGACAGCATCCGGGGGTCAACGCCGATTTTGCCCATCGCCTGTTCCCACTTGCCTGCCGGGTTGCCGCCGAAAACCAGTTCTCTGTCGGCAGCGACGTGCAGCCAGCCGTTGCTTTTGATTTCGGAATCCAACTGTCCCGGCCCCCAGCCCGCATAGCCCAACGCCAACAGGCTCCGGCGCGGGCCGTCACCGTCGGCGATGGCTTTCAGGATATCCACCGTGGCGGTCAGCGCGATGTCGCTGTCAACGACCATGGTGGCTTCCTGCAGGTAGTCGCGCGAATGCAGGACGAAACCGCGCCCCGATTCCACCGGACCGCCGAAATGAACTTCGATCCGTTCGCCGCCGCCGACCGGGTCGATCTCCAGTTGTTCCAGCAGGTCGGGAAAAGAAAGCGATTCCAGCGGCCGGTTGATGACCAGGCCCATGGCCCCGTCCGGGTTGTGGGCACACATGTAGATCACCGTCTTTTCGAAACGCGGATCCTTCATGCCCGGCATGGCGATCAGCAATTGTCCGGCCAAACAGGAATCTTCTTCATCGAAATCGGTCATCGGGTTTTCACTCTTTAGGGTTCTCCGGGTTGCGGGAAGACGGGAAACCGCCTCAACACCTTATAGTGTAATTATGCCACAGCCCGTGCCCCCGGCAAAGCGCCACCCCCGACTTGAGGCCCTGGGCCGGTTACGGGTCGTAAAGAGTTTGTGAGGGGAGAAAGGGGCCCGGAAACCCGCGGTTTTCGGACTCTATTTATTTCCCTTGCGGGAAGCTGCTTTGAGGATCCGGTTTAAACGCTGGCGCGAGCCAGCACCCGATGGTCGCCGCCGTAACGGGAACGCTGCCGCTTCACATTTTCGGCGATCTGCATCCAATAAACGTGATCGGCCTCGTTGCCTTTTTTCCGGGCGACGTCGATTTTCTTCGAGGCGTGATTGAATGCCCGCCGGCCATGCACCTTAATCAGCCGGTCGGCGGTCTTTTCGATCTCCAGAAGGACCAGGCGGCGGGCGCTTGTGTCCTCGGCATAAGATTGGCTCATGAGGGGCTCCTCTCTTATCTCGTCTTGTCTCGGGGCCAAACGGCGGGTCCGAAGCCGGGCGGCCTGCGATAAAAGACGCACAAAGGATGCCAGAAACGCTTGTTTCCGCCGTTTTCATATAACGTTTGCGAATCAAGTGCTTGGGTGGTTTGGGGCGAATTTTAGGGGCGGAAAAAACGCCGCCGGGGACCCGGCCCCGGAAGATTTTACCGGCCCCGCCGGGTCCGCCACAAGATGCGGAAACCGGCTGGTTATTGTTCCTTATTTGTTCTTGGCATTTCCACAAAACGTATGATATTATTCCCCTTTGTTTCAAGTTATAGGAATAATGACGACAAATGATGACTTTTATGCCCTTTTTTCGGGTGTAAATTGTGCGGAATCAATGGGTTATGGAGAATTTGGCACCAAAAAATGACGACATGAGGACGACATGAGGACGACATGGTGACGACCCGGGGACGATTTATCGATGACCCGGCGGGGCCTGGTGAACATCACGGGCCGTAAAGAGTTCGTGAGATGTTCAACTTTGATGAAATCCCGGGCTAAAACCTTATATTATCCAGGCCAGCCGCATCCCAGGGGCCCTGGAACCGGCAACCGTTTTGAATGATCCGATCATGACAACAAACAAACCACGGCTTTTTGGCCGGGCCTTGCTGGCCTTCGGCCTTATCCTGACGGCGCTGATCACGGGCGGCCCCCCGGCGGCGGCCAAGGGCGAAGGCGGGCCGGCGGCGTCGCCCTGGGCCGAGACGGAACAGACCGCGCTGAGGCTGATCGCCGCCACCGAAACCACGGGGTCCGCCGAAACGCTTAAATTCGGCCTTCACTTCAGGATGAAACCGGGCTGGAAGGTGTATTGGCGCTCGCCGGGCGACGCCGGGTTCCCGCCCACGCCCGACTGGTCACGGTCTAAAAACCTGAAGACGGTGGCGATCCATTGGCCGGCGCCCGAGCGGTTCGAGGTGCTGGGCCTGCAGACCCTCGGCTATACCACCGAAGTCGTCCTGCCGATGACGGTGGAACGGTCGGACGCCACCAAGCCGCTGGAGATGGCCGGCACCGTCGGCTATCTCACCTGCAAGGAAATCTGCATCCCCTATGAGGCCGAGGTGGCGCTCACCCTGCCCCCAGGGGACATCAAGGGGCCGGCCGAGCCGAGCCCGTTTGTTCACCTGATCAACCGCTTCCAGGTCAACGTGCCCGGCGACGGTAGCCTCAGCGGCCTCAACATCGAAAGCGCCGAAACCTGGACCTCGGGCGGCGACATCTTTCTCCGGGTGACGGCATCCGCCACCATGCCCTTCCGGGCGCCGGACCTGTACCCCGAAGGCCCGCCCGATAACCCCCAAGTGCTTTCCTTTTCCAAGCCGGTGGTCGGCTTAAGCCCCGACCGCCTGACGGCACAACTGGACGTCAGGGTGTTCGGGACCAAGGACCTGACCGGCCCCCCCGTTGGCGGGCTCGCCGGGCGGTCCCTGACCCTGACCCTTATTGACGGCAAGCGCGCCGCCGAGAAAAGCCTCCGGGTCGCCGGGATCGGTACGGCCGATCAGGCCGAGGGAAGTGGAGGCGTCCCGTCCATCGCGTTGATTCTGGCGCTGGCCGTGTTGGGCGGTTTGATCCTGAATTTAATGCCCTGCGTGCTGCCGGTGCTGTCGATCAAACTGTTGGGCGTCGTCGGCCACGGCGGCGGCGAAAGCCGGACCGTCAGGCTCAGTTTCCTGGCCTCGGCCGCCGGCATCATTGCCGCCTTCGGGGTCCTGGCGGCGGCGCTGGTGGCGCTCAAAGCCGGCGGCATGATCGTTGGTTGGGGCATCCAGTTCCAACAGCCGTGGTTCCTGATCGCCATGACCCTGGTGGTCACCGCCTTCGCCTGCAACATGTGGGGGTTCTTCGAATTCCGTTTGCCCCGCTTTATCGCCGATATGGGCGAGCACACAAGTCATGGGCATGGGCTCGGCGGGCACTTCATGCAGGGCGCCTTCGCCACCCTGTTGGCGACCCCCTGTTCGGCGCCGTTCCTGGGCACCGCCGTCGGCTTCGCACTGGCCCGGGGCGGGGTCGAAATATTCTCCGTTTTCGCCGCCCTCGGGCTGGGTTTGGCGTTGCCGTATCTGACCGTCGCCGCGTTCCCGGCCGTGGCCACGCGGCTGCCGGAACCGGGCCCGTGGATGGTGACGCTCAGGCGTCTTCTCGGCTTCGCCCTGGCGGCAACGGCGGTGTGGTTGTTGAGCATGCTGACGGCAAGCGTCGGTTTTGCCGCCGCCGCCGTGGTCGGGGTGCTGGCCGTGGCGGCCGCCGGATTGATGGCGCTCGGCCGATTTTTGCCGGAAAAAACCGGCAAGCGGGCGCCCTTGTTGGTTGCCCTGGCGTTTGCGGCGTTTCTCATGCCCGGTTGGCTGGGCGAAGCGCCGGGGGGAGAAAGAGGCGGCCCGGGTAACGCCTTTTCCGGCACCGGCGCCGGGCAATCCGAAACCATCGACGGCCTGTGGACGGCCTTCGACGAAACCGAAATTCCGAAACTTATCGCCCAGGGCAAGACCGTGTTCGTCGATGTCACCGCCGAATGGTGCATTACCTGTCTGGTCAACAAGATCTTCGTGCTCGGCAACGAAGCGGTGCTGATGGCGCTGAGAGGCGACAACGTGGTCGTCATGCAGGCCGATTGGACCCGGCCCGACCCGGTCATTTCGGCCTATCTCGCCCGCCACCGGCGCTATGGCATTCCCTTCGACGCCGTCTACGGCCCGGGCGCGCCCAAGGGCGTGGTGCTGCCGGAACTGCTGAGCGCACAAGCGGTCCTCGACGCTATCGGTAAAGCGGCGGGCGGCAAAGCGGCGGGAAAGACGAAAAAAAACCGGCTGAAATCACCGGCCGGATAGATTATGTCTTTGAGTACAAATAAACACGCAACCAAACAAGGGAGGAACCATGACCATCAGTATCGGCGATAAGATCCCGTCCGCGGACCTCAACATCCTGACCGACGACGGCCCCGGCGGCATTTCCACCGACGAAATCTTTTCCGGCAAGAAGGTCGCTATTTTCGGCCTGCCGGGCGCTTTCACGCCGACCTGTTCGGCCCAGCACCTGCCCGGCTTCGTCAACAACGCGGACGCGCTCAAGGCCAAGGGCATCGACACCATCGTTTGCCTGGCCGTCAATGACCCTTTCGTCATGGGCGCCTGGGGCAAGGACCAGAACGTCGGCGACAAGGTGATGATGGTGGCCGACGGCAGCGCCAACTTCACCAAGGCCACGGGGCTGGAGCTGGATTTGACCGAAAAAGGCCTGGGCGTGCGCTGTCAGCGGTTTTCCATGGTCGTCGACGACGGCGAGGTCAAGAGCCTCAATATCGACGAGGCCGGCGCGGTCGAGAAAACCAGCGCCGAGGCGATGCTGGGCGAGATATAACCATGACCATAAGCATCGGCGATAAAATCCCGTCCGTGGAACTCAACGTCTTAACCGGCGATGGCCCGGTTGCGATTTCCACCGACGAAATCTTCGCCGGCAAGAAGGTCGCCGTTTTCGGCCTGCCGGGCGCTTTTACCCGGACCTGCTCGGCCAAGCACCTGCCCGGCTTCGTCAACAACGCAGACGCCTTGAAGGCCAAGGGTGTTGACGCCATCGTCTGTCTCGCGGTCAACGACGCCTTCGTCATGGGCGCCTGGGGCAAGGCCCAGGACGTCGGCGACAGCGTGATGATGGTGGCCGACGGCAGCGCCCGGTTCGCCAAGGCGGCGGGGCTGGACATCGACATGAGCGCCAAGGGCTTTGGCCTCCGTTCAAGGCGTTTTTCCATGGTCGTCGACGACGGCGAGGTCAAGAGCCTCCATATCGACGAGCCCGGCACGTTTGAGCACACCAGTGCCGAGGTGATGCTGGGCGAGCTCTGACGTTTCGTCCAATGCCCTGCTCCTTTCTCAGCCGGCCTGTTCGGCGCCGCGCCGGGCCAGGGCGTCGGCGCGTTCGTTCTCCGGGTGGCCGGCGTGGCCCTTGATCCAGTGCCAGCCAACGTCATGGCCCATGAGCGCCGCGTCCAGGCGCCGCCACAGGTCTTCGTTCTTGACCGGCTTTTTGGCCGCCGTCTTCCAGCCGTTTTTTTTCCATTTGGCGATCCATTCGGTGATGCCGTCCTTGACGTATTTGCTGTCGGTGTGGATGTCGGCCGGGCTACCCGGTTTCAGCGCCTCAAGCCCCTTAATCGCCGCCATCAGTTCCATGCGGTTATTGGTGGTTTCCTTTTCACCGCCTAAAAGCTCTTTTTCGTGCCCGCGCCAGCGCATCACCACACCCCAGCCGCCGGGCCCCGGATTGCCCGAACACGCGCCGTCGGTAAAAATTTCAACTGAATCCGCCACCCTAATCCAACCCGTATTCCGCCGGCCCCTTGACGCCCAAGTGGAAGCGGAGCTTGGCGAGGAATTCCAGCGGGTCCTTTCGCGTCACCATGGCATCGCCCGGCGTGTTGAGCCAGTCGTAGAGCCGGGTCAACAGAAACCTGATGGCGCTGCCCTGGGCCAGCAACGGAAGGGCTTCCAGTTCATCGGCGGAAAAATCGCGCACTTTGCGGTACGCCGTCAACAGGTGCTTGGCCTTGGTGACGTTGAAGCTCCGATCCGGCTCGAAACACCAGGCGTTGAGGCAAACGCCCAGGTCATAGGCGAACATATCGGTGCAGGCAAAATAGAAATCAATCATGCCGGAAAGTTTCCCGTCCTGGAAAAAAACGTTGTCGGGAAACAGGTCGGCGTGGATGACGCCGGTGGCAAGGCCCGTGGGCCAACCGGCCTCTAACGCGTCCAGGGCGGAGGCCAGTTCCTTGGCCAATCCGGGCTCAACCTTGTCGGCGCGGGCTTCCGACTTGGCCAGTAGCGGCCGCCAGCTTTCCAGGGACAAGTCGTTGGTGCGGCTCATTTTGAAATCGGCGCCGGCCTGGTGCATCTCAGCCAGAGACCGGCCCAATTCGGCGCAATGGTCGGGCGATATTCGCCGGGGCCACATGCCTGAGAGAAACGTCACGATGGCGGCGGGCCGCCCGCAAAGCCGACGAAGGGCCTCTCCGTCCCGGCCGTGGATAGGCGTTGGACAAGGGATGCCGGCTTCGGCCAGATGGTCCATGAGCCCAAGAAAAAATGGCAGGTCATTAGGGTTAACGCGCTTCTCATAGAGCGTCAGGATGAAATTGCCGGCGGTCGTGGACAGCGCGAAATTGGAATTTTCGATGCCTTCGGCGATGCCTTTGCACGATAACACCTCGCCAATATCGTAATTGGCGGCGAATTGGACTAGATCTTCGTCACCGACCTCGGTGTAAACAGCCATGATGTGCACGCAGCCCCGTATCCTCAGAGTCAGTCTCCCGGGTTTATTACGTAACCGGCCTGGTCCTGGCAAGAGGCGATGACGGCCTTGGGAAAGGCGTCCGTAAAGGGTATATTAACACCATTGTATGTAGGCTTTGCGCCGGTAATAGAATTTACCACTATCGGCAAACGAGCCGGAGCACAGAACAATGCCAGGCCGTTTAGGTATTCCGGGAAACAATCCCTTTGTGAGCCTTTTATTCGCCGCCCTTTTTGCGGCGTTGTCCGCCGTTGTCTTTTCCAAAGCGGCCATGGCGGCGCGGCCAACCAGCGGCATATCGGCCGATGAACAACGCGGCGGCAAACCCAGCAAACTGATCCTGCGCGCGCAAAAGGCGCTTTATGAATTGGGCGTTTACCGGGGCCCCCAGGATGGCCGCCTGGACGCCGCAACGAAGGCAGCCGTCCAGGCCTACCAAAGGGGCATCGGCCTCAAGGACAACGGCCGTATCACCAAGAAATTGGTGGAAAGCCTGGAAAACAGCATCCAGGTCCGGGTCCTTTTGAAACGCCTGGACAAGATTCGCGTCGAGAACATGAGCGCCGCCCGCAAGGCGCTTCTCTCCCACTCGGCGACCCGTGACCTGGTGACCGGCGTCCGGGACGAGGTCGCCAACCCGACCCGCGAAGCATCCATGTGCCTGGAAAACGTTACCGTGCGCTGTCTTTTGGACGAAGCCCTTGAAAGCAGCAAGGCCATTTTCAAGCCCGAGCTGCGCGATTGGGCGCTTGGCGAAATCCTGGTCGCCCAGGCGCGGGCAGGCTTGGGCGAGGGGGCGATGGAAACCGCAAGCCGCATTCGCGACCCTAGGCTGATTATCGTCGCACTCAGGGACATTGCCGAAGCCCAGGCCGCTTCGGGTTTGAGCTCCAAGGCGATGAGCGCCGTCGAAATCATCCCCGACCCGTTGAAACAGGCGGAAGCGCTGGCTGCCATCGCCGATATTCAGGTTCGCCGCGGCGATACCGGCGATGCCCGCGCCACCGCCGGACGTCTGCTCCAATCGCTTGAGAAAATTGGCAACGTCCTGATCCGGGTGTCGCTGGAAACCCGCGCCGCCGTCATCCTGGCGCGATCCGGCGTCGCCGCCGAGGCCCAGGATCTCTTGGCCCAAACAGAAGCCTTCGTCCGTGAGACCATCGGCGGCAAGAACCGCGGCGTGGCTTTGCGTCACGTCGCCAAGGCGCTGGCCGAAACCCAACAATTGGCCCAGGCGATGACGGTGCTTAGCGACGTCTCCGAAGATTCCAACCGCACGCCCGTCCTCATCACCACCGCCACTCAACAGGCGCGGGCCGGTGACGCGGCGGCGGCGATGGCTACCGCCGATACCATCGAGGCGGTCCGTTACCGTGCTGTGGTGCTGGGAAGGATCGCCTTTATGCAAGCCGAAAAAGGTGACCTTGCGGCCGCCGAGGTCACGCTGGAAATGGCGCTCGCCGCCATCGAAAAGATCAAACTGCCCTACGCCCGATCGTACGCGGTCAGCCGGGTTTCCGTGTCCATGGCCGCAATGGGCAAACTGCCGGGGTCCGAGGCCAAAGCATCGGCGATCTTCCGCAAGGCCACGGAGACCGCTGAGGGTATCGATGACAACCGGCTCCGCGCCCATACGCTTTGGACTATCGCCGCCGAACAGACCCGCGCCGGCGACGCGGCGGGGGGGACGAAAACGAGGAAACTTGCGAAAACGGCCACCAGCGAGATCAAAAGCACCTTGAGCCAGGTATGGATGTTCTCGGAAATCGCCACCGTTCATGCCCAGGAAGGCGAGGACGAAGCCGCCTGGGCGGCTTTTGACCACGGCCACCGGGTTGCCCAGTCCATCGAAAACCCCTGGGGCCGGGGCCGAGCTTACGGCAAGCTGGCCGCCACGTTGATCGAACTGGTCGACCCCGGCAAGGGCCTTCCCATAAACCGCCAATGATCTTGCCGTCAACTGGGCGCTGATTTACAGTCGCCCGTTGCCAGGCGGAAAACGGCTTTACCCGACCGCCGGGAATCGCCCACCGGCAAGGAACCAGATATCATGGACCAGCCCATCCAAGCGCAAAAAACCCCCTATGAAGCCGAACTGGAAGAAGGCAAGACTTATGCCTGGTGCGCCTGCGGACGAAGCGCCACGCAGCCGTTTTGCGACGGCAGCCATGAAGGCACGGGGTTTTCGCCGGTCACTTACAAAGCCGATAAAACCGGCAAGGTGTCCTTTTGCGGCTGTAAGAAAACCAAGAAACAGCCGCTTTGCGACGGAACTCATAATCTCCTGTGACGATTCCGGTTCTTGAGCAGCATTTAAAGCCTTTTTGCTGGGTTTTCCGCGAGGCAAGGCCCGCCGCAGTTGTCCTGCTGGTTGGCGCGCTTGCCGGTTGTTCGGCTTATCAGACCGTTACCGATGTTTTTTCCCAACCCTTCGTTCAGCCTTGCCCCGACTACCGGGTTATCGCCGACGCGGCAAAACTGGTCCGTTTCCGTGATGGCTCCGGCCGGGATCTGATCGACGTCGATTTCGAGGGAGAAATTGACGACGTCCGGCTGGAATGTGAAAGTAATATCGACAAAAAAACCCGGGCCGGCACGATGGAGGTTGATATCGCCGTCATCTTCAAAATCAGCCGGGGGCCCACCAACCGCAACCGCAAGGCGCCCTTTTATTACTTCATCAGTGTCATCGACAAATCCCAGAAAATTCTTTACCGCGAAGCCTTCAAGATCAACGCCGGCTTTCCCGGCAATAATACCCGTCTGACCCTGGTGGCCGAACCGGTCACCCTTGAAATCCCCATCACGCGCCAGCGTCCCAGCCGTACCTACCGCATTTTAACCGGTTTCAAACTGAGCCGCGAAGAGCTTCAGTTCAACCGTACGAGGCTCAAGGGCAAAGCGCGTTAACAAGGCTTTTCCGGGGGGCGAATATTGACCTGGAGGGGGCGGCGTGCCAAGCTTAACGGCGAAATT
>CAZVFL010000013.1:45580-51349 GCA_964626025.1 uncultured Thalassospiraceae bacterium
CGGGGGGCGAATATTGACCTGGAGGGGGCGGCGTGCCAAGCTTAACGGCGAAATTTGAACGTTTTCTCAGATGAACCCTGCGGGAGAGTCCGGCTGACCGGCCAACAAACTTGACGGTCCGAGCCGGCGCCGAAGGAGCAACCGCCCCGGAAACTCTCAGGCACCAGGACCGCAGGTTGATGAGGCTCTGGAAAGCGGGCTGCGGCGAAAGCGTCTAACCTGTTTCAGTCACGCCACGGCCCCACCGAAGATGTAACCCCGCCGGCAGTCTCCGGCACCGAACGCGGGCTTTTAAAAGCCCCGGATGGTCCGTTTGGCGGGGGAATCTTTCAGGTCCCGAGACAGAGGGGGCGCCGGGCCAATGTTGGCGGCATACCACCAGCCGATGGGTCCAAGAAGCGCCGCCGCCGTTTTGGGAGAGCCCCGTGAACAACCTGAACGCCCAAGACCTTAAACAGACGCCCCTCGATGAACTTCATCGGGAGATGGGCGCCAAGATGGTGCCGTTTGCCGGTTATGCCATGCCCGTTCAATTCGAGGACGGCATTATTTCCGAACACCTGCATACCCGGGCCGAGGCTTCGGTGTTTGACGTTTCCCATATGGGCCAGGCCCGTCTTAAGGGCGGCAATGCGGCAGCGGCCATCGAAAAGCTCGTACCCGGCGATATTCAGGGTCTTGGCCAGGGCCGGACCCGGTATACCCTGCTGACCAACGAACAAGGCGGCATTATTGACGACCTGATGGTGACCAATATGGGCGACCATCTTTTCCTGGTCGTCAACGCCGGCGGAAAAGAACGCGATTTCGCCCATATCCAAAGCCACGCCGACGGCGGGGCCGAACTAGAGGTTCTTGGCGACCGGGCGCTGATCGCTCTTCAGGGACCGGCGGCGTCGGTGGTTTTGTCGCGCCTCCAGCCGGGTACGGAAACCATGACCTTCATGTCCGCCGAAACCATGGATGTCGGCGGAATTTCCTGCATCGTCACCCGGTCGGGTTACACCGGCGAGGACGGCTATGAAATTTCCGTCCCCGCCGATGACGCCGAAAAACTGACGCGGATGCTGCTGAGGGAAACGGAAGTCAAGCCGGCCGGCCTGGGCGCCAGGGATTCGCTCCGGCTGGAGGCTGGGCTCTGTCTCTACGGCAACGACATTGACGAAACCACGACGCCGGTGGAAGCGGGGCTTTCGTGGGTTATCGGCAAGCGGCGGCGGGAAGAAGGCGGCTTCCTTGGCGATGGGGTCATCCTGAAACAATTGAAGGCGGGCCCGGCGCGCAAGCGGGTTGGATTGAAACCAGACGGCAAGGCCCCGGCCCGCGCCCATACGGCCATCGAAGACACCGACGGCAACGTCATCGGCGAAGTAACCTCGGGTGGCTACGGCCCCTCGGTGGAAGGCCCCGTCGCCATGGGCTATGTAAAGACCGAATTCTCCGACCCGGAAACGCCTGTCAACCTGATGGTTCGCGGCAAGGCGCACCCGGGGTCCGTGGTCAAACTGCCGTTCGTCGAACAACGTTATTATAAATCCTGAGGCCATTACCCAGGGGGAGTCCCATGTCCGTCAAATACACCAAGGAACACGAATGGATCAGCATCGAGGGCGATGTCGCCACCGTCGGCATCAGCAACTATGCCCAGGAACAACTGGGCGAGATTGTCTTCGTCGAATTGCCCGAAACCGGCAAGCCGCTTGAAAAGGGCGCGGAAGCGGCGGTCATCGAATCCGTCAAGGCGGCCAGCGAGGTTTACGCCCCGGTATCGGGCGAGGTGACCGAGTCCAACGGCGATCTCGACGCCTCGCCGGGCAAGGTCAACGAAGACGCCGCCGGCGAAGGCTGGTTGTTCAAGATGACCGTTTCCGACGTTGCCGACCTTGACGACCTGATGGACGAGGGCGCGTACAAGGCCTACGTGGAGGGACTTGGCTGATGGCAGAACGCCCGCTCATCGACCTGGAGCAACGCGACGACTTCATCCGCCGCCACATCGGCCCCAGCCCGGACCAAATCGCCGACATGCTGGACGTCCTCGGGCTGTCGTCACTCGACGACCTGATCGAAAAGGCGGTACCCGAGGCCATCATCAGCGGCACGCCCCTTTCGATCGGCGCCGAACATACCGAACGGGGAACGTTGTCGTATCTCAGGCGCATGTCCGAGCGTAACAGGGTCTTCGTTTCCATGATCGGCATGGGCTATTACGGCACCAAGCTGCCCAGCGTGATCCTCCGTAACGTCCTCGAAAACCCCGGCTGGTACACGGCCTATACCCCCTATCAGGCGGAGGTCAGCCAAGGCCGGCTGGAAGTGCTGATGAACTTCCAGCAAATGGTCATGGACCTGACGGGCATGGACCTGGCCAACGCGTCGCTCCTGGACGAAGGCACGGCGGCGGCCGAGGCCATGGCCATGTCGCACCGGCTCTGCAAGACCGACGCCAATACCTTCTTCGTCGCCGATGACTGCCACCCCCAGACCATCGCCGTGGTCGAAACCCGGGCCCGGTCGCTGGGCTTCGAGGTGGTCACCGGCGATCCAACACGCGACCTGGACAATTGGGCGCTGTTCGGCGTTCTCATCCAATATCCCGGCACCTACGGCGATGTCCGCGATATCCGGCCGATTGCCGGCAAGGTCCATGAACAAGGCGCGCTGATGACGGTGGCCTCGGACCTTCTGGCGCTGGCGCTGCTGACGCCCCCCGGCGAGATGGACGCCGATATCGTCGTCGGCTCGTCGCAGCGTTTCGGCGTGCCCATGGGTTACGGCGGGCCCCATGCCGCCTTTTTCGCCACCCGCGACGATTTCAAGCGCCAGACCCCGGGGCGCATCATCGGCGTGTCGGTGGATTCCGCCGGCCGGCCGGCCATGCGCATGGCGCTGCAGACCCGCGAACAACACATCCGCCGCGAAAAGGCGACCTCTAACATCTGCACCGCCCAGGTGCTGCTAGCCATCATTGCCGGGCTTTACGCCGTCTACCACGGCCCCGACGGGCTCAGGAACATTGCCGCCAAGGTCCACCGGATGACGCAAATCCTGGCCGAAGGATTGAAGCGGCTGGGTTTCGAGATCGAAACCGGGGTTTTCTTCGACACCATCACCGTCGTGGTCCCGGGCCAGGCCGGCGCCATCGCCGCCAAGGCCCGGGAAAGCCGCATCAATCTGCGCGTCATCGACGCCGACCGGCTCGGCATTTCCTTCGACGAAACGACTCGCCGGAAGAACCTGATGACCCTGTGGCAAGTGTTTTCCACCAAGGCCGAAAGCGTGCTGGACATCGTCGCCCTGGATGCCGAGGTCCTGGAATGCATCCCCGAAACCCTGCGCCGAACCAGCCAGTTCCTGACCCATCCGGTGTTCACCCTGTACCACGGGGAAACCGAGATGATGCGCTACTTGCGCCGGCTGGCAGCCAAGGACATTGCGCTCGATAGGGCAATGATCCCCTTGGGGTCGTGCACCATGAAGCTGAATTCGGCGACCGAGATGATCCCCATTACCTGGCGCAATTTCGCCAACATGCACCCCTTCGCGCCGCTGGAACAGGCCCAGGGCTACCAGCAGCTTTTCGAGGAGCTGGAGGCCATGCTGTGCGAGGCCACCGGTTTCGAGGCGATCTCGCTGCAGCCCAACGCCGGCTCGCAGGGTGAATACGCGGGCCTGCTGGTCATCCGCAAATACCTGGAAAGCAAGGGCGAAGGCGGGCGTGACGTCTGCCTGATCCCGGCCTCGGCCCACGGCACCAATCCGGCCAGCGCCCAGATGGCCGGGCTTCGCGTCGTCGTCGTGGCCTGCGACGACGCCGGCAACGTCGATGTCGCCGATCTGAAGGCCAAGGCCCGGGAGCACGCCGGCAAGCTGGCGGCGCTGATGATTACTTACCCTTCCACCCACGGTGTCTTCGAGGAAGCCATCGGCGAAATCTGCCGGATCGTCCACGACCACGGCGGCCAGGTCTATCTGGACGGCGCCAATCTCAACGCCATGCTGGGCATTGCCAAACCCGGAGAAATCGGCGCCGACGTGGCGCATCTGAACCTGCACAAGACCTTCGCCATCCCTCACGGCGGTGGCGGTCCGGGGGTCGGGCCCATCGGAGTCCTCAAGCACCTGGCGCCGTTCCTGCCGGACCATCCGTTCGTCGAAGGGGTCAACCCGGCCGCCGCCGGCGGCGAGACGGTCGGTTTAATATCTTCGGCGCCCTGGGGTTCGGCCGGGGTGCTCCCCATTTCGTGGGCCTATATGTTCATGATGAAGAGCCACGGGCTGAAGCGCGCCACCCAGGTCGCCATCCTCAACGCCAACTACGTCGCCAAGCGGCTCCATGAGCACTACCCGGTACTTTACTCGGGAAAAAACGGCATGGTCGCCCATGAGTGCATTATTGACCTCAGGCCGGTCAAGGAAACCTCGGACATTACCGTCGAGGACGTGGCCAAGCGGTTGATCGACTACGGCTTCCACGCGCCGACCATGTCGTTTCCGGTCGCCGACACGCTGATGATCGAACCGACGGAAAGCGAATCCCGGCACGAGCTGGACCGGTTCTGCGAGGCCATGATCGCCATTCGCGGCGAAATCCGGGACATCGAAAAGGGCAAGGCCGACCCTGAAAACAACGTGCTCCGGAACGCGCCCCACACGCACCATTTGCTTGCCGCCGACCAATGGGACCGCCCCTATTCCCGGGAACAGGCGTTCTTTCCGCTGAAGGGGATTTTCGACGACAAGTACTGGCCGCCGGTCGGGCGCATCGACAACGTCGCCGGCGACCGCACCCTGGTCTGCTCCTGCCCGCCCATGGAGGATTACGCCGAGGCGGCGGAATAGGGACCTCGGAAGAAATAAATATACTGTCCCCGTATTCGTTTTTCGGCCCGTTTTTCGGCCCGGGGCTCAAGCGGCGTGTGGCCGGACCTCGTGGTCGAGGCGTTGGCCATGGGCTTCTTCGGCGACCTCCAGTTCGTAATGAGATTGGAGGTTCATCCAGAACTGGGCGCTGATCCGAAAAAACCGCGCCAACCGCATCGCCGTGTCGGCGGTGATCCCCCGCCGCCCGCGCACGACGTCGTTGAGACGGGTCCTGGGCACCCCAATCGCGCGGCTGAGCGCGTTGACGCTGAGGCCGAGCGGCTCCAGGAAATCGGCCTTGAGGATCTCTCCCGGATGAACCGGCGGGATGTCGCGCTTGCGGCGTTTGGTCATGGCAACCTCGTTAGCGATGGTAATCGACAATCTCGACCTCGTGGGCGTCTCCGTTCCGCCAAACGAAACATATCCGCCACTGGTCGTTGATCCTGACCGAGTGTTGGCCGGACCGGGCTCCCTTCAGCTTCTCCAGCCGGTTGCCGGGGATTCGCCGCAACTCGCCGAGGGCGACGGCGGCGTGAATCGACGACAGTTCCCGCAACGCGCGGCGCTGCAAATCACCCGGAAGCTGCCGGCTGGACCGCCCGCGGAAGAGATTCTCCGTATCCCGGGAGGCGAAGCTCTTGATCACGGGGCTGAGTGTAACGATTGTCGTTACACGCGTCAACCCTTGCCGGGCGACGCCAGGGTTGGTTTGTCGCCGCGCCACGGGCGTCGTCCGGGCGCCGTGCAACGGTCATCGGCCCGTCGTCTCTTTGACGTCGTTTTAAGCGGCCGAATTTACCTTAACATATTGATTCCGCATGATTTTCAACCGAAACGGGGGCGAAAAGGGTCTCGGAAAAGTCGTCAAAAGTCGTCATTTGTCGTCATGTCCGGTCCCCTTCA
>CAZVFL010000014.1:0-8013 GCA_964626025.1 uncultured Thalassospiraceae bacterium
TCTCGGCCTCGCGGGCGAGCTTGGCCTCGGGCATGTTGGTCATGCCGATGACGTCCACCCCCCAGCCCTGATACAGGTTGGATTCGGCCAGCGTCGAGAACTGCGGCCCTTCCATGGCCAGGTAGGTGCCGCCCCGCTGATGGGGGATGTCGAGTGTTTTGAGCGCGTCTTCGATGACGTCGCCAAGCCGCCCGCACACCGGATGGCCAAGGCCCACGTGAGCGACCAGGCCGGTGGCGAAGAAGCTTTTTTCACGGGCGAAGGTGCGGTCGATGAACTGGTCGGCGATGACGAAGGTGCCGGGGTGCAAAGCTTCCTTCAACGAGCCGCAGGCCGAAAGCGAGATGATTTCGGTCACGCCCGAGCGCTTGAGGGCGTCGATGTTGGCGCGGAAATTGAGCTCGGAAGGCGGAATCCGGTGGCCGCGCCCGTGGCGGGGCAGGAACACCATCCGTTGGCCCCCGAGTTCGCCAAAGAGAAATTCGTCGGACGGCTCGCCGAACGGGGACGAGACCTTTTCCCAGCGGGTGTTTTCCAGCCCGTCCATGTCGTAGACGCCGCTGCCGCCGATGACGCCGATGATGGGTGGCGTTCCGGGGGACGTGCCGGGGTCCGCCATCAGCCGAGGTGCTCTTTGAACAGATCGAGCGTGCGCTTGAGCGCGATCCTGGCGCTTTCCTCGTGATACTCGGGCCGGCGGTCGCAGTTGAATCCATGTCCGGCATCGTCGTAGACGTGGACCGGCACGTCCGGATGCGCCGCCGATATGGCGTCCACGTCGTCCATGGGGATGGAGGCGTCGTTTCGGCCGAAGTGCAGGATGATCGGGCATTTCGGTGTTTCGTCCTTGAGCTCGATGATGCCGCCGCCGTAGTAGCCGGCCGCGGCGTCGAGATCGAGCCGGCAAGCGGCCGCCCAGACGACCACGCCGCCCCAGCAATAGCCGGTGATGCCGACCTTATTGTTCCCCTTATCGTTCCCCTTATCGTTCCCCTTATCGTTCCCCTGGCCGGCGGTGCGGGCGGCCTCGGACGCGGCCCGGACGTCGGCCATCACCTGATCCAGGTTGTCGTTGCCATGCGCTTTAAGCGCACGGCCGGCGGTCTTGCCGTCGTCGTCGTAGGCGAGCTCGACGCCCCTCTGCCAGCGGTCGAAGAGGGCCGGCGCGATGGCCAGATAGCCTTCCCGGGCAAACCCGTCGGCGACCTCGCGGATATGGCCGTTGACGCCGAAAATTTCCTGGATGACGACGACGCCGCCCTTGGCGCCGCCTTTGGCGTCGCCTTCCGGCCCAGCGCGGTAGGCGTCGAATTCATGGCCGTCGGCCGCCGTCAGTCTGATGGTCTCGCCCATTCAGCCCTCCCTGTTTGTTCCGTTAAACGTAGCGCAAAAGGCCCCGTGGGACAAAGGGGGACAAAGGGGGATGGGGGTGTGGGGGCGGCGGAAGGCGTGGTTGGCAGAACAACTCGACACTTCTTTTCATTCTTCTTAAAGTAGCGGAATGCAAAGGCACGGCACGTTAAATTAATGAAGAGGTCCAATACCTTGAAAGGTTTAACATTCTCAGCCCTTTTAGCGGCTTTTATCCTTGCCGCCTGTCAGGACATTCCGATAACGGTGCCGAAGGTGGAAACCAAGGAACCGGTGGAAATCACCGACGCCGCCACCTTGGCCCCGATCAAGTTCGACCGTATCGGCGTCAAGGTCAAGCGCGGCACCGCCATCGGCAGCTACGACCCCGAATTGCTCGGCCTAAGCGGGTGCTTCGGCTTCGGCGGCAACATCTTCTGGAACCAGGGCCGGGTGCTGGCCCGCGATGTCGAGTTCGAGGATTTGTTCTTCGAGGAAATGAAGGCCGCTAATTTCAACGTCGTCGGCAACCCGGACAAGATGTTCGCCGGCAGCATTGACGACCGCCGCAAGGCCAGTTACCTGATCGGCGGCCAGATTACCGACATCAAGCTCAACATATGCGACGAGGCCGATTTCTGGACCGGATGGCGGCGCGGTACACAGCGCGGCAAGGGCGCGGTGACGGTGCGCTGGCAGGTTTTTTCGGTGGTCACGCGCAAGGTCGTCTACGAGACCACCACCCAAGGCGCCGCGACCCTGGACCGGGGCGCCGGCGGCGGCGAAATGGTGATCTTCCATAACGCCTTCGCCAACGCGGTGGTCAATCTGGCGGCGGACCGGAAATTCGTCCAGGTGCTGTCCGAACGCGAACCCAGCGTCACCGACGTCAAAAACGTCGCCGAGACGGAGCTTCAGATCAAGCGCTATCCCCCACGCACCGGTCCGATCGCCGACACCATCGACCAGACCCGGCTTTCCGTGGTCACCATCGAAAGCGGGCTTAGCCACGGGTCGGGCTTTTTCATCACCCCGACCCTGATCATGACCAATTTTCACGTCACCGGGGACAGTCAGTTCATGCGCCTCCGGCTACTGACCGGCCGCAAAATCCTGGGCGAGGTCATCCGCCGCCATCCGAAACGCGACGTCGCCATCATCCAGGTTGAAAAAAGCGGCCACGTGCCGATCCCCATCCGCGCCAAGCCGTTGAAGATCACCGAAGAGGTCTATGCCATCGGCTCGCCGCTAATGAAAAAGCTGTCGGGCACGGTTTCCAAGGGTATCGTCAGTAAGTTCACCTCCAACCGGGCCGGCCTGGAGGATATTCAGGCCGACGTCGACATCCATGGCGGCAACAGCGGCGGGGCCTTGCTTGATGCGAAGGGTAACGTCGTCGGAGTCAGCTACGCGGGATACGGAGGCGATGGCGTTTCAATCGGGCTCAACCTGTTCATTCCGATCATGGACGCCCTGGACAAGCTGAATATCGATTTCCAGAAACGAAACGATCCCCCCTAAACGTTGAACCGGAACACGATCACGTCGCCGTCCTGGACGACGTAGTCGCGGCCCTCGGCGCGCATTTTGCCGGCCTCCTTGGCGGCGTTTTCACCGCCGAGCGTCACATAGTCGTCGTAGGTGATGGTCTCGGCGGCGATGAAGCCCTTGGCGAAATCGGTGTGGACCTGGGCCGCCGCCGCAACCGCCGTTGCCCCCGCCGGCACCGTCCAGGCGCGGGCTTCTTTCTCGTTGACGGTGAAAAAGGTAATCAGGCCCAAAAGCCCATAGCCGGCGTGGATGATCCTGGCCAATCCGGTTTCGGTGAGCCCCAGGCTTTCCAGAAATTCCACCCGTTCGGCGGCGTCGGCGAGTTGGGCGATCTCTTCTTCGATCCTGGCCGAGATCACCACCCAGCCCGCGCCTTCCGCCGCCGCCATGGCGGCCGCTTTTTCGCTGAGTTCGCTGCCACGGGCTGCATGGTCTTCGTCCACGTTCAACACATAGAGCACCGGCTTCGCCGTCAACAAACCGAAGCCCTTGAAAATCCCCTCGTTTCCGGCGGCGACGTCGAGCTCCCGGGCCGGACGACCCGCCTCCAGGAGCTTGAGCGCACCCTTTGTAACCGCCAGCTCGGCTTCGGCGTCGGAGTCGCCGCCGCGGGTCTTCTTGATCAGCCCGTCCCGGCGCCGGTTGAGGCTTTCCATGTCGGCCAGCATCAATTCCGTGGCCACCGTTCCGGCGTCGGCCACGGGGTCGGGGGCGCCGGTGACGTGGGTGACGTCGCCTTCGGTAAAGCAGCGAAGCACGTGGATGACGGCGTCAACCCCGCGGATTTGGCCGAGGAACTGGTTGCCGAGCCCTTCGCCCTTCGACGCCCCCTCTACCAGCCCGGCGATGTCGACGAATTCGAGCCCGGTCGGCACCACCGCCGCCGGCTTGGCGATGTCGGCGACGGCATCCAGGCGTTCATCGGGAACGGCGACGCGGCCGATGTTGGGCTCGATGGTGGTGAAGGGGAAATTGGCGGCTTCCGCCGCCTGGGACCGGGTGAGCGCGTTGAAGAGCGTCGATTTCCCGACATTGGGGAGCCCGACGATGCCGCAATTAAACCCCATCGTTGCCGTTTTCTCCTGCGGATTTCTTGGCCCGGGGCGGGGTCACGGCCCGGGCCACCTTGTTCATATAGGTGGAATCGTCGCCCGCGATCAAAAGGGGCGCATGATCGGCGAGCGCGTCCAGCACGTTTCTGACCCATTCGGAGTCGGATTTGGCGAAGTCCTTGAGCACGTGGCCGGTGACCTTGTCCTTGTCGCCGGGATGGCCGATGCCGAGCCTGACGCGTCCGTAATCGGGGCCCATATGGTCATGGATCGAGCGCAGCCCGTTGTGCCCGGCATGGCCGCCGCCACGCTTGATGCGCACCTTGCCGGCCAGGAGGTCGATCTCGTCATGGAAAACGACGATGTCTTCGGGGGAAATTTTGTAAAAGGCGCGAGCCGCCTCGACGGCACGCCCGGAGTCGTTCATGAAGGTTTCCGGCTTCAGCGCCAACACCTTCTCACCGGCGATTTCGCCCTCGGCAACGCGTCCATGAAACCTGGCGCGGAAGGGCCCAAGGGAATACCGCTCGGCGATTGTGTCGATCGCCATGAAACCGATGTTGTGACGGTGTTTGGCGTACCCGTCGCCCGGGTTTCCCAGTCCGACCAGCAACAGCATTTGAGGGTGCCCTCCGGCGGCCGGGGGTTAGCCTTTGGAATCCTTTTTGCCTTTGCCCTTGGCTTTGGCTTCGCCTTCGGCCTTGGCCTCGCCTTTTTCGCCCTCCGCGGCTTCGCCCTCTTCGCCTTCTTTGGCTTCGCCCTCTTCGCCCTCTTCGCCTTCCTCGCCTTCTTCGCCCTCTTCGCCTTCCTCGCCTTCCTCGCCCTCTTCGCCTTCTTCCTCTTCCTCGATCTCGACCAGGATCGTCGGCGCGGCGATGGTGGCAACGGTGAAGTCGCGGTCGGCAATAGTCAATTCCACGTCTTCGGGCATTTCGATGGCGCTGATATGGACGCTGTCGCCGATGTCGAGCCCGGCGAGATCGACGGTGATGCTTTCGGGAATGCCGTCCGGCTTGCAGCGCATTTCGACCGTATGACGGACGACGTTGAGGACGCCGCCGCGTTTGAGGCCGGGGCTTTCCTCGTGGTTTTCGAACACCACCTGGACGTCGATGTTGAGCCGGGTGGCCTCGCTGAAGCGCATGAAGTCCACGTGGATGGGGCGGTCGGTGACCGGGTCGACCTGAAGGTCACGGGCCAGGACCCGGTGTTTCTTGCCGCCGACTTCTATCTCGAACACGCGGGCGAAGAACCCGGGGCCCTTGAGCTGCTGCTGAAGGTCCAAGGGATCGATGGTAATCAGCACCGTATCTTCCTTGTTCCCGTAAATCACGCCGGGAACGCGGCCTGCACGGCGGGCGGCGCGGGCGGCGCCTTTGCCGGCATTTTCGCGCACTTCGGCGGCCAGTGCAGTCACTTGGGCCATCTTTCGGAACTCCTTGATTCAGCCTTTTTCAAGGCCGGGGATACATACCCTTCCAGGCGGCCCCGGTCAATCAATCAAACAGGCTTGAAACGGACGATTCTTCGCTGATTCGGCCGATCGCATCGGCCATTAGCGGCGCGATGGTCAGTTGCTCTATGTTTTCTGAGACGCGCACGGCTTCCGTTCCCTGGATTGAGTCGGTGATAACCAGCTTTTCCATCGGCGAGGATGCAACCCGGGCGACGGCGCCACCCGAGAGCACCCCGTGAGTGACATAGGCGTGAACCGATGTCGCGCCTGCGTTTTTGAGCGCCTCCGCGGCATTACAGAGCGTGTTCGCCGAATCGACGATGTCGTCAACCAAAACGCAACGCCGGTCCTTGACCTCGCCGATGATGTTCATGACTTCGGAAACACCGGCTTTTTCGCGGCGTTTATCGATGATGGCGAGGTCCGCGTTGAGCCGCTTGGCCAGCCCGCGGGCGCGAAGCACGCCGCCCACGTCCGGCGATACGATCATCAGATCGTCGCCGTCCAGTTTTTCCTGGATGTCCTTGACCATCACCGGCTGGGCGTAGAGGTTGTCCGTCGGGATGTCGAAAAATCCCTGAATCTGACCGGCGTGCAGGTCCAGGGTCAGCACCCGGTCGGCGCCCGCCTCGGTAATCAGGTTGGCCACCAGCTTGGCCGAAATCGGCGTCCGGGGGCCCGACTTGCGGTCCTGGCGGGCGTAGCCGAAATAAGGGAGCACGGCGGTAATGCGCCGGGCCGAGCCGCGCCTGAGCGCATCCAGGGCCACCAGCAACTCCATCAGGTTGTCGTTGGCCGGATAAGACGTGGACTGGATGACGAACACGTCTTCGCCGCGGACGTTTTCCTCGATTTCGACGAACACTTCCATGTCCGAAAACCGGCGGATACTGGCTTTTGTCAGCGGCAGGTTGATACAGGCGGAAATCGCCTCGGCCAGAGGTTTGTTGCTGTTACCGGCAAGAATTTTCATTTTGCTTTGGTGTCTCCGCCAAACGGTGGCTTCTTGGCGAACATGGTCATCCCGGCCCCATGCCGGCCATGGACGCGGCAAAATTTATCAGCCCGCCGATACCCTGTAAACGGGATTCCAAGGCGGCCCGGGGAGTTGGAAAAATCCTGCTCATTTCGGCGGCGGCATGGCCCGGCCCGGCATCTGGGGAAGGGCCGGGTTGCCCGTGAATTTCGGCTCTTTGGTGGCGCGGGACGAGCGGTTTCGGTCTATGCCGAACAGTTCCTGTATGCCGGCGACGGCAGCGGTGGAAACAATGTCGGCGACCCGCCCCCAGGCGCCGTTGAGGCTCCCGGCCTTGACCGCGTTTTCCTGCACCGCTTTGCCGACTTCGTCACCGGCCATGGTGTTGACCGCCCAGATGATCTTGGCCTGTTGGCGGCCGCCGACGGGGGCGCTGATTTCGACCTTGCCCGCGATCACGAAGCCCGCCTGCCTGGGGTCCTCGGTGACGGTGATGTCCCTTTTCCGAAGCGCCTCTTTCATCGCTTTGGTCAGGGCCTTGTTGCCGTCTCCGGGGGCGCCCTCGACCTGTTTGATCAGGAACGACGGCCGGCCCCAAGTCACCGGCGGCGGCTCGGCGACGAGCCGGCTTGGACCCTCTTCGGGGACCGGCATGAGGATGGGCTTTTCCTTAAGTTTCATGGGCGGGGCGGGTTTTTTCTTCGGGGGCGGAATCTTTTTCAAGACCTTTTTCAAAGCCTTGGGCAGGGCGGGTTTTGCGGGCGGGTTTTGCGCCGCCGGAGGAAGGGCCGCAGTGGCCCGACTCTGCGCCTTGATGGCGATTGCCGGCGGCGCCGCTTCAGGTTTCGGGGCGGCGGGCTTTTCGGCCGGGACGGACGGCAGCGGCCGGGCCACCGTCACGTTTTCGGCCGGGGTCATGGGGCTGACGTAATCGTGCACCATGCGGGTGATATGGGGGCTCGCGTCGGAGACCAGTAAATTCATGGCCTCCGCCGAGCCCGTCTTCCAAAGGCGGCTGTCGACAACTACTTGGTGGCGGTATTCGGCAACGGCGGTTCCATAAGGCGCCTTCAGTTCCCACAACGCCGTTACCCAAACGACGGAGCCGCGTTCGTCGGCGGAAATGATCCGGCCGGCGATGGACGGTCCCATTTCGTTGACTTTATCGGAAAGAATGGCCGGCTTCTCGGCATCCCGGAGCGACGCCGCAATGGCGTCGGCAAGCACCAGCCGGGCGGTGGCGTTCACGCCTTCCACCGGAACCACGAAAATCAGCCTAGAAAAATCGACCCGGGGCTGGAATCCCCCGGTCAGTATGTCTTGGGCCGCTCTTTCCTGTTCGGATTCGCAAGCCATTAATCCGATGACGGTGAGCGACGTTATGATCAGTGTGCGAAGCAAGCGTTGCATTACCCGAACTTTGGAACGCCCCCGAAGCCTATCTTGAGAGAACCCGCCAGCTTTCAAGCCAGCTTTCAAGATAAAGTCTCAGGCATCCCCCGGCGCCCAGAACGCCACACCAAATAACCGCAAGGCCGACGCCCGCCGTTTAACCGGCGTCATGCGCCCGCGAATCGATTCGCCCACTTGAATCTATCAGGAAGGGGGTCAAAGATCACTGAAAACGG
>CAZVFL010000014.1:8113-48780 GCA_964626025.1 uncultured Thalassospiraceae bacterium
ATCGATTCGCCCACTTGAATCTATCAGGAAGGGGGTCAAAGATCACTGAAAACGGAGAATCCGCCCTCCCCGGTTTCTGGCCGGTTTCTGGATTCAGGGGGTTTTGGCCCTTGCCGGCGGCACCTCTGGTTGCAGCCAAGGCGGCGGCAGGGTGTCCTTGCCGTCGGCGGCGGGAACTTCGGTTTTCAGCACCCGGGCCGGCGGGCCGAGCCGGTAGCGGGACGCGCCGGCGGCCTGGAGCACCCCTTGGATTCCCTCCACCGCGGCATCGGCGACCAGGGTGGCGACGTCCCCCCAGGGGCCATCAAAGGTGCCGGCCTCGACCAGGTTTTTTTGCGTCGCCCGGCCGATTTCCCGTCCATCGGCGGTCAACACCGCCCAGGTGATCTGCACTTTTTGTAGATTTTCTTTGGCCGGGTCCAGACGGAACCGGCCTTCGAGGATGAATTCGGCGTGGCGGCGTTCCTGGGCGACGGCGATACCGGCGCCTTTGATGGCGGTCTTGATGGCCCGGGTCAAAGACCTGTTGCCGTCGCCGGGCGCGTTTTCGACCGGGCTGACCCACAGGCCCGCCAGACGCGGCTTGACGGGTTTGAGGCTTTCTTCGTCCTTGTCGATCATGGCAGCGATGATTTCCGAGCCTTCCTCGCCGACGGTGGCGATGATCGGGGGTGAACCGAATTCCCAATCCTGGCGGGTCCCCGGCACGCCTTGCGTTTCCTGGCCGAGGACTTGGCCGCCGAAATCGTAAAGGGTCCAGTGGATCAGGACCACATAGGGAAGCGACGGGTCATCCCGGTTGATTTCCGCCTTTCCCTTGAGCCGGTAGCGGCTGTTGGCGCCGGCGGCGGTAACGGCGCGGATACCTTGGCTCTTGAAATTCTCGGCCATGGCGGCGCCGAGCAGCTTGGACATGGGCCCGGTGACGCCATCAATGGGCTGGATCCAGATTCCCGATGTCGCGACCTCCCTGACCAGGGGGTTCGAGGACGTTTCCGGGGCCGGCTGAAAGGGTCTCGGCAACGGCCCACAGGCGGCGGCCAGCAACGCCGTCAGCACCAGGCCGCCTAGTCTTCGTTTGGCAAAAATCCAACCCATGCTTGGTCCCCGTCCTCACATCATCGCGCAGGCAACCATCAGCCCCAGAATAAGAGCCGCCACCAGGATGAACATATGGGGCATGGCGCGATTCCTTTTATACCCTGATCAGGATGGCCGCCAGGCCCCGGCCATAGTCCTTTTCGCCCAGCCGGGTGGCGCGCCGGTAGCTGAAAAAACGATTCTCGTCGGCGCAAGTATCGTCGGGAAACGTTTCGACCGCCGCCAATCCAAGGTTTTCGAGTTTCCTTCCCAGGAACCCGGGCAGGTCGAACAGGAAATGGCCTTCCCTGGGGGCGTCTGCGAAAAATGCCCCGTTGGCGGTGGCGGCGTCCATGAACCGGGCGTGGAATTCGGGCCCGACTTCGTAGGACGCCTTCTGGATGGTGGGGCCGAGGGCGGCGTTGATGCGCCCCCGCTCGGCGCCGATCCGGCACATGGCGTCCACCGCCGCCTCCAGAATCCCGTCGAGTGCGCCGCGCCAGCCGGCGTGCGCCGCGCCGATGACCCCGGCCGTCTCGTCGGCGAAAAGAACCGGCGCGCAATCGGCGGTCAAAACGCCCAGCGCGACCCCCGGCGTGCGGGTGACGGCGGCATCGGCATGGGGGGCTTGGCCCGGCTTCCAGGGTTCTTCGACAACCACCACGTCGGCGGAATGGACCTGGTAAAGGGTCGCCAGATCGCCGCCGTTGAGGCCTGAGTCCGGGCCCAACAGGTTCATGGCCCGGTCACGGTTTTGGGTCACATGGTCCGGATTGTCGCCGGAGCCATATCCGCAGTTGAGAGAGGCAAAAATGCCTTCGCTGACGCCGCCTTCGCGGGTGAAGAACCCATGGCACACCCGCCCGTCCCGGTTCAGCGCTTGCGAGGTGATCATGGTTTCATTATTCACCAATCGGCGGCCCTTAATCAAACCCGGGCGGCGGCGGCAGGCCCGGAGACGCCAGCGCCAGCACCTTGAACAGCCGCCCCATGCCGTCGTCGGATGTCAGGCGCTCCAGCGCCTGTTCGATATCCCGGCGGTGTTCCGGCGACGCCGTCATCAGGGCGTCGGCGCGGGCACCGATGCCGAGCGCCTGCAAAAACGCGCCCTGGGTGATGGGGCCGTAAATTTGCGCCCCGGCTTTTTCGGCGGCGCGGCAAAATTCGGCGAAATCCACATGCGCGGTCAGGTCGGCTTCGCCCGGGTCTTCCAGGGGGTCGTGGAATTCATGGGCCTTGACCGCCTGCAGGGTATCGCCAGGGGCGCTTTCTTCATGGCCGTAATCAATGATCAACGCGGCGCCCGGCTGCCGGGACAGGCGCTCGGCGATGGTCCGGGCCAGATCGGCGGCGGCGGGACGGGCCTCGACGATGGTGCCTTCCGGGGCGCCCTCCTCGGCGTTTTCAAAGGCGGGCGGAATAACACCGTCCGGCGGCGGGCCGTCGGCCAGCATGAATTGGAACCCCTTGCCCCCGTCATCCGGCCCGATCAGGCGTTCACGCCAGCCTTCCGCCGTCATCTGGAACTGCCTGACCGGAAGCGCGTCGATGAATTCGTTGGCGATCAGCAGCAACGGGCCGTCCGAGCCGTCGGCATCATCGGGGATTTCTGAAAAATCGCTCAGCCAGCTTAGCGAGCGGGCGGTGTGGATCGCCGGAGTCTTCACCAGGGTGTCTTCCTGAAGGGCTTTGAGCGCCGGGCTGATTTCGACAAGGGAAATATCAAGCGCCTCAAGGAAGCCGTCGGTGCCGCGCCCGGCGTTGAGCACGTCCGCCATCATGGTGCCCCGGCCGGGGCCGAGTTCCACCAGGTTGACCGGGTCCGGCCCGCCCATGGCCTTCCATTGGACGACGCACCACAATCCGATCAGTTCGCCGAACATCTGGCTGATTTCAGGCGCCGTGATGAAATCGCCGCCGCGGCCGAACGGGTCGCGGCCCATGTAATAGCCGAGCCTGGGATGGGTGAGGGCTTGTTCCATGTATTGGGCCACTGTCAGCGGCCCCTTCGCGGCCATCAAGTCCCTGAGATGGTCGGCCATGGCGGACATGGCGTTCAGCTTTCGGATTTGGCGCGAAGAATCAGGTACGCCCCGAAAGCCAGTAAAGGCACCGACAGCCATTGGCCCATGGTGGTGCCGAAGCTAAGGAAGCCCAGGTGCGCATCGGGCTGGCGGAACAATTCGGCGAAGACGCGGGCGGCGCCGTAACCAGCCATGAAAATCCCGGTCAACAACCCCGTCCGGCGGCGGATTTCCTCGTTCCCCACCAACCACCAGAGGACCAGATACAAAAGCGCTCCTTCCAGCAGGGCCTCGTAAATCTGGCTCGGGTGACGGGGCTCGGGCCCGCCCCGGGGAAAGACCATGGCCCAGGGAACGTCGGCGACGCGGCCGAACAGTTCGCCGTTGATGAAGTTGGCCAGCCGGCCGAAAAACAATCCAATGGGGGCGACGCAGGCCACCCGGTCGGAAAAGCCGAGAAGGTCTATCCTCCGCCGGCGGCAGAAGATGATGGTGGCAACGATGACGCCGACAAGGCCGCCATGAAACGACATGCCGCCCTGCCAGACGGCCAACGCCGATAGCGGATTATCCAGGTAATAGGCCGCGTTATAAAACAGCACGTAACCGAGACGCCCGCCGAGCACCACGGCCAGCGTCGCCCAAATCAGGAAATCGTCAACCGCCGCCTCGTCCGCCACCTCCGGCCGGCGCCCCACCAGCCGGCGCATCTGCCGCCAGCCGAGCAGGAGGCCGGCGATATAGGCCAGCGAATACCAGCGGATCGCCAACGGCCCGAAGCTGATGAGCACCGGATCAATGGAGGGAAAGGGAATGACGAAGGTCATGGGGCGCTAGGGCGGCTCATCTATAGGGATCGTCGGTATCGAGGAACCCGCGAACGTATTTCGCGATGCCGTCTTCCAGCGACGTAAACGGCTTTTCATAGCCGGCGGCGCGAATCCGGTCCATCTTGGCCTCGGTGAAGTACTGGTATTTGGGTCGAATCTCGGCCGGCGTGTCCACGTATTCTATTTTCGGCTTCTTTTCCAACGCCTGATAGACCGCCTTGGTCAGGTCTTCGAAGCTGCGCGCCTGGCCGGTGCCGCAGTTGAATAGTCCATTAACGTCTTTGTTTTCCAGCAGCCACATGACCATGTCGATACAATCGTCCACCCAGATGAAATCCCGTAGCTGGCCGCCGTCCTGGTAATCGGGGTTATGGGATTTAAAAAGGATGGCCGTCTCGCCGTCACGGGCGTTGGGGAAGACCTGGGAAACGACGCTTCGCATCCGGTCCTTGTGGTATTCGTTGGGGCCGTAGACGTTGAAGAACTTCAAGCCCGCCCATTGCGGCGGGCGCGGTTCCTTATCGGCCAGCATACGCGCAATCCGGCGGTCGAACAGGTGCTTCGACCAGCCATAAGCGTTGAGCGGCTTGAGTTCGGTAAGCCCCTCCACCGAGCCATCGTCGTCGAAGCCCTGGGCGCCATCGCCGTAAGTCGCGGCGCTGGACGCATAGATGAAGCGGATATGGTGTTGGGTGCACCAATGCCACAGGTCCAGCGAAAGCCGGAAATTGGTGTCGATGATCTTATCGACGTCGGTCTCGATGGTCGACGAGATAGCGGCCATGTGAACCACCGCTTCGATGTTCGACGCATTGGATTCCAGGAAACCGAACAACTCTTCCGGCGGCACCACGCCGGCCAGGTCCCGTTTGGCGATGTTACGCCACTTGTTTCCCTCGCGGAGCTGGTCGCAGACGATCACCTTGCCGAGGTTCTTCTGTTCCAGCGCCCAAACGATGTTGGAGCCGATAAACCCGGCTCCGCCCGTGACCACATACATTTTTCGTCTCGCTTTGGATTTGGAGTCTTATAGGGCGCGCGGTCCCGAGCCGCAAGCGGGCAAGGATTTTCCTGATTTGAGAGGCCAGTGAACTAAATCGGACAGTAACAACGTGGCCGGGTTAGTCTCCAAAAGGCCAATAAGAGAATATTTTCTAAATCACATAGCATTGCGTACATTGACTTCACTTAACTTATGTTCTATCTTTGTTCCTTATTAAAAAACTAGAATTAGTAAGTCGGTCACAGTAAATTACTATATTTGGGGGTCGGTTCATGGGCGATCTAGCCAAAATCTCGCAGGGAAAAATGGCAATTAAAAGGTGCCCAAAGTGAAAATCGTCTCTTTGTTTGCTGGAGCGGGGGGGCTTGATCTAGGCCTGATCAAAGCAGGACACAAAATTATATGGGCGAATGACAATGCCTTTGATGCAGTTGAAACCTACAAGAATAACATCGGCAATCACATCATCCTTTCAGATATTGAACTCATAAACTCGAAGGAAATTCCGAGGGGTGACGTTGTTGTCGGCGGCTTTCCTTGTCAAGGCTTCTCCCAAGCAAACATGCTTCGTTTCGAAAAGGATGAGCGAAACAGGTTGTATCTTGAATTCCTAAGAGTGATTCGAGACATCAGGCCCATGTATTTTCTTGCCGAAAACGTACGCGGGATATTGAGCCTTGCTGGAGGAAAAGCGATTCAAAAAATAGAGCAGGATTTCGCGGCAGCAGGGTATAGGGTCCAGAAAAGGCTCTTCAACATGGCTGATTATGGCGTCCCTCAGAATCGACGGCGTGTTATAATCGCGGGGACTCGAGAAGGCTTGCCAGAGGAGGCAGACTTCTTGTTCCCCGAACCAACACATGCGGCTCCAGAGAAAGCCCGGCTGCTTCGCCTCAAGCCATGGGTTACCGTCGGAGAAGCGTTGAAGGAGTTTCCAGAACCAGGGTCCAAGAAAGCAGAGAAAATCCCCAATCACATTTGCTCGCAGTACAAGGTCACTAACCGGAATTTTACAGGGCATCGCTGGACCAACCCGGCCTTACCGTCACCCACAATCCTGGCCAGGGGGAATGGAAAGGGTGGCGTTTGCGCCATCCAACACCCAAACAATCATCGTCGGATGTCCATTCGTGAGTCGGCTAGTATTCAGACATTCCCTCTCGATTTTGAGTTTGCTGGGAAGATGAATTCTTGTTACCGACAAGTAGGGAATGCCGTGTCAGTCCAATTTGCATGTAAGCTTGGCGAAGAGTTAGCAAGGAAAGAAAAATTTCTTCGGAACAAGGCAGCCTAAAATGAAAGTAATATCACTTTTTTCTGGCGCGGGAGGTCTCGACCTGGGGTTTATCCAGGCGGGCCATGAGATTATATGGGCCAATGACACCTTCCCCGAGGCAATAGAAACCTATCGCCTGAATATCGGGGACCATATTGACCCACGAGACATCAGGGACGTCCCCAGCCGGGAAATTCCTGAAGGGGACATCTTGATTGGCGGTTTCCCATGCCAAGGATTTTCTGTTGCTAACTGGAACCGGACAATAGGCGATCCAAGAAATCTCCTGTACCAGGAAATGGTCAAGATTCTCCACGACAAGCAACCAAAGTTCTTGCTTGCCGAAAACGTAAAAGGCTTAGCCTCAATGGGGAAGGGGAGCGTCCTGAAAATGATTCTTGAGGACTTCTCTAGCGCGGGATACAGGGTCTGCCACCAGGTCTTGAATGCGGCAGATTATGGCGTGCCGCAGACACGAAAGAGGCTCCTGATTGTTGGGATTCGCGAGGACTTGGGCGTGGAATTGAATTTCCCTCCGCGACCCACCCATGCAGAACACGGGAAGGCTTCTATCCAAGGTCTCAGGCCTTGGATAACAGTTGGAGAGGCTCTTGCCCACTTTCCAAAGCCAGAAAACAAGACAGGAATTCCAAACCACGAGCACTCCAAATACAAGCTGAGGTTCAATGGTCATCTCGGCCATCGGAAAATTGACCCGAATAAGCCAGCTCCCACCGTGACGGCCCGTGGGGATGACAGGGGTGGTGTAGTTGTTATTCACCATCCAGGTAACCACCGCAGGATGACTGCCAGAGAGCTAGCTGCTGTCCAGTCCTTCCCCGACGATTTCGTGTTTTTCGGTCCGAAGACTTCAGCCTATCGGCAGATCGGAAATGCTGTTCCGCCGAAACTTGCTAAAGCCCTTGGCAAGATGTTCTGGCGAGCCGAAGCGGAACTTTGTCGTGAGCAACATACGCTCAAGCGAAAGATTGCATGATTCCAACAAAGCCCTTCGATTCATTCAAATGGCGCTGGCTGAGTGTTCAGCCTACAGAGAGCCTCCTTGAGCCTCCTGTTTTCTTGGGCGTGTTGCGGGCATTCGCGCAATTTGAGAACCATCCACCAAGTGATCCTGCACTACTTAGGGCATTGGCTGTTGTTCAACGAGAGACACAGACGCGCGTTAAACTCGTTCGCACTCCAGAACGTAACCTTGTCCGCAATTCCGGCCAGTATTGGAAAGGGACAGGTCTCTTGAATCCTCACCGAGGTGAAATTGAGCTCACAAACCTCGGGCGAAAAGTCGCTTCGGGAGCCGTTACGCAAGGTGAATTTGCGGCGATCATGGTCCAGCAAACGGTATTACCAAACCCCAATACATACCCACCGAATGAAATCGAAAAGTGGAGACAAGCAAACTTAGAAATCAAGCCCTTGATGCTTATATTGCAGATTATTGACTTGCTCGGGATGCGTTACGGCAAGAGACAAGCCTATATCACTCCCAACGAACTCATGCGTGTAACAATTCCCTTATCTGGAATAGGTGCAGACTTACCCACCCATACGAGATCATTGCGTCGGCATCGTCGCGGTAACCTTGACATAAGGCAGTGGCCTGATTGCATGCCGGGAGCCAATGACAAGAGAATGGCAAGGGAGTTCCTGCTTTTTCTTGCACATTATGGTCTATGTACGGTCGAGGAAGGTGATGCTTCCGCGTACGACAGAAAATTCTACCTTTCCGAGCTGTTTGATACGGATGCAATTCAACCAAGAACGGACGCTAGTATTTTTGATGACATGGCTGACACGGATGAAATTGTCTCCTCCGTGAGGGATACGGGCTTACCGTCCATAATCGAACGGCAACGAACCACAGCATCCATCATTTCGAGGCCAAGGCAGGCACAATTCCGGCAAGAGATTCTTGTGGCCTATGAAAGAAGGTGCCTCCTCACAGGCGAATGCATCCAAGAGGTTCTTGAGGCCGCTCATATTGTTCCTGTCAAGCATGGTGGTGATGACATTTCTGCAAACGGGATTTGCTTGCGGGTAGACATTCACAGGCTTTTTGATTCCGGGAACATAAGAATCGAACCGAATGGTCGCCTACGGTGTTCTGAGTCAGTAGAAGCAAGCGGAAATTACGGGCCTCTTCCCAGGCGAGTGCCCATTCCTGGCTTTGTTAACAGAAATAATCTTGAATGGCGCATTAAGTATTACTAGGCCATGACTGACCATGTTTCTCCTGAGGGCCGCAGTCGTATCATGCGTGCCATCAGGGCCGTAAATACCAAGCCCGAACTTACAGTAAGAAAGCTGCTTCACGCGAAGGGATACAGGTTCCGTCTGCACCGACGAGACCTTCCGGGCAAGCCGGATATTGTCTTCCCCGGCCGAAAGAAAATCATCTTTGTCCATGGCTGTTTTTGGCACCAGCACAAAAGCAAAAAATGCCGAGCCTCCCAAAAGCCCAGGAGCAACAAAAGTTATTGGCTGCCCAAGCTAAAACGAACCCAGCAGCGGGACCGAGAGGCGCAAGCCAAGCTCGAAGAACTAGATTGGAAGGTTCTCGTGGTGTGGGAGTGTGAAGTAAAGGAAGGACAATTGCTCTCGAGAAAAATCCAAAAATTTTTGGGTTAGGGTTGCCTGAGTTGCAACCCCTAAGATATTGAACTGATAATTTTTAGGTGCACCGCCGGACTGCTAAGAACATAATGAAGGGAATACAGTCAACACCCTTGAGGAGCCCCCGATGCAGACACGCAGCCGAGTTTTCGATGATCTCGCCAAGGTCGCGGGCGGCGCGGTTTCAACGCTCGGCGGCATCAGGGCCGAGATCGAGGTCCTGATCCGCCAGCAGATCGAACGCCTTTTGGTCAACGCCGACATGGTGCCCCGTGACGAATTCGACGCGGTCAAGACGATGGCCGCCAATGCCAGGCTGGAGCAGGAAGCGTTGGCGAAGCGGGTCAGTGCGCTTGAGAAAAAGCTCGGCCTCAAAGCGGTTGGAAAAGCCGGGGCAAAGTCCCCTAAAAAAGCCAAGCCCCGGGCCAAAAAGACGACCAAACGGAAGGCCAAAAGGAAAGCCGCCGGCAAGGCCTGAGCTTGCTGATCCTGTTTGCAGGACCGGGGCTTATCCACAGAAAATTCGTGTTCGCCCCTATTCGGCGCTTGCGCCCGAATCCGCGTTGGGGCAAGCTACACTTTGTACCGACCGGGCAAGGTTCCACAATATATGGTATTGGTTACCATATATAGCGGGTGCGCCACATCCGGTCCGCGCTTTCGTAGCCGCCATTGGCAATAGGGGGGCGGGCATGACCACACTCAACGTTCTACACGAGGTTTTTTCCAATAATCCTCTCGACATCGTCGAGCAGATCGTGGAGCGCAACGACTGGGCCTTCGACCGCCGCAACGACGATGAAATCGCCTTCCAGGTTCCCGGCACCTGGTGCGATTACAGCCTCTTTTTCGCCTGGAACGAGGAAGTGGGGGCGGTGCATTTCAGCTGCGCCTTTGATATGCGGGTGCCCCAGGAAAGGCGCCCCTTCGTCCATGAGCTTCTGGCCTTGGTCAACGAGAAGATGTGGATGGGTCATTTCGGCATCTGGACCGACGAAGGATTGCCGATGTTCCGCCATGCCATGCCCATGCGGGGCACCAAGGGGCCGACGGCGGAACAGATCGATGACCTGATCGACATTGCGATCCTCGAATGCGAGCGCTTTTTTCCCACCTTCCAATATGTCGTCTGGGGCGGCAACACGCCCGCCGAGGCCATTGCCGCGGCCATGGTCGAAACGGTTGGAGAAGCCTGATGAGGCGCTCTGGCTAGCCCAATGGAGGGGACGCTTCTGCTCGCCGGATGCGGCAAGATGGGCGGCGCTCTCCTGGCGGGGTGGCTCGATAGGGGGTTTGATACGGCCGCCATCACCGTCGTCGAACCCCAAGGCGACACCGCCAAGGCCATTGCCGAACGCCATGGCGTCACCGTTGTTCCGGATCCCGACAGCCTTGCCGACGGTTTCAAACCGGCCACGGTGGTGTTGGCCGTTAAACCGCAAATCATGGACGAGGCCGCCCCGGCCTATGCCGGCCTGGCCGGGCCGGAAACGGTTTTCCTGTCCATCGCCGCCGGCAAGACCATCGCTTATTTCGAGGAAAAGCTCGGGCCCGGGGTGGCCATCATCCGGGCCATGCCCAATACGCCGGCCTCGGTCGGCAGGGGAATTACGGTGGCATGCGCCAACCGGCATGTGAACGAAGACCAGAGAAAGAGGGCCGATGAGCTGTTGAAAGCCGTCGGCGAGGTCGCCTGGATCGAAGACGAGGGCCTGATGGACGCGGTAACGGCGGTTTCCGCAAGCGGCCCGGCTTATGTGTTCCTGCTTGTCGAATGCCTGGGCCGGGCCGGGGAAGAGGCCGGGTTGCCGGTGGACCTCAGCCGGCAGTTGGCGCGGGCAACGGTTGCCGGCGCCGGCGAGTTGTTGCACCAGGCGGACGAAGAGGCGGCCACCTTGCGCGAAAACGTCACCAGCCCGGGGGGAACCACCGCCCGGGCCCTGGAAATTCTGATGGCCGACGACGGCTGGCAGCCGTTGATCACCAAAGCCATCGCCGCCGCCGCCAAACGGTCAAGGGAATTGGCCGGTTAAGACCCGGAAATCAGCGGCATTCACCCTTTATCACAAGTCCGTCCTTGGCCCTCGGGGGCCGATGGGCGATGATGGTCGCCTAAGAACCCTACGGCCCAGCACCAGGGCAAGCCGAGGGACCGACATGGCCAGGAAACCAACGAAAAAACCCCGAACCCCGAAGGGAAAGCCCCGGGCCAAGGCGCGGAGCAGGTCCCGGGGCAAGTCCCGGGGCAAGTCCGATGTGCCGGGCCGCATCATCGAAGCGGCGCTCGCCCTTGCCGTCAGCCGTGGATGGCGGCGAATCCGGCTTGCCCATATCGCCAAGGAAGCCGGGGTGACGATGGCCGAGCTCAGGCACGCTTTTCCGTCGAAGGGGGCGATTCTCAACGGGTTTATCCGGCGAACGGATGAGCAGGTGCTGGCCCAAGGGAAAGCGGACGGTTCATCGGCCCGTGACCGGTTGTTCGACGTGCTGATGCGCCGTTTTGACGTTCTTCAGCCGCACCGCGCCGCCGTCTCGGAAATCGTCAAGGACAGCCTTTTCGACCCGGCCGCCCCTCTTTGCCTCGGGCCTCGGTTGATGTGCTCCATGGCCTGGATGCTCGAGGCCGCCGGGCTTTCGTCCCAGGGACCGGCCGGCTTGCTCCGCACCAAGGGATTGGCGCTGGTTTATCTTGTCGCGCTCAGGGCGTGGCTGATGGACGACAGCGCCGATAAGGCCCGGACCATGGCCGCCCTCGACCGCGGCCTGCGCCAGGCGGAAACCATTGCGAGGTTTCTTTTTTCAGGTCTTCCCTTGAAGCCCGGCAAAACCAAGAAGGATTGAAGGGTCTAGGTCCCGGCGCCGGCCCGAGGCCGCCGGTGTTTGCCGTTGCCGGACTGGGGTTTCGACGCCGGGTGGGAAGATTGTATTTGTTCGGCAACCCGGGCCTTCAACTTTTCAGGCATGATCGGTTTTTTGACCACCTGGAAACCGCTTTCGGTTGCTTCCTTCAGGCCTTGCGGGTCCGTATCACCGGTCAACAGCAAGCCCGGAATACGGTTGCCCCAACGTCGCCGGATGGCGTTGATGGCGTGGCTGCCCTTGTTGCCTTGGTGTAGCCGGTAATCGGCGATCACCAGGTCGGGGGGCTTGTTCCCGGCGGAAAGCCGGTTGACGGCTTCCTGCTCGGAAGCCGCGATGACCGCCTCGAACCCCCAGCTTTCCAATAACAGGCTAAGGGCGTCACGAACCGTTGGATCGTCGTCGATGCCGACGATCAGGGCGCCGCTGGCATCATCGCTCAGTTGCGCCGGCACCGGTGCCATAGCGGTTTCTTCGGTTTTCTCGGTTTCTTCGGCTTCGTCGATCGGCACGCGAACCCCGAATACGGACCCCCGGCCAACCCTGGAGGAAACCTCGATCCGGTGCTCGAGCAGCTTGACCAGTCTATCGACGATGGCAAGCCCCAGGCCAAGCCCGTCCCGTTGATCCCCTCTTTCGGCACCGCCCTGATAAAACTCCTCGAAGATATGTTCTTTTTGGTCGTCGGGAATGCCCGGACCCGTATCCCAGATTTCAATCCTCAGCTCGCCCCCCCGGCGCCGGCATCCGAACAGGATTCGCCCGCTTTCCGTATGGGCGACCGCATTGGTCAACAGGTTGCGAAGGATGCGGTCGAGCAGACCGGGGTCGCTCATGATCTGCAGGCTCGAGGGAACATAAACCAGGTCCAAACCCTTTCGATCCGCGAGGGGTTTGATCTCTTCGGCAAGGCGGGACATCAACTCGCTTACCGTGAACCGCCGGCGGGCCGGAACGACAAGATCGGCCTCCAGTTTTGAAATATCCAGAAGCGAGTTGAGCAGGCCTTCCAGCGACCTCGACGAGGCCTGGATTTTTTCGATGATCTCGCGGCTGCCCTTGTCATGACGGCGCCCCGCCAGAACATCGACGAACATGGCCAGCGCCTGCATCGGTTGGCGCAGGTCGTGACTGGCGGCGGCCAGGAAGCGGCTTTTGGACGCACTTGTCGCTTCGGCCTTTTCCTTGGCCTTGGCAAGGGCGTCTTCGGTATGTTTCCTGGCGGTCATGTCCTGGATCATGGCGAAGTATCCCTGGACCTCGCCCGAGGAAGAGATATCGGGGATCAAGCTGCCGCGAACGAAGATATTGCCGGCTTCGCGGTAATCGACCCATTGCTCGTAGAAGACGGTTTCCCCTGAAAGAACCCTGCCTATGACCGGCTTGACCTGCTTGTAGGTATCGGGACCAAGAAGCTCCTCGACCGTGAGGCCGATGATTTGCTCTCTTTTTCTGCGGTAGTGTTTTTCGTAATAGAGGTTGCAGAACCGGTAGCGCTGGTCCTTGTCGATATAGGAAAACAAGGCCGGCATGGCGTCGGAAAACATCCTGAGCCGTTTTTCGCTCTCTTTCAGCGCTTCTTCGGCCCGTTTGCGTTCGGTGATGTCGCGGCCGACCCCGTGGATTTCGGACAACTTGCCGTCGGAATCGAAAATTCCGGTGCTGGCCCAATGGTACCAGCGCTTGGCGCCGTCGTGCCGGATGACCTGGTGCTCGATTTCCAGGACCGGGTTATTCGGGCTCAGGCCGTCAATGAGGTGGTAGAACCACTTGCGGTCTTCCTCGGATATGAAAGAGCCGATTTTTTCGCCGATCAATTCACTGCGGGTGCGGTTGAAAAACCGGCAGTAGGCTTCGTTGACATAAAGCCGCTTTCCTTCGGCGTCGGCGCGGCTGATCAAATCCGTCTGGTCCTCGACCATCGCCTGAAACCGCGCCTGGCCTTTCTCGTAACCCCGGCGCTTGGCCTCAAGGACCTGGTTGCAATAGGCGTACCAAATCAAGCCCCCGATCGCGGCCAGGGTCATAAGGACCAAAATGAGATCAACGTATTGATGCTGCATGGCCGCCCTATATTCAATCCCGGCCGCGTGAAACGTCCGGCGACGGTGATTCAACCAGGCCCAGGGCCGTTGCCTCGAATACCGCTTCCGTGCGGTTGTTGACGCCGAGCGCCCTCAACAGTGCGGCAACATGAAGCTTAACCGTTCCTTCGGCCAAGTCGAGTTCAGAAGCGATTTTCTTGTTTGAATAACCCTGGGCGATAAAACCGAGGACATCGCGTTGGCGGGGCGTCAGCCTGGGCGGCGGCGAAACCTTGGAGATCGGTCCCTCCTTCTCCCAGCCGACCATGGACGGCGGCAGATAGGTTTTCCCGGAAAGCACCCTCTCGAGGGCAGCCCGGATTACCTCGCTGTCGAGCGCCTTGGGGATATAGCCGGACGCCCCGCAACCCAAAGCCTGGCGCACATCGTCGTCGTTCTCGTTAGCCGACACCACGACAACCGGAACGTCGCCCATTCTGTCGCAAAGGGCGGCAAGGCCCGAAAACCGGTCCATGCCGGGCATGGCCAGATCGACGAGCGCAAGGTTAAGTCCCTTTTCGGAATTGGCAACGGCAAGCGCGGCCGGATAATCGGCGGCCTCTATAATCTGGAATTCGGGATCGAACCCACTCAGCACCTGGCGCAGTCCTTCCCGGAACAGCGCATGGTCGTCGGCGAGAAGGATTTTCTTGGAACCCGGCTCGGCCACGGTCGGTCTCCTGTCGTTTCACAGCCCTACGAAAAGGCCGTGCCTGACCCCCCAGTGACGCCAACGGGGATGAAGAAATTAAAAAATCCCATACCCGTTTGAAAGCATACTAATCCTTGAATGAGTGACATTATTAATAAATGCGCCCATTAGCATATAAAGGTATGCAGCCGTCATCTGTGACCGCCGTCACACCCGGTATTATTTATAATTGGCCTAAGATTTCGCCTTAGAGAGGCACCCTGAGCCGTGCCCTCAGGCCCCCGTTGGGCGAGGCGCTCAACCGGATATCGCCACCGTGGCCACGCATGACATCCCGGGCAATGGTTAGCCCTAAGCCGACCCCGCCGGTGCCCGGGTTGCGGGATCCTTCGATACGGTAGAAAGGCTTGAAAACGTCATCCCGTTTATCTTCGGGAATTCCCGGACCGTCATCATCAACGGTGATCTCGATGGCGTCGCCCCTTTTTCCAGCGCGGACGGAAACGTGCTCGGCGTAGCGGATGGCGTTGTCAATCAGGTTGGTCACGCAACGCTTGAACGCGTGCGGGCGCAAGGGCGCCATCAACTGGCCTTCCGTGTGCAGGTCCACGACGCCGCCCTTTCGCCGGGCCTGGGCGGCCGCTTCGTTCAACATGGCCGTCAGGTCCGTCTGTATGGGTTCTTCCGTGCCTTCGCCGCGGGCAAAGGCCAGATACCCTTCCAGCATGTGCTCCATCTCGGCGATGTCGGCTTTTAATTCGTCCACGCCTTCATGATCTTCCAGCAATTCCAGTTGCAGCCTCATCCTCGTTAACGGCGTGCGCAAATCATGGGATACGCCTGCCAGCATATCGGTGCGCTGGCTGATTTGACGAAGGATGCGTTCGCGCATGTCCAAAAACGCAGACGACGCGCGGCGAACCTCCGACGCCCCTTCGGGCTTGAAGTGGGAAACATCGCGGCCTTTGCCGAAATCGTCGGCAGCGATCGCCAGGCGGCGGATGGGCTTGACCTGGTTGCGCATGAAAATGGTGGCCACCACGAACAGGATCAACGAGGTGCCGACCATCCAGATAACGAACACATAGACCGTTGAGCTGAATAATCGTTTTCTTGTGGTCTCCACGTGAAGCACACCGGACGCCAGTTGGATGTCGATGACAACCTGGCGGTCCTGTGTTTCCGAATCGATAAGAAACGGCTTGTGGACATAACTGTTCAGGGCCCGGGTCAGCATCCGTTCCATCAGGCCGCTGGGTTCCCGGGAACTGTTGGGAAGCACCGCGCCCTCTTTCACCACCACCGAGAATTCCATGCTATCGGCCGCCAAATCGACGATCCAACCCCGGTCCTCGGGCCCCGGATACCGCTTGAGCAGATGGATAACGGCGGCAATGTCGCCGGCCACGCCCCTGGCCAGCCTGAGGGTTACCTTGTCCCAGTGGGTTTCGTAAAAAATCGCCACCGATACCAGTTGCAGAATCACCAACGGCGTGACGATGATCATCAGCGAGCGGCCAAGCAGGCTCTTCGGCAAATAGCGTTTAAGGGTGGTGGTCAGGGGGTTCATGGTGGGTATGGTTTCTAATCCGGCTTGAGCACGTAGCCCTTGCCGCGCACCGTTTGCAGGTAGCGGGGTAATTTCGGGTCTTGTTCGATTTTGCGCCTGAGGCGCGTCACCTGGACGTCAATGGCGCGGCCACCGCCGCTGGCACCCGTCAATTCTATCAGTTGTTCCCGGCTGAGCACCTCCCCCGGACGGCTGGCCAGCGCACCCAAAAGCGAGGATTCCACATCAGTGAGACGTATTTGCTCGCCGTTGCAGCTTAATTCTTCCCGTTCGGGGCGGAACAGCACGTCGCCCATCTGCACGTCTTCCGCCGGTTCCCCCGGCTGAGGCGCGAGCCGGAGGATATTGTTTAGGCGCAAAAGCAATTCCCGGGGCTCGAAGGGCTTGCCCAGATAATCGTCGGCGCCCCGCTCAAGCCCGTTGATGCGGTCTTCGGTCTCGGCCATGGCCGTCAACATCAGGATCGGCACCTGACTTCGGCGGCGAAGGTCTTCGGCAAAGTCGAGCCCGCTTTCCCCCGGCATCATTAAATCCAAGACGATGACGTCGAACGAAAGGGTCTCCATCTTGGTCCTGGCATCGGCGGCGCTGGAGGCGACCGCGACCAGGTATCCGTTCTCGCTCAGGAACTTCCCCAGAAGGTCCCGGAGCCGGTCGTCGTCGTCAATGACAAGAACATGGGGAAGCTGGGTGTTCATGGGCGTTCCTCGGGCGTCACTCCGCCGCCGTCGTGTCCGGGTGGGTGACCCGTTCACGGTCTTCTTCGTTGATGATGCCCCGAAGCACGGTTCGGAACCCTTCGACCGCATCGGCGCCGGCTTCGCGATAGGCGGCGGCGATGCGCTGGCTTTGGCGTTCGGTCAGACGGCGCTCCAGTTCCGTGCCCTTGGGAGCCAGATAGAGCCGCCGGCGCCGGCGGTCGGCGTCATCGGTGCGCTGGCTGATAAAGCCGTCGTCGATCAGCTGGCCCAACACCCTGGACAGGCTTTGCTTGGTGATCTTCAGAATCTGCAGAAGTTCAGAGACGGTAATGCCGGGATGGCTGCCGACGAAGTAGATGACCCGGTGATGGGCGCGGCCAAAACCGAAGTCGGCAAGCAGTGCATCGGCCTCGCCGGTGAAGTCCCGATAGGCGAAGAACAGCAACTCCATGGCTTGGCGCAGTTCGGCATCACGCAGGAAAAGGGGGTTGGCGCGGTGTTTCGCGCGGAATCCGGAATCGGCCATGATCTTGCTCCGTCCGATTTTCTGGAACGCCAGACTGATGTCACGCATTTAAGTCAGTGTTATTGACATATATGCCTAAGAATGATAGGCAACGCAAGAACCTTTGGAAAAAACTCCTCTAAACGAAAGATAATTTCATGGAATCCATTCCCTTCGATGATAGGGACGGGGTGATCTGGTTCAACGGTGAAATGGTTCCCTGGCGCGACGCCAAGCTCCATGTTCTCAGCCACGCGTTGCACTATGCGTCCGCCGTCTTCGAGGGTGAGCGCTCCTACGGCGGCAACATCTTCAAGCTGACCGAGCATTCGGAACGGTTCGCCTCCTCAGCGGAAACGCTGGGTTTCGAGCTTCCCTACAGTGTCGCCGAGATCGACGCGGCGTGCATCGAGACGTGCAAGGCCAACGACATTATTGACGGCTATGTGCGCCCGGTGGCCTGGCGCGGGTCCGAAATGATGGGGGTTTCGGCGCAAGCGACCAAGATCAACGTCGCCATCGCCGCCTGGGCCTGGCCTTCTTATTTCCCGCCCGAGGCCAGGATGAAGGGCATCCGCCTGAAGACGTCCGATTGGCGCCGGCCCGACCCGGTCACCGCCCCGGTCAAGGCCAAGGCGGCCGGGCTTTACATGATCTGCACCCTTGCCAAGCACGCCGCCGAGGCCGACGGCTATGACGATTGCCTGATGCTGGACTGGCGCGGGCAGGTCGCAGAAGCCACCGGCGCCAATATCTTCCTGGTTTTCGGCGACGGCAAGCTGCATACGCCGACGCCCGATTGTTTCCTCGACGGCATTACCCGGCAAACCGTCATCGGGCTTGCCAGGAAACGCGGCATCGAGGTGATCGAGCGCGTCATCATGCCGGATGAATTGAAGGACGCCACCGAGATCTTCCTCACCGGCACCGCCGCCGAGGTGACGCCGGTGGGCGAGATCGACGATTTGAAATTTACCGTCGGCGACATCACCAAGTGGATGATGGAAGACTACGACAAGACCGTCGGTAAGGAAGACGCCGACTCCCAATCAGCCGCCGAATAGGCGGTTCCCCCCTACAGACTCCCGCCCGGCGTACCTAGGGACTTTTCCATAAGCTCTTTGGTGATGAAATCGAAGGCTTCGTCCACCGTGTCGGTTTCGAAGAAAAGATTCTTGTCCCCGGCGTCAATGGTGCCGTGCTTGACGAGCGCGTCCAGGTCCAGCACGTCCGACCAGAATTCCTTGCCGTAGAGCACGATGGGGATGGGCTTGGTCAGTTTCTCGGTCTGCATCAGCGTCAACACCTCGAACAGCTCGTCCATGGTGCCGAAACCGCCGGGGAAGATGATGATGGCCTTGGCCAGATAGAGGAACCAGAACTTGCGCATGAAGAAGTAGTGGAACTCGAAGTTCAGTTCGCGGGTGATGTAGGGGTTTTCCAATTGTTCCTGGGGCAGCGAGATATTGAGCCCGGCATTGATGCCGGCGGCTTCCGAGGCGCCCCTGTTGGCGGCCTCCATGATGCCCGGCCCGCCGCCGGAACAGACGATGAAGCGCGCGTCTTCGCCCTCCAGGTTCTTCGACCATTCGGTCAGCCGGTGCGCCAGTTCGCGGGCATTTTCGTAATAGGCCGACATCTTGAGGGCGCGTTCGGCTTGCTCGAGCGCCTTGCCCTTGGCGCCCTTTTCCTTCGCCTCCTCCAGGCGCTTTTCGGCTTCGTCGCGGGGAAGCGTCCGGGCGGAGCCGAAAAAGACCACCGTGTCCAGGACCTGATGGTCTTCGAACCGGGCTTCCGGCTCTATGTATTCGGACAGGATGCGGAGCACCCGGGCATCCTTGGAACGGAGGAATTCGTCGTTCTTGTAGGCTTTCCTCGGCCAACCGGGTTTATCGGGCATATTCCTTACTCGGCGGCGTCCGGTTTCGAGCCGCCCGGCTTGTCCTCAACCCAGCGTTCGGCCGCCGTGTCGTCGGCGGCGCGGGCGTCCACCCACTGACCACCCGAGGGGGTCTCCTCCAGCTTCCAGAACGGCGCCTTGGTCTTCAACCAGTCGATCAAGAATTGACACGCCTCGATGGCGGCGTCGCGGTGGGCCGAGGCGGTGGCCACCATGACGATGCGGTCGCCGGGTTGGAGCTTGCCGTAGCGGTGGATAATCAACGTTTCCTCAAGGGGCCAGCGGCCCTGGGCCTCGGCCTCGATTTCGGCCAGCGCCTTTTCGGTCATTTCCGGGTAATGTTCCAGCGTCATCGCCTCGATCGCCTTGCCGCCGGCGATATCGCGGACCAGACCGACGAAACAGCAAACGCCGCCGATGCCGTGATTCCCTTCGGAAAGGCCTTGCAGCTCCCGACTGACGTCAAAATCGTCCGTCTGCACCCTGATCATGCGTTCATCCTCTGGCCGCCGTCGGTTCCATGATGGTCCGTCCGCCCCTCATCTTTGTCAACCACCGGTGACGGGTGGAAAAAAGGCGATCTCGTCGCCGGCCGCCACGGGATGGTCGAGATCGACGTGTTCCTGATTGACCGCGGCCTTGACAAGGGTGCCGTCGGCGAAGGCTTCGGCGTGGCCGGGGCTCCGTTCCTTCAGCCATTCGACAAGCGCCCTGACCGTGGTCACGCCTTCGGGCGGGGTCAGCTTTTCCTCGGCGACGCCGACTTTCTCGCGCAACCAGGCAAAATAGATAATTTTCATCCCGTCACCTCGTTGAACGGCAGAAAATCGACCATGGCGCCCTTTTTCAGGACTTCCGTTTCTTCCGGCAGCTCCACCAGGCCGTCGGCCTCGACCATCGAGGTCAGGATGCCGGCGCCGGACGAATGGTATTTCATGGCCACCGGCATGCCCTTGCCGTTTATCTCCAGCTTGACCCGCGCCCATTCGCGGCGGCCCGCCTTTTTCTTGTAATCGAACCCGGCCTCGACGGGAAAACGCGGGCTGGCGATTTCGGTCGTGCCCGCCATCAACAGCACCAAGGCCCGGCCGATAATCATGAACATCACCATCGCCGCCACCGGGTTGCCGGGAAGGCCCAGGAACGCCACGTCGCCGACCTGGCCGAGGGCGATGGGCCGGCCCGGCTTGATCGCCAAGCGCCAGAAATGAATCTGGCCCAGCCTTTCAACGGCGGTCCTGACGTGGTCTTCCTCGCCGGCGGAGACGCCGCCTGAGGTAACCAGCAGGTCGTGATCGGCGGCCGCGGCCTTGAGCGCTTTGGTCATGGCGTCGGCGTCGTCTTTGAGGATGCCGAGGTCGGTAACGTCTGTGCCCAGCCCTTCCAGGAGCGTGATGATGGCGTAGCGGTTGGCGTCGAAGATGCAGCCCTCTTCAGCCTCGGTTCCGGGGTCGCGGACTTCATCGCCGGTCGAGAACACCGCCACCCGCAACCGCTGATAGACAACGAGATCAGCCCGGCCGACCGACGCCGCAAGGCCTATTTCCTGGGCCCGGAGCCGCCGCCCGGCCTTGATGATGACCGAGCCCTTGGCGATGTCCTCGCCGGCGCCGCGGCGGTTGGCGCCCCGCTTCAGGCCGGCCGGCAGGATCACGCCGTCACCGTCTTGTTCGCAATCTTCTTCCATGAAGACGGTGTCGGGGCCGCTTTCCTGGCCGCCCTTCCGGCCTTCGGGCATCGGCGCGCCGGTGAATATGCGGATGGCCTCGCCCCGCTCGGCGGCCCGGCCCAGGGGATGGCCGGCGGCGACGCGCCCGGTGACCGGAAGCCTGGTTTCAGCCTTGGGATCTAGGTCGTCGAAATAGACGGCATAGCCGTCAACGGCGCTGTTGTCCAAGGGCGGCACGTCCCGCTCGCCGGTGACGTCTTCGGCGGCGATCCGGCCCGCGCCGAGACGCAGCGCAACCTTCTCGGTCCCCATTACCGGCCGAATGCGCTTGTTCAACTGGTCAAGGGCATCGGCCAACGGCATCAGTTCGCCGCCGAAAGCGAAACAATCGTCCTTAAGCTGCGCCATTCCGCACCCCCGCTTCCAGCCCCGTATGCCCAATGATGAAATCGGCAATGGCTTTGACATCTTCAAGGTCAATCACCGGCAGGTCCACGTCGGCAAGGTCCGCGTCGCTGGCGACGGCGACGATGGTCGGATCATCGCTGCAAAGAAGGGGCTTTCCGACCTCGGGCCGGTGGATTTCCATCTTTAGGTGGCCGTGCGACTTGAAGCCCTCGATCAGCACCAGGTCGACGTCTTCCATGCGGGCCAAAAGATCGTCGATGGAGGGTTCGGGAGCATCCCGGTTTTCGTGCAGCAGCGCCCAGCGCTTGGCGCCCGTAAGCAACACCTCCGTCGCCCCGGCAACCCGGTGTTCATATGAATCCTTGCCCTTCCTGTCGATGTCGAAATTGTGGTGGGTATGTTTCATGGTCGAGACCGAATACCCCCGCCCGATCAATTCCGGCACCAGCTTGGCGACAAGCGTCGTCTTGCCGGAGCCGCTCCATCCCACAAGCCCGAATATTTTCATTGTTTGCCCCCGCCGGACGCCACCTTGGAGGGCCGCTTGGCCGCCGGCGCGCTGTCGGTTTCGCGGATGTGTTTGAGCCCGGCGACCAGATAATCGTATCCGGTTACCAGCGTCAGCGCCGCCGCCCCCCACAAGCCCCAAATGCCCACTTCGGTGGTGGTCAGCGGCCCGAAATCGGGGCCTGACGGGCCGACCAGCAGAAACCCCAAGGCCAGCATCTGAATGGTGGTCTTCCATTTCGCCAACGTCGTCACCGGCACGCTGACCCGGACCTCGGCCAGGAATTCACGCAAACCCGAAACCAGAATTTCCCGGCACAGGATCACCGCCGCCGGCAACACAGTCAGGCCGGAGAAACGGTCGATGCCGACCAGCATCAGAAGCACGCCAGCGACCAGCAACTTGTCGGCGATGGGGTCGAGAAACCGCCCGAAGGCCGATTGCTGATGCCAGGCCCGAGCCAGATAGCCGTCAAAGAAATCGGTGATGCAGGCAAACGTATAGGCGGCAAAGGCCAGCCAACTGCCCAGCGGGTCATCCACGAACAGCAACAGGCCGATCAGCACCGGGATCGCGATAATCCGCGAAAAGGTCAGGATATTCGGCAGGTTGTTCAACATGATCGGGCCTTTTCAACGAGTGGGGCGCATTTTAGCGCCACTAACCCTCCGGATGAAACCATTCGTAAATCCTGTTGGCGGTGGCCTGGCTTATGCCGTCCACGGCCTCCAGATCGGTCAGGCCGGCTTCGGCCACGGCCTTGGCGGCGCCGAAGTGATGTAAAAGCGCCTTTTTGCGCTTGGCGCCGATGCTTGGAATGTCGTCCAGAAGCGATTTCGTCAACGCCTTCGACCGCTTGTCCCGGTGCGCGCCGATGGCAAAACGGTGAGCTTCGTCGCGAAGCCGCTGCAGGAAGAAAAGCACCGGGTCCCGGTTGGGCAGGCGAAGGGCTTCCTGGCCGGGGAGATAAATCCGCTCACGCCCGGCATGACGGTCCGGGCCCTTGGCAATCGCCGCCACGGCGACGCCGTCGATCCCCAGGTCCTCGAAGACCTTGAGGGAGACGCCAAGATGACCCCGCCCGCCGTCGATCAAGATCAGGTCCGGCCACTGGCCCCCGGCGCGGTCCGGGTCTTCCTTCAACGCCCGCGAAAACCGCCGGGACAACACCTCGCGCATCATTCCATAGTCGTCACCCGGCGAAAATTTTTCCCCTTGGTTTTCCTGGGGCGAACCCTTGTCGCCGCGGATGTTGAATTTACGGTAGGCCTTTTTTACCAGCCCTTCCGGCCCGGCGACGATCATTGCGCCAACGGCCTTGGTGCCGGAGACGTGGCTGTTGTCATAGACCTCTATCCGTTGCGGCGCGCCGTCCAGGTCAAAAGCCTTGGCAAGGCCTTCCAAAAGGCGCCGTTGCGAGGCGCTTTCGGCCATGCGGCGGCTCAAGGCCTCTTTGGCGTTGGCCCGGGCATGTTTGACCAGGTTCCGTTTGTTCCCCCGTTCAGGGTGGATCAGCCGGACGGTCCTTCCGGCACTGACGGAGAGCGCTTCGGCGATCAGTTTCTGGTTCGGGAGCGGATGGCTGACGATGACCGTTTTCGGCGGCAGCGCCTTGGCATAAAACTGGCCGAGAAACGCTTCCAGCACCGCCGCCTGATCGTCATCCTTGGCGTGGCTCGGATAATAGGCGCGGTTGCCGAAACTGGCGCCGGTGCGGAAGAAAAACACCTGAACGCAGGTCTGTCCCCCGGCTTGATGGGCGGCGACGACGTCGGCCTCGCCGACCCCCTTGAGGTTAATATCGTGATGCGCCTGGATTCGCGTAAGCGCCCGGATACGGTCGCGGTATTCCCCGGCCTTTTCATATTCCTGGGTTTCGCTGGCGTCCTGCATCAAACCGGAAAATTGGCGCTGAATCTTCTGCGAACCGCCGGTAAGAAAGGCCCTGGCCTGATCGACCGATACCCGGTAATCGGCTTCGCTGATCCGGTCCACGCAGGGCGCCGAACAGCGCTTGATCTGGTGCAAAAGACAGGGCCGGGTGCGGTTGGCGAACACGGTATCGGTGCAGGTTCTCAACAAAAAGGCCCGCTGCAGCACCGACAGCGCCTCATTGACCGCCCACACCGACGCGAATGGCCCGAAATAATCCCCTTTGCGGCTTTGCCGGCCCCGGTGCTTGAGCACCTGTGGGAAGGCATGGTCGCCGGTCAACAGAATCGAGGGAAAGGATTTATCGTCGCGAAGCAGGATGTTGTAACGCGGGTGATAGCGCTTGATCAGGTCGGCTTCCAACAACAGCGCCTCGGCCTCGGTGTGCGTGGTGACGAATTCCATGGACGCCGTATCGGCGACCATGCGGCGCGTGCGGATGGCCAAGCGGCCCCCGCGGGTGTAGCTCTGGACCCGCTTCTTCAGGCTCTTGGCCTTGCCGACGTAAAGGACATCGCCCTTGGCGTTGATCATCCGGTAAACGCCGGGCGTCCCCGGCAGAGTCTTCAAATACCGTTCGATCACCTTTTCGCCGGGCGTCTTTTTGGTTGTTTTGGCTGCCAATTTTTTCCGCCGAGTCATACCCGGTTGTGCGCCCCGAACGCCTCGATTGAAATTAAGGGGCGCGATATTGATGAATGGGTTCCTTCCCGATTTTAAACGCCCTCATCTATCCACGAAACCTGTGGATAACGCTGTTGAAAAGCCCCTCTCTCACCCGCATGCCCTTAACATTACGAGATTTTTCTTATTTTGCTTAAATATTAGGCAATAACTTAACTCTCTGAAATTCCTCATAAATCTTGAATACAGAGAGGAAACAAGTCGGCAGGGTTATAATCTGAAATAAAGTAGGCATATACGGACACAATCTATCGACCTGTGCACAACTTGTTGCATTTGTTTCGGCAAATTGCTGTTTTCCTTTGCCTTCCGGGTTCTTGAAAACTCGAATCTATACTTCGGAATTAAACCTTTCGATTTCCACGCCGACGCTTTCCGCTTGCTCTAGTACGTCCAATTTCTCGACCCGCACCCGCACCGACCGGACCCGATGGTCGGAGAGACACATGGTGGCGATATTTTCCGCCAGCGTTTCGACAAGATTGATGTGTCCCCGCTCGACAATCTCCTCCACCCCCCGGGCCAGTTGTTCGTAACAAATGACGTTCTTGAGTTTGTCGTCAATCGGCTGGTCGTTCTCCCTTACCGCCAGGTCCAGGTTGATCCGCACCCGTTGTTCGGCGTCTTTTTCATGACGGTGGACACCGATGGAGCACGGCAACGTCAGATCGCGGATGAACACATGGCAGATGGCATCTTTTCCATCGGCGATTTTGAGCGGTTCGACGAGTTTGATATGGCTGGTGGTCATTTTCTTTAATCCGTTTATGGCTGGTCTATTCAGGCGTTTTCGCGTTCGGGGTTCCCGGTTTCCAGCCCAAATGCTGGCCACCATCAAGAACGATCATCTGCCCGGTTATGGACGGGGCGTCAAGGAGGAATCGCACCGCCCGGCAGATCTCTTCCAGCATCACCGGGCGGGACAGCGGCAGCGCCGACCACTGGTTTTTGAATTGTTCGTCGGTCTGGTGAACGCTGGGCAGCGTCGGGCCGGGGCCGATGGCGTTGACGCGGATCGAGGGCGCCAGGGCCAGCGCCAGGTTTTGCGTCAGTCCCCAAAGCGCCACCTTGCTTACCGTATAAGAAGTAAAATAAGGCGTCACGTTCCACACCCGTTGATCAATCAGGTTGATGACGTTGCCTTCGGCGCCGGAGGGAAGCCCGGCGGCGAAAGCCTGGGTCAACTGGAAGGGTGCCCGTAAATTAACCTGCATGTGGGCTTCCCAGGATTCCTTGGTTGCTGTTTGCGGCGTGTCTTCCTGGAAAACCGAAGCATTGTTGACCAAGCACCCTAACGGCCCGATTTCGGCTGCCGCCTGTTCGATCAGCCCGGCGGCTTCCTCTTCGTTCGCCAAATCCGCCTGAATGGCCGCCGCCTTGCCGCCATTCCCCGAAATTTCGTCTACCACGGCGGCGGCGTCGGTTTCCGAGCGGTTGCAATGGACCGCCACCTCCCAGCCAGCGGCCGCCAGGTCAAGGGCGATGGCGCGGCCGATGCGGCGCCCGGCGCCGGTGATCAGGACTGTTTTCAGGGGTTTTTCGTTCATCGCCGGAGAATGGGGGATCGCTGTCACCGATGCAAGAGTCCCCGGCGCCGGGCCGAGCGGGAAAGGAAGGGCGCGTCAACCGCCCCAATAGATCACGAGAAAAGCCCCGCCGTGTATCCATTGATCGTTATGTAAGCGCCGTAAAGGAGCAGAAGGACAATTCCGCTGCGCCGCCCGGGATTCCAGTGGCCGATCAGGATGGGCCACATCATCACCGTCGCCCCCAGCATCACCCAGATGTCGAAGGAAAGGATATTCCCGGCCACCGGCAGCGGTGTGACCAGCGCCGCCAGGCCGCCGATCCCTAAGATATTGAAAAGGTTGGAGCCGATGATGTTGCCCACGGCGATGTCCGAATGACCACGATAGGCGGCGACCGCGGAAGCCGCCAGTTCCGGCATCGAGGTCCCCAAGGCCACCACCGTCAGGCCGATGACCTCTTCCGATATGCCCATGACGCGGGCGATGGCGACCCCTCCTTCGACCAGCAATTCCGCCCCCCAGAGGACGCCGGCAAGGCCCAGCAGAACAAAAAGCGCAGTGACCCAGGCCGGGGCCGGCAGGGAACTGATCTCCTCGACCTCCTGGATGTGTTCGGCGGTGGTTTTTTCGTCTTCTGTTTCACGCCGGTAGGAAGAGACCAGGAAGACGGCGAAAAACACCAGCAGCAGTATCCCGGAACCGAGGCCGATCTCTCCCTGAAAACAGAGCAGCGCGAAGGCGGCGCTGCCACCGATCAGCACCACGCTGTCCCGCCGGTGGGCGCTGTCGGGCCGATTGATCGGCGAGAGCAGGCAACTGACGCCCAGGATCAACAGCACGTTGGCGATGTTGGAACCAATGATATTGCCGATGGCCAGGCCGGGCGCGCCGGAATAAGCCGCATTCAGGGTAACGAACAGTTCCGGCGCCGAGGTGCCGACGGCGACTACCGTCATGCCGATCACCAGCGGCGGCATCTTGAAAATTTTGGCCAGACTGACGGCACCGCGGATGAATATTTCCGCCGAAGCGAATAAGACGACGATCCCGCCAATGAGTTGCAGAACCATTATGCCGGGCCCGCGATTTTATCCACCAAGCCGCGGAATTCTTCAAGAATGTCCTTATAAAGCTGGCGCTTGAAAGGGACGATAAGGTCCTGAAGTTCCTCGACCCCGGCCCAACGCCATTCGCAAAATTCAGGCTTGTGGTGAAGGTCAAGGTTGAAATCGGTGTCAACGCCGGTAAAGCGGAGCGCGAACCACTTCTGTTCCTGGCCCCGGAATCTACCGCCCCAGGAAACGCCGAGGAGATTCTCCGGCAGATCGTAGGTCAGCCATTCCTTGGTTTCGGCAATGATCTCCGCCTTGTCGGTGCCTGTCTCTTCGGCCAGCTCACGCAGCACCGCTTGTTTCGGGTCCTCTTCCTTGTCGATACCGCCTTGCGGCATTTGCCAACTGTTGGGGTACTTGGCGCTCAACCGCCGGCCGATGAACACCTTGCCTTCGCCATTGAACAACATCGCGCCGACGCCACGCCGGTAGGGTAGCGCCGCCGCATTTTTAGGATTACCGCCACTCATGGGTTACGGCGTCACTCCTTGACCGGGACCGGCGTCTTGGCCAATGCCGACAGCGGCACCAATTCGATCTTTTTGCCCTTTAGCTTTTTCGTCCAGGCGACCAGACGGGCGATCGTTGACGGATAAGGGTGGGCGACGGCGACGGCGGATTTCCGTTTCTTGATGATTTCCTCCAACTTGACCAATTGGGCATCTATAGCGGCCCTGGAGGGCTCCTCGTCGATGGTAAGGTCGCTGACCACATTAGGCAGGCCTATTTGGAAAGCGATCTTGGGCGCCAACATTTCCGCCTGAGCGCCCGTCGCAAAAAACAGTAGGCCCCGGTCCTTCAGGGCCTGGAGGATGGGCCTAAGGAGTCGGTCCGATGTACCGAACCGGGAGCCCATGACCGAGGCCACCCCGAAATAGCCGCTGAACTGGCTTAGCACCAGTTCCAGACGTTTCAGGTTGTCTTCCACCTTCAACCCCGTATCCAACGAATAGGGTCCTGCGTCATGGATGGGAAAGCGTTCGCTTTCCATGGGCAACGCCAGCATGACTTCATGGCCGACCAAACGCGCTCGCACCAGCCAGTCGCTGAGATCATTGGCGTAGGGGTCGAGCACCACGGTGATTTGCGGCGGCAGTTTGGTGATCGTGGCCATGGTCCCCGCCCGGCCGAGGCCCAGTCCGATTATCACAATGGCCACCCGGAGCTCCATACCTTCTGATTCGTAAGGCCGGGCATACATTTCCCACGGTGTGCTGCCGTCCTCGCCGATCCTGGGCAGGGGCCCGGACAAGCCTTCTTTTTTCTCGATCAAGCGGGCGTCGGGGGTCGGACCCAGGGACCGGCCCCCTTTGTGGTCGGGTATTGTCCGCATGGTAACCGACGTCACCGCCGGGACGACGATGCCGGCGCCCGTTTCCTGGGCGCCGCCAATGGCGTTGAGCGATCCGCCGAGGGGATTGGCTTTTCCACCGAACCGGCCGCCAATGTCACCGGAAACTTTAGTCCCCGACGGTGCCGAGGCCTGGCCTCTGCCCGGTCCCCTTGCGAAGGGTTTCCTACCGGCAGGCGGCGTCAACATGCGTTTGGCGCCGGGTTTGGGGGGCATGGCCATTACGACGCGCGGCCCTTTCACCGGAGCTCGCGGCCGGGCCTGGGTTTCAGCCGCGGTTTCGGTGACGGTTTCGGTTATGCCGGCATCGTCGCCGCTGAAAAGCCACCAGCCGGCGCCGCCGATGATGCCAATGACAAGAACCAGGGCCCCGGCGCCGGCAACGATCAGCGGTTTCCGGTCGTCTTCATCGTCGTCAAAGTCGTCATCGTCAAGATCGTCATCAGGGCCCGCCCCCTCGCTTTTGCCGGGTTCATCATCGTCGGAATCGTCATCGAATTCGTCGTCTTCGTCGCCCTTCAGCTTCAAGAGCTTCGACAGACCGGGTATCTTCGACAGACCGGGTATCTTCGACAGACCGAGGATCTTCGACAGCGCCGGCACCTTCTTTTTATCTTTGCCGGGTTCATCGTCTTCCGATTCGAGACTGCCGCCGGCTTTTTCCGCGTCAGGTTCGTCATCGTCGGAATCGTCATCGAATTCATCGTCTTCGCCGCCCTTGCGCTTTAAGAGCGTTGACAGACCGGGAATCTTCGACAGTCCAGGCAACTTGGGAAGCTTAGGCAGCTTTGGAATCTTCACGTCCTCACCCCAATGGTTAAAGCGTTTATCCTCCCCGGGGTGTCGCGCCGGGCCGGGCAAGAGGTCCCGCCGGCGTTCTGATTAGTTCGTCGTCGTCACGACCCTGCCGGAAAGCAGCGACAGGCCGCGCAAAAGATCCAGCGCCCGCGCCAACTGGTAGTCCTGTGGAGCCTCCGCCTTGCCGTCTTCGGCCTCATCGCCCTTGGCTTTGCCCTCATCCGGCTTCTTGGCCCCCGGCTTACTGTCTTTGGCGCCGGTTTTCTTGTCGTCGCTCTTCTTATCCTTGCCGCCATTGTCGAGCGCGTTCCTGAGGTCGGATTCATGACGCCGCTTTGGCGTATCGAGGGGTTCCACCCGGGCCTGCCGGACCTCAATATCGGGGTCGATTCCCTTGGCCTGAATGGAGCGCCCGGACGGCGTGTAGTATCGGGCCGTGGTCAGCCGCATGGCGCCACGGCCGGCAAGCGGCATGATCGTCTGCACCGAACCCTTGCCGAACGACTTGGTGCCAAGCAAGACGGCCCGGCGATGGTCCTGCAACGCGCCGGCGACGATTTCCGACGCCGACGCTGAACCGGCGTTGATCAACACCACCATGGACAGGTTTTCAGCCAGGTCGCCGGGTTTGGCATTGTAACGTTGCGTATCCTCGGGCCGGCGCGAACGGGTTGAGACGATTTCACCCTTATCCAGAAAAGCGTCGGACACCGCCACCGCCTGATCCAGGAGTCCACCCGGGTTATTGCGTAAATCCAACACGATTCCCTGGATGTCGCTGCCGAGCTTTTCCTTGATCTTGGCCATCTCCTTCTTAAGGCCCTTTTCCGTCTGTTCGTTGAACGACGTGATACGGATGTAGCCGATCTTGCCCTCGACCCGCGAACGCACCGAGGTGATCTTGATGATCGCGCGGGTAATGGTGACGTCGAAGGGCTTCTTGCCTTCCCGGAGGATGGTCAGCTTGATGTCGCTGCCGATCTTGCCGCGCATTTTTTCCACGGCCTGGCTGAGCGTCATGCCTTGAACGTTTTCGCCGTTCAGGTGTGTGATCAGGTCGCTGGGCTTGATTCCGGCCCGGAACGCCGGCGTGTCGTCAATCGGCGATATCACCTTGACGTAGCCGTTTTCCATGGTGACGCGGATGCCAAGGCCGCCGAATTCACCTCGGGTATTCACCTGCATTTCGCGGAAATTCTTGGCGTTGAGATAAGTGGAATGCGGATCAAGCGACGCCAACATGCCGGTAATCGCGGCTTCGATCATTTCCTGGTCCGTGGGCGCTTCGACGTAATCGGAGCGCACGCGTTCGAAAACGTCGCCGAACAGGTTCAAAAGCTGGTAGGTGTTGGTGTTGTTTTTCTTGGCTTCGGCAGCCATGGCCGGGCCCGGGCCCAGAAGGGGCAAAACCAGAAGAGAGGCGACAAGCGCCGTCAGCAAAATTCGTGTTTTCATTCGTTTACCTTATCTTTTCGCCGCCAGCCACGGTAACGGATTGATTGGCTGGCCGTTCAGCCTGAATTCAACGTAAAGGAGCGGCTTCTTGCGGCCGGGCCGTCCCATGATGCCGACCGGTTCGCCGGCCACCACCCATTGTCCCATCGTGCTGTCGATCCGGTTGAGACCGGAAAGAAGACTATGATATCCCTCGCCGTGTTCGATGATCAAGAGTTCCCCGTAACCGCGGAATTTACCGGCATAGACGACCCGTCCCTCATAGGGTGCAACGACCTGGGCGTCGGCGGCGGTTTTAAAGGTTATCCCCTTGCGTTTCAGGCCGGATTTCGTCAACTGCCCGTAACGACTGATTATCCGGCCGACGGCCGGTAGGAACAATTTCCCCCGTTGGCCGCTGATCGGCGTGCCCGTCAATCCGGCCGGCAGCCCAACCACTTTTTCCATTGATTCGGGTTTTGCCGATGGACTATCCGCCGGTTCTTGTATTTTCGATTCGGGCCGCTGGAAACCCCTGTTCAGCTTGTTCAGAAGATCGCGGAGGGTCACCGCCTCGCTGGCCAGGGACTTCAACCGCCGGGCCTCGGTCCGCCGTTTGGCGAGGGTACGGTGCTTAAGCGCCGTTTTCTGCCCGAATAGCACCGCCAGGCGCTGCCGTTCTTTCTCCAGGCCGGTTGTCACGCTGGTGAATTGGGCCTTTTTTTCGGCCATTTCCCGCCGCGCCTTGGCCAGGCTTTCCAGATCATCGCGGAGCCGAACCGCCCGTTTTTCGATCTCGGGCACCGTGGCGCGAAGCAAAATGGCGCTGCGCACCGTATCCGACGGCGGCATGGGCTGCGTGATCAGCGCTTCCGGCGGGTAGCGGGCGACCCGTTGCAGGGCCACGAGAATACCCGAAAGCTGCCCCCGGCTGGCCGTCAGGCGGGAAAGCTTGGCGGCTTCCTGGGTTTCCAATTCCTTAAGCGTCCTGATCAGTCCGGCGGCCCGGCGTTCCTGGGCCTGGATGATGGAAGCGGCGGCAACCATGTCGCGGCGCAGCAGGGCCAGGTCTTGTTCGATTTTGGTGGCTTTTTCCTTCAGGCCGCGGGCTTTTTCCCGGCCTTTTTCGAGGGCGCGTTCGACCTCCTTAAGGCGCTTGCCGGAATCTTCGGGCCCGGCTGCAGCCGGCCCGATCCAGGCGGCCATCGCCAAGGCGCCCACCATTGTGCCGGCGACAAGGATGTTAAAAGCGCTGAATTTCCGAAATCCCATCATCGTGCTTGATTTCCAGTGTCGGTTACTGGGCGGCGGCGGTTTTCGCCTCTTCTTCGATCAGGGAACGGCCTGTCATTTCCTCAGGCCTTTCCAGGTTCAAAAGCTTCAACAACGTCGGCGCCACGTCGGAAAGCCGCCCGTCCTTGAGCCCCCTGACCCAGCCGGGCGCGTTGACCATCAGCACCGGCACCAGGTTCATGGTGTGCTGGGTGTGCGGCTGGCCGGCGTCCGCATCCAGCATCCGTTCGCAGTTGCCGTGATCCGACGTAATCAATAATACCCCGCTGGTCTTTGTGACCGCTTCTTCAAGGCGGCCGAGGCAGAGGTCTATACATTCCGCCGCCTTGATGGCGGCCTCCAGGATGCCGGTGTGGCCGACCATGTCGCCGTTGGCGTAATTGACGACGATCAGATCGAAGCGTCCTTCGCCGATGGCCGTGACCAACTTGTCGGTGACCTCGGCCGCCGACATCTCAGGCTTAAGGTCATAGGTGGCAACCTTGGGCGACGGCACCATGATACGTTCCTCGCCCGGGAACTCGTCTTCGCGCCCACCATTAAGGAAAAACGTGACATGGGCGTATTTCTCGGTCTCGGCGATGCGGAGTTGGGTCATGCCGGCGTCGGCGACCACCTGGCCGAGAATATTGCGCAACGGCTTGGACTGGAACAGCGCGCCATAGAGCCCGTTCAAGTCGGTGGAATATTCGACCATGCCGAGGCACGCCGCGAATTCGGGCTTATCGGGTCTCGCGAATTCGGCGAAATCGGAATCCGCCAAAGCGGTCAAAATCTGGCGCGCCCTGTCGGCGCGGAAATTGGCCATCAACAGGCCGTCGCCGTCGTTCATGCCCTGGTAATCGCCGATCACCGCCGGGACCATGAATTCGTCAGTGATACCAGCACCATAACTGGCTTCGATGGCGGCGATCGGGTCTGCCTCCTGAACGCCTTGCGCCATGACCAGCGCCTTCCAGGCCTTTTCGACCCGGTCCCAGCGCCGGTCCCGGTCCATGGCGTAATAGCGCCCCGAAACGGTGGCCATGCGGAAACCTTCGATCCCTTTCGTGGCTTCCAGGAACCCGGCCATGTTGTCTTTGGCGCTTTTGGGCGGCACGTCGCGGCCATCCAGGAACGCATGCAAGGCCACCGGCACGCCGGCGCCGGCGACGATGCCGGCAAGCGCTTGGATGTGGTCGGTGTGCGCGTGCACGCCGCCGGGCGAAGCCAAGCCCATCAGGTGGCAGGTGCCGCCTGATGATTTCAGCTTTTCGATGAAACGCCTGAGTTCCGGGTTTTTCGCCAATCCGCCCGAGGAAAGGGCGTCACCGATGCGGGCCAGGTCTTGGACGACAATACGCCCGGCGCCCAGGTTCATGTGCCCGACCTCGGAATTTCCCATCTGCCCGGTGGGCAGGCCGACCTCTTCCGCCGACGCGTCGAGCCGTGCCGACGGCACCGATGCCGTCAGCCGGTCCCAATTGGGGGTTTCGGCGAGCGCAATGGCGTTATGGTCTTTTTCTTCGCGCGCCCCCCATCCGTCCAGAACGCAAAGGACGACGGGCTTCAAGGGCGCATCCGGGTTTTTCGTCTCTGACATGGGCCTAATATAGAGTTTTAACCGGAAAATACGATAGACGACAGGTGGTTAGCGTTGCGTTAACCCCGGTGATAAGGGTGGTTTGAGAGGATGCACTGGGCCCGGTAAACCTGTTCCGCCAGCATGCCGCGAACCAGCAGGTGCGGCCAGGTCATGGGGCCAAGGCCGATCACCAACCCGGCCCGCTTCTTGACCGCTTCGTCCAGGCCCTCGGCGCCGCCGATCATGAACACGACGTGTTTGACGCCGTCCATCTGCCAGCCCCCCAGCTTGTCGGCGAAGGCAGCGCTGGAAAGCGCCTTGCCGCCTTCATCGAGAGCCACGATGACGGCCCCCTCCGGCGCCTGGGCCAACAGAAGTTCGCCCTCGCGTTTTTTCAGGGCCGCCGGCTTAAGCCGCTTCTTTTCTTCTATTTCCTTGAGTTCAAAGGGAAAAGTAATGCGCCGGGCATAGTGCTGGAAAAGGTCCCGTTCGGGTCCGGATTTCCCCCCGGATTTCCCCCCGGATTTCCAGCGGCCGGCGGCGGCGGCGACGAGTCGCATGGACGGTCCCTTAGGCCGTCACGCCCGAAGCGGCGTCCGGAGCCCCCGGTCCCGCCCAGATCTTTTCGAGACTGTAAAAGTCACGCACTTCCGGCCGGAACAGATGGACAATCACGTCGCCGCCGTCGATCAACACCCAGTCGCAGTTGGAAAGGCCCTCCGCGGTCACGCTTTTGAGCCCGCCTTTTTTCATTTTTTGCTGGAGATGGTCGGCCATGGTGCCGACCTGTCGCTGGGATTTGCCGTTGGCAATGACCATGAAATCGGCGATTTCCGTCTTGCCGGCCAAGTCAATGACGACAATGTCCTCCGCCTTGTCGTCGTCGAGAGATGTTTCCACCAGTTTGAGCAGTTTTGCCGACGCTGGCGGCATCGTTTTATTTCTGGGTATGGTTGGCCTCCTTTCCTCTCCAAATCCTTTTATCGTCCGCTTTTTGATCCACCCCGGGTTTTATCCCGAATTCTGGTGGCGGACGCGGTGCTCAGCGGGATATGCAAAAACACCCACGCCGGCGGCCTGACCTCGGCCAATTCGGCCGCCCGGTTTTCGTTCAACCGGCGTCGGGCAAAGCGCCTGGCCGCTTTTGATATCAGCGCCTTAAAAGAATAAGCGGGGCGCGCGAAAACCGCAACGGGGACGGCCGCAAAAATCGCCGGCCAGTCATGCCAGCGGGGGATATCAATAAGGTTGTCGGCACCCATGATCCAGACGAAGCGGTATCCGGGAAACCGTTTTTTAAGCGCCCTTAGCGTATCGGCGGTATATCGGGTGCCCAGTTCCCGTTCCATATCGGTAACCCAGAATTCGTCCCCCTGGGCGACGGCGCGTGCGCCCTTCAGGCGTTCGGCGAAGGGCGCCATGTCTTTTTTCGGCTTCAGGGGATTTTGCGGAGCCACCAACCACCACACCTGATCCAGGTCCAGCCGTTTGATGGCTTGGCGGCTGATGTGCAGATGGCCGGGATGGGCCGGGTTGAACGACCCCCCCAAAAGGCCGACGCGGGGAAGCCGTCCGGAAACGGGCGCCGGCCTTTTGACCACCAACGATGGGGCCTTGGTCACGGCCGGGTCTGCCCTTCCCCCCGGACCACGTATTTCATGGATGTCAGCTGTTCGACGCCGACCGGGCCGCGGGCGTGCAGCTTGCCGGTGGAAATGCCGATCTCGGCGCCCATGCCGAATTCGCCGCCGTCGGCGAACTGGGTCGAGGCGTTGACCAGCACGATGGCGCTGTCGACCTTGCTGACGAAGGTTTCCGCCGCCTCCGCGTTGCCGGTGATGATGCAATCCGTATGCTGGGAGCCATAACGCCCGATATGGTCGATGGCGTCTTCGACGCCGTCCACCACTTTGACGGAAATGATGGAATCCAGGTATTCGGTGACCCAGTCCTCGTCGGTGGCCGGGATGATCCGGTCGTCGGCGGCCCTGGCTTCGTCGTCGCCGCGCACCTCGCAGCCGGCCTCGATCAAGTCGTCGACGATGGGGCCGAGCATGCCGTCTACCGCGCCACGGTCGATCAACAGCGTCTCCGTCGTGCCGCAGATGCCGGTGCGCCGCATCTTGCCGTTGAACACCACTTTCCTGGCCATGTCCGGGTCGGCGTCGGCGTTGACATAGGAATGGCAGATGCCTTCCAGGTGCTTGAACAGCGGCACTTTGCTTTCCGCCGTGATGCGCTCGATCAGCGACTTGCCGCCGCGGGGCACGATGACGTCAATGGTTTCGGTCATGGTCAGCATTTCGCCGACGGCGTCGCGGTCGGTGGTCGGCACCAACTGGATAGAGGCTTCGGGCAAGTCCGCCGCCTTCAGCCCTTCGCAAAGGGATTCCATGATGGCGCGGGACGAATGGAAGCTCTCCGAGCCGCCGCGCAGGATCACCGCGTTGCCGGCCTTCAGGCACAGCCCGCCGGCATCGGCGGTGACGTTGGGCCGGGATTCGTAAATCACCCCGATCACGCCCAAAGGCACCCGTACCCGCTGAATATGGAGCCCGTTGGGCCGGTCCCATTCTTCCATTATGGTGCCGACGGGATCGTTGAGCTTGGCGATGTCCTCAAGCCCCTTGGCGACGCCTTGCAAGCGTTCGTCGGTTAGCTCCAGCCGGTCGAGCATCGCCGCCGTCAGCCCTTTTTCGGCGCCCGCCGCCATGTCCTTGGCGTTTTCCGAGAGAATTTCGTTGTTGCGCCGGCGCAGGCTTTTGGCCGCTTCGGTCAGGGCCTTGTTCTTGGCCTCGGTGGGCGCAAGGGCGAGTTCGCGGGCGGCGGCCTTGGCGGCGTCGCCGATGCGGGCCATCAACTGGGGGATTTGTTCTTTTTCAGTGACGTCCATGTCCGCCCCCTCAATCCAGCACCAGATCGTCGCGGTGGATCATTTCGTCGCGGCCACGGTAGCCGAGAAGGGCCTCTATTTCACTGGTTTTGTAGCCCATGATGCGGCGTGCATCCTCGGCCGAATAGGCCGAGAGGCCCCGGCCCAGCTCGCGTCCGTCGGTGGACTTGACGATCACCGCGTCGCCGCGCTGGAAATCGCCCTCTATATCGATGACGCCGGCCGGCAGCAGGCTGTTGCCCGTCCCCAGCGCACGCACCGCACCGGCGTCCAGCACCACCGCGCCGGCCGGGTTGAGGGCGCCGGCGATCCAGCGCTTGCGCGCCGTCTTGGGCGTGGCGGAGGGCATGAACCAGGTGGCGGCGGCGCCATCTTCAATACGCTTCAAGGGATGCATGTCGCGGCCGTCGGCGATCACCATCCGGCAGCCGTTGGCCAGGCACACCTTGGCCGCCGAAATCTTGGTGACCATGCCGCCCTTGGTGTCGCCTTGCGGCGCCTCGCCGGCCATGGCCTCGATCTCGGGCGTGATTTCGGTGACTTCCTCGACAATCCTGGCGCTCTTGTCCTTGCGGGGGTCGCCCGTATAGAGCCCGTCGATATCCGACAACAGCACCAGCAAATCGGCGCTGATCATGGCGGCGACCCGGGCCGCCAGGCGGTCGTTGTCGCCGAAGCGGATTTCGTCGGTGGCCACGGTGTCGTTCTCGTTGATCAGCGGCACCGCGCCGAGGCGCAACAGCGCGTCGAGCGTATTGCGGGCGTTGATATAGCGGCGCCGGTTTTCCGAATCGTCCAGCGTCAACAGCACCTGGGCCACGGTCAAATCGAACCCGGCCAGCACCTCTTGGTAAGCATGGGCGAGGCGCGCCATGCCGGTGGCCGCCGCCGCCTGGTTTTCGTCCAGCTTCAAGGGGCCTGAGGGGAGGCCCAGGTGCCGACGGCCGATGGCGATGGCGCCCGACGACACGATGATGACCTCTTGCCCGCGCTTGATGCAGGCCGCAACGTCTTCAGCCAGGGTGGTGAGCCACTTCCGGTGGACGGTGCCGCTCTCCTGGTCGACCAGCAGGGATGATCCGATCTTGACCACCACCCGGGTGCCGCTTTGTAAATTCTTGCTTTTGCTCATGGCGCGAAGGCCTCGGTTTTCCGGTCTTCGGATGATTCCTCGCCGACGGCGGCGAACAACATCGTCTTCAGCGCCTCCAGCCCGTCGCCGGAAACGCCGGAGATCACCTGAACGTCCACGCCCGACGCCTTGGCCAGTTGTTTTTGTTTTTCGGCCTTGTCTTCCACGGTGAGCGCGTCCGATTTGTTGAGCGCCACCAGTTCCCGCTTGTCCGCCAGCCCGCCGCCATAGGCTTCGACCTCGGCGCGCACGGTACGGTAAGCCCCGGCGACATCTTCTTCCGTGCCGTCCACCAGGTGCACCAGCACCCGGCAGCGTTCCACATGGCCGAGGAACCGCGTGCCCAGCCCGGCGCCCTCGCTGGCGCCTTCGATCAAACCCGGAATGTCGGCAAGCACCAATTCCTCGCCTTCCCCTTGGCCGCCCCCCGGGCCGCCTCCATAAACGACGCCCAGGTTCGGGTGCAGGGTGGTGAAGGGGTAATCGCCGATTTTCGGGTGTGCCCGGCTGACCGCGGCCAGCAACGTCGACTTGCCGGCGTTGGGCAGCCCCACCAGCCCGGCGTCGGCGATCAGCTTGAGCCTCAACCACAGCCAGCCTTCGCTGCCCGGGTGTCCGTCATCGGCGCGCCGGGGCGCCTGGTTGGTCGAGGATTTGAAATGCGCGTTGCCGAAGCCGCCGTCGCCGCCCCGGGCAACGGTCACTTTTTGGCCGGCATCGGTGATGTCCGCGATCAGGGTTTCCTTGTCTTCATGGAAAACCTGAGTGCCGACGGGGACTTTTACGGTGACGCTTTCGCCCTTGGCGCCGGTGCGGTTTTTGCCCATGCCGTGGCTGCCCCGGCTGCCCTTGACGTGCTGTTGATAGCGGAAATCAATGAGCGTGTTGAGGGAATCCGAACCCTCGAGCACGACGTCCCCGCCCCGCCCGCCGTCGCCGCCGTCGGGGCCGCCATGTTCGACGTTCTTTTCACGGCGGAAGCTGACGCAGCCGTTGCCGCCGTCGCCGCTTTTGACAAAGATTTTCGTCTCGTCCAGGAATTTCATCGCTCAAAGCCCATCAATTGACCGTATTCAGCCACGAAAAAAGGGGAACGGCCAGCCATTCCCCTTAACGGAGCGAATGTGTGGCCGTTGGCCCTAATTCAGCGGGACGGCTCCACCGCCACGAACACCCGGCCCCGGGCCTTTTGCCGGAACTTCACGCGCCCGCCGGCGATGGCGAAAAGCGTATGGTCCCGGCCGATGCCGACGTTTTCACCGGGGTGGTACTTGGTGCCGCGCTGACGCACGATGATGTTGCCGGGCACCACGTTCTCGCCGCCGAACTTCTTGACGCCGAGGCGCCGGCCGATGGTATCGCGGCCGTTGCGCGAGCTGCCGCCTGCTTTTTTATGTGCCATGCCTTAATCCTACTTCTTCGGTTTGCCCTTTGCAGGAGCTTTTTTCTTGGCCGCCGGTTCCTTCTTAGGCGCGGCTTTCTTCTTGGCTTTATCTTCCTTGGGCGCCTTGGCCTTGGCCGGGGCTTCCTTCTTGGCCGCCGGTTTCTTCTTAGCCGTATCCTCCTTGGGGGCCTTGGCTTGCTTCTTGACCGGTTCCTTCTTGGCCGGTTCCGGGGCCGCCTTGGTTTCCTTCTTCTCCGGCTTCGGCGCCACCTTGGCCTCCGCCTTCGGCGCCGCCTTGGGCTTGGCGCCGGTGGGGCTGACGCCGACGATGCGAAGGACCGTCTGGTCCTGGCGGTGGCCGCGGGTGCGGCGGTAGTTCTTGCGGCGGTGCTTCTTGAAAACGATGATCTTGTCGCCGCGGGATTGCTCCACAATCTCGGCGAAAACAGCCGCCTTTTCAACCATCGGCGCACCGATGGTCGGCGATTTGCCGTCGCCGCCGATCATCAAGACCTCCGACAGCTCGACCTGGGAGCCCGGTTCGCCCAACAGCTTCTCGACGACGATGATGTCGTCCTTGGCGACACGGTATTGTTTTCCGCCGGTTCGGATAACAGCGAACATTTCCGACTCTATTCCTTAATCAAAAAGAGGCCCAGCAATCTCCGCAAAAGGCCCCGCCCTATTTGAGGCCGCACTATAGCCCGGAGCGCAAGGATGTCAACGGCTCCGGGGGGTTTGGCGCCTCCCCGCCGCCTTGCCGGAAAGGGGGCGTTCGGCTACTCTCCGCCAACCCCGGCGGGGCCGGATCAAGGCCCAGCCATCGGTCGGAGAGGTGCCAGAGTGGTCGAATGGGGCGGTCTCGAAAACCGTTGTGCCTTTGCGGGCACCGTGGGTTCGAATCCCACCCTCTCCGCCAACTTCTAACTCATTGTTTTTAATGGCTTTTTTGTCAATTTAGCACCTGAATTTATGCCCTAGTTTCCGGGACTTGCCAGCAATATCGCATCGCAGGGTGGGACGGAGAGACCGAACGGTCCCGGATCATGCGGTCCCAATGCGCGAATATCTCCCTTGGCCTATTTTTTGGTACCACTCGGGCCGATGATGATGGGTTTTTCGGGCGGCTTTCGGGCCCGTCATCGGCGGTTGCCGGAACGGTGCGGCCCTTCGCCGGAGCGAAGGGCCGAATGCGATGCGGATTCCACTCGAAACGGGCTTAATCGAACCCCAGGACTTCCCGCTGTTCCCGCCAACCAAGCGGCATCCGTGAGGCTTCCTTGAGCTTGGCCGCCGTCAGCGTCGGCGGATGGCGGCCTTCGAGGATAGCCCTGGTGATGTCGGGGGCGAGGAAGGTCAACCGGACGAGCCGGGTGAAGTAGGACCGGGTGACCCCTTGGCGCGCCGCGATATCGCTGAGGCTGGCGCCCCCGCCTTTTATCAGCTTGTCGCGAAACACATGACCCTTGACGATGAGCTTGGAAAGGCTGGGGTCTGCCTTCCCCTTTCTCCCTCGGCCCTCTGGCCCGTCGATGACCATTTTAGTCCCCAGGCCGGCGCGCTTCAGCCGCGCCGGGACGGACAGTGTCAGACAGTCCGCCTCCCGAACTTCCCCGCTTGCATCGGGCAGGTCCATCGGATCGTTGCCAAGGACGTCGGTGATGCGGGCCGCTTTGATACCGATATCGACCCTTTCCTCATGCACGTCGATGCGGGTAACGAGGGCGAGAAGGATGGCGCGCATCTCCGCGGGCACCAAGTCTGGCCATCCCTCCGCAAGATCGGTCGCCCGGCCGACGAGCCTTTCCTGCTCGACTGCGTCTGGGACGTACCGGTTTATCGTCTTGAACACCTCGGCGCG
>CAZVFL010000015.1:0-47625 GCA_964626025.1 uncultured Thalassospiraceae bacterium
ACTTGCGGACGTTTGCGGACGTTTGCGGACATTCCGCCGGGATTTTCCATAATCCCGGCGGGCCGGCGTTATTGGGGTCCCGGGCTGGTTGTCTGTGCAATTTCAAGGGGTTGGAAGCAGGCCAGGGTGATTAGTAAAGGCCGCCGGTTCCCGTCGCCGGTTTGTCGGTGTCGCCGTTTCCTATCCAACTCTCGCCTTCCAGAACCTCGGCGCGGCCGGTCGGCACCGTTCCCGGCTTGAAGGCCTCGAGGATGATATTTTTGTCCCCGGGCCGCGCCAGTTGGCCAGTGCCGACGTTGACCCGGACCAGGCGGATGCCCGGCGGAATGCGGAACGGAATCGCCGCCTTGTTCTTGAGCGCGGCGGCCATGAAATCCCGGAACACGGGCGCCGCGACGCTGGACCCGGTTTCGCGGCGGCCCAGGGGCTTCGGATCGTCGAAGCCGATGAACACGCCGACCGCCAGGTCGGGCGTAAAGCCGATGAACCAGGTGTCCTTCTCCCGGTTGGTGGTCCCGGTCTTGCCGGCCAGCGGCTTGCCGACCGCCCGGACCCGCCTGCCGGTGCCCCGCAGGATGACGCCCTTCAGCATGGTCACCACCTGATAGGCGCTGCCGGGGTCGGTTACCGACTGGCGGGTGTCGGGAATCACCGGAACGCCTTGGTGGGTCCAGAAGGTAGCGCGGCAGTTGATGCAGTTGCGGCGGTCGTGGCGGAAGATGGTGGCGCCGTGGCGGTCCTGGATGCGGTCAATAAGCGTCGGCGTGATGCGCTTGCCGCCGTTGACCAGCATGGCGTACGCGGTGGTCAGCCTGAGCAGCGTCGTTTCCCCGGCGCCCAGCGCCATGGACAGCGTCTCGGGCAGGCTGTCGACGACGTTGAAGCGCTCGGCGTATTCCGAGACCTTTTCCATACCGATGGTCTGGGCCAGGCGCACGGTCATCAGGTTGCGGGATTTCTCTATCCCCAAACGCATGGTCGAAGGCCCGTAGAATTTCTTGGTGTAGTTGGCGGGCCGCCATTTCGGCAAACCCGGCCCCTGGTCGATGACGAAGGGCGCGTCCAGGATCATGGTCGAAGGCGTATAGCCCGAATCCAGCGCCGGCAGGTAGACGAAAGGCTTGAACGCCGAGCCCGGCTGCCGGAAGGCCTGGGTGACGCGGTTGAATTGGCTTCTTGCGAAGGAATAGCCGCCGGCCATGGCCAGGACCCTGCCCGTATGGGGATCCAGCGCGACAAGGCCGCCGTCTACGTCAGGCAACTGGCGGAGCCCGTAGGTCGCTTGTGGATAGGGGTTGCCCTTGCCATCGGCTTCAACGGGGTCAACGGCGATGACGTCGCCCGGAATCAGGACATCGGCCGGGTTGGTCACCTTGGGCCCGCGTTTCTGGCCCTTTTTCCACGGTCTTGCCCATTTCATTTCGGCCAGCGGGATGCGCCCCTGGTCGCCCGAGGCAAGGCCGATGACCGCGCCTTTCATGTCGAGCCCGACGACGACGGCCAAAAGGTGCTGGCCCAACTCTTTGACGGGCGGCACCTGGCCCAGTTCACGGCGCCAGTCCCGGGGGCTGTCCAGCCGGGTGCCTTCCCGAAGGCGGGTGATCGGGCCGCGCCAGCCATGGCGCCGGTCGTAGATTTCGAGCCCCTCTCTCAGGACCTTGTCGGCGATCGCCTGCAGCCTGGGGTCAAGGGTCGTGCGCACCGACAGCCCGCCTTTGTAAAGATCTTCGTCGCCATAGCGTTTGACCAGCTCGCGGCGCACTTCTTCGGCGAAGTATTCGGCGGTGACGTATTCCGTTGCCGATCTCTGGCGGACCTTGAGCGGCGTTTTCCGGGCGCGCTTGGCCTGAAACTCGTTGATGAAGCCGGCGGCCAGCATCCGGTCGATGACCCAGTCGCGCCGCCCCTTGGCGGCTTTCGGTTTGCTGACCGGGTTGTAGTTGTTGGGCGCCTTGGGCAGCGCCGCCAGGAACGCCACCTCAGGCGTGGTCAACTGGTCCAAGGACTTGTCGAAATAATTCAACGCCGCCGCCGCCACCCCATAGGATCCGAAGCCGAGATATATTTCGTTCATGTAAAGCTCCAGGATCCGGTCCTTGCTGAGCGCGCGCTCGATCCTGAAGGCGAGGATGGCTTCCTGAATTTTCCGCTTCCACGACACTTCGCTGGTCAAAAGGAAATTCTTGGCCACCTGTTGGGTGATCGTAGACGCGCCGACCGGCCGCTTGGAGGTCCCCAGATTCCTGATATTGGTGAGCGCGGCGCGGACGACGCCCAGAACATCCACCCCGGGGTGGATGTAAAAATTCTTGTCCTCGGCGGCGAGGAACGCCTGGACAACCCGTTTGGGCATCGCCTTGATCGGCACGAAGACCCGCTTCTCGACGGCGTATTCGGCCAGAAGCCGCCCGTCGCCGGCGTACACCCGGGTCATCACCGGCGGCTCATAGTCGGCAAGCTGGCGGTATTCGGGAATGTCGCGGCCGAAATTGTGAAAAATAACCAAGATGCCGCCGCCGACGCCGATGGCGACGAGGACCAGGATTCCCAAAATGGTCAAAAAGGCTCTAAACATGGAAAAATAGTGCCGTCTTCAGGCGGTGTCTTTGGTTCCTGTTGCCGGGCCGAACGGCGGGCGATCATACCACATGATCCGCTAGGCCCTTTAATTACTAAAGAATGTAATTATGGCGAGGGTATGGCCCTTTTATTTCCGGTTGGCTTCCTCGACCCGGGCGAAATACAGGCTGGCGGCCCGGACCACCGCGGAAGCCAGGCGCGCCCGGTAGCGGCGCGAACGCAACGCCCTCTCGTCGGATGGATTGGACAGGAATCCCAGCTCCAACAGCACCGAGGGAATATCGGGCGCTTTCAGGACGGCAAACCCCGCAAACCGGTGGGTGTTCCTGAGAACTTTCGTCTCGCGCTTCAGTTCCTTGATCAGGGCGGCGGCGAAACGGGCCGACTGGTTCATGGATTCCCGCTGCGCCAGGTCAATCAGGATATTGGTCACCTCGGGCGTCTCATAGGTCAGGTCTACGCCGGCGATCAGGTCCGCCTTGTTTTCCTTTTCGGCGAGTTCCGCGGCCTCTTTGTCGGACGCTTTTTCCGAAAGGGTATAGACGGCGGGGCCCTTGATTTTTTTGTTCTTGACCGTATCCGCATGGACCGAGATGAACAGTTCGGTCTGGTTGTCGCGGGCGATCTGGATGCGGTCACGGAGGCTGACGAAAATGTCCCGGTCGTGGGTCAGGAACGCCTTGAAGCGGCCGGTTTCTTCAAGCCGTTTCTTGATCTCGCGGGCCATGGACAGCGTCACGTGCTTTTCGTAGATGCCGGAAAGGCCGATGGTGCCGGGGTCAACGCCGCCGTGGCCGGGATCGATCATGATGACGTGCTTTTTGCCCGGGAGCCTTGGCGTCGGCTTGCGCGGCGCCAGACGGAAGGGCGAGGCCTGTTGCCGGGCGGGCGGTTTCGCCAACGGATTTTCCGGTGACGGGGCGGGCGCCCCTCCCTTCCCCAGGGCCACTTTTTGCGGGCCTATCGTTTTCGGCGGCGGCGCCAAGGCGGAAGCACCGGGCCCTGGGACGGGGGCGGCCGAGGAAACCCTGACCGGCGCCTTGCCGACACTTTGCAAAAAGGCCTTGTTGGTGGTCGGCGTCAAATCGACAACCAAGCGGTAACGGTTTCCGCCTTCCGGTTCCAGGATGAAAGCCTGGGTGATCGCCGCCGGGGTCCGGATGTCAAGGACGACCCGGGAATTTCCGGGCTTGAACAGGCCGTAACGCAGTTTATGGAAGACGCCGGTGGCGCCCGGCAGGGGCTTGGCCGGAAGGCGCCAGCCGACCTCGGGTAAATCGATGACTACCCGGTTCGGGTTGCCGAGCGTAAAAATGCTGAACGGGACCTGTTTGGTCAGCTCGAAAACGACCCGTGTCGCCGGGCCATGGGCACCGACACGGACGTCCGTGACCACCGATTCGGCGGCCACAACGGGTGCCGGGCCGGCAACCCCCAGCATTAAGGAAAGGGCAACCAGCGCCCAACGGAAACCTCGGCCAATACCCCACATATGGTTAAACAACAGAAAATAACCCCCAGATATACTGATTTATTACAAGGCCGGATGAACTGCAACTAATTTTCCGGCTGTTTTCCGCCCTTTTCGGTGCCTCGCGTCGGTAACGGCAACAAGGTGATTGTCGAACCAAAGTCCTACCGTTATCTTAACACCGTCGGGAGAAACCGTCAGCCGGCCCCGTTTTTTTAAGGAGAATTCAGGCTCCGGCGGCTGGTTTCCCCGCCGTAATGAAGAGGCCCGAATGACAAAAGGGTTCTGTTGAGTGGAATCCCGGGGTTTTTGGGCATATATAGAGATGCATGAGGGGCTGACCCTCCTGAATATGGACTTTTTTCATGCCGGATAGAGCAGCGCGAACCCATTTCCTTACCCCCACGCCCAAGAGGGCGGCGGGACCGTTCGCAAGCGCCGCCGGTATTTCACGTACACGCACGCTTTTGCCCGGCGATTTTCCCTTTGGGAAACCGCCTTCGGGGCAGACCGTGCATTGGAGTTTAAAATTTAATGCCTACAAAAAGAATGCTCATCGACGCGTCCCACCCGGAAGAGACCCGGGTGGCGATCGTCAGCGGACACATCTTAGATGATTTCGACATTGAGGTAGAATCCCGAAAGCAGCTCAGAGGCAATATCTATCTTGCGAAGGTAACCAGGGTCGAACCCTCCCTGCAGGCGGCCTTTGTCGATTACGGCGGCAACCGCCACGGGTTTCTGGCCTTCACCGAAATTCATCCCGATTATTACCAAATTCCGGTCGCCGACCGGGAAGCTTTGCTGGCCGAACAACAGGCGGCGGGGCCCGAGGACGAGATCCCGGACGCAAGCGACGACGCCGAGGCTGAATCGGATACCTCCAGTGTTGAAACCCTTGGCGGCGATTATACCGAAGAAGTCGCCGCCCGGCGTCCGGTGGTGCTCAGGCGGAAATACAAGATCCAGGAGGTCATCAAGCGACGGCAAATCCTGTTGATCCAGGTGGTAAAAGAGGAACGGGGAACCAAAGGCGCGGCGTTGACGACGTATCTTTCCCTTGCCGGACGGTATTGCGTGTTGATGCCGAACACCGCCCGGGGCGGCGGTATTTCCCGCAAAATAAGCAACGGCGCCGACCGCAAACAATTGAAATCCATTCTTAACGATCTCAAAATCCCCAAGGGGATGGCGGTCATCGTCCGCACGGCCGGACAAAAACGGACAAAAGCCGAGATCAAGCGCGATTACGAATATCTGATGCGCGCCTGGAGCTCGGTTCGCGACACCACTCTGGAATCAATGGCGCCTTGCCTTGTTCACGAGGAAGGCAATCTGATCAAACGGTCGATCCGTGATCTCTACGATAAGGATATCGGTGAGATCATCGTCGATGGCGACGCCGGTTACCGCACCGCCAAGGATTTCATGAAGCAGTTGATCCCCAGCCATACCAAGCGGGTGCAGCCGTTCAAGGAAGTCAATAAACAGTTGTTCCAGCACTACGGGGTGGAAAGCAAGCTGAACAGCATGCATTCTCCCGAAGTGCAATTGAAATCGGGCGGTTACATCGTCATCAATCCGACCGAGGCGCTTGTTTCCATTGACGTCAACTCAGGCCGCGCGACACGGGGACGGAATATCGAGGAAACCGCATTGAAAACCAACCTCGAAGCGTCCAATGAAATCGCCCGTCAATTGAAGCTTCGCGACTTGGCCGGTTTGATCGTTATCGATTTCATCGATATGGAGATCAACCGCAACCAGTCCAAGGTGGAACGACGCCTTAAGGATGTGATGCGTTCCGACCGGGCGCGCATTCAAATCGGCCGCATCAGCCCCTTCGGTCTTTTGGAGCTTTCCCGGCAACGGTTGCGCCCCAGCCTGATTGAAACCAGTTCCGAACCATGCCCCCATTGCGAGGGTACGGGCATCCGCCGTTCCACGGATTCGGCGGCGCTTCATGTTCTCCGCGCCATCGAAGAGGAAGGCATGCAACGCCGGTCCAAGGAAGTTTTCGTCTATATTCCCACGACCGTGGCCGTATTTATCCTTAATCATCATCGCGCCGCCTTGGCGGAAATCGAAAAAAATCATCAGCTATCCATAACGCTGGAGACCGACGATTCCCTGATTCCCCCCGACTACCGGATTGAACGGGGCAAAGGGGAACAGAGAAGAAAGGATAACAGGCCTGGCATAGCCGGCGGTGATGGTGCTCAAGAAGAAGGCGGCAAGAGACGGCGGCGGCGCTCGAGGCGGCGACGTGGCGACGAAAGCGGTGGCGCCACGCTCGAAGCAGCCGAGACCCTTGAGACGGCTGGTGAAAAAGACGCCGTAGAGAACACGGCTGGGGCGGTTCCGGATAAGGAGGAAGGCTCCACGCAACCCCACGCCAAGCGGCGGCGGCGAGGACGGCGGGGCGGCCGTCGCCGTGGACGCAAGACTTCCGAACGCCAGCCGACGGTAGCGACAGAAAAAGCCTCAGAGGCCACCCCTGGGAAAGCCGTTAATGGCGATGCGGATAACGTCGTTTATTTAGGGGGGCCTGATTCCCAGACCTCCGAGACGAAACTCGCCGGTGTGGAGGCCAGAGGCCCCCAAGATCAAGAAGAAAGCGAAAAAGCGCCGGCCAAGAAGAAGCCGGCACCGCACCGGAGGGCTAAGAAGGCGTCAACCGACGAAGAAAAGAAGGAAAAGAAAGGGCCGAAAAAGACCACTAAGCAGACCAGCGCCCGTAACAAACCCACCTCCAACCCCCGGAGCAAAACCAAGCCCAAAACCGAGACACAGAAGGACGCGAAGACTGTCTCCCCGGAAACCGTTCCGGCGCCCAAGGATAGCGGAAAACCGGCGATGCCTCCGAAATCACCCGTCCCGGCCGATCTGGCAGTCGCCGTTTCCGCAGCCAGCACCTCAAAGACCAAGATCAACCATGTCGGCACCGAGGCCAAACCAGACCAGACGGTGGAGAAACTCCCAGGCCGCAAAGGATGGTGGAGCCGGCCTTCTGGTTAAGCCTGTCACGGAATGATGGTTGCCGTTACCGGCGCCAGCGGCGCAAGCGATCAGCCGCCTCGGCCATATCCGAAAGCTCTCCGGCGAATGAAAATCGCATGAAGCGATTGCCGCGCCCGGGGTCGAAATCAACCCCGGGAACGGCCGCAATTCCTGTTTCGGTCAACATGCGTCTGCAGAATTCTTCGCTGTCGTTCGTCATATGGGCAATGTCGGCATAGATATAGAAAGCGCCCTCGGCAGAGGCCAAGGTCTCAAACCCGGCTTCGGGAAGCTGCTCTAACAACAACGCGCGGTTTTTCGCGTAACGGGCAACATTGGCATCCAGTTCGTCGTGGCAGTCGAAAACCTTGATAGCGGCATGTTGGGAAAGGGTCGGCGGCGAAATAAATAAATTTTGCGCCAGGCATTCGATAGAGCGGAGCAGGTCTTCCGGCGCAATCATCCAGCCAAGACGCCAACCGGTCATCGAAAAATATTTAGAGAAACTGTTGATCACGATCGCTTCGTCCCAATGACGAAGCGCTGTTTCGGCCCGTTCCCCATAAGTAATGCCATGATAAATCTCGTCCGAAATGAGGCGAATGCCCTGTTCCCGGCAATAGCCCACAAGCGCCTCCAGTTCCTGGGAATGGATCATTGTTCCCGTCGGGTTTGACGGACTGGCCACGATAAGGCCGTCGATGGCTTGGGATGATTCCTTTACTGCCCGGTCAAGCAATTCAGGGGTTGGCTGGAAATTGGTATCGGGACCAACCAGCAGATCCACCATTTCGACGCCAACGGCTTTCAGAATATTACGGTAGGCGGGATAGCCCGGGCTCGACAGGGCAACCCGATCACCGGCGTCGAAGCCCGCGAGAAACGACAATACAAACCCCCCAGACGAACCGGTGGTAACGATGATCCGATCTGGGTTGACCGTGACATCGTAGGTTCCTTGGTAGTGCTCAGCGATGCGGTGTTTCAAATCCGGCAATCCCAGGGCCTCTGTATAGCCGAGGCGATCCTCCACCAGGGCAACCGCAGCAGCCTCCAGGACCGGACCGGGCGCGCTGGTCCCGGGTTGCCCTAGTTCCAGGTGTAACACCCCTTCACCCTGGGCCTCTCGTTCGTTGGCCCGGCTGAGGACATCCATCACGATAAACGGCGGTATGGTCCCACGCTTGGAAACCTTGAGGACCATGATCTAAATCCGTTCTTCCCGCTTATTCGGCGCCGGAGGCAAGTCCGAAACCTCTGGGATCATTCCGAATGGTGCAGGACATTTCATCTTTGTTGGGTACGCCGGTTGGACACATTACAGCATTCACCAAACCCACCGATTGGACCGGGCTTAGCCGGTGACCTCTTTTTTCCAGTTCCCGGACGATGGTTTGATTCATGCCTTTTTCATAATAGGTCACGTCTGGATGGCCTTTATGGTGTAGGCGTTTGGCGGAAATTGCCATTTCCAGGGTTTCCTCCTTCTTGCCCAACAGTTTGCGTGTCGTGACCCCGGCCAGAGCGCTTGGCGCCACGGTTCCCCCCGAAGCCGCGGCGCCGTAGTAAAAGATGTTATGAATATTATTGATCAACAGCGTTGCTGCCGTTGAATCGGGACCCCGCCCAAACGGCCCCGGCAGCCCGGCAAGCAGGATACCCATTCCCGGCACAACCCGGCCAACCCCAAATAGATTGTTGAGGGTGAGCGAACAAGCAATAGCGGACCCTTTCCGGTCAACGACGACAAAGCTGGTTCCTGTAGAATTTCCGTGGTGTGAAACGGTCGGGGCACCGGCGTTTCCGGTGGGCGTATGACGGTCCGGTTGGAAATCGGCAATCATTTTTTCAATGTTGGATTCTGAAACCAACTTCATGGGTTCGATGGCGGAAGAACCGCTTTTTCGGAGCCAGCGGAAACGGCCAGCATAGGCGCGGCTCACAATCTCAGCCATGAGGTGAGCCCTTTCAGGGGGGGAGGAATCTTCCCAATCGTCATTCTCTATGAACATTCCTATTATTTGCCCCGCCAACACACCGGAGTGCCCGGCCAACATGGGAAAATGAAAGGTGGTGTTCTTGATAAAGGGGACCTTCAAGGTCGGCCGCCAAATGGGCTTATAGGCGCGCAAATCCTCGAGACTGAGCGAACCGCCCATCTTGGTGACGGAAGCAACCAGTTGCCGGCCCATAAGACCGGTGTAGAAATCCCCCGCGCCACGCGCCCTAAGCCTCCCCAAAACCGATGCCAAATCCAGTTGCTTGATGAAGTCGCCTTCCTGGATTAAACGGCCTCCTTCTTTTTTGTTTAGCATCTTGCGAAATTCCGGGTCCGTTAACTGGGCCGGCGACAATAGCTTTAAGTCATTGGAAAATGCGCGAGAGACTTGGTTGCCGAAACGGGCCAAGGTTTCCGCCGGAGACATTAATTGCTTCCACTTCAAGCGCCCGTTTTTGACATGCAGAGCAGCAAGACCGCGGACAAACCCGGGAACAGCGGTTGGCACGACGGCGGTCGATGGGATGTTTTTGGGAACCCCGGCCAGAAAATCCAACGTTTCCGTTTTTTTCGTATGAAAGTCGTGGACCACACATATGCCGCCGCCGCCAAGACTGGCTGAGGACGGCAAAGTCACGGACAGGGTAAAAGACAAAGCGACCGCCGCATCCGCCGCAGTGCCTCCGGAAGCTAAAATATCGCGTCCAATTAGCGTTGCCCGGGGTTCGTCCGTGACCACCCCGCCAAGAAACCCCTGAACAAACCCGACCGTACCACGAAGACTTTCATCTTCTTCCTTGTTAAACGGATTAAGGGAATCCAGCAGGTTGCCCGAGCAAGCAGACAACGCAAAGAACAATAAAAAGGGCGTAATTTGACGGTGGCCCCTCACAAGACTACGTTTCACAGGCACGCAGAAAACCCTGGAGAAGAGGCGTAATTTATTGAGGTTAAAGGCCTTGTTGAAACGCATTCTCGATATTGTCGTCATTTTTCTGATTACCGTCATCTTTATGAGTACCGCGGGTGCTGCCCGCGCCCAAAAAATTTCCCTTATCCGTGACGCGGAAATTGAAAATAGCATTCGCCAATTTGCTGCACCAGTTTTCAGGGCCGCAAAACTTGATCCCTCGGCGGTCAATATTCACCTTGTCAAAGACAGTTCGCTTAATGCCTTTGTCACGGGGGGACAAAGGCTTTTTATCAACACAGGGCTGCTAACCCAAGCTGCCAATCCTGGACAAATCATTGGCGTGATCGCCCATGAAACCGGTCATATTTCCGGCGGTCATTTGGCGCGCATCCATGACGCCCTGAAAAATAGCACCGCTGCTACCATTTTATCGATAATTTTGGGCGGCGCCGCAATCGTTGCTGGGCGCGGGGATGTCGGGACCGTGATAATTGCCGGCGGTCAAGGCGTGGCCATGCGCTCTTTCCTGAATTACACGCGTACACAGGAATCGGCGGCGGATCAGGCGGCGATGAAGTTTTTGGACAAGGCCGGAATGTCATCGAAGGGTTTGCTTGAATTCATGAACCTGCTGGGCGAACAGGAATTGTTGCTGCCGGAAAGCCAAGATCCTTATGTTCGAACCCACCCGTTAACACGGGACCGTGTCGCCAACATCGCCAATCACGTCGCCAGATCCCCCCATTCCAACAAACCCCTTCCGGACGAGTTCAGTGTCCTTTTCCGAAGAGCCCGGGCAAAGCTCTATGCCTACTTGCAACCACTTGAGACCACGCTCCGCACCTACAAGGAAAGCGACAACAGCCTGGAATCCCGCTATGCAAGGGCCGTTGCCTATTACAGAAAGCCGAATCTCGCCAAGGCCGTGCCGTTGATCGACGGGCTGACGGCTGAGTTCCCAAATGATCCCTATTTCTGGGAGTTAAAGGGACAAATGATGTTCGAAAATGGCGATGCGAATGCAGCCAAAAAGCCATACGAGATAGCCGTCAATTTACTTCCCGACAACGCGCTGTTACGTCGTGGCTTAGCCCGCGTTTTATTGGCGCTGAATGACCCGGCCTTGCTGGGCTCTGCGATAGACCATTTAAGCATTGCCGTTGAGCAGGAGAAGGAATCCTCTTTCACCTGGCGGCAGCTTGCCATTGCCTATGGACGCAAGGGGGACAGGGGGCATAGTTCCCTGGCCCTGGCCGAAGCCGCCCTTTTGAAGGGCAGTAAATCCGAAGCTCGTTATCACGCCGGTCTGGCGGAACGCCTTTTCCCCAAAGGTTCACGCGAGTGGCTGCAAGCCCAAGATATCCTTCTCGCCGCCGGTCCGAAAAAGAAATAACGCCCCCCATGAAATCCCGGTTGTCCTGGCGGCGAACTCTCCTCCTGGCTCCTAGCTCGGCACTGTTGATCACTGGGATTATTTCCTGTGCCCAACCCAGCCCCTATAACGCACCCAGCGGCACCATGAACGTGCTGGGACCGGTTCCCGCGTTCGAGCCCAGTGCCCTGCCCCTCGATTGGGTTACCGAAGGAAAGGTCGGCCGGGGCCAGTTGGCCGTCGTTGAAAAGGAAGGCGTGCCGGCGCTCCGGGTGATTAACGGACAGAACAATTTCGTCACCGTCAAACCAACCGGTGCCTCGCTTCTTGCGACTCCTTATCTCAGTTGGGCCTGGAATATGGAACCGCAGGAATCAGGGACACATCCGGTGCGTTTGGTTGTTGGCTTTCATGGAGGGAATTCGAACACCCTACTATTGGGAAGCCCCCCGTTGGTCTGGTCAGGCATCTCTTTGCCTCCCCACGACCGGGCAGTTGTGATCACCTGGGGCGAATCCGCCCTGCAACGGGGCTCCATAACCAGGCCGGAAACGGTGAAACGGAAACAGTCCGCTACCCGTTACACGGCAAGAGGCGGGAGCGAAAATACCGGTTCGTGGTGGATGGAAACGGTGGATTTATCGGATATCTATCGTCGAACCTGGCCGGATGACAGCATCGAAAGCACCCGAATCACGTTCATCGGTATCGCCGCGGCAGCCGGAAAAGAGCCAAGCCCTGCTTATATTTCAGGTCTTCGCTTGTCTCGATAGGATCAAACCCATACAAGGCCCAACCCCGTCCGACCAAAAGCCTGTACAGGAGGCTTCAAAAAAAGCATCATGCGGCCCTTCCCACTATGGAACAATGACGGACCCGGAATGACAATGAGCTTTTTTCCTATTTTTCAAAGGATGTTCGGACTTCTTTTGGTCGGCATGATCGTCGCCGGCGGCACCGGTTTAGCCGCCGCCCAGAGCGCATCCCCGGTTAAGCCTAGTTCCCAGAACCCCTTACAGTCCAAGGTTCCGGCGAAAACATTAACCCCGGCAGAAAAAAAAGCGATCGAGGATGTCCTCCGCAGCTACATCCTGGAAAACCCGGAAATCATCATTGAAGCCATCCAAAACCTACGTGAGCACCAGCAACGCCAGGCGCGTGAACAGGCTCGCGCGAATTTAACCAAATACCACAATGAATTGTTCAGAGACCCGGCAACGCCGGTCGGCGGGAACCCAAAAGGCGACGTGACCATTATCGAGTTCTTCGATTATCGCTGCGGCTTTTGCAAGCGGGTTTTTCCCGACGTGATGAAGGTTATGAATGAAGACAAGAACATCCGTTACGTGTTTAAGGAATTTCCCATCCTCGGCCCCGAGTCCATGACCGCTTCCAAGGCTGCGTTGGCGGCTTGGTTGCAAGACAGCGGGAAATACGAACCCTTTCACCAGGCCCTAATGCAAACTAAGGGCGCGTTGCCGGAAAGCCGGATCATGAGGATCGCCACCGAGAAAGGGTTGGACGTCAAGGCGCTGAAAAAAACCATGGAAGATCCTCGGATCAACGAAATGATTGAAAAAAACTTTGCCTTGGCCAAGGCCCTCGACATTAACGGCACGCCGGCATTCGTTATCGGAGACCAGGTGGTCCGCGGAGCCATTGATTTGGCGTCACTGAGGGAACTTGTTTCCAAGGCCCGGGGAAGCTGACCCAAACTGCCCATGCCGTTAACGCACGGGCAACAGCATGTAATGAAAACCGTTCACGCGCTCTATGAGCAATAATATCTCTTTGCGCCCGGCCTTCTTGGCAGCGTTGTACTTGGCAATCATCTGGTCCGGCTTCCAAACCTCTTCTTGATTGACTTGAGTGATTAAGTCACCGCGACGAAGTCCGATATCCGATCGGTCCGGGTCAACAAGGGTCACGACGACGCCGACCGAACCCCAACGCAAGCCGAAACCCTTGCGCATTTTCTGAGTCAATGTCGCCAACGTCAGTCCGGCTTCGGGAAGGCTGGCAACGATGGTTTTTGTCAGGTTCCAAAGTTCCGTCCACTCACCCAATTTCAGTGTAAGCGTCATTGGCTTTCCCCTGCGAAGGATGGACACCTTTATCTTTTGGCCTGGGCGGGTGACCCCCGCGACTTTCACCATGCGTTCGAAGCTGTCTATTTTCTGTCCACCATATTCAAGGATCAGGTCGCCACGTTTAAAACCCGCCACGTCGGCGGGGCCGCCAAGGGCTACATCACGGACGAGAACACCATCTGCTTTCTTCAGGCTAAGAGCTTTGGCGATATTGAGAGACATTCCCTGAACGTGAATCCCGGAAAATCCGGCTTCGGCCGCCAGGGGCCCCGGCAACGCAGTCAAGCCCGCCACCGCAAACAAGGCAGCGACAAAACCCAGCGATAGCCGTTTAAAGAATTGTTTCATTGTTTGCCGGCCATCCCTTCAGCAAGGGAGCAAAAAAAGTCTAATCCTTGAGGGAGTTAGTGACAACTTTGCCCTTATTAGCAGTTGGGCAGCTCCAGGGCTTCTATTTTTTCAAGTTTCTGAATCGCCGTGAAATCGGTGAAAATCAATTCCAACCTCGGCGTTACGCCATTGTCGAGGACAACGGCCTGGACCTCGTAATCAGGCACTCCCCCCCGGCTGTCGATGGGGTAAAAGGCGATACGAATGTTCCATCCGGGTCTCTTGAGCAACGGACCGAGACTATTTTCAACCTTGTCGCTATTTTTGTCCAAAGGGACGATAAAGATGATGGCCCTTTGCGGCCCTTCCTCGTCGGTGCCGTCGAAAACCACAGTTTCGGCCCTTGAAACTCCGGCTTTTGCGCGTTCAATCAACCAAGACGTAAGCCCGAAATAGAAGTGCGTGCCCGGCGGTAGTTCCCGGGTCATCTTTTTCGGTAATGAATAAACCGCCTCGCCTGGTTTTTTGGGATCGGACCGGGCGGAGCCCTTATAACTCTTGCTTTCGTTGTTGGTGCGGGAATGGGCGGCAAAACGGTAAAGTTTTCCGTCAAACGACTCCCAGCCGGTATATTTGAGATTCTGGAGCAACTGTCCCCCAGCCTGGGTTTCCACTTGCATGACGATCTGCTCGGCGGTGATCCAGGCGTCGCAGGTTTTTTCCAGCATCGTTTTTACGGCACCGCCGACGCTGACGAACCGGCCAGAGGTATCGCCTTTCCCGAGCACCAATGAATATACAGCCCGGTGGGGCACCAAATCGGCCATGACGGCGGGTGTCGGAAATCCCAGAGCACCCACCAGGACCGCAATTCCAAAAACGGCTTCCTTAAATCTCAAGCGAATCATTGCAACCGACCTTTTGGCCATGGGGGCTCACCTTAAGCGTTCAACCGGCCAGGACAAAGCCGTTCTTGCGAAATAGGGTTCAGCGATATATCCAATCATCTGGCCCAGGTTGCTTGAGCCGCCCTTTACAGCGAACGGGATTACAAGGCAAAGATGCGAGTGTTAAGCGTTTTCGGAACGCGGCCCGAGGCCATCAAGATGGCCCCCGTCGTCAAGGCGTTGATTGAAGCCCCAGGCATTGAATCCGGGGTCTGCGTCACGGCGCAGCACCGGGCCATGCTGGACCAGGTGCTGGGTTTGTTTGACATTCGCCCCGGCTATGACCTGGACATCATGCAAGACAATCAGGATCTGGCCCATATCACGAACACGGTGCTGACGGGGATGCTGGAGGTGATTGACGATTTCAAGCCCGACCGCATCCTTGTCCACGGCGATACCACCACCACCTTTGCCACAGCACTTGCTGCCTTTTACCGGATGATCCCCGTCGGCCACGTGGAAGCAGGGCTTCGCACGGGCGATGTTTACGCGCCTTTTCCGGAAGAAATGAACCGCAAACTGACCGATGGCATTGCGGATTTGTTTTTCGCCCCGACCGATACCGCGCGCGACAACCTGTTACGGGAAGGTGTGGACAAGGATCGCATCATCGTCACCGGCAACACGGTGATCGACGCCCTTCTCTCCGTCACCGAAATGCTCAAGGGGGACGAAACGCTGCTGAAGGAGCAAGAGGATCGATTCCGCACCCTGGACCCCGGGCGGCGTTTGCTTCTCGTAACAGGTCACCGGCGGGAAAATTTCGGTCCGGGCTTCGAGCGGATCTGCGCCGCCCTTTCAGAACTTGCCGGGCGCGACGACGTGGAAGTCGTCTATCCCGTGCATCTCAACCCCAACGTCATGGCGCCCGTACGCAAAACCCTCGGCGGCAAGCCCAATATCCACCTGATGGAGCCCCAGGACTACCTGCCGTTCGTCTATCTTATGGAGAGAGCCTATCTGGTGATTACCGATTCCGGGGGCATCCAGGAAGAAGCCCCGTCATTGGGAAAGCCCGTTTTGGTCATGCGCGACGTCACCGAAAGACCGGAGGCCGTGGACGCCGGCACCGTCAAGCTGGTCGGCACCGCCACCGACGTCATCGTCAAGGAGTGCCAGCGCCTTTTGGACGACGCCAAGGCTTACGAGGCCATGAGCCGCGCCCACAATCCCTATGGCGACGGCAAGGCGGCCCGGCGCATCGTCAAGGAATTGTCCCGTGGCCTCTGAGCGCACCCAGGGATTCAAGAAGCTTTCGGTCGTCGGGCTCGGTTACGTCGGTCTGCCGACGGCGGCGATCTTTGCCAACAAGGGCCTCGATGTGCTGGGCGTCGATATCCGCCAGGATGTCGTCGATCTCATCAACCGGGGCGAAGTCCATATCGTCGAGCCCGATCTCGATAAAATCGTCCGCGACGCCGTCGCCGCCGGAAAGCTTCGCGCCGCCGCCGAGCCCGAAGCGGCCGACGCCTTCATCATTGCCGTCCCCACCCCTTTCACCGACGACCATAAACCCGATCTCTCCCATTTGCATGACGCCGCTGAAAGCCTCAAGGGCGTTTTGAAGAAAGGCGACCTGATGGTCGTTGAATCGACGGTGCCCGTCGGCACCACCGAGGCACTTTCTATCAAGCTGTCTGAACTTTGCCCCGGACTGACCTTTCCCCACGAGGCGGGCGCCGATGCCGACATCCGGATCGCCCACAGCCCGGAACGGGTGCTGCCGGGCAACGTGATCGCCGAACTGACCAGCAACGACAGGGTCATCGGCGGCATCACGCCCGAATGCGCAGAACGTACGGCGGCGCTGTATGGCCTGGCCGTCAAGGGAGAGTGCCTGTTGACGACGGCGCCGACGGCGGAGTTGGTAAAACTCGCGGAAAACGCCTACCGCGACGTCAACATCGCCTTTGCCAACGAGCTCTCGGTGATCTGCGACAAGCTCGGCATCGACCCCTGGGAAGCCGTCGAGCTGGCCAACCACCACCCCCGCGTCAACGTCCTCAAGCCCGGCCCGGGCGTCGGCGGCCATTGCATCGCCGTCGACCCATGGTTCATTGTCGATTCCGCCCCCGACGACACCCCTCTGATCCAGGCCGCCCGCAAGGTCAACGACGCCAAGCCCCATTACCTGGCGGGAAAGATCAAGGGCGCCGTCCAAGGCCTCGACAACCCGGTCATCGCCTGCCTGGGCCTTGCCTATAAAGCCGACATCGACGATCTGAGGGAAAGCCCCGCCATCGTCGTGGTCAGGGAACTGGCCCAAACGGTTGCCGGCGACATCCTGGCCGTGGAGCCCCACATCGACGCCCTGCCGCCGGAATTGGAAGGCCTGAAGGGCGTCACCAAGGCCGAACTGAACGAGGCGCTGGAAAAGGCCGATGTCGTTGTGCTCCTGGTCGACCATCAAGTGTTCAAGGACGTTGATAAAAAACGCCTTGCGGGCAAGCTGGTTTTCGATGCCCGCGGGGTCTGGAGGTAAGCCCGACCTGAAGTTGCTTTGAGGGGATGGCGGAGGGAGGGGGATTCGAACCCCCGATACGGTGTTAAACCGCATAACGGTTTAGCAAACCGCCGCCTTCAGCCACTCGGCCACCCCTCCGCTTAGCCCGGCAGGTTATAGAGTTGGCCGCCGCCCTTCAAGCGGCCGGGCGGCGTCTATTCGCCGGCCTCCACCCCCGGCACCTTTCTCTCGCCGGTAAAGGTCTTGGTGCGGGGCCTGGACGGCACCTCGGCTTCGCCCTCCTTGGGCTCGGCCACGTTGTAGGAGACAATGCCCCCGGTCAGCCGCTTGAGGTCATCCACCGACGTCCTGAAGACGCACTGCGGGTCGCCGGCCACGGCATAGACGTGCTTGAAGCGCTTGAGCGAACGGTCGATCACCGTCGGCAGCGGGTGGGCGAACCCCACCGGCGGCACGCAGTCGGCGGCGAACCCGGTAAGCCCCTTGACCTCGGCGGCGGCGGGCTTGCGGACGTCGCCCTCGAGGAATAAGGCGGCGCCCAGGTTGGCCTCTTGGAGCGCGTGGTCGCCGGCCACCAGCACCAGCACCATGCGCTTGCCGATGGCAAACACGTGGGTCAGGACGATGGCCCCCGGTTCGGTGTCCAGCGTCTTGGCGGCCTGGGCGGCGTTTTCCAGGGGCTCATCCAGCTCGACGATCTTGTCCGAGAAGCCGGCGTCCTTGAGCGCGGCTTTGACTTTCTTGACCGGTTCTGAATCTTCGATCGCCATGGTGTCTCCTGGCTATTGGTTATAGAACGGCACCTCCATGCCCTTCTTCACCGCCGGGCGCTCCCACAATTCCTGGTGCCATTTCTGGACGGCGGGGAATTCGGCCAGGTCCACCTGGTGGCGGTTTTTGCGGTCGACCCAGGGAAAGGTGGCGATGTCGGCGATGGTATAGTCGCCGCCGGCCAGATACGGCACATCGGCCAGCCTTTCGTTCATGACCTTATAGAGTCTTTTGGTCTCTTTATGGTAGCGCTCCTTGCCGTAGGGCACATCTTCCTTGGGCTTGAACATGAAGTGGTGGGCCTGGCCGAACATCGGCCCGACGCCGCCCATCTGCCACATCAACCACTGCATGGTCATCATGCGCTTCCTGACATCGGCGGGATAAAGCTCGCTTTTTTCCTTTTCCGCCAGATAGACCAGGATGGCGCCGGTCTCGAACATCTTGATCGGCTCGCCCCCGGGGCCGTCGGAATCGACGATGCCGGGAATCTTGTTGTTGGGGCTGACGGCCAGGAATTCGGGCTCGTGCTGCTCGCCCTTTGAGATATCGACCTCGTGGACGGTGTAATCCAGCCCCAGTTCCTCGAGCATGATGGAGACCTTGCGGCCGTTGGGCGTCGCCCAGGTGTAGAAATCGATCATGGCCAGTTCTTTGTTGTTGCAGTTCTTTTTGGGCGTCCAGCCGCCAGCATAAGGGAAGTGGGCGCCGGCGCAAACGCCGAAAGCGTGATTACCGCCCCCTGACCGGGTATCATGGAAAGCTGATGTTGGGGGGGCGCCAACAGAAGGAGACGACCATGTTCCGTTTCGTCATAACAGCCCCGGTGCTGGCATTTGCCTTTGCCCTGCTGCTTCCAACAGGCCCGGCCTGGCAACCCGGACCGGCGCCCGCCGCCGCCGGAGCCCACGACACCGTCATGCGGTGCATGGAGAAATGCATCCGCGAGGAAGGCAAGGCCGAAAAGGCCACCTGCAAGACCAAATGCGCCCCCGTGCCGTCGGTGTTTGGCCGGGACCAGGGAGGCGGCCGCCAGCCCGATTCCGGCAGTTGCATGTCCGCCTACAAGGACTGCATGCAGGGCTGCGCCAAGGGCAACAAAATCTGCAAGCGCGGCTGCAAGAAAAGCCTGATGCGCTGCCAATAGACCGGCGGTCGGCCGGCTGGCTGGCCTCGGCTCCACCCCGGTTCGCGTCAAACAATTCAACGCGTTGATTTAAAACGACTATTCAACCATCCGGGATTATGGAAAATTCCGGCGGAATGTCCGCAAACGTCCGCAAGTGTCTACATTTTCCCCCTTGGGACCAGGGTCGGGATTATGGAAAATCCCGGTCGGAATGTACGCATATGTACGTAAATGTACGCATTTGTCCTGTTTTTTTTCGCAGCCGCAGCAAATTTTCGCAGCCGCAACAAAACGCCGCCGCGCCCGGCGGTTGGTGGTTGTTCCTATTTACCATGTCAAAGAGCGATATCCCCCGCGCCATTAACGCGTGGAACAAACATAGAACATATGCCGGTCCTAGGCATTTGTCAAGGGGGCGCGCAGCCCCTTCCCCCCCAACGAACAAACCCCTTGTTTGGTGAGCTCCGTCACAGAAAGTTTCGGGAAATTCTTGTTTAATTTAAGGGCATAGAGTCAAAATGGCACAGAGGAGGCCATGGCAAAAAAACCCATCGAAGAAATGAACGTGCTGATCGTCGAGGACGACCGCCACATGCGGATGCTGATTCGCAACGTGCTGTTCGCGCTCGGCGTCAAGGACGTGATCGAGGCCGGCGACGGCGAGGCGGCGTTGGAGGAAATGAAATCCGTCCGCCCCGATCTGGTGCTGTGCGATATGAAAATGACCCCCATGGGCGGGCTCGAGTTCGTTCGCCAGATCCGCTCGGACGCCGACAACCCCCACCGTTTCGTTCCCGTCATCATGATCACCGCCTATGCCGAACTGGACAGCGTCGCCGACGCCCGGGATTCCGGCGTCAACGAATTCATGGCCAAGCCGATTTCGGCGGCGGCCCTGGAAAAACGCATCCGCCGGGTGCTGGAAGACGGGCGTCAATTCGTCGAGGCGGAGGATTTCAGCGGCCCCGACCGCCGCCGCGGCAAGAAGGACGCCTTCGGCGGCAGCGAACGGCGGGAAACGGAGCCGACGTTCATTAAGCCGGGCGAACCGCCGGCTTCCACTTAACCCCGTAAATCGATCCAAACAAAGCCATGCCGGCCCGGGCCCCCTGGAAGTTCGGGGGCCGTTTTTTAACAACTGTCACACCCTGTTCACATCCCCTTCATACGCCCTTCACACCCCCGGCCTAAAAATGCAGGCGTCGAAGAAAAAGACCTGCTCCCGGGGAGGCGGCCAATGGCCAACAAAACAGTCATGATCATCGAAGACGACCTGCTTCACATGAAGCTGTTCAACGACGTCCTGGAAACCGAGGGCTACGACATATTAAGGACAGCGGACGGAAACAACGCCGTCGGCCTGGCCCGGGACCACCGCCCGGATCTGATCATTTTGGATATCCGGCTTCCCTTCGTTTCCGGGTTTGAAATCGTGAGAAGGCTCAAGAATGAAAGCGACTTGAAGGACATTCCCGTCCTCGCCGTCACGGCGTTTGCCGATGAAACGGACAGAAACGAATACCTCAACTACGGGTTCGATGGATTGCTTCCCAAGCCCATCGCCATTCCGAACTTCCTGAAGACGGTTGCCGAATTCCTCTGTTCCAAGCCCTGCGTCGCTCACTGAACCGCTTAAATCCCACCGGGCCAAAGCGCCCTTTTGTTTTATTCTAAAACTCCCGTTCCCATTTCGCGTCCAGCGACATCGGCCCGCCGCCCCTGACGGCGAGGGCCACGCACACCAGCCCCCAGAACAGCGGATATTCGAAGCCTTTTTGAATCCACAGGAAGCCGTTTCCCCAGTGGACGTGAAAAGCCGCCACCGCCATGAAGCCGATGACCAGCGCCGCGACGACGCGGGTGAACAGGCCCAGCGCCAGCAGGATGCCGCCGACGAATTCCAGCAGCGCGATATAGAGGGCCAGGGGATAGGCCGGCTCCAGGCCCAGTTTGGTCAGGCCGCCGGCCAATCTGTCGACGGCGCCCTCGGTGAACAGCTTGCCCCAGCCGTGGGGCACCAGCATCAGCCCCGCCGTCACCCGGATTAAAGGCCACGTAAAGGGCGTCAGCCGTTCATAAAGAGGCCCCAGCGCCGGGATCAAAAGCCGGGGCGCGCCCGTTTGGGTATCAGTCATTAAACAAGCCTCCTTGTTGTTGGTCCCTGTCGGGCCCCCGGGTAGTCGGCGGCCTTCCTCGCCTCTTGTTTTTAGTCCCTGTCCGGGCTTGCGCCCGTCCTCGCCTCTTGTTGTTCCCTTGTAATTTCTACGCCGGGTGGTTGGTGAGTTTATCCTTGATCAGCCCGAAAAAATTATCGGCGCCGGCGTCCGCTTGGTAATGCCAGCCGAGATGCGTTCCGCAGCCCTTACAAAGGGCGAAACACCAGAGATAGCCGGGAAACCAGGTGTGGTCGCCGGTGGCCCCCCCTTCCGCCGCCGCCCCCGGCGCCTCGGCGAAGCAGACGACGCGGAAGCTGATGCCGGCCGGGTTGGTGAAGACGCGCTCAGAGCCGCCGTCTCCGCCTAAGGCGATTTTCCAGCGCGTCCGCGTCACCAGGTGTCCGCAGCGCGCGCAGTAAATGGCGTCGTCGGTCTGCTCGTCGGTATCGACCGGGGTCTCGTCTTCGGGCGCGATCTGCAGCATGGGAACGCCCCTAACTTTCCAGCTTCTTCCTCAATATTTCATTGACCATCTTGGGGTTGGCCTTGCCGCCGGTCGCCTGCATCACCTGGCCAACGAACCAGCCGATGGTTTTTTCGTTGCCGTCCTTGACTTGGCTTGCCTGGTCCGGGTTGGCGGCGATGATCTTGTCGACGGCCGCCTCGATCTCGGCCTCGTCGGTGATCTGCTTCAGTCCCTTTTCGGCGACGATGGCGGCGGCGTCCTTGCCGGTTTCGAACATGTCCTCGAACACCTCCTTGGCCTGCCGCCCGGAAATGGTGCCGTCGGCCACCAGGTCCAGAAGCTTGCTTAAAGCGCCCGCGGAAACCGGGCTTTCGGTAATGCTTAGCCCTTTCTTGTTGAGCGCCCCGAACAGGTTGCCGGTTACCCAGTTGGCGGTGGTCTTGGCGTCGCGATTGTTGGCCGCCTGCTCAAAATAATCCGCCGTTTCCTTATCCGCCACCAGCACGCCGGCGTCGTAGGCGGAAAGGCCGAAATCGGCCATGAACCGCGCCTTCTTGTCGTCGGGCAACTCAGGCAGCGTTTTGCGCAGGCGCGCGATGTCGTCGTCGCTCAGCACCAGGGGCAACAGGTCCGGGTCTGGGAAGTACCTGTAATCGTGGGCGAATTCCTTGGCCCGCATGGGGCGCGTCTCGTTCTTGGCGGCGTCGAACAGCCGCGTTTCCTGGACCACGTCTTCGCCGTTATCATAAGCCTCGACCTGGCGGGTGGCCTCGTATTCGATGGCCTGCATGACGAAGCGCACCGAATTGACGTTCTTGACCTCGGTGCGGGTGCGCAGCTCGCTGGAACCCACGGGCCTGACCGAAACGTTGACGTCGGCGCGCAGCGAGCCTTCTTCCATGTTGCCGTCGCAGGTGCCGAGATACATGAGGATCGAGCGCAGTTTGCGCAAATAGATGCCGGCTTCCTCAGGGCTCCGGATGTCGGGTTTGGAGACGATTTCCATCAGCGCCACCCCGGAACGGTTTAAATCGATGAACGTGCGTTTCGGGTCCTGGTCGTGCAGGGACTTGCCGGCGTCCTGTTCCATGTGCAGGCGCTCGATACCGATGTCGCGGGTGGAGCCGTCCGGCATGTCGAGGACCACCCGGCCCTCGCCGACGATGGGCTCGGCGTATTGCGATATCTGGTAGCCCTGCGGCAGGTCGGCGTAGAAATAATTCTTGCGCTCGAACACCGAATGCTTGTTGATCTCGGCTTTCAGCCCGAGCCCGGTTTTGACGGCTTGTTCGACGCAATAAGCGTTGATCACCGGCAGCATCCCCGGCATGGCCGCGTCGACCAGCGACACCTGGGTGTTCGGCCCGGCCCCGAAGGCGGTCGCCGCGCCGGAAAAAAGCTTGGCCTCGGAAATAATCTGGGCGTGGACCTCAAGCCCGACCACCACCTCCCAGTCGCCGTCCTCGCCCGAAATCAAATAGGTCATTTTTTAGGTCTCATATCAGCAATCTCATCCTTCGACACGGCCTCCGGCCGGCTCAGGATGAGGCCCAAATTTATTCCGCTCTCTCAATCCTCATCCTGAGGAACCCGCGTCAGCGGGTGTCTCGAAGGATGAGGTCGTTTTGGCGGTGCGCCGTTTTGCCAGCCGCCTCAACCCATCGAAATCGCCCTTGATCAACGCTTCCTTTTTAGCCCGGCTCCATCCCTTAAGTTGACGTTCGGCGGCAATAGCATCCGTGATCCTTTCGAATTCCTGGTGATATACCAGTGTTACGGGCCCGCGCGATTTCGTATAACCGCCGAAAGTGCCTGAATTATGCTCGGCAATTCTTTTCTCCAGACTTCCCCGCGTCGTGCCGACGTAATAACGGGAATCGGCGCAGCAGATGATGTAAACGTAAGCGCCCATCAAAATCCCCTGCCACGTTTTTTCTGCACTCTTTCCTTCGACTCGGCCTTCGGCCGGCTCATCCTTCGAGACGCTTCGCTCCTCAGGATGAGGGCGCAACGCATTTTTGGGACATCGCTTTTCATTTGCCTCCCCCGATGCCCTCGGGCCTGGCATCGAAACCGGCGGCGTCCTCGAGTGCATTTGCCGCGCGGAACAGCGTCTCCTCGTCGAACGGCCTGGCGATCAGGTGCAGGCCCAGCGGCAGGCCGTCCGCATCCAGGCCCGCCGGCACCGAGATCGCCGGCAGCCCCGCCAGCGACGCCGGCACGGTGAACACATCGTTCAGGTACATGGCCAGCGGGTCGTCCATCTTGTCGCCGACGGCAAAAGCGGCACTGGGCGCCGTCGGGGTCAGCAAAACGTCGACGTCCTCAAAGACCTTGCGGAAATCGTCGGCGATCAGGGTCCGCACCTTCTGCGCCTTCAAGTAATAGGCGTCGTAATAGCCGGCCGACAGAACGTAGGTGCCGATCAGCACCCGGCGGCGGACTTCGGCGCCGAAGCCCTCGCCCCTGGTCGCCTCGTACATATCGTCCAGGGTCTCGCCCGCAACACGGAGCCCGTAGCGCACCCCGTCATAGCGGGCAAGATTGCTGGACGCCTCGGCCGGGGCGACGATGTAGTACGCCGGCAGTGCGTATTTGGTGTGCGGCAGCGCCACCTCTCGGCATTCGGCGCCCTGGCCGGTCAGCCAATCGCGGCCCTGGTCCCACAGCGCCTGAATCTCCGCCGGCATGCCGTCAACGGTGTATTCCTTCGGAATCCCCACCTTCAGCCCCTTGACCCCGTCCTTGAGGTTGCTTGAGAAATCCGGCACGTCAACGGGGGCGGAAGTGGAATCCTTGGGGTCATGGCCGGCCATGACGCCGAGCATGATGGCGGCGTCGCCGACGGTGCGGGTCAGCGGCCCAGCCTGGTCGAGGCTGGAGGCGAAGGCGACCATACCCCAGCGCGAGCACCGGCCATAGGTGGGCTTCATGCCGACGATACCGGAAAACGACGCCGGCTGGCGGATGGAGCCGCCGGTGTCGGTGCCGATGGCGCCCGTGGCCAGGCCAGCCGCCACCGCCGCCGCCGAGCCGCCGGACGAGCCGCCCGGCACCAGGTCTTTTTTCTGCTTGCCCTTCCACGGATTGATGACCGGGCCATAAAATGAGGTCATGTTGGACGACCCCATGGCGTATTCGTCCATGTTGGTCTTGCCCAGCATCACCGCGCCGGCGGCCTGCAAGTTGGCGGTGACGGTGGATTCGTAAGGCGGTGTAAAACCGTCGAGCATATGCGAGCCGGCCGTCGTTAAAACGCCTTCGGTGCAGAACAGGTCCTTGACGGCGACGGGAATGCCGTCCATGGGGCCGAGGGCGCCGTCTTTTTTGCGCCGCTTGTCGGATTCCTTGGCCCTGTCGAGCGCAATCTCGGGCGTCTCGGTGATGAAGGCGTTGAGCGCCCGGCCTTTTTCCACCGCCCCGATCAGGGCGCCCGTCAGTTCTTCCGACGAGAAATCGCCTTTGCACAGGCCGTCGGCGGCGTCGGCGATGGTCAGCTCGTTAAGCGCGCTCATTCCACCACCTTGGGCACCAGGAAATAGCCGCCACGGCCTTCGGACTTGGGTTCCGGCGCGTTGGCCAGCACCTCGGCCGCCTTGTCGCCGTCGGAGACCTTGTCTTCGCGCCTGGGCAGCCGGATGTCCGCCACCGACGTCATCGGCGCCGTGGATTCGGTTTCGACCTCGTTCAGCTGTTCGACCCAGCCGATGATGTTGGAAAGCTCGGCCGCCAGGCCGTCAAGGGCGTCGTCGGACACCCTGATACGGGCGAGGAAGGCGATTTTCCTGACTGTGTCCTTGTCCAGGGACATCGGGGGCTCCGGCAACCGGGGACGCGAATGGCGGCGAAGGTAGCCCGGCGGCGGTCCCGGTTCAAGACGTGGTAGAGCCGGGGGAGGGGCCGCCCGGTCCAGATGAAATTTTCCGGGGGCGGCCCCTGGGGGCGCGAGTCAGGGTCAGAACGATGCGGTCAGGGACAATTGCCCGCGGGCGTCGCAGTTCTCCGAGCCGCACTCGGCCGTCGAAATGTCGGTGTCCGTATAAAAGGCGCCGAGGGAAACGTTCTCCGTCAACGCCAGGGTCGCGCCGAGGCGCCAGTCCCAGTAATCGGGGGTACCGAAGGCGGCGTTGTCCTCGATCGACTGGTAGCCGACGCTGGCGTCCAGGGTCAGGTCCATCCCCTTGACGGGAACCGAATATTCCGCCGAGCCGTTGACGTAATGGGCGCTGCCGCTGGCGCCGAAGTTGTCGCCGGAAGCGTTGTAGCCGAGGCCGACCGAGAAATTGTTGTTGAAACCGTATCCCAGCGCCAGGGTGCCTTCGAGGAAGTCGTAATTCAGCGAATCGGCGGCGCCCGGATAGGTGTAGAAAAGGAACCCGGCGCTGACGTCGACGCCGCCGATGGTTTTCGCGAACCCGCCGTACCAGTCGATTTCTATGTTGGCTTGGTTGCCGTCTGAGAAATCCACGTTGGACGCCCAGGTGCCCAGATAAAGCCCGACGCCGCTCATTCCGGTATCAAGGCTGTAATCGATCCCTCCCTGGATGGCCGGCTTCTCGGTGGTCTGCGAGATGCCACGGAACGTATAGTCGGTGAACAACCCGGCATTGGCGGAAAAATCGCCGGGTATCAGCGGCTTGGTTTCTTCCGCCAGCACCGGCGAAAAAGCCATGACCACCCCGGTCAGCCCGGCCACAATTGTGTTTATCATTGTCGTCTTCATTGCCCTCACTCCTGAAGTTTCGGATGGCCCCGAAAGGCGGGGGTTTCCCACACTTTCGCAAAATCCAGGCCAACCCAAAGGAAACCGCCAGGTTTTATATAACTAATTGAATTTTAAAGGATATTTCAGATTTTCCCGGGACCCTGGAAAGCCGCCGACAACCTTTTTCCGGCACAAATGCCTAAGTTTTAACCAGTAAATTCGGACTCGATTAAAATTTAGGCATAATTTGCGCCGAACGGGCCGGTGCCCGCTTCAAGAGGCTTTTTCGGCGGCTCAGGGGGTGTTTTTGATCAGGTCCGACCAGGCCGCCTTGTTCCACGCCGTAAGGCCGATTCTGACGGCCGCGGTCAGCGCCTCGGCAACGGTGTTGGCGGGCGCCTCTTTCTTTTCCGGGGCCCTGCCGAATTTTTTGATGGAAACCCCGTCGAAGGTGATGCGGGCCTTGTCCTGGTCGTAAAGGAAGATGGTCGAGAAGATTTCCTCGTAACCGCCTTCCAGGTCCAGGATGTCGATGTTGACCTGATAGATCCGCTTCTGTCCCATTTGAAAGGGCGCCTCGGTAATGAACATGGGCGTCCTGAACTTGACCTTGCGCTTGCCCAACAGGCAATCCCAAAAGACGTCGTAATCGGCGATCTCGAACAGTTGGCCTTCGACCGGGCTTTTCCCCTCGAAATGGATGATGTATTCGCAATTGGCCCCGCCCTTGACCGACACCTGGCCGATGATGTCCTTGAACAAGACGCCGTCGATCAGCGGCATCAGCACCTTGTCGTAGACGAAGCCTTGGTCCTTGCCATCCTTCCTGACCGCGATCCAGCCGCCGGCCCGGGCCACCCCCTTGATGCGCTGGCCGGTCTTGTAGCTCCCCACCCTCTTGGATTTGGTCTTGGGCTTGGCGCGGACGTTGACGTCCTTCAATACCAGAAAGGTGCCCTTGTACGGCTTCACCTTGACGCCCAGGAAGGTCTTCGGTCCATCCTCGGCCGCGGCGGCGGAACCGCCGGCAAATGTCAGAAAAACGACAGCCGCAATGGCGATGGCAAAGCCACTCGACGGTAATGGGAAAAACTGTTTCATCCCCGACCGGCCTCTCGGCTCCTTCGAGCCTAAGGATTAGATATAACAATGGCTTATCCGTATACTACCCAACGCCGGGCATTACCTCCACCGGCTTTTTTACAGGCGCATTTTTTCGCTCTTTAAGGGGTGCATGGGCGTGGCGATTACCGAAATCGGCCAGATCAAAAACCTGTTGAAACCGGGCCAGCGCCTGTTGGGCCTGGACGTCGGCGCCAACACCATCGGGCTGGCGTTGTCGGACGTTTCGCTAATGCTCGGCACGCCGGCGGAAACCATCGAGCGCGGCAAGTTCACCGACGACGTCAACAAACTTGCCGCCCTGATCGAGACCGAAGACGTCGGCGGCTTGGTCCTCGGCCTGCCCGTCGAGATGGAGGGCCGCGAAGGACCGCGCGCGCAATCGGTGCGCCAGTTCGCGGAAAACCTGCTCGAACACCTGGACTTGCCCCTGGCGTTTTGGGACGAACGGCTGTCGACCAAGGCCGTCGAAAGGGTGCTGATCGAGGAGGCCGACATGACCCGCAAGCGCCGCGCCGAGGTCATAGACAAAATGGCCGCCGCCTATATCCTGCAAGGGGCGCTGGACGCGATGGGTTAGGCAAGAGGCGAGGAGCGGCGTTAGCCGCGACAGGGATAAAAAAGACTCGCCGTCTCTCTAAGCCGCCCTGGGTCCGAACAGGATAACCGCCGCGCCGATCAGGCAAATCCCGGCGCCGATGGCGTCCCAGCGGTCCGGCCGCATGCCCTCCACCGCCCACAGCCAGCAAAGCGACGCCGCGATATAGACGCCCCCGTACGCCGCATAGGCGCGGCCGGCGAACATCGTGTCTATCTTGGTCAACAGGAAGGCGAACAAGGCCAAGGCGACCAGGCCCGGCAAAGCCCAGAGGGCAGTTTTGCCGAGCTTGAGCCAGGCCCAAAAGGCGAAACAGCCGGCGATTTCCGAGATCGCCGCGGCCCCGTAGATGATGAACGGTTTCACCGGCGCCCTCCCTATCCCTCGTAACCCATGAGCTTCAGAAGCTCGCCGTGATCGAGCCTGAACTGCTCGGCCAGCTTCGCGTCGAACTTCTGTTTCCAGGCCCCCGGGTCGACATCCAGGGGCGAAACCGCCCACGCCCTAAGCGCGGCATCCTTGATTTGCGCCTCGTCGACGCCGACGCCCAGGAACCTCAACAGCGGCTCCAGGGCCTGGACCGCGTCCCCTTGCAGGTCTTCCGAGCGAAAATGAAAGCAACGCCCCGGGTGGTCGCGCTCGAAGCGCCGGGCGGCGGTGATGCCGGCGATCCAGTTGACCGAGAAGGTCTCGGCGAAGTCTTTGAATTCAGGGAATTTTTTCTGAAATTTCCCACGGCTGAGATGCTTGTTGAAGTCCCAGGCCGATAGCGCTTCGTCGCGGCCGTCGCGATAGACGTGAACCACCTTCAGCTTGGGCACCACCCGGGTCAGCAGGTCCAGCGAAACCACATGCTCGGGCGTTTTTTCGGCGATCACCTTGACCTCGTCATCGTCCGTCCAATGCCCCAGGACCAGGCCGACGGCCGTCGTCATCACGTGGTGCACGTCATCGAAGGTGAACCCGGCGTCGTTGCCGGGAAGTCCCGCCTTTTCGAGCCGGTTGCCGACCACGTCGGCCTCGGTGTTATAGTCGTCGAACGCCCGGGCCAGCATCGGGAACAGGGTGTCGGTGAAGTGCCCTTCGCCCCGGCAGCGGACCTCGGGGTGGGCGTCCAGGAACTGCTGCATCCAGGCCGTGCCCCAGCGGGTCGCCCCGACGATGAAGACGATTTCCTTCTCGAACACCTGGGCCAGGCGGTCCGAAACTTTCCGGTATTCCTCCATGACCGGCACCATAGCTCATCGGAAAACCAGGCACCACGGACAACCGGGCCAAGGGTTCTCCGGTGCTTGCGCCGGGGGGGCTCTATCCATATAGTGCGCGCCGACAAACACGAGGTGGTACACACCTATGGCAAAAGGCGGTAAGGACAACGTCCATTTTCCCCATCGTCATCTGCTCGGCATTGAGGGCCTCTCGCCGGGAGAAATATCGATTTTACTGGACCGTTCCGAAACCTACGTCGAACAAAACCGCCGCGCCGACAAGACCACGCCGCTCCTTCACGGGCGCACCATCATCAATCTCTTCTTCGAGGATTCGACCCGCACCCGGACGTCGTTCGAGCTGGCCGGAAAGCGTTTGGGCGGCGACCTGATCAACATGTCGGTGGATACCAGTTCGGTCAAAAAGGGCGAGACGCTGATCGACACGGCCATGACCCTGAACGCCATGCACCCGGACGTGCTGGTCGTGCGCCATCCCCATTCCGGCGCCGTCAAGCTGTTGTCCGAAAAAGTCAACTGCGCTGTCATCAACGGCGGCGACGGCAGCCACGAACACCCGACCCAGGCGCTGCTGGACGCGCTCACCATCCGCCGCCGGCTCGGCACGCTCTCGGGCCTTCGGGTGGCCATTTGCGGCGATATCCTGCATTCGCGCGTCGCCAGGTCCAACATTCATCTGTTGAACACCATGGGCGCCCGGGTCCGCCTGATCGCGCCCAAAACCCTGATCCCGCCCGAGGTCGAGCGGCTCGGCGTCGAGGTCTTTTACGACATGAGAACGGGGATCAAGGACTGCGACATCGTGATGATGCTGCGGTTGCAGAACGAACGCATGCACGGCAATTTCCTGCCTTCGATCCGCGAATACTTCCACTTCTTCGGGCTCGATTACGAGAAGCTCGCCAATGCCAAGAAGGATGCCCTGATCATGCACCCCGGCCCCATGAACCGGGGCGTCGAAATCGATACCGAAGTCGCCGACGACGTTGGCCGCAGCGTTATCCGCGAACAGGTGGAAATGGGCGTCGCCGTGCGCATGGCGGTCCTCGAGTTGCTGGCCCAGAACGTCGAGGCCGGAACGGGGGCACGGCAATGACGCCCAGGAACGACGTTTCGACGGACCGGGTCGCCTATGTCAACGCCCGGCTTCTCGACCCGGCAACGGGGCTCGATGCCAAGGGCGGGCTGTTGACCGAGGGCGAGGCCATCGCCGATTTCGGCAAGGAGATCACCCGAAAAAAAACCCCCAAGGGCGCAAATATCATCGATTGCGGCGGCAAGTGCCTGGCGCCCGGGCTGGTGGATATGCGGATCGAACTGGGCGACCCGGCGGCAACGGTGGAAGCGGCCGTATCCGGCGGCGTGACGTCGGCGGTCTGCCTGCCCAACACGGAGCCGGTCATCGACGACATGTCGGTGGTCGAATTCGTCGCCAGACGCGCCCGCAAGCTGGGCTTGGCCAAGGTCTATACCTATGGCGCCATCACCAAGGGCCTGCAAGGGATCGAGCTGGCCGAACTGGGCCTGCTGGCCGAAGCCGGCGCCCGCGCCTTTACCGACGGCGTGCATGCCGTCGCCGACGCCCAGGTGATGCGCCGGGCCTTGAGCTATGCGTCCACCTTCGGCCTGATGATCGTCCAGCACCCGGAAGAGCCGAGCCTGGCCGCCGACGGCGCCATGAACGCCGGCGAGACGGCGACGCGGCTCGGCCTTTTCGGCATCCCGGCCGAGGCCGAAGTGATCATGATCGAACGTGATTTGCGTCTGGCCGAACTGACCGGCGGGCGGCTGCACATCGCCCACATTTCGACGGCCCAAAGCGTCGACGCCATCCGCCGGGCCAAGGCGCGGGGTCTGAACGTCACCTGCGATACGGCGCCGCCTTATTTCGCCTTGAACGAGACCGCCATCGGCGATTACCGCACCTTCGCCAAGCTGTCGCCGCCGCTGCGCGCCGAAGACGACCGCCAGGCGGTGGTCGAGGGGCTGGGGGACGGCACCATTGACGCCATCGCGTCGGACCACACGCCCCGGGACGAGGAATCGAAAAGGCTGCCGTTCGCCCAAGCCGCGCCCGGCGGCATCGGCTTGAACACGTTACTGGCGGTGTCGCTGGAACTTCACCACAACGGGCACATGGGGCTGTTGGACGTGCTTCGGCTTATTACCTCGGCGCCGGCTGACTTGATGGGGCTCAAGGCCGGCAGCCTGAAAAAGGGCGCGCCGGCGGACCTGGTGTTGTTCGACCCGGACGAAGGCTGGAAAGTGGACGCCGACGTGCTCATCGGCAAGGCACAGAATTCCCCCTTTGACGGCAGGCCGGTACAGGGCCGGGTGTTCAAGACCGTGGTTGACGGCCGGCCTGTTTTCGAAACAGACGAATAAATGTCCGGCCCGGTGGACGGTTTTTCCCTGCAACTGTTGGCCGCCATAACGGCGGGGTATCTGGTCGGTTCCATTCCCTTCGGGCTGGTGTTGACGCGGATTTCGGGTCAAGGCGACATCCGCGAGATCGGGTCGGGCAACATCGGCGCCACCAATGTGCTGAGGACCGGGAAAATCGGGCTGGCGGCGGCGACCCTGGTGCTGGACGGGGGCAAGGGCGCGCTGGTGGTGCTTTGGGTGGCCCGGGACTGGGGGTTCATCCTCAACCTGGATGCCGGGCTGTTGGCGGGCATGGCCGCCGTCCTCGGCCATGTCTTTCCGGTGTGGCTTAAATTCAAGGGCGGCAAGGGGGTGGCGACGACCCTCGGCATGTTGGCGGCATCTTACTGGCCGGTGGGCGTCGGCGCCTCAGCCATCTGGCTGCTGGCCGCCGGGGTCTTCCGCAAGTCGTCGCTGGCGGCGCTGGCGGCGCTGGCCGGCGCACCGCTGATCGCGCTTTGGCTGGGCGCCGTGCCCGTGGCCATCGCCGCGGGCGGGCTGGCGGTGTTGTCGGTGTTTCGCCACCGGGAAAATATCCAACGCCTGATGAAGGGCGAAGAGCCGAAAATCGGCGGCGGCGGGACCAGCGCCTAAAGGGCAGATTTATACATTTGATGTAATACGTATAATGTATTAATCTCCGTCCGTGATCAAGGCCTACAAGAACGCCAAAACACGCAGGGTCCACGAAACGGGCGCGCCCAAGGGCTTCAAAGGGTTAGATGGCGATCTTGCCGCCCGGCGCATGGACGAATTGGCCGCGGCGGAAACGCTTAAGGATCTTTCGCCGCTCAAGAGCGTCAACCTTCACAAGTTGAAGGGCCGCCGAAAACGCCAATGGGCTGTCAACGTCAATGGGCCTTGGCGTGTTTGTTTCGCTCCGGCCGCCGACGGCTGGGAAGATGTCGAAATTACCGATTACCACGAAGGATGACGACCATGCGTATTCCCGTTCACCCCGGCGTCGTGATCAAGGAGGAGCTGCAGGCGCGCGGCCTCAGCGCCAACCGCTTCGCCCATAATCTTGGCATTCCCGCCAACCGTATAAGCGAAATTATTCGGGGCCGCCGCCGGGTTACGGCTGAAACGGCACTCCGTTTGGCTGCTTATTTCGGCAACAGCCCCGAGTTTTGGATGCGCCTGCAAATGAACCACGATCTCGGGTGTGCCGCCGCCGAGCACGGCAAAAAAATCAAGCGCGCCGTCCATGAAGCCGCCTGACTCCCCATCTCCATAAGTCCGCATAGGGTTTGGTGACGAGAGTCACTCGGCCACTTCCCCGCCCTGGTCCTCCGCCAGACGACAGCCCGGGAAGCTTAAGCGAACCCCGCGTCCTTCTTTTTCCCTTGCGCGGCAATCATAACCTGTATTAGAACATAACAAGAACCTTTTAGTTGACCCGATGACCGCCCTTGACGGGGCCGGAGACCTGACCCCACCCTCGCCCGCCATGAACAAAACCCGCACCCGAACCCTCGCCGACGACGAAAAGCTGGATTGGCTGCGTCTGATCCGCACCGACAACGTCGGGCCGATCACCTTTTACAAGCTGCTGGAGCGTTTCGGCACCGCCCGGGCGGCGATCGACGCGCTGCCGGAACTGGCGCGCCAGGGCGGCATGGGAAAGAGCCTCAGGGTCTCGGCCCGGGCCGCCGCGGAAAAGGAAAGGGCGGCGCTGGACAGCATCGGCGCAAGCCTGATCGCCCGCGGCGAGCCGGACTATCCGGCTCTGTTGGCCCATATCGAGGACGCGCCGCCGTTGATCAGCGCCTTGGGCCATACCCATCTTCTTGGCAAGAAGGCGATCGCCGTCGTCGGCGCCCGCAATGCGTCCATCAACGGCGTGCGCTTTTCCGAAAGGATCGCCGCCGACTTAGGCCGCGGCGGGTTTTTGGTGGTCTCCGGCATGGCGCGGGGGATTGACGCGGCCGCGCACAGGGGCGGGCTCGGGACCGGTACGCTGGCGGTGATGGGCGGCGGCATTGACGTGGTGTATCCCAAGGAAAACCAGCCGCTTTATGAAAAACTCATGGACCAGGGCGCGATCATCTCGGAAATCGCCCCCGGCACCCAACCCCAGGCCCGCCATTTTCCCCGCCGCAACAGGTTGATTTCGGGCGTTTCAAGGGGCGTCGTCGTGGTCGAGGCGAGCCCGCGTTCGGGCTCCTTGATTACGGCCAGGATGGCGTTGGAACAGGGCCGCGAGGTGTTCGCGGTCCCCGGATCCGCCGTCGACCCCCGGGCGCGCGGAACCAACCATTTGCTGCGCCAAGGGGCAAATTTGACGGAATCGGCCGAAGATATTTTTCAGGTCCTGAACGAGGCCAAAAGGACTCCGCTGGAAGACAGCAAAGCCATTGATTTCAAAGGCGTTTCTCCGGCTCCGCCGGCGCCGGGCGAGCTCGATTTGGCGCGTCGGGAGATTGAGAAAAAATTAAGCCCGGTGCCGTCTTTAGTTGACGAAATCATCCGTAACTGCCAATTCTCCCCTCCCGTCGTTTCCTGGGTGCTCCTTGAGTTGGAGTTGGCGGGTCGTCTCGAACGTCATCCGGGCAATCAGGTTTCGTTAATAGAACAGCAATAAATCACAGTCTAAGAAAACAGCATGATTAACGTCGTCGTCGTCGAAAGTCCGGCCAAGGCCAAGACTATCAACAAGTACCTGGGCAAGGATTACAAAGTGCTGGCCAGCTATGGCCACGTGCGCGACCTGCCGTCCAAGAACGGTTCGGTGCGCCCGGACGACGACTTCGAAATGGACTGGGAGGTCGATGCCAAGGCCAAGAAGCACATCAAGGAAATCGCCAAGGCGCTGAAGGGCGCCGATCATCTCTATCTCGCCACCGACCCCGACCGTGAGGGCGAGGCCATTTCCTGGCATGTGCGCGAGATTCTGGAGGCCGAAAACGCCCTTAACGGCATCGAGGTGAAGCGGGTCGTTTTCAACGAGATCACCAAGACCGCCATCCTCGAAGCCTTCAACCATCCCCGCGAGTTGGATACCGAACTGATCGAGGCGTACCTGGCCCGCCGGGCGCTGGATTACCTGGTCGGCTTTACGCTGTCGCCGGTGTTGTGGCGGAAACTGCCGGGCAGCCGCTCGGCCGGGCGCGTGCAGTCGGTGGCGTTACGTCTTATATGCGAGCGTGAAACCGATATCGAGAATTTCGAGGCCAAGGAATACTGGTCCGTCAAGTCCCGCTTCAAGACGCCTTCCGGTGAAAATTTCGAGGCCTTGCTGACCCACGTTGACGGCAAGAAACTCGGCAAAATGGGCATCCCGGATGAAGCCCGGGCCAAGGCCGCCCTCGACGCCGTCATGGCCCGTGACTTCGCCGTCGCCGGGATCGAACTGAAACAGGCCCGCCGCCACCCGGCGCCGCCGTTCACCACGTCCACCCTTCAGCAAGAAGCGTCCCGCAAGCTCCGGATGACGGCCAAGCGCACCATGCAGGTCGCGCAGCGGCTGTACGAAGGCATCACCATCGGCGGCGAGACGGTGGGGCTTATCAGCTATATGCGAACCGACGGCGTCAGGATAGCGGGCGAGGCCATCGCCGCCGCCCGGGCGCTGATCGGCCAGGACTACGGCGACAAGTACGTGCCGGAAAAACCCCGCGCCTACAAATCCAAGGCCAAGAACGCCCAGGAAGCGCACGAAGCCATCCGCCCGACCGACCTCCACCGCCGCCCCAAGGACGTCGGGCACTCCCTGGATAAGGACCAGTTGGGCCTCTACAAGCTGATCTGGAACCGCACCGTCGCCAGCCAGATGGAATCCGCCGTCCTCGACCAGGTGGCCGCCGATATCGGCTCCGAGGACTCACAGGTGATGTTCAGGGCGACCGGCTCGACCATCCATTTCGACGGGTATTACAAGATTTACCGCGAAGGCCAGGACGATTCCGAGAACGCCGACGGCGAGCGCATACTGCCCAAGCTCGATAAGGGCCAGGCGCTTGAGCAGACCGACGTCGCGCCCGAGCAGCATTTCACCCAGCCGCCGCCGCGCTTCACCGAAGCCAGCCTGGTGAAAAGACTAGAGGAACTGGGCATCGGCCGGCCATCCACCTACGCCAGCATTATTTCGGTGCTCCAGGAACGCAACTACGTGACCCTGGACAAGCGCCGGTTCGAGCCCGTTGACCGGGGCCGGCTGGTGACGGCGTTCCTGGACAGCTATTTCACCCGCTATGTGGAATACGACTTCACCGCCGATTTGGAAGAAAAGCTGGACGACATATCCGGCGGCCGTGTCAACTGGAAAGAGGTGCTCCGGGAATTCTGGGAGGCCTTCAACAACGCGGTCGCCGAAACCAAGGATCTCAGGATTTCGGAAGTCCTCGACAAGCTGGACGAACTGCTGGGTCCGCATTTCTTCCGTCCCGGCGACGACGGCGCCGATCCCCGCAAATGCCCGTCCTGTAAAGACGGGCGGCTGAACCTGAAACTGGGCAAGTTCGGCGCCTTCATCGGCTGCGGCAACTACCCGGACTGCGGGTTCACCCGGCCGTTGGAGGTCACCAACGGCAACGGTGGTGGCGCCGAGGCCCTTGTCGCCAGCGGGCCCAAGGAACTGGGCCCGGACCCGGTCACCGGCGACATGGTGACGCTGAGAAAAGGCCCCTATGGCTTTTACGTGCAATTGGGCGAGGAACCGCTGGAAGGCAAAAAGAAGATAAAGCCGAAACGGTCATCCGTGCCCAAGGACATGGACCCGGTGGAAATCGGCCTGGAAAAGGCGCTGGCCCTCCTCAGCCTGCCCCGCGACATTGGCATCGACGATCAGACCGGCGACATGATCACCGCCGGATTTGGCCGTTACGGCCCCTTCATCAAGGTCGGCGGCACTTATGTGTCGTTGAAGGGCGAGGACGACGTGCTGAGCATCGGATTGAACAGGGCCGTCCATCTGTTGGCGGATGTGCCCAGGAAGGCGCCGCCGAAGGAATTGGGCGAACACCCGGACGACAACAAGCCGGTGATGCAGAAAGTCGGCCGTTGGGGGCCTTTCGTGCAACACGGCAAGTTGATGGCGACGCTGCCCAAGGGCACCGACCCCGACACCGTGACCCTGGAGCACGCCCTCGAACTGCTGGCGGCGAAGGCGGCGAAAGGCGGCAAAGGGGCCAAAAAGAAAACCAAGGCGAAGAAGAAAAAGAAGGCCGCCGCCAAGAAATCCGCCACCCTGGCCCCCGCCTCGAACGAATAAATCCGTTGGCCAAGCGAAAAACCAAAAAACCGGCCAAGAAGTCTCCCTTCCCCAGCCGCGAAGAAATCCTTCACTTCATCAACTCGAGCCCCAAGCGCACCGGCAAGCGCGAGATCGCCCGCGCCTTCAAGCTTGATTCACGCCAGAAGATGAAGCTGAAGAAGGTGCTCCTCGAGATGGAGAAATCGGGCGACATGGAAAGGGGCGGCGGCCGCCGTGTCGTCGACCCCGACGCCCTGCCGCCGGTGACCATGGTCGATATCACCGGCCCCGACATGGACGGCGAATTGATGGCCCGGCCGGTGACCTGGGACGGCGACGACGCGCCGCCCCGCATCATCATGGTCTGGGACCCGCGCCGCCGGCCCCAGCCCGGCCCCGGCGACCGGGTGCTGGCAAAGCTGACGGCGGTGGAAGACGGTGTTTATGAAGGCCGCGTCATCCGCGCCATCGCCAGCGCGCCCCGGCAGATACTGGGGATATACGAAACCACCGGCGGCCAGGGACGTATCCGCCCCACGGACAAGCGTTCCAGGGGCGCGTTCGCCATAGACAAGCGCGATTCGCTGGACGCCCGGCCCGGCGACCTGGTCCGTGCGGAACCCCTCCCCGGCCAGCGCCTCGGGCCCCGGCAAGCAAAGATCATCGAGCGCCTTTCGGGCGATGAGGGCGCCGCCCGGCCGTCGATGATCGCCATCACCGATTACGACCTGCCGACCCGGTTTACAGCCGAGGCGGAAACCGAGGCCGCCAATGCCGGACCGGCGCCGGCGGAAGGCCGCGAGGATTTGCGTAAAATTCCGCTGGTCACCATTGACGGCGCCGACGCCCGCGATTTCGACGACGCGGTGTGGGCCGAGCCCGACCCGGACAGGAAGAATCCCGGCGGCTGGCACGTGGTCGTGGCCATCGCCGACGTCGCCTGGTACGTGCAGCCCGGCGGCGCGCTCGACCAATGCGCCTATGAGCGCGGCAATTCCGCCTATTTCCCGGACCGGGTGGTGCCCATGCTCCCGGAAGCGCTTTCAAACGGCTGGTGTTCGCTGGTGCCCGGCGACGACCGGCCGGCGATCGCCGCCCATCTCTGGATTGACGGTTCGGGCGGGCTCAGGCGCCATGAATTCCGCCGCTCAGTCATCCGGTCCCATGCCAGGCTGACCTACGAGCAGGTTCAAAAGGCCAGGGACGGCAACCCCTCGAAGGCGGTCAAGGCGCTCATGGATGACGTCATCGGCCCGCTCTACGGCGCTTACGGGGCGCTGATGAAGGCCCGGACCGACCGCGGGGCGCTTGAACTGGAAATGCCGGAGCGGCAGATCAAATTGGCCGAGGACGGCAGTGTCGCCGGCATCGAAAAACGCCGGCGCCTGGATTCCCACAAGTTGATCGAGGAATTCATGATCACCGCCAACGTCGCCGCCGCCGAGGCGCTGGAAAAGGCGCGCCAGCCCTGCATGTACCGGGTCCACGACCAGCCGTCCCTGGAAAAACTGGAGACCCTGCGCGATGTCCTCGACAGTATCGGTTTGAAATTCGCCCGCGGGGCCATGGCGTCGCCGAAACGCTTCAACCAGATCCTGAAAAAGGCGGCCTCGACGTCCCATGCCGCCATGGTCAACGAAATGGTGCTTCGATCCCAAGCCCAGGCCGAATACGGCCCAGCCAACATCGGTCACTTCGGCCTGGCGCTCAGGCGGTATTGCCATTTCACCTCGCCCATTCGCCGCTATGCCGACCTGTTGGTTCACCGGGCGCTCATTACCGGCGGCGGGCTTGGCGGGGGCGGGCTCGGCCGGGCGGTCCGCGATTTCGCCGAATTGGGCGAACACCTGTCGATGACCGAACGCCGCGCCACCGGCGCCGAAAGGGACGCCAATGACCGTTATTGCGCCAGTTTCCTGGCTGATCGCGTCGGCGCCCTGTTCCGGGGCCGCGTCAACGGCGTCACCCGTTTCGGTCTTTTCGTGACCCTCGATGAAACCGGCGCCGACGGGCTGGTGCCGATCAGGACCTTGCCCGACGACTATTACATCCATGACCAAGCCCGTCATTCGCTGAGGGGCAGGCGTTCGGGCCGCGAGTACCGCCTTGGCGAGGAGGTCGAGGTCAGGCTGGCCGAGGCCAACCCGGTCACCGGCGGTTTGATTCTGGACCTCATGGATTCAGGCGTGCGGGCCGAAGCCAAGCGCCAGACCAGGGGCCCGGGCGCCAAGACAGGCAAGGCCCGGCGCCGCAAGGGAAAGGGCGCCAAGAGGACCAAAGCCCGGCGCCGCAAGTGACCTCCGGGCCGCAGACTCTTAGTGACGAAAACATAAAAATAACAGACAATCCCGCCATGAAACCACGCTTGGGAATGTTGGCAGGCCTGTGGGGATCGGCGGCCTTGTTGCTTGCCGCCTGCGCGCCTTTGCAGGATTTCGCCTCCCGGGACGCGGATGTGTTTTCCCAAACCCAGGCGACCGAGGTTTTCACCGCCGGCTATGGCGGCGTCACCGAAAAATATATCAACGAGGTTGTGGTCAGGGATATCGCCATCGAGGGCCTTCGCGGCCTCGGCTCCATTGATCCGGACCTGGCCGTCACCGCCACCGGAGGCAAAGTGGTCCTTTCTTCTTCCGGGCGCGAGGTCGCCAGCCTCAAGGCCCCTCGGGACGATGACGTTGCCGGGTGGGCGAAATTGACCGCCGATGTTTCCCTGGCGGCCCGGGACCATTCGGCGGAAATGAAGGCCGCCGGGATGGAAGCCGTTTACGAGGCCGTTTTCGACGGCGCGTTGTCGAACCTGGATATCTTTTCGCGCTACGCCGGCGCCAAGGAGGCAAAAAGAAGCCGCGCCAAACGGGACGGCTTCGGCGGCATCGGCATCCGTTACCGGCTCAAGGACGGCGTTCCGGTGATTAGCAGCGTTTTGGAAAACACCCCCGCCGCCAAAGCCGGCCTTCTGAAAGACGACCGCATCACCCATGTGGACGGGGTGATGCTCACCGGCCTTTCGAAGATCGATATCTCCGACAGGCTGCGCGGCCCCACCCATACCCAGGTCGAACTGACCATCCGGCGGGCGGGCGTTTCCGGTCCGCTGAATATCCACATGAAGCGCGCCCACATATTCCAGACCACGGTCTTCCGCTCGGCCGAGAACGGAATCGTCCTTATCAAGCTCAAGGGCTTTAACCAGGACACCGCCCGTTCCCTGGCGGCGGAATTGAAAAAGGCCCGCGCCGAGCTGGGTGACGGCATAAAGGGTTTGGTTCTCGATCTGCGCGGCAATCCCGGCGGATTGCTGAAACAATCCGTCAAGGTCGCGAACCTTCTGTTGAGCCAGGGACAGATCGTCAGCACCCGCGGCCGTCACGCGGACAGCATCCACCACTACGAGGCCAGCGGCCGGGACCTGGCGTCTGGATTGCCCATAACCGTGCTGGTTGACGGCAAGTCGGCCTCGGCCGCCGAGATCGTCGCCGCCGCGCTTCAGGACCGGGACCGCGCCGTCCTGATCGGCACGTCGAGCTTCGGCAAGGGCTCGGTGCAAACGGTCATCCGGCTTCCCAACGAGGGCGAGATCACGCTGACCTGGTCGCGTCTGGTGGCGCCATCAGGCTACATGCTGCACGGACTCGGCGTCCTGCCGGCGATTTGCACCAGCGGCATCAAGGACGGCGCCGAGGCGGTCATCCGAAACGTGATGACCGACCACGCCAAAACCGAGGAAACGTTGATCGCCTGGCGCCAGCCGGGCCTTCGGGACGAACCGAAGCGCAACTCCCTGAGGGCCTCTTGCCCGTCGCAACGCCGCCGTGACGATTTTGAAATCAAAATCGCCCAGAAACTGATCGGCGATCAAACCCTCTATGCCCGGGCGCTGAACCTGACCGCGGCCACCCATCAGGCCCGCAACTGAGCCCCCCTCTCCCCTGACCGCCCGCCGGTGGTGAGCCGGGTTGAGCCCCCTCCGCTTTCCGGCTCAAAGCGGAGGTTCCTCCGTGACCGTGTTCACTGCCGGAAATAGCCTGAAGCCGACATGCATAAGGGCGACGGTTAGAGGTCCGAGGAATAGCCGAAGAGCGCCGGCGTGCCGCCGGCGTGGAGGTAGAGAACGGTTTGATCGCCGTTGAAGTATCCGGAACGCACCAGCCCAATGAGTCCGGCCATGGACTTGCCCGTATAAACCGGGTCAAGCAGCAATCCCTCTTCCCGTGCGGCCAGGGCCAACGCTTCTTTCATCTCCGGCGTCGGCTGGCCGTAGCCGGGTCCGAGATAGTCATCCATGACGATGATATCGTTCTCCGAAAGGGTATCGGGGTAGCCCGCGAGTTCGGCCGTTGCCCGTGCCTGGTTGAGGACACGTGGATGCTGCAGGTCACGGGAACGGCGGACGCAAATGCCGATCACCTTGATGGCGCTGTTACGGTTTCTAAGCCCAATGAGGGTACCGGCGTGGGTGGCTCCACTGCCGGAGGGCAGGACGATGGCGTCGATTTCTATATTTTGCTCCCGGGCCTGATCAAGGATTTCCTCCGCCGCGATCACATAGCCGAGCGCGCCCAGCGGCGGATGGCCCGGCGCCAGGTGGATAACGTAAGGCTTGCCGCCATCGGCGCGGATACGCTCGGCAATATCCTCCAGCGCCCGGTCTGCCGCCTCTTCGTCCTCACCTTCGGGAAAATACTGGATGTTTGCACCGAGCAGACGGTCCAGGAGCACATTTCCCGATGTTTCGTATTCCGGTGCCTTTGTCGGCACCCGGTGTTCGAGCTGAATCTCGCAGGCCATGCCCAATTTCGCCGCCGCCGCCGCCGTTTGGCGAACGAAATTCGATTGGATGGCGCCGGTGATGATGACCGTATCGGCTCCCTGATCGACGGCCTCTCCGAAATAGAACTCAAGCTGCCGAGCCTTGTTGCCGCCCATGGCGAGGCCGGTGCAATCGTCCCGCTTGACCAATAATCGGGGGCCACCCAAAAGACGGGTAAGGTTGGGCATGGCTTCCAGCGGCGTCGGCGTGTGCGCCAGGATGACGCGGGGGATACTGGCGAGTGACACGGACGGGGTTCCCTTCACAACGGTTTCAACGAACCAATACATATATACCGGACACGCCTTTGCGTCTTGGCGGAAAAGCGGATAACCCAGCAGCCCCCTTGACTCTTCCAGAAAATGTTCTATATTTGTTCTAATAATTTTTGGTGCTCTTTGACATCGTGAATAAGGAAATCCTTGGGCGTCTTCGCGGCGGGCTCCTCAGGATGAGGAGTCATAACTCCCAATGCCTCACCCAGAGGAGGACCGGCCTTCCTTCGCCCGCCGAAGCGGGCTTCGCGAAGGCGGGAGGTCCGTCTCGAAGGGTGAGAAAAGCCGGGATGACGACAAATGACGACATTTTCGCCGGCCTTCAGGCTAAGAATCGTGATAACTCAATGGATTATCCGAATTTCAGGGGCAAAAAATGACGACACACTGACGACATGAGGACGACATGGTGACGACATGGTGACGACATGAGGACGACATGCGGACGACCGGCCGATGACCGTATCCGCCCCCTGACCGACCGCCGGGGGGCCTTGACAGGGTAATGATGGGTTGTATGGTGCGCCCTCCCAGACGGCGAAGCTCAAGAGCGGACCATGGCAAAACCCAATTCCATATTGATCAAGCTGGTCAGCACCGCCGACACCGGGTTCTATTACGTGACCAAGAAGAACCCCAGGAATTTGACCGAGAAAATGGAGTGCCGGAAATACGATCCGGTCGTCCGCAAGCACGTCATTTTCAAGGAAGCCAAAATAAAATAATCAGCCCGGAAGGGTCTGGGTGGCGGACTTGGCCTCTTTCGAGGGGACCGGGATGACCCGGTTGCGGCCGCTTCGCTTGGCCTCGTAAAGGGATTCGTCGGCACGCTTCAACAAGGTCTCGGCAGTTTCCTCGCTGCCCTTGCTTACGGCCACGCCGATGCTCAGCGTCACCGATATCTTATCCTTCGCGTCGGAAATCTTGACGGGGTCGTTCGCCATCTTCTCGCACAGCCGGTCGGCAACGCCCAAGGCCACATCGACGGGCGTATCGGGCATGACCACGACGAATTCCTCGCCGCCATACCTGACCGCAAGGTCAAAACCGCGAATGTTGCGCAAAATCCGCTGTCCGACTTCGTGAAGCACTTCGTCCCCGGCGCCGTGGCCATAGGTATCGTTGACCTTTTTGAAATGGTCGAGGTCGATTATCAACAGCGATACGGGCTTGTTCGAATCCCGCATCCGCTCCATCACCGAATCCAGGTGGGTTGAAAGATAACGCCTGTTATGGAGACCGGTCAGGCTGTCGGTGAGCGCCATGGACAGGTGTTGCAGGAAATTGGCGTGCAGCCGGTCTTGGTATCGTTTGCGGCGGACCTGGGTGCGCACGCGGGCGACCAGTTCCTGTTCGTCGATGGGCCGCATCAGGTAATCGTTGACGCCGATTTCCAGGGCTTTGACGAAATGATCCTTGTCCTCCGTATCGCCGATGAGCAGGATCGGAGTCTGGCGGGTCGGTTCCAACGAACGCAAGCGCGATGCCAGGCGCAAGGGGGCGTCGGCATCGGTGGTCAGGCTGATGATGACCACGTCGCCGTCAAGATCGACGATCTTTCCGGACGCGTCATAGTCTTCGATCGCGGTGACATGATCGTTATCCGACGCCAGGGCTTCGATGATGTTGCTTTTCTCGACGGCGCTGTCGTCGACGAGGATGATATTGGCGTCGGTGCCGCTGTCCACGACGCTGGACTCGCCGGGCATGAATCCCAGCCTCTCGGACGTTTCCTGGCGCAGGCGCCACTGTTCAAGCATATGCTTGAGCCGCACCAGCGACCGGACACGGGCGAACAGCGTCGTGTCGTCAACGGGTTTGGTCAGAAAATCGTCGGCGCCCGCTTCCAGGCCGCGGGCCCGGTCATCGCGGCCGCTCAGTGCCGTAATAAGGACCACCGGAATATGGGTGGTCGAGGGGTCCTGTTTGATCTGCCGGCAGACGTCAAAACCGTCCATTCCGGGCATCATCACGTCCAAGAGAACAAGGTCCGGACCATCCTTGTTGACGGTTTTCAGCGCCGCCTTTCCATCGGCGGCGGTCAAGACCTCGTAATATTCATTGGTCAGCTTGGCCGACAGCATTTTGACGCTGGCCGGCGTGTCGTCGACGATCAGGATACGCGCCGACATGGGTAATCACCTAAATCAGAAAAGGGGTTTTTCTTCAGTTCAGGAACTTGGCGACGGTATCGAGAAAATTGGGAACCGAAATCGGTTTGGCAATATAGCCTTCGCATCCTCCCTCACGGATTTTCTCTTCGTCACCCTTCATGGCGAAAGCCGTGACCGCAATAACGGGGATGTCTTTCAGCTTGTCATCCGCCTTGAGCATTTTGGTGACTTCCAAGCCGGAAATTTCCGGCAACTGAATGTCCATGATGATCAAATCCGGGCTGTGCTCATGCGCCAGCTTCAACACGTCTCGCCCGTCCATGGTTTGCAGCGTCTCGTAACCATGGGCCTGCAGCAAATCGTTGAACAACTTCATGTTCAGATCGTTGTCTTCAACGATCAGGATGGTTTTTGCCATCGTGCGTCCCTTACCTGCGGCCTCTAACCAAGAACCTCCCTCGGCATACGGTTTCTTAAGAACCTTGCTCCAAACCGCGTCCCCCAACCCAAGCGGCCGCTGGACGGCTTCGGGCAAGGGAATGCAACGGAAATCCCTGCATACAGGATGATGGGGCATTCCCAAGGCCAAGTCAAATTTGGTGTTTTTCCAATAATAACCTGCCTTTGGCGGCCCCTGGGTTGCTCTCAGCGAGGGGCCGGCGGAACCGGAAATTTACGGTCAATCACCCCGGACTTCCTCGACCATATCGCTCAGTTGTTCCACGTCGAGGACCACAAGTGCCTTTTTCCGGCGCTCGACGACGCCGTTTTTGGCAAGGTCGCTCAACACCCGGGCGACCGTTTCGCGGGTCGTCGAGGCGCGGCTGGCGATGTCCGAGTGCGTCGGGATGGGCGAGATGGCGGCTATGTTTTCGTCATCCATATGGTTTCGGGCCATCCGCAAAAGGTCCGCATGGACCCTGTTGTTCGCGGCAAGCGTGCTCAAATCCATGATCCGGTCGGTCGCCGTGCGGATGATCCCGGTCAGGCTCTTCATCACCTTGAGCGCGATGGGAGGGTGTTTTTCCAGAAGCTCCAGGAATTGTTCCTGGGGCAATGCGGCAACCAGACAATCGGTCAGCGCCATGACGCTGGCCGACCGGGGCTCGCTGTCAATGGCGGCCAGTTCGCCGAAATAGCTGCCCAAAGGCAAATCATCGAGGGTGATTTCGCGGCCCGAAAGGGAATAGTTGACGACGCGGACATCGCCTTCGACCACGAAAAACACGTCGGAGGTTTCGCTCTGACGGTCGATGATCTGTTCCTGAGCCGTAAACTTTTTAAAAACGACCTGTTTTTCAATCTTCTTCAGTTCCGCCGGCTTCAATTCCGACAGCAACTCGACATTGGACAGGCTTCCCGTTTGCTGATCGGACACGTACGTTCTCCCAGCCCTCAAGCATACGGATTTTATTGAATTCCCAGGACAAAGGCGAGTGGATTAGACGATTTCGGCGGCGCCACCCCGCCTGGGATCACCGGCGCCTGTGAACCTGCCGGAGCGGCAATCAAAGCTGGCGACATGGACGCCGCCGAAAAACAGGTTTTTCTCGTCCCATCTTTTGTTCTCGGGAAAATCGGCTTGAAGCCGTTTTAGGGGGTCTTCGTCGAAACCGCTTTCGATATTCAGGAGCCCCCCCTCGAAATGCAGCCGGGGCATGTTGACCGCATCTTCGACCGACATGGAGAAATCCAGAAGGTTGACCAGAACCTGAAGGATGGCGGTGCGCAGCCGGTTGGAGCCGCCGGAGCCAAGCGCCGTTATCCGCCCCCGGCCCGCCGCCCCGTCGCCGCCGTTCTCTATCGCCAGCGACGGCGCCATCATCGAACAAAGCCGTGTCGCCGTCGGCCACTGATGAAAACCCAACGGGTTGATGTCTTCCTCGCCCAGCATGTTGTTGAGCATGATCCCGGTGCCCGGCGCGATATAGCCCGACCCTTCGCCATTGGACAGCGTCAGCGAAGCGGCGTTGCCGTCAGCGTCGATGATGCTGATGTGGGTGGTGCCTTTTTCGGTCCGGGGACGGCCCAGGATTTCGGCCTTGTAGGCAGACAGAAATTCCGGATCGAGAAGGGTCTCGGCGATTCTTTTTTCGCCCGCGGTTTCATGAAGGCCGCTTTCGACGCGCGCCCTGTTGGTCAGCGCCATGACCGCCGCCAGGCGTTCCAGGTGCGCCTCAGAGCCGAACCCCAACGCCTTCATGTCCACGTCTTTCAGCAGCTCCAGGGCAAAGGCGATAAGGATTCCGCCGGTCGACGGCGGCGGGTTGGTATAGAGCCTGGCGCCCCGGTAATCGACGCTAAGGGGGGTTCGCCTGAGGGCGCGGTAGTCCTCGAAATCCCGTGCCTTGAGCGCGCCGCCGCTTTGGCAATCGGCCGCCACCTGGGCCGCTATATCGCCCAGGTAAAACATGTCTTCGCCCTCCCGGGCCAGCGCCTCCAGGGTGTCGGCGAAGTCCGGGTTGGTCATGATTTCGCCCTCGCGCTTGAGGTCCGAGGGGTCGTCGGCGCTCGCGAAGATGGCGCGGCTGGCAGCTTTCGCCTTGTAGATCGGGCCAACCACCTGGAACAGATAGGCCTGCAACTTGTTGACCGTGAACCCGTCTCGGGCCAGGGCCACCGCCGGTTCGACGATGCGGGTCATGGGCATGGTGCAAAGGTCCCGGTGCACCTGAAACAACCCCTTTACCGTTCCCGGCGTCGCTATGGACGCCATGCCGATATGGAATTCCTGCGTCACCGGGCCGAAATCGGCAAGGATGGGATAGAAGTCCACCTCCTCGGCCGGTATGCGGTTAATCGGCGTCTGGGTGAAGAAATCGTAGAGCACCGGCCCGTCCGAAGACCCGTCCGAAGATTTGTCCCCTGGGCGGGCTATCAGAAACCCGCCACCGCCGAGCGACGACAGCACCGGCTCGACCGCCGCCGAGGCGAAGACGGCCGCCAGCACCGCGTCGAAGGCGTTGCCGCCCTCTTCGAGGATGGCCCCGGCGGCGCCGACGGTTTCGGGATGGCCGGCGGCGATGACGCCCTTCTTGGTCATGGCAATCGTCCGTCGCAGCCGACGCCCCGGGTAAGGATGGTTTCCTTGCCGGTGGAGCACGTGGCATCGAACGTCAATCCCGGAGCCATTTCCCCCAATAGCCTTTCGACGATGTTCCAATGGCTGGCCCGAAAAACGGCGCACGGATAGCGCCCCAACACCCCGGGCAGATCCAGAAGGGAAAAACGAGCCCCAAAGCCCTGTTTTGAAAGGATTTCCAACCGGTTTGTCATTGATTTTGGCGAAGAATCCGGATTGCGGTTCAGGGCTGGCATCATCCTACAAGGCCCGGAAAACTACAACACTCAGACAATGGCGGCGGCCGGAGCGGTCGAAAACCGGCCCTTTCAAAAAAACCTGAAAGAAAGAAAGATTCCTATATCCCAAGACCTGTGTATAGACTGAGGCTTCGTTCCC
>CAZVFL010000016.1:0-17865 GCA_964626025.1 uncultured Thalassospiraceae bacterium
TGGCCCACAAGGCCGAGCACGAAGGCGTCATCTGCATCGAAAAGATCGCCGGGCTTTCGCCGCACCCGATAAAAAAGGACCAGATTCCCGGCTGCACCTACTGCCAGCCGCAAATCGCCAGTGTCGGGCTGAGCGAGGACGCGGCCAAAAAGGCGGGGCTTGAGGTCAACGTCGGCCGCTTTCCGTTCATGGCCAACGGCAAGGCGATTGCGCTGGGTGAGCCCGACGGCCTCATCAAGACCGTCTTCGACAAAAACACCGGGCAGCTTTTGGGCGCCCACATGGTCGGCGCCGAAGTGACCGAGTTGATTCAGGGTTTCGTCGTCGCCATGGGCCTGGAAACCACCGAGGAAGAGCTCATGCACGCCATCTTCCCGCATCCGACGCTTTCAGAGATGATGCACGAATCGGTGCTCGACGCATACGGCCGGGCGATCCATATTTAACGGTGGTGAGATCATGAGCAACGTCGAAAACCTGGCAAAGCACCGCCATCCGGAAAAGGCCAAGAACCCGGAAAACCCGGTCTTGAAGAAGCCGCCGTGGATACGGGTCAAGGCGCCGACGTCCGAGGGTTATGCCGAGACCCGGAAGCTGATGCGGGAGCTCGGCCTCAACACCGTCTGCGAGGAGGCGGCGTGCCCCAACATCGGAGAGTGCTGGGAGCGCAAGCACGCGACGGTGATGATATTGGGCTCGATCTGCACCCGCGCCTGCGCCTTTTGCAACGTCGCCACCGGCAAACCGGGCGCCGTCGATCCGATGGAGCCGGAGAACCTGGCGGCGTCCGTGGCCGCGTTGGGCATGCATCATATGGTGATCACGTCCGTGGACCGGGACGACCTCGCGGACGGCGGCGCCGGGCAATTCGTGAAATGCGTGGAGAGGATTCGCGAGACCTCGCCCAACACCACCATCGAGGTACTGACCCCCGACTTCCTGGGCAAGCCCGGCGCGCTGGAGGCGGTGATCGCCGCCGGCCCCGATGTCTTCAACCATAATCTCGAGACCGTGCCCCGGCTTTATCCCTCCATCAGGCCCGGCGCGCGCTATTTCGAATCCCTGAAGCTGCTGGAAAACGCCAAGTCCCTGGACCGCCAAATCTTCACCAAGTCGGGGATCATGGTGGGGCTCGGCGAGGAAAGGGACGAGGTTCTTCAGGTGATGGACGACCTGCGCTCGGCCAACGTCGATTTCCTGACCATCGGCCAGTACCTGGCGCCGACCCGCCGCCATGCCGCCATCGAGCGCTTCGTGACGCCGGCGGAATTCGAGGACTTCAAGACCGTCGGCCTGGAAAAGGGCTTTTTGCTGGTGGCGTCCAGCCCGTTGACCCGGTCCAGCTATGACGCCGACAAGGACTTCGAGACCCTGATCAAGGACCGGCCGCACGGCTAGGCGGCCTTGAGCATTCATGCCGACCCACGCCGAAAAACGAGTCCTCCCCCATTCGCCGGAGCAACTTTTCGCGCTCATCGCCGATATCGAGAAATACCCGGAATTCCTGCCCTGGTGCGTGGCGACGCGGGTGCGGGAAAGGACCCTGAACGAAGACGGCGACACCGCCATCGCCGACATGGTGATCGGCTACAAGGTGTTCCGCGAGACGTTCACATCCAAGGTCGTCACCAGGCCGCCGGGACGCATCGACGTCAGCTATTCCAAGGGACCTTTCAGGTACCTCAACAACCACTGGATTTTTGAGCCGGTCAGCGGGGAGGGGGGCCGGGACCATTGCCTGATCGATTTCTATATCGACTTCGAGTTCCGCTCGAAATTTTTTCAAAAAACCATCGGCGCCGTCTTCAAAAAAGCCGTCCAGCACATGATCTCGGCCTTCGAGAAACGCGCCGATCAGCTTTACGGGAAGTCGTGAAGCGGGATTCTTAAACCCACCTCATTCACCCACCTTATTCATCCACCTGGCACCTGACCAGCGCCAGCGCCGCGCCGACGCTTTGCATCCTGACGGCGTCGCGGCCGCCGTCGAATTGGTGGCTTTCGTGGATGGTGTCCTGGCCCACCCTGGCGGCGGCGATATGGACCAGGCCGACGGGCTTTTCCTCCGTTCCGCCATCGGGCCCGGCGATGCCGGTGACGGCGACGCCGATCTGGGCCTGGGAATTTTTAAGCGCGCCTTCGGCCATGGCGCGGGCGACGGCCTCGCTGACCGCGCCTTCTGATTCGATCAGCGCCGCCGGCACGCCCAGGTTTTCGGTTTTGGCCTGGTTGGTGTAGGGGACGAAGCCGCGCTCGAAAACGTCCGACGACCCTGCGACCGCCGTCAATGCGCCGGCGATCAGGCCGCCGGTGCACGATTCCGCCACCGCAATTTTCAGTTCGGCGGCACGGCAGGCGTCGAGCACGGCCTCGGCGGCGGCCAATTGATCGTCGCTGAACATCTAAACCCCCATCCAGGCGACCAGGATGAAAAGCGCCGCCCCGGCATAGAGCGCCGCCAGCACGTCGTCCACCATGACGCCGAGGCCGCCTTTTATTTCCCGGTCGGCCCACGACACCGGCCACGGCTTGAGAATATCGGCGGCCCGGAACAGCGCGAAGCCCAGGGCATAATGAACGGCATCGGGCGTTACCGCCAGCAACACAAGCCACTGGCCGCAGATTTCGTCGATGACCACGGATTTCGGGTCGTCGTCCTGCCAAAGGCGGATGCATTTTTCCGACGCCCAGATGCCGATGGCGAAGGCAACCAGGGCGGCGGCGGCCAGGCCCGCCCTTCCAGCCACTTCGAAAATTCCCCAGGCAACGGGGAGGGCAAGAAGCGACCCCCAGGTGCCGGGCGCCACCGGCAACAGGCCAACCCCGAATCCGGTGCCCAGAAATTGGGCCGGATCGCGGAAATTCCAGTTAGGCGGGGGCAACGATTTATTGCTCAAGGCTTTCGGCCTTTCCTAAGTCCCGGCGGCGTGGGCCCCGGCCGACAAAAGAAAAATCGATCAAAGCGACCCGGGCGTTTGTTCTCGCATTCCAGCATTTAAGCCGCTTTCAAGGCAACCCGGGGGTCCGTTGATCCGCCCCGGTGAATAAAATTTTTACCAATTTTGCCGTCATTTTATAGACAAAAAACGGCCTAACCGCCTCTTAGACAACCATTAATCCCTTGCATGGATTCAACCTACTCTTTACGGTCCTGAAGACGGTTACACCAGGGTGGCGGCAGTCTTCGGTGGCGTTTTATCCGGGCCGTTTGCAAATACCGGAGCCGAAAAGAAGGCCGCTTTTTCGTGATCTGATGCTCTCCCCAATCAAAAGAGGGGATTAAGGGTGGCCTTCAGGAAGGCTCTTTGAGGAATTTTCATGAAGCCGCGCAATAAGTCATTGAACCTGAAAGACCGTGCCAGCGGGTTGCTTAAGCGTCTTTTTCCGGAAAGACAAATTCATTTGCGAACGGAAGGAAGGGTTTCCTTCGTCCGTTTTTCCCCGCGGGTGCAGATCGCCTTTGTTCTGGCGTTTCTTGCGACCGGCGGATGGTTCACCTACACCTCCATAACCTATGTGCGCCACGATACCATCGTCGCCGCCAAGGAAAGCCAGATATCCGATTCCAGGCAGGCCTACCGCAATCTGCTGGGCGAGGTATCGGAATACCAGAGGAAATTCACGGCACTGACCACCGACATGGAAGACAGCCGCGGCTTGATGCTGGGGCTGGTTGAAAAAAATGCCTCGCTGCAGAACAGGCTGACCAAGGTTTCCAAGAAACTCAGGCTGACCAGCAAGGAACGCGAGGAAGTGGCCAGCGCCCGTAAAAACCTTAAGGAAAAGCTGATCGGCATCAAAGACAAGATGCACAAGATCGCCAACAGAAATTTCTCGCTGTCGGACAACCTGAATACCGCCGAGGCCGATTTGCAGATCGCGCTTTCCGAACGCAACAAGGCTCTCTACGAGGGAACCCAAATGCGCCGCCGGATCAAGGAACTTGAAAGCTGGCTGGCTAGCCTGCAGGAAACCGAGGAACAGGCGGTTCATCGGCTGACCAACAACACGTCTAACTACATCGACACCATGGAAAGGGTGATTTCCCTGACCGGACTGAATGTGAAACGGCTTTTAAAGACCGACCAGCCCCGCCAAGGCCGGGGCGGTCCCTTTATCGCCGCCAGGCCGGAAAATCTTCCGGCGAAGCAGTTGAAGGACAGCCTGGACAATCTGGGCGCCCGTCTGGGACGTTGGAATGACCTGGAAGACGTTATGCAAAGAATCCCGCTGTCGCCGCCGCTTAACTCGTTCTATATAACCAGCAGCTTCGGCAAGCGCCGGGACCCCATAAACAAGCGGTGGGCCGCCCATTACGGCCTCGATTTGGGCGGCGGCTTCAAGAGTTCCGTATACGCAACCGCCCCCGGGGTGGTAACATATGCCGGCTGGAAGGGAAAATACGGAAAGTTGGTCGAAATCGACCACGGCAAGGGCATCAAGACCCGCTATGGCCATTTACACAAGTTCTACGTCAAGAAAGGGCAAAAAGTAAAATTTCATAAGAAAATCGGCTTGTTGGGAAACACGGGACGGAGCACCGGTGCGCACCTGCATTACGAAGTCATTTTCAGGGGAAGGGCCAAGAACCCCATAAAATTTATCAGGGCAGGATATAATGTTTTCCAAGAGTAACAAAGGATCGGTCAACCCGGTGGAATCGCACGCCGTCCAGAAATCTTCGGCGCCGTCCATTATCAGCAAGGACCTGAAGATTGTCGGCGATCTAAGCTGTGAAGGCGAGATTCAGATAGACGGCACCGTTGACGGCGATATCCGCACCAAGTCCCTTCTGGTCGGCGAGACCGCCGACATCAAAGGCGAAATCGTCGCCGATACCTTGGACGTGCATGGCTCGATCAACGGCCAAATCAAGTCACGCTCGGTGCGCCTGGCCAAGACCGCGCATGTGGTGGGCGACATCCTTCACGAAGACCTGGCGATAGAAACGGGCGCCTTCCTTGAAGGTCATTGCAAGCGCATGGCCGACAAGAAGGGGGCCGAAGACGGCAGAATCAACGTCCTCGACAAAGATGCCGCGGGCAAGGGCCCCGGCGCGGGGACTGCCGATGCCAAAGAAAAGACCCTAGGTTCGACCCCGTCCAAGGCAAACGACCCCAAAGCCGTCGCGGCGACCCGTTAATTTTAAATTTTGGTTTTCCGGCGGGCCGGCGGTTGGCCCGTCAAACGCTCGCGGCCTCAAGGGCGGCCTTGAATACGGCGGCATCCACGTTGCCACCCGAACAGACCACGGCCACCGTTTTGCCGCCGCAGTCATAGGCCCCCCATAAGGCTGCGGCCAAGGCAACGGCGCCGCCGGGCTCCACCACCAGCTTGAAATAATGGAACGCGGCCTTCATGGCGCGGGCCGTATCGGCGTCGCTGACCGCCAGGCCGCCTGTCAAAAGACGCTGATTGATGGAAAACGTCATTTCCCCCGGCGTCGGCAGGATAAGCGCATCGCAAAAAGACTGGGCGCCGGCTTCGTTGCTCAACCGCTCGCCGGCGGCCAGCGACCGGGCCGTATCGTCAAACCCTTCCGGCTCTACAGAGAACAGTTTGGCCTCCGGACATTCCTCGGAGAGCGCCAAAGCGCACCCCGAAGAAAGCCCGCCGCCGCCGCAAGGGACAAGCACGGCGTCCAATGGGGCATCCATTTCCTTGGCCTGGGCCGCCAGTTCCAAACCGACGGTCCCCTGGCCGGCGATGATGAAGGGGTCGTCGTAAGGCGGCACCAGGGTGGCGCCCTGCTCGGCGGCCAGCTTTTCACCGATTTCCTCACGGCTTTCCGTTTCGCGGTCAAACATCACCACCTCGGCGCCATAGGCCCGGGTGTTGGCGAGTTTGATCTCAGGCGCGTCCGTCGGCATGACGATGGTTGCGGGCACGCCCAGCATCTGCGCCACCATGGCGACGCCCTGGGCGTGGTTGCCGGACGAAAAGGCGATGACGCCGGCCTTGCGCTCATCCTCGCCCAGACGCGAAATCCGGTTATAGGCGCCGCGGAACTTAAACGCCCCGCTCCGTTGCAGTGTCTCCGCCTTCACGAGAAGCCGCCCGCCGATTTTATCGTTGAGAAGCGGGCTCTCCAGAAGGGGCGTCACCACGGCGTGGCCGGCGATTTGTTTCGCCGCCGCGACCACGTCGTCATAGGTGGGGGCCTCAGGCGCGGGCGAGGTGGGCATCGAGGGCCTCCAGTACGTGGGGTTCGGACAGGCTCGGCGGGTGGCCGCAATCGTCAACGGTGACCTGCGTCATGGCGGGCATGGACTGGGCCATCCGGGCGAATGTCTTGTCGCTCAGGATACTCGATTTGGCCCCCCTGACGGCAAGCACCGGCACGTTGCCAAGGGCATTGAACAGCGGCCAAAGATTGGCCTTGGCGGTCAGCGCCTTTGAAAACTGTCTGGCGATCGCCGGGTCCCAATCGGGGACCAGACCGCGGACCGGGTCTTCGCGATGGGTGTTTTTGGCGATTTGAATCCAGTCCTCGGCCGTTTTCGCCGGCAGGTTTGGAAAGACCTGGCGGAGATGGCCGGCGGCGGCGTCCCAGTCGGCAAAGGGGGTGTCGTCTTTCAGGTATTCGATGATCGTGACCAGGCCGTCCAACTGGATCTCGGGCCCGATGTCGTTGAGGACGGCGCCGGCAACCGCGCCCGGCATGGCCACGGCCATGATCATGGCGAGAATGCCCCCCAGTGACGTGCCGATCACGTGGACCTTGTGAACGCCGGTGGCGGCAAGAAGATGACGGATGTCTTCCATATAGGCTTGTGGATTGTAATTGCGCCAGTCCGGGTCGTATTCGGAACGGCCCCGGCCCCGGTAATCGGGACAAAGGACCCGGCGGCTTTTTGAAAGTCTGTGGGCCAGAAAAGCAAAATCCTTGGAGTTCCTGGAAACGCCGGGAAGGCAAAGAACCGGCGTCCCGGTTGACGCCGGGTCGCCATAATCCCGGAAATAGAGCCCGAGCCCGTCCTGGGCCGTTAACGCGCATTCCCGATAGTCGGCTGGGCTGTCCAAGGTCATCGCCCCTTATAGGCCAAGGATCGGGGGCAGGGCTTCCAGGGTCTCGATCTCTTGTTCGTGATCGCCGGGGATGCGTTCGGGCGGCTGGCCGAACCGGTTGACCCAGACGACCCGGAAACCGAAATTGGCCGCCGCCGCGGCATCCCAGGCATTCGACGACATAAAGCAGATTTTCCCCGCCTCGACACCCAGGCCATCGACGGCAAGCTGATAGACGCTGGGGTGGGGCTTGTAAATGCCGATTGAATCCACGGAAAAAACGTCGTCCAGCAAATCCTTGATTTCCGCGTTTTCGACCGCCGACGCCAACATTTTCGGCGCCCCGTTGGAAAGGATCGCGGTCTTTACGCCGCCCGCCTTGAGCGCCGTCAGCACGTCCTTGACTTCCGGATAGGCGTCCAGGCGCATGTATATGTCCATCAGCTTTTCACGCAGCGTTTCGTCTTCGATGCCCAGCGCGGCCATGGCGTAATCCAGCCCGTCGCCGGTGACCTGCCAGAATTCGACGTATTCCTGCATCAACGAACGCAGCCACGTGTATTCCAGTTGCCGGGTCCGCCAAAGGGCGGTGAGCTCCGCTCCCTTGTCGCCCAGGTCGTCCTTGCAGCGGGCCGCGGCGGCGGCGACGTTGAACAACGTGCCATAGGCGTCGAAAACGCAGGCGCCGATGTCTTCAATTTTTGCGGCCATTAATCTTGGGTCCTCTCTTTTTTTATCAGCCAAGGGTCACGAACTATTGATGAAGGTCGCTTTCCAGCCTCAACGCGACCTCCGTTTTCGCCAGACGGCTGCGGTAAACCTGCAGGTTCTCCAGCACCCGCTGGACGTAGTTCCGGGTTTCCCTGAAGGGTATCTTCTCCACCCAGTCGATGGAATCCACGGTCGCGCTGCGGAGGTCCCCGTTTTTCCGCAGCCATTGACGGGCCCGGCCGGGGCCGGCGTTGTAGGCGGCAAGCGCCAGGACGTAGGAGCCCTTGAACTCGTCCACCAATTCCCGGAGATAGGCTTGGCCCAGGGTCAGGTTGTAATCGCCATCGGTGATCAACCGCCGCCGGTGAAACGGCACACGCAAGCGCTTGGCGACCTTGAAGGCGGTGCGCGGCAGCAGTTGCATCAACCCCTGGGCATTGGCGTGGCTTTTGGCCTTGACGTAAAAGGCGCTCTCCTGGCGGACCACCGCCAACACCAGCGGCGCCTCCACCCCCGGATTGGATTTGGCGGGGAGGGGAGGGAGCGTCAGCAACGGAAAGGCCGTCTCGGTCAGCTTCAGACCCTGGCGGGCGGCCCGCTTGGAAACCGTCACCGACAAATCGGACCGTCCCCGGGCCTCCGCCTCCTCGGCGCTCAACAGCCGCCAGCCCGGCGTTTTCGCCAATTCATCAAGGCGCAGGATAAAGGGCTTGAGCCGGTCGTTTTCACCGATGGCGGCCAGCATTCGGACGGCCTTGGTCAGTTCGTGGGCGTTGAAGGTTTTCTTGTCTTCATCGCTTGGATCAGGTGGCGGGGGAAGCTCAAGGCTGCCTCCCGGATGCAGCCGGGCGGTGGCGAGCTGGCCGTAATAGGTCATCGGATGGTCGGCGGCCAGCCGGTGCCAGTCTTCGGCCAGGGTTTGATCGCCCGTGGCTTCCATCGCCCGGGCCGTCCAATAGGCTCCTCTGGCCTGACTCACCGGGTATTTAACGGCGTAGTGCATGCTCATGAAATGGCCCTTGGCGGTTTCCGGATCGTCAAGAAACCGGAGCGCAATCCACCCCGCCAGCCACTCGGCCTCGGCATAGGCGGCGCCGGTTTTCTGTCCATGTGTCCTGGCCAGCCGATAGGCTTCGGAAGCATTGCCCTTGATCAAGGCCCGCCGGGCGATGGCCGAACGCTCGATCCACCACCGTTCCGGATTGACCAGATCGTCGGGCGGGTTGTCCAGAATCTGCTTGGCGGAATCATACTTGCCGTAGCGCCGGCGCCAGCGAAGCCTCTCGTAAACCAGGCCCGGGTTCTTCTTGAATCTGTCCGGGACCTTGGCGATGGCTTTGTCAACATTGCCCCGCCGGTGGCGGAGAAACAGCCGGGCCACCCCCAATGCCCTGTATTCGGGCTTGACCTTCCACAGCATCCTTCTGGCCGGCCAATAGCGGCCCTGCCATTGCAGGCGGTCGAGGCGCTTTCGATGGTCACGGGCGGTCAAAAGCCGGCGGTGGCGTTTGTAGAACGCCCTTTCCCGGCGCTTGGTGAAGTTGCCGTTGATCCAGGCGTCCCTGATAACGGACTTGCCTTGATCCCGCCGGTCCACCGCCAGCAACGCTTCGCCGAGGCGCGCCTTGCCGTCGCCGCTTAGCGGTTCCAGGCCCTTGAACCAGTCGAGGACCGCATCGGCGGGGGTTTCGGGACTCATGGCCTCCTCGGCCCGTCGTTGCAGCTCCTTCGGGGCCGGCCAGTCAGGGTTTTCCGCCATGAATTTGGAAATCTCGTCGAAGCTGGCGTTGGGGTCGGGCTGCACCAACCGCGACCATTTGAGAATCTTGCGGGCCAGCGGGTCCTTGATCCTGGCGCCGTTGGCGCGGGCGCGGCTTGAATTGCTCTTTTCGACCGCCTCCAGCCCGGTTTTGAGCAGACGGGTCTCTTCAGCCGACAACGGGCCGGCCCAGGCCCATTTCAACGGCACAAGGGCGGCCATCAGGCCAATTGCGATCCCGGCGGCGACATTGCCTGGCTGTCGGATGTTGAGCACTCCTTATCCTATGGGCGTATAATTTATCGCCTAATTTATCGGCGGCCCGTTACAAAACCCGGGCGCTAAAGGGACCCAGGTGCTTGCCGCAAAGCCGTTAATATGAGTATGTTCGCCGCTCGCCTAAGCCAATTCAAGGGAGTAAACCATGTTTCAGGGGTCTATGACCGCCCTGATAACGCCTTTCAAGGACGGAAAGGTGGATTTCGCCGCCTTTGGGTCGTTCGTCGAGTGGCAAATCGACGAAGGAACCGAGACCGTTGTGCCTTGCGGCACGACCGGTGAATCGCCGACCCTCAGCCACGAAGAGCACATGAAGGTGACGGAAACCTGCATCGAGGCGGCCGGCGGCAAGGTTCCGGTCCTTGCCGGCACCGGCTCCAATTCCACCGACGAAGCCATCATGTTGACCAAGCATGCCAAGAAGGCGGGCGCTTCGGGGGCGCTGGTGGTGACGCCGTATTACAACAAGCCGACCCAGGAAGGGCTTTACCAACACTACAAGGCGATCAACGACGCCGTTGACCTGCCGATCATCATTTACAATATCCCCGGCCGCAGCGTCGTCGACATGTCCGTGGAAACCATGGCCAGGCTTGCCAAGCTGCCCAATATGGTCGGCGTCAAGGACGCCACCCAGGACCTGGCGCGGCCGATGGCGACCCGCCTGGCCATCGGCAAGGAATTCTGCCAGTTGTCGGGCGAGGACGCGACCATCGTGCCGTTTCTGGCCGGCGGCGGGGTCGGCTGTATTTCGGTGACCGCCAACATCGCGCCCCGGATGTGCGCGACCCTCCACAAGGCCTGGCGCGACGGCGATCTGCCGGCGGTCATGGATTTGCAGGACCGTTTGATGCCGTTGCATTTCGAGCTGTTTTGCGAAACCAGTCCGGGGCCGGTCAAGTACGCCGCCAGCTTGTTGGAGAAATGCAGCGCCGAAACCCGGTTGCCGATTTGCGAAATCAGCGAGACCAGCAAGGAGCGGGTGAAAGACGCAATGGTCAGCGCCGGGCTGCTCAACTGAGCCGCCCGCCCTTAGGGTTCCCAGGGGGTCCATGGCCGCCAAGAAGAAGCGCATTCCGGGCCGCCTTGCCGCCCAAAACCGCAAAGCCCGCCGCGATTACACCATCGGCGAGACCTTGGAGGCGGGGATCGTCCTCAAGGGGACCGAGGTCAAGTCGCTGCGCCAGGGCCGGGTTTCCATCGGCGAGGCCTATGCGGCGGAAAAGGACGGCGAGCTCTATCTCAACAACGCCTACATCCCGGAATACGCGGCCTCCGGAAGCGCCGGCCACGAGCCCCGCGCCGCCCGCAAGCTTCTGTTGCACCGGCGCCAAATCAACAAGCTGATGGGCGCCATCAACCGCAAGGGAATGACCGTGGTGCCGCTCAGCCTCTACTTCAACAAACGCGGCATCGCCAAGGTCGAACTGGCCCTGGCCCTGGGCAAGCGCAAGACCGACAAGCGCCAGGCCGTCAAAAAGCGCGATTGGGACCGGCAAAAGGCCCGCCTGCTCAGAAACAAGGGGTAGGGGAGGGAAGCCGGGGGCATCCGGGGAAGTTTCGGCCGCTTAAGCCTCCATTTCCACGTCCAGCACCTCGGCCACGGGAAGCACCGCGATATCGCGGAATTTTTCGTATTTCGGGTTGTCCAGGTCGACCAGGTTGGATATCCGGGCGTAGGTGTTGGGAACGAGGACTTCCCGGCCTTTACGGTCTTCGCGGTGGATTCCGAAATGCAACTGGTTGCGTTCCTTGGACGTCAACTGGCCGAGCATGTTCTTGGTCACCCAAACGGAGCCCTCGCGGGCGAAATCGCTGAGCCGGCCGGCCATGTTGATGGTGTCGCCCAAGACCGAGAACTCGATATGGGTGGGCGTCTGATAGGTGCCGAACCACTCGCGGCCTTCGACCAGCCCGATATTGAGCATCAACTCGTTGGTCCAGTTCTTGTTTTTTTGCCATTCGCGGCTGATCCCGACCATCGCCAATTTCATCTCTTGGGCACAGCGAAGGGCGTTAAGGACGTAGTTCGAGTCCGGCTGCGGGAAGAAGTAATAGACCATGCCGTCACCGACGTGCTTACCGTGGGTGGCGTAATACTTGCGCAGCTTGGTCTCCATCGCCCCCCACACCTGGTTGATCAGCTCGAAGTATTCCTCAGGCGGCAGTTCGGCGCAGATTTTCACCGAATTCTGGATGTCGGCGACGACCACGGCCACCGGAGTCAGATAGGGTTTGCGCTTTTTCAACAGGTCGCGAATGACGATGTCGCGGCGCGCCAAAAGCGCCAACAGGTCGTCGTCTTTGGCGCTCATGGGCGAAAAGACGAAGAACGTGCCCTCGCGGAAGAACGAGGTGTAGATATCGAACCATTGTTCCGGCTTCCCCCGGGGCGCCAGGTTGACTTGTGAATGAAGGAACGGCCCCGTTTTGGCAGATTCAGTTTCGTCGTACAGGCGGGCCAGGAGGTCCACCTCGGCGTCGCTGATCTCGGCGTCGATGGTCAGAAGGGCCGATTTGGAAAGCCGGCGCTTGGCGATGCCCAGATGGTAGCGGAGAAGTTCATGGGCGCCCGCAGCATCGTGCACCGGCCCGTCGCGCAGAAACAGCGAGAACAGATTGCGTTCCGTAATAACGGTCGAAATGCCGCCTTTCGTTCCCAGAATCTTTTCCCGGGCCTCCTGGTTGGCCCATTCCAGTTGGAAATTACCGTTGACCAGGTAGGCGGGGCCGGAAACCTCATCAAGGGACAAGTGGATTCCGCTGGCCGGCATGGGGGCCATGCCGTCCCAAGTCGTTCGCCGTTCATCGAAGCGCCGTTCCTCAAGGCGCCTTGAGGAACGGCGCCTTTCTTCTTCAGTTTTCTCCGGCTCCCCCTCCAGCTCTTTTTGGACCTCAAGCAGGCGGGCAATGCCAGACATGGTGAACCCTTGGAGCTTCAAGGCAGAAACCCGTTCGAGCGTACTCAGCGCCGAATCGGGAAAGTGGCCGATGCGCGGCGCCCGGTCGGTGCCGGTCTTGGACCGTTTCACTACCGGTTTCGGCAGAATTCCCGAATTAATGTAGTTGTTCAGGGTCGCACGCGAAATTCCCGCACGATTCATCAGTTGTTTGCTGGTCAACACGGCTTCTTCCCTGGAAACTCGTTAGACATTTTAACCTTTTATTTACACAGTTTAAATGCTGTGAAAAATAAAATCAAACTGTATAATTTTTATACAGATAGACACTTTAACTTATTGATTTCAATCAATAAGCGATAAAAAAAGTGAATTAGACTCTTAGGAAATGAACGCCAGGGGCGAATTCCGCCCTGGCTTAAACCAGGGGGGCGTCAAACCCGAGGAAAGGGGCCGGGGAAAAGGGCTTTAGCGCCTTTGGTACTGCGCCGGGCCGAACATGATGTTACGGGCCTCGGGGTCCTTTTCCCAGCCGTCCCGGCGCTTTTCGGCCAGGACCTTGAGGGCGCTGACCACCGCCGGGCGGGCATCGATGGCGTCGAACCAGCGCCGGACGTTGGGAAAATCGTCGAAGCTGTGGCCCTGACGGTCATGGGGCCGGGTCCAGGGAAAAACGGCGATGTCGGCGATGGAATAGTCGCCGGCGAGATACTCGGCCTCGCCGAGCCGGCGGTCGAGGACGCCGTAAAGCCGCCCGGCTTCGTTGGTATAGCGGTCCTTGGCATAGGTCAGGTCCTGGTCCTCGGGCGCGTATTGGCGAAAGTGGTGCGCCTGGCCGAACATCGGGCCGATGCCGCCCATCTGGAACATCAGCCACTGGATGACCCGATAGCGGGCCGCCGTCTCGGGGGGCATGAATTTCCCGGTTTTCTCGGCCAGATACATCAAGATGGCGCCGGATTCGAAAAGCGAGAAGGGCTTGCCGCCGGGCCCGTCCGTATCGACCATCGCCGGCATCTTGTTGTTGGGGCTGATTTTCAGGTATTCGGGGTCGAACTGGTCGCCCTTGGTGATGTCGATGGGGATGACCTTGTAGGCGAGCCCGGTTTCCTCGAGCATGATGTGGACTTTGTGGCCGTTGGGCGTCGGCCAGGTATAGAGGTCGATCATCGTCAATTCTCTTTCCAATAAGGGGGCATCCGGATTGCCGCCACCGGGGACGGCCGGTAAGATTCAAACGGCGCGGCCGCCACCCAGCCAGGCCGCCATTTACAGGGAGATTTGCTCATGGACAAGCCGCTTTTGCATCTGGTTTTCGGGGGCCAGGTCAAGGACCCCCAAGGGATGGATTTCATTGACTGCGGCGGGCTCGAAATCATCGGCATTTTCCCCAATCATAAAATCGCCCTCGAGGCTTGGCGCGGCGCCAGCCAGGCCCATGTCGACGAGGCCAACGTCAAGTACGTGATCGTCCATTTGCACCGCCTGCTCGACCCGGATAATCCGGTTGAATTCCAAGACCGCGCCGCCGACTGTTAAGGGCATGGGAAAAGGCCGTGACACAAATTCATCCAATTTCTCGGAAAAATACGGCAGAGAGTTGAAATTAAATATTTTTTGACGCCCAAACAGACCGGCTAAGCGGGGTCGCCGCCGCGCGTTCCGTCGTCATTTTCAAGGCGATCGTCGGAAATAGCCTCTTCCGGGCCGTTGGTTCCTGTTTCTTCCTTGAATTTGCGCGCCCGCGTCCAGCCGTGGCCACGGCGGCGGCTGTTGGGCGACCGCCGCGACTTCACAGCCGTCCGCTTTTTTTGCTCACGGTATTTCTGAAAGTCGACGATTTCCGCAGTCATAAATCGATCTCCGCCCGTATTCCACCGTCAACGATATCGGAAGCCGGCGCGTGATGAAAGCCGCAATGTCGTTAAATTTTAGCTAAGCCCCTTCGGGCCCGGTGATCGCCTGCAAAAGTTCGGCATAGGTTTCGGCCCTCTGGAACTCGGGAAATTCGGCGGTCACGTTATCCGGGGCGCGGAACAGGATGCCCCGGTCGGCTTCGGCTAACATATTGGTATCGTTATAGGAATCGCCTGCCGCCGTGACCCGGAAATTCAATTCACGGAAGGCCCGGACGGCTTGGCGCTTGTGGTCTTCGAGGCGCAGCTTATAGCCGGTGATCGTCCCCCCGGCTTTGCCGTCGCCGTCGGTTTCCAGACGGTGGCAGAAAAGGGTCGGCCATCCGAGCCGGCGCATCAGGGGCTGGGCGAATTCGTAAAACGTGTCCGACAGGATCACCACCTGAAAGTCCCGGCGCAGTTCATCAAGGAAGGCCTTGGCGCCGTCCAGTGGGCCGATGCCGTCAATCACCGCCTGTATGGCGGCAAGGTCCAGGCCGTTCTTGTCCAGAAGGCCGAGGCGCTGGTCCATCAGCACGTTGTAATCGGGAATGTCCCTGGTGGTCGCCTTGAGCTCCCCGATTCCGGTGGCTTCGGCGACCTCGACCCAGATTTCCGGCACCAGGACTCCTTCAAGATCCAAGCAGACGATATCCATGCATCACCTTTTTTCCGGTTGCCCCTGACAAGGGTATAAAGGCCTGGAAAAGCATCCACAATCGGGAATCTCAAACCGAAAGACGCGAACGGATGTCTTCGAACACGGCATGGAACATTTCCCGGGTCAGTTTCCCGGTGTTGGTGTTGTAGCGCGAACAATGATAGCTGTCGGCAAGGACCAGGCCGCCGGCAAGATCGTGGAAATGGCGGTGTCCGAATTTATGGGCCGATTTCTTTTCACCGAGCGCCGCCAGGACCGCCCCATGGGCCAGGGTCCCCAGCGCCAGGATGATTCTCAAATTGCCGAGCGCCCGGATCTCATCGGCCAGAAACCCCCGGCACTGGGTGACTTCCGGGCCGGTCGGGCGGTTTTTGGGGGGGACGCAGCGGACGGCGTTGGTGATTCGGCAATCAACCAGCGTCAACCCATCGTCGGCGCGGGCGGTGTATTCGCCCTCGGCAAATCCAAAGGTCAACAAACTGCCGTAAAGAAGATCGCCCGCGTAATCCCCGGTAAACGGCCGGCCGGACAAGTTGGCGCCCTTGAGCCCCGGCGCCAGCCCGACGATCAACAGCTTGGCGTCGATGGCGCCGAATGAAGGAACCGGCGCATTATGCCAGCCGGGGTTGGCCGCCCGGTTGGCCTGGCGGAATTCCTGCAAACGCGGACACAGCGGGCAATCGGGGCCCGGCTCAAGGGGTGTTTCCGGGGACGTCACCGGCCCGGCCTCAGGCTACGGCGCTCTCAGGCAATCTCCACCTTGGGGTCCAGGTCGTCGGACGGTATCGGCGCATCGGCGCTGCCGGGCAGGCGCTGGATTTCGTCGTGAATATCCATCAACTCGATGAAGTCATCGGCCTGGCGGCGCAGTTCGTCGGCGATCATCGGCGGCTGTGACTTCATGGTGCTGACCACGCTGACCCGCAACCCTTTTCGCTGGACCGCCTCGACAACGCGGCGGAAATCGCCGTCGCCGGAAAAGATGACGGCATGGTCGATGTTTTCGGCCATTTCCATCATGTCAACGGCCAGTTCGATATCCATGTTGCCCTTGATCTTGCGGCGGCCCGTGGAATCGGTGAATTCCTTGGTCGGCTTGGTGACCATGGTGTAGCCGTTATAGTCCAGCCAGTCGACCAGGGGGCGGATCGGGGAGTATTCCTGATCCTCCATCAACGCGGTGTAATAAAAAGCGCGGACCAGACGCCCTTTGCCGGAGAACAGTTCCAAAAGGCGTTTGTAATCTATATCAAACTCAAGCCCCTTGGCCGCCGCGTAAAGGTTTGATCCGTCAATGAAAAGAGCAATGCGCTCTTGAGGATAAATAATCATAAGCTAAAGTCCTTTCGTCAAAATATTGGCAAACCGGGAAATCAGCCTTCCCGGATGCCGACGGTCCCGGCGATGGTTGTGTCGCAGAAATGCGATGCCCGGGGACGCGCCGGTATCTAAGCGGTTAACACCGCCCGGCATATAATAATTGGTATTTCAGGGCCCGGCAGGCAAGGGCGTTTTAGGAAATTCCGTTTTGATCCTCATCGGCATCGGCGCAAATTTACCAAGCCCCGACTATGGCCCGCCCGGCGCCACCTGCGGCGCCGCGCTGGCGGCGCTGGAAAAGGCGGCGCTCACCATCGCCGCCCGCTCGCGTTGGTACAAAACCGCGCCGGTTCCGGCGTCCGACCAACCCTGGTTCGTCAATGGGGTCGTCAGGATCAAAACGGCCCTGGATCCGACGGTTTTAATGACTCTTTTGCTACAAACGGAGGAAGTTTTCGGGCGCCGGCGGGGCGAAAAGAATGCGCCCAGAATCATCGACCTGGACCTGCTCGCCTATGGGGAAATGGTGGTCAACCTGGACCCCGTTGAGCCCGGCCGAGGCCTGGGGACGGTACGGGTGCCTCATCCCAGGCTGCACCAAAGGGCGTTTGTCCTCTATCCCCTTCGCGACGTGGCGGCGGGCTGGCGGCATCCGGTTTCGGGCCTCGGCGTCGACGCCCTTATCGACGCTCTCGCGCCGGATCAGCAAACGGAGGTCATTCCGGATGCGGGCGGCGTTTTCGGCACTGAATGGCGGGAAACGGGCGTTAACGGGGAGAAAAGCGGCAAGCAAAGCCCTTCAGGGCGGTAACCGGGCCCGGACGGGCCCGACAATTCTATGCCCTTCAAAAAGGTCGCTTTTTTTGATTTTCTCGGGCAATTGTCTTGCCTTAACCGCGCCTGCAAAATATATAAACTGCGCCCTTAAAGGTTCCCGCCAATCCCTGAGGAGTTGCCAAGATGGCTCGAGTCACGGTCGAAGATTGCGTCACCATAATCCCCAACCGCTTTCAACTGGTCATGCTGGCGTCACAGCGCGCCCGGAATATTGCGGCCGGCGCTGAATTGCTGGTAGAGCGCGACAACGACAAAAACCCCGTCGTTGCGCTTCGCGAGATCGCCGAACAATCCGTCGATCTTGACGAATTGGAGGAATCCTTGATCCGGGGACTCCAGAAATTCGTCGAAATGGACGAGCCCGAAGAGGACGAGGTCGACCTGATCGCCATTCAGCAGGCTCTCGATTCCGAAGGCGGCGAGATCGCGCCCGAAGCCGCGGCCATGCCTGAAAAATTAAGAGATGACCAGGCCGCGCCCGAAGCCGGGGCCATG
>CAZVFL010000016.1:18095-27397 GCA_964626025.1 uncultured Thalassospiraceae bacterium
GGCCGCGCCCGAAGCCGGGGCCATGTCCGGAAAATTCGAGGACGACGAGGCCGCGCCCGAAGCCGGGGCCATGCCTGAAAAATTAGGGGACGACAAGGCCGCGCCCGAAGCCGGGGCCATGTCCGGAAAATTCGAGGACGACGAGGCCGCGGTCATGGACCTTGGCGACGACGGCAAGGACCAGGAAAACGGCAAAAAAGGGGCCTAAAACCACAAACCCAAAAGGTGTCTGAATGCTGCGCGTAAAGGGATTGTCAGAGTTCATCGCCGCACCCCCTGCGCAGCCCGCCCGCCCAGGGCAGGCTATGACGCCGGTGGGCGGGTACCCTCATGATCCGCCAATTCGAACTTGTTGAACGGGTTAAGGCCTATGACCCGGGCGCCGACGAAGGCGCCCTCAACCGCGCCTATGTTTTCGCCATGAAGGCGCATGGTTCCCAGACCCGCGCCTCGGGGGACCCCTATTTTTCACACCCTCTGGAAGTCGCCGGCATTTTGTCCGAATTCAAGGTCGATTCCGCTTCGATCATCACCGCGCTTTTGCATGACACCATCGAGGACACGGAAACCACCCTCAAGGAAATCAAGAAACATTTCGGCAAAGAGATCGCCCGTCTGGTCGATGGCGCGACCAAGCTGACGCGGATCGAATTCCAGTCCGATCAGGCCAAACAGGCCGAGAATTTCCGAAAATTCGTGCTCGCCATGTCCGAGGACATCCGGGTTCTGCTGGTCAAGCTGGCCGACAGGCTCCATAACATGCGCACCCTCCAGCACATCGAAAATACCGACAAACGCCGCCGGATCGCCATGGAAACCATGGATATCTATGCGCCGCTGGCCGAGCGGATCGGCATGCAGGGATTGAAAAGCGAGCTGGAGGACCTGGCCTTCGCCGAGATCAACCCGGAAGCCCGGAATTCGATTCTGAAGCGGCTGGAATTCTTGCGCGAAAAGGGCGGAGAGATCGTGCCGCGCATCATCGAGGAAATGGAAAAGACCCTTGCCGACAACGGCATCAAGGCCATGATTACGGGGCGCGAGAAGACGCCTTATTCCGTCTGGAACAAAATGCAACACAATGAAGTGGGGTTCGAACAGCTTTCCGACATCATGGCCTTCCGGGTGGTGGTCGACACCGTTGAAGACTGTTACCGGGCGCTGGGCGTGGCCCACAGCGCTTATCCGGTGGTTCCCGGACGCTTCAAGGATCACATCTCGACGCCCAAGCCGAACGGCTACCGGTCGCTCCATACCGGGGTCTTCGGCCCCGAAAGGCAGCGCATCGAACTGCAGATCCGCACGGCGGACATGCATGAAGTGGACGAACACGGCGTCGCCGCGCACTGGAACTACAAGCAAGGCGCCGGCGCCACCGCCGGCCCTCAGTACCGGTGGCTGCACGAACTTCTGGATATTCTCGAACATGCGTCGGGACCGGAGGAATTTCTCGAGCATACCAAGTTGGAGATGTTCAAGGACCAGGTCTTCTGCTTCACGCCCAGGGGCGACCTGATCAACCTTCCCATCGGCGCGACGCCGGTGGATTTTGCCTATGCCGTGCACTCCGAGGTCGGCGACCGGTGCGTCGGCGTCAAGATCAACGGCCGCATGATGCCGCTCAGGAGCGAGCTCAGAAACGGCGACCAGGTGGAAATCATCACGTCGAAGGCGCAAACCCCGTCCCCGACCTGGGAAGGGTTCGTCGTCACCGGCAAGGCCCGGTCCCGCATCCGCCGGTTTATCCGTCTTCAGGAACGCAATGAATACGTGAAATTGGGCCGCGCCATGCTGGAACGGGCCTTCCTTCTGGAAGGCTACGAATTTTCCAGAAAGGCGCTCAGGAGCGTGCTTGGGATTTTCAAGCAACGCAGCGTCGATGACCTCATCGCCGAAACCGGCACCGGTCATCTGACCGGCCGCGAAATCATCGAGGCGGTGTTCCCGGGAACCCGCAAGAAGAAAACCGACGATAATATCGTCCCCCTGGCCCAGGCGCGCGGAAAACAGGCGAAAGCCGGGGGTAAGGGCAGCGGGGTGTCCATCAAAGGGCTGATCCCGGGCATGGCCATGCATGTCGCCGGCTGCTGCCATCCGCTTCCCGGCGACAGGATCGTCGGCATCGTCACCACCGGCAAGGGGGTCACCATCCATACCATCGATTGCGAATTGCTCGGCGAATTCGCCGACGCCCCGGAACGCTGGCTCGACGTTTCATGGAACGTGGACAACGGTTCGCCGGAAATCCACGTCGGGCGCATTCATCTAACCGTTCTCAACGTTCCCGGCAGCCTCGGCGACCTGTCGACGGTGATTGCAAGAAACGACGGCAATATCTCAAACCTGAAGATCACCAACCGGGCGCCACAATTTTTCGACATGCAGATCGACATCGAGGTCCGCGACGTCAGACACCTGAGCGACGTCATCACGGCGCTCCGCGCCAGCCCGGCCATCAATTCGGTGGAACGGGCCAGGGGCTGATTCTTCTTCATGTTCAGACGCCGCAAACAACTGACTCTGGGCCACAGGATCCTTGGCTTCGTCTGGCCTGAGATCGGCTGGCGGCGGGCCATCGCCTATAACTTGCACCGGCTCGGGCGAATGCCGGGCACCGCGCACGCCATCGCCGGCGGCTTCGCCTGCGGGGCGGCCATGTCGTTCACCCCTTTCGTCGGGCTGCATTTCGTCCTGACGGCGGCCCTGGCATGGTCTATCCGCGCCAACATCATTGCGGCGGTCATCGGCACCGCGGTCGGCAACCCATGGACCTTTCCCTTCATCTGGGCCTGGCTTTATCAGACCGGCACCTGGATGGTGTCTGGCGGGGATATGGAAAGCCTCAAGACGCCGGCATTCGGCGAAATCTTCGGCAATATGCTGGAAGCCATGTTGAGCGTCGACATTCAATATCTGGCGGAAAGCGCGGCGCCGGTTTTCTGGCCCATGCTGGTCTCCAGCCTGCCGACGGGATTCGTCGTTTGGTGGGTGTTTTACCTGCCGCTAAAATATACCATTGAGGGATACCAGGATCGCCGGCTCCATAAGCGGATCAGAAAAATGAAATCGAAGCACGAAAGTGAAAGCCAATGAAGCGCCCGCTCAGGCTTGGCGTCAACATCGATCACGTGGCGACCATCCGTAATGCCCGCGGCGGTCGCCATCCGGACCCCATCCGGGCGGCGAAGCTGGCGGAAACCGCCGGCGCCGACGGCATCACCGCGCATCTGCGCGAAGACCGCCGCCACATTTCCGACGGCGATATCGCCAAGCTGATGGCCGAGCTTGACGTGCCGTTGAACCTGGAAATGGCGGCGACCGAGGAAATGCTCGAGATCGCGCTCCGTCACAAACCCCATGCCGCGTGCCTGGTGCCGGAAAAGCGCCAGGAACGGACCACCGAAGGCGGCCTCGACGCGGCCGGCGGCAGCCGCCATCTGGCGCCCTACGTCACCGCCTTGGGCGAGGCGGGAATCCGGGTTTCACTGTTCATCGAGCCTGAGCGCGAACAACTGGAAGCGGCGGCGGCCCTCGGCGCGCCGGTGGTCGAGCTTCATACCGGCGCCTATTGCGAAGCCGAAGGAAGGAAGCGGGACCAACAGCTCGAGCGCATCCTGGAAGCCGCCCGTTGGACGGAAGAACTGGGGCTGGAATGCCATGCGGGGCATGGCCTGACTTTCGACACGGTGGCGCCCATTGCCTCGATTGCCGCCATTCAGGAACTCAACATCGGGCATTTTCTCGTCGGCGAAGCCATCTTCGGGGGCTTCGATAGCGCCATCAAGCGGATGCGCGCCCTGATGGGCAAGGCCCGCGCTGATGCCGGCGGCGAACGGTCGGCATGATCATCGGCATCGGCACCGACCTCTGCGACGTCCGCAGGATTGAGCGTACCCTGAAACGGTTCGGCCGGCGTTTCACGGAACGCCTTTACGACGCCAGCGAACAGGCCAAGGCGGAACGGCGGGTCAACCCGGCGGTGTCTTACGCCCAGGGCTTCGCCGCCAAGGAAGCCTGCGCCAAGGCGCTCGGCACGGGGTTTCGCGAAGGCGTTTTCTGGCGCGACATGGTGGTCTGCAACCATCCTTCAGGAAAGCCCTATCTGGTGCTTTCCGGCGGCGCCAAGGCGCGGCTGGAAAGCCTTGTTCCCACCGGCATGGAAGCCCGCATCGACGTATCGCAGACGGACGAACACCCGATGGCCCAGGCGGTGGTGGTAATTTCCGCCGCGCCTCGGGGGGGCGCGTTTTGATTACCGCCGGCGGAGTTGTTTTTCCCAACCCCACCATCAAGCAATTAATTTAATGAAACAACCGAAAAAGAGCAGCGGCAAGGAAACGGTCAAGACCGTCATCATCGCGATCCTGATCGCGCTGGGGATCCGGACGGCGGCCTACGAGCCCTTCAACATCCCGTCGGGATCCATGATTCCGACGCTTCTGATCGGCGATTATCTTTTTGTGTCCAAGGCGTCTTACGGCTACAGCCGCTATTCACTGCCGTTCAGCCTGCCGCTGTTTTCGGGCCGCCTTTTCTTCGAAGAGCCCGAACGCGGCGACGTCATGGTGTTCAAACTGCCGACGGACAACCAGACCGATTACATCAAACGCATTATCGGGCTGCCGGGGGATGTCATCCAATTGAAGAAAAGCGTGCTCTACATCAACGGCAAGCCGGTGAAGCGCCAAAAGGTGGAGGATTTCGTCAACCGCGATGAATACGGCAATTACACCCGCACGTCCCGTTACCTGGAAACGCTCCCCAATGGCCGCAGTCATTACGTCATCGAATTTACCGAAGGCACCGTCTTCGACAGCACGCCGGCCTACACCGTTCCCGAAGGCCATTATTTCGCCATGGGCGACAACCGGGACAAATCGAAAGACAGCAGGTACTTGAGCGATGTCGGTTTCGTTCCCCGACAGAACCTTATCGGCCGCGCCGATTTTCTGTTTTTCTCGGTCAACGGGACCGTCTGGAAAATATGGGAATGGTCCAAAACGCTAAGGGTCGAGCGCTTTTTCCAGGGGATCGAATGAGCAAACGGGCAAGCAAGGCGAAAGATACCAAGCCCCATGGATTTGGGGGACACCCCAAGCCCCGGGGCCTGGGCGGGCTGGAATCGGCCCTCGGCCATGAATTTGAAAACGCAGACCTTCTCGTTCAGGCGCTGACTCATTCCAGCGCTTCGCCTGAGCGGAAAGATTCGAATGAAAGGCTGGAATTCCTGGGCGACCGCGTCTTGGGATTGGCGATTGTCGGGCTTTTGATGGAAACCTTTCCCGACGAGAATGAAGGCAAGCTCGGTTATCGTTTTTCGGCCCTGGCGAGGAGCGAGTCACTGGCCCGCGTCGCCGCCGATGTCGGTCTCGGCGCCCATATCATCCTTTCCGAGAGCGAAGAAGACTCCGGCGGCCGGGAAAACGCCAACATCCTGGCCGATTGCTGCGAAGCGGTGATCGCCGCGCTTTACCTCGATGGCGGCCTGCAGACGGCGGCAACTTTCATCCACCGGCATTGGAAACCGTTGATGGCCGAACACCCGGTGCCGCCCAAGGACGCCAAGACCATGCTCCAGGAATGGGCCCAGGCCAAGGGCCTGCCGCTGCCGGCCTACCGTGTGACCAATGAGGACGGTCCGTCCCATGCGCCGGTGTTCACCGTCGAGGCGGCGCTGCACCAGAAAAAACCGGCCAGCGCCCAGGGGGCGTCCAAGCAGGCCGCCGAACAGGCCGCCGCAGAGGTTCTTTTGAAGCGGGTTCAAGAGGCCCCGGGGGAGGCCGCGAGGCCGGGGGTGTCCCCCGATAACAAAAAAAGCGGTGAAACCGCAACAGGGGCCCAAAAACAAGAATCAGGGAAATGAGCGGCGACGGGGGAAAGGGCGGCGAGGAAACCCGGGCCGGCTTCGTGGCCATCGTCGGCGCCCCCAACGTCGGCAAATCAACGCTGCTGAACCAACTGGTCGGGGCCAAGGTGTCCATCGTCTCGCCCAAGGTGCAAACGACCCGGACCCGGGTGCTGGGAATCTGCATCGAAGGCGCCGCACAGGTGATCTTCATCGACACGCCGGGTATCTTCCAGCCCCGCAGGCGCTTGGACAGGGCCATGGTCGCCGCCGCCTGGAGAGGGACGGCGGACGCCGACCAGGTTCTTCTACTAGTAGATTCAGCCAAGGGCATCGATAAAGACACCGCCGCCATCATCGGAAAACTGAAAAAGGCGGCGCGCAAGACGGTGCTCGCCATCAACAAGGTGGACCTGGTGAAAAAGCCGGTGCTGCTGGCGCTGGCCAAGGAACTGAACGAAACGGGGGTTTTTACCGACACCTTCATGATCTCGGCCGAAACCGGCGACGGCGTCCAGGACCTGATGGCCTTTCTGGCTGAACGCATCCCGGCCGGGCCGTGGCTGTTCCCCGAAGACCAGATTTCCGACATGCCGGGCCGCCTGACGGCCGCCGAGATCACCCGCGAACAGCTTTACCTGCAACTGCACCAGGAACTGCCCTACGCGATGGCGGTGGAGACTGAAACCTGGCAGGAACAGGATGATGGCTCCGTCCGCATCGAACAGGTGGTCTACGTCGAACGCCAGAGTCAGAAGGCCATCGTGCTGGGCAAGGGCGGAAGCCGCATCAAGTCTCTCGGCGAGACGGCCAGGAAGGAGCTGGAGGAGATTCTCGAGCACCGGGTGCACCTGTTCCTGTTCGTCAAGGTCCGCGAAAAATGGGGCGACGACCCGGAACGCTACCGGGACTTAGGGCTAGATTTCGACGCCTGAACCAACAACACCCCGGTTTCCGAATCCTGTTAATCTGTGATCAACGATGGTCCGGCTTAAAAGTTTAAATGTTACGAAGGAGCCGATGGCGCCATGAAACGCGTCCTGTTTGCGGTCATTTTAGGCGTGGCGCTGGTTTCACCCGCCGCCGCCGATTTCCGGTCCGGTCTCGACGCCTATGAACGGGGCGATTACGCAGCCTCCCTCGGCGCGTGGGAACCGCTGGCCGAAGCGGGCGACGCCAGGGCCCAGTTCAACCTTGGGCGCCTCCACGAAGCGGGCAAGGGCGTCCGGCGGGATATCGGCAAGGCATTCATTTGGTATATGCGGGCCGCCCGGCAGAACCACCAACAGGCCGAAGCAGCCGCCGCCCGGCTCAAACGCCGGCACCCGGAGATCGCCAGGCGGGCGCTGATCGAAGAACGCCAACGGGCCGAGTTGCGGCGCCTCGAGGAAGAACGCCGGAAAGCAAAGATTGAGGCGCGCCAACGGACGGGTCAGGCGGGGCGCCGTTCCCGGGGACGCAAGAAGCGGGCCGCCGACGAGCTTTTCCTTCCGGTTCCTCCCGGCTGGACCGTGGGCGAGCGGCCCGGCGGCGCGGCCATTACCGGCATCGGGGACTTGCTGAAAATCAAGACCGATAAAAAGTTTTTCCTTGCCCCCGGCGAGACGGCGGAAAACTGGTCGGAAATCATTTTTGTCGAGCAGTTTCCCAAACCCGCCGGCTGGACGCGCCTGGGGCTCATTCAGGCATTGATCCGGGAAGTGATCGCCGGCTGCGATGACGGTGACGGCCCCGAGCCAAGGAACAACGGGAAAACCGGCCATCCGACGGTCCATAGTTTTTACGCCTGCACCAACCACAAGGATGAAAAATACGGATCGTTCACGATGATGAAGGTCATCGAAGGCGACGTGGGCTTTTACCTGGTCCGCCGGCTGTGGCGGGGGGCGCCCTATGCGAAGGACGAAACCGAAAGCGTCGCCGGCCGTTTCGAAGGCTGGCCCGCGTGGTTCGACCGGGTCGCCGTTAACTCCCCGGGGGCCTCCCCGAAAAACCAAAGAGACGCTCGCGGGTTCGGTTTCTTCGTCAGCCGCCAGGGCCACATCGTCACCCCCTATGAGGTGGTAAAGGATTGCCGCCGTTTCATCTTTTCCTCGTTTCCGGCCAAGCTCCTTGCCAGCAACCCGGTCATAAACCTGGCGCTGTTCAAAGCCCGCCGAAAGCCCGCCCACGTGGGCGTCTTCCGCGCCGGCGCCGAAGTCGGCAAGGGCGATCCCATCATCGTTGCCGGTTATCCCGAAGAGGGATCCCTGGCGCCGGAACTCAGCGTTTCCGCGGGCGTTGTCGGCGCCATCACCGGCCCCGGCGGCGACAGCCGGCTGCTTGCCGTCACCGCGCCCATTCAACCGGGGACCAGGGGCGCGCCGTTGCTTGACCTGCAAGGCAACGTTGCCGGCATGATCATGGCCAAGGGTGGAGCGCTCAGAATGGCCGGCGCCGAGGAACCCGCCCCCAAGGACATGGGCTTCGCCTTGAACGCCCGGGTGGTGAAGGAATTTCTGAAAAGCCAGGGCGTCGCCTTTGCCACCGCCGCCGGCAACCTCCTAACCCCCGCCGAGGCCGGCGAACGGGCGCGGGCGTTTACCGTCGCCGTTGAATGCCGTTAAACTCGGCTCATGGATTGGACCGACGACGGCATCGTTCTTTCAGCCAAAAAACATGGCGAAACCTCCGTCATCGTCACCATTCTGACCCACGGCCATGGCCGCCATCTGGGTCTGGTGCGCGGCGGCGTCGGAAAACGCCAGCGCGGCATACTGCAACCGGGCAACAGGGTCGAGGCCCGTTGGCGGGCCCGGTTGCCGGAACATCTGGGCACCTTTACCTGTGAATTGACCAAGGCCTTCGCCGCGACGGTCCTCAAGGACCCCTTCAAGCTGGCCGGCCTCAGCGCCGCTTGCGCCATGGCCGAAGGGGCGCTGCCGGAGCGCGAGCCCCATCAACCCGTCTTCGACGGCCTTCTGGCGCTGCTCGGCACCATCGGTGATGAAGACTGGCCCTCGGCCTACGTGAAGTGGGAAATGGGCCTGTTGGGCGAATTGGGGTTCGCCCTCGACCTGAGCGCCTGCGCCGCCACCGGGACCAATGATCAACTGGCCTATGTTTCCCCGAAATCGGGCCGCGCGGTGTCCTTGGCTGCGGGGAAGCCCTACAAGAAAGCGCTATTGGCGTTGCCGGGTTTCCTGCTCAGCCCCGACAGCGCCGGCCCGCCGGAGGAAGTCGCCGACGGTCTAAGGCTGACCGGTTATTTCCTGGAAAGGAATGTCTTTCAGCTTACCAACCGAAGCCTTCCGGCAGCCCGTAACCGGCTCGTCGAAAAACTTCGGCCGGTGCCGTTTCACAAAAACTTAGGAAAAGACCCTAAAAAGGATTAGGAGTCGGTGGTTTTCTCGTCGCCGGCGTCGTCACCGGCATCATCGTCACCGGCATCATCGTCACCGGCATCGTCGTCACCGGC
>CAZVFL010000016.1:27497-47234 GCA_964626025.1 uncultured Thalassospiraceae bacterium
CGTCACCGGCATCATCGTCACCGGCATCATCGTCACCGGCATCGTCGTCACCGGCGTCGTCGCCCGCGTCACCGGCATCCGCCGGCGCGCCGCCGCCGCTTCCCAGGTCAACCAGGTTTTCGGCGGACTGTTTGCCATTCGCGCCTTCAACCAGTTCGTATTGCACCTTTTGGCCCTCATCGAGGGATTCCATGCCGGCGCGCTGAACCGCGGAAATATGAACGAAGGCGTCATTTGAACCGTCTTCCGGTTCGATGAAGCCATAACCCTTTGCGCGGTTAAACCACTTAACAGTTCCAGTAGCCATTGCGTAATCCTTTGTCGTTTTAGTTAAACTCCCGGCAAAAAAATTTTGCCGGCACTTTCATTATCAGGCTTCACAATGTCCGGGAGTAACTAGGTAGACGCAGAGACGGCTAACAAGATACTTCGTCGAAAACATGCTCAACCATTAATCGCTCTTTAGACATCTTCTTGAACGTTTGCAAGCCATAGATGGGGCGGGGGAAAAGCCGGGATAATTCCACTCCCGGGCGATGATCCGATCGATTCCACAGGTTGATGAATTTTTCGCGCTAAATACCATATTTGGTGTATACCGTTGCCATCACCTTTGGGGCCCCAGGACACCATGGCCAAAGCCGCCGCCGCAACCGGAGACATTCGCGATACCCGCCTTGCCGATGCGCTGAGTGAACGGTATCTGGCTTATGCGCTTTCCACCATCGTCGCGCGGTCGTTGCCGGACGTTCGCGACGGGCTGAAACCGGTGCACCGCCGGCTTCTTTACGCCATGCTCAAGCTGAATCTGGACCCGGAAACCGGATTCAAGAAATGCGCCCGGGTGGTCGGCGATGTTATCGGCAAATACCACCCCCACGGCGACGGCGCCGTTTACGACACCCTTGTGCGCCTCGCCCAGGAATTCGCCCAGCGTTATCCCCTGGTCGACGGGCAGGGCAATTTCGGCAACGTGGACGGCGATAACGCGGCGGCCATGCGCTATACGGAGGCCCGGCTGACCGAGGTCGCCTGGGCGCTTCTGGAAGGAATCAACGAAAACGCCGTTGATTTCAGGGACACCTACGACGGCGAAGAAACCGAACCGACCGTCCTGCCGGCGTGTTTCCCCAACCTGTTGGCCAACGGGTCGTCGGGAATCGCGGTCGGCATGGCGACGTCCATCCCGCCCCATAATATCGTCGAACTCTCAGATGCGCTTTTGCACTTGATCAAGTTCCCCAACGTCAGGTTCTCCAAGCTGGTCAGCCTGGTGCCCGGACCCGACTTTCCGACCGGCGGCATTTTAGTCGAGCCCCGCAAAAACATTATCGAGGCTTACTCAACCGGCCGCGGCAGTTTCCGGCTCAGGGCAAAGTGGAACAAAGAGAGGCTTTCCCGGGGGATTTATCAGATCGTCATCACCGAAATTCCCTACCAGGTTCAGAAATCCCGCCTGATCGAGAAGATCGCCGATCTCGTGATCTCCAAGAAACTGCCGATCCTGGCCGACGTCAGGGACGAATCGGCGGAGACCGTCCGCATCGTGCTGGAGCCCAAGAGCCGGGCCGTGGACGCCGACATGCTGATGGAACAATTGTTCCGTCAGACGGAATTGGAAACCCGGGCGTCGCTGAACCTGAACGTTTTGGACGCCAACAACATGCCCCGCGTCATGAACCTGCGTCAGGCGCTTCAGGCCTTCCTTGATCACCGCCATGAGGTCCTGGTCAGGCGTTCCAAGCACCGGCTTGGAAAAATCGAACACCGGCTGGAGGTCCTGGACGGCTTTCTGGTGGCGTTCCGGAACCTGGACAAAATCATCAAGATCATCCGCACCGAAGACGAGCCGAAAAAGAAGCTGATGAAGGCCTTCAAGCTGACCGAGGTGCAGGCCGAAGCCATTTTGAACATGCGTCTCAGGCAGCTCCGCAAGCTGGAAGAAAAAGCCATCAAAAACGAGCACGCCGAATTGACCAAGGAAGGCAAAAGCCTTCGTGGCCTGCTTCGCAACAAGGACCGCCGCTGGAAGACGGTGGCCAGGGAAATCACCCAGATCAAAAAGCAGTTTTCGGCGAAAACCCCGCTGGGCGCCCGCCGCACCAAGATCGGCAAGCCGCCGTCGGCGGTTGTGGTGCCCCTGGAGGCGATGATCGAGAAGGAGCCGATCACCGTCGTCGCGTCTGAAAAAGGCTGGATCAGGACGCACAAGGGGCATGTCGAGGATGCGTCCGAATTGAAATACAAGGAAGGCGACCGCGGCCAGTTCGTGATGCACGCGGAAACCACCGACAAGCTGTTGGTTTTCGCCTCCAACGGGCGTTTTTACACCCTCGGCTGCGACAAACTGCCCGGCGGCAGGGGCCTTGGCGAGCCGTTGCGCTTGATGGTCGACATGGCCGAGGGCCATGACGCGGTCGCCATGTTCATCCGCAAACCGGGGCCCGAACAGGACAACGGCGGGAAAGGGGGAAAGGAAAAGGAACCGGGCCGGCGGCTGGTGGTGGCGTCCGACGGCGGGCGCGGGTTCATCGTCGAGGAAGACGCCGTCATCGCCCAGACCCGCAACGGCAAGCAAATCCTGAACCTGGGCGACGGCGAGAAAGCGGCGACGGCGGCCGCCGTCGAACAGGGCGCCGACCATATCGCCGTGGTCGGAAGCACCCGCAAGCTTTTGATTATCCCCATCGCAGAGCTTCCGGTGATGGCCCGGGGCCGCGGCGTGATCCTGCAACGCTATGCCAAGGGCGGTCTCGCCGACGTCACGACGCTCAAGGCCAAAGAAGGCTTAAGCTGGCAAACCGGGCAGCAGGGAACACGCACGGAGCCTGACATCAAGCGTTGGATCGGCAAACGCGCCCAGGCGGGCCTGGTGGTTCCCAAGGGTTTCGCCAAGTCGGGCCGGTTTAGCTGATTTCTAGCAGACTGCTGAAAAAGTGGATTTCTGGCGACAATCCTTCGACACGCTCGCTTGCGCTCGCTGCTCAGGATAAGGAGTTAGAAATACCTTATGCCTCACGCCTTAAGGAGGACCGGAGGTCCGTCTCGAAGGGTGATGGCTCCAAATTCATGGTGCAATAGCCTGCTAGTACTTGAACGGCAGGATACGGGCGTTCCAGAAGTTCTGTTCCGCCAGATGCGACCAGGACAGCGCTTTTTTGCGGAACTTTCTGAAATTCTCGTAAATCTTCCGGGTGATGGCGTCGCCGCCGTTGCCGATTTCGCCGACGACAATGCCGGAGGCTTCGCCCAGGGCCCTCAGCACGCCATCTGGAAAACGCCTAAGATCGACCCGGTGAATCTTGCGAAGGGTTTCCAGCGCGTCGGCGTTCCTGGCCTTGAATTCGGCGCTGGAGGTGACGTTTTCGGCAGCCATGGCCTGGGTGACGATGGCTTTCTGCTCGGCGCCCAGGCTTTCCCAGACTTTCAGGTTGACGCCGGCGGAAAGCGCCGTGCCCGGTTCATGGAACCCGGGGTAATAGTAGTATTTGGCCACTTTGTAGAAACCGAGCGCCAGATCGTTCCACGGTCCGGCCCATTCGGTGGCGTCAAGCGCGCCCGATTGAAGGGCCGGAAAGATTTTAACCCCCGGCAGCGACACCGGGATGGCGCCCAACCGCTGGACGACCTCGCCACCGAGCCCGGGAATCCTGATTTTAAGGCCCTTGAAATCGCCGATGACGTTGATTTCCTTGTTAAACCAGCCGCCCATCTGGACACCCATGTTGCCAACCTGGAAAGGCTTGATGTTGAAGCCGGCCGAAAGCTCGTCCCACAATTCCTGGCCGCCGCCGTGGTAAACCCAGGCGGCCATTTCGCCCGCCGTCAGGCCAAAGGGCATGGCGGCGAAAAAGTTATAGGCACGGGACCGGTCCTGCCAATAGTACTCGATGCCGTGATAAAGCTCGGCGGCGCCGCCGGAAACCGCATCAAAGGATTCGAACGCCGGCACCCGTTCGCCGGCCGCGAAAACCTTAACCTCGAGCCGGCCGCCGCTCATCAGGTTGATGTTTTCGGCCAGGCGCTGGGCGCCGGTCCCCAATCCCGGAAAATCCCGGGGCCAAGTGGTGACCATATTCAAACGGCGGACATCCTGGGCGATCGCCGGGGTTGGCAACGAAGCGACGCCAACAGCGGCCGCGGTGATGCCGTGGGCGGCGCCGGTCAGGAAACGGCGGCGTTTCATGCTTTAATAATCCACGATAACCCGTTGGAGTATAGTTATTTTTTTGCTCCGGTCGCGCCCTTCAATCGGGCTGGCTGAGGCCGGTTTTGCATTCTTCGGGTGTCAATTCATGCCAGCTCTCGGGTGTCCACGTCTCCAGGGGCCGGAAATTCGACTTATAAGCCATCTTCGGACAACCGGCGATCCAGAACCCCAGATAAATGTAATCGAGCCCCCATTCCCTGGCCCGGTTTATCATCCACAAGATCATGTAGGAGCCCAAACTGCGCCGGGACCATTGAGGATCGAAGAAGCTGTAAACCGCGGACAGGCCGTTTTCGACACGGTCCATCAGGCAGGCCGCGGCAAAGCCATGGTCCGGGTCGTGAAATTCAACCAGCTTGGTTTCCACCGGCGTATCCTCGATCAGGGCCCGATAGTCCTGGAAGTCCATTTTCGCCATATCGCCGTCGGTATGCCGGTATTCCTGATAGGCGTTGAAGATGGCGTATTGTTCGTCGGTCGCCTCGGGCTCGATTTCCCGAACCATGAGGCCGATGTTGCGGTTCCAGATTCGGCGTTGTGAACGGGACGGCCGGAATTCTTTAACCAAAATCCGTACCGCCTTGCAGGCATTGCAGCCGGGACACGCCGGCGCATAGGCGATGTTGTGGCTTCGCCGGTAGCCTGCCTCCGACAACCGGTCATGAAGAGAGGAAGCATCCCGCCCAATCAGTTCCGTTACCACGCGGCGCTCCATTCGGCCCGGAAGGTAGGGGCAGGGAAGGGGGGCGGTGGCGAAGAAAAACTGTGTGTTGTGAATGGGCTTGTGCTTCATGGTCCGAAAATAAACCCGTGTTTGCTACATCGGGTTCATTTTACCCCAGGCCCATCCCTTGGCCGAACTTTTTTTATCCGCCTGAAAGGGATCGGCCGGGTCTAGTTCTTGGGCGGGGCTGCTTTTTCCTTTTCGAGCTCAAGCTGACGCTTGCGAATGACGTTCAATCCAGGAAGGGCCTCGCCTTCGGTTGTCTCGATTTTTTCCAGCTTGCGGATAAGGGGCTTTACGTCCAGTTCGGGAAGGGCCTGGCCTTTCTTTTCCTTTCCGGATTCCTGGTCAGCCCCCGGAACCTTGGTCGATTTTTTCAGGCCTTCCTTGAGTTGGCGCTTGCGAATGTCCTCAAGCCCCGGCAGCGCCTGGTCCTTGGCTTCGGGCGCGAGTTTCAGCTTCAAGTCCGTGGATTTGGGTTTGGCGACGGTCTTCTTTTCAGGCGCGGGCTTCTGAACGGGCTTTTTCGGCCTGTCTAGGCCTTCCTCTTCCTGACGTTCGCGAATCTCCGTCAGGCCCGGCAGGGCTTCGTTCTTTTTTATCTTTTCCCTCATTTTGGCCAGGTTTTCGGGGCTCGTCGGGTTATCCTTGCCGGTGCCGCGCAGCATGACGATGCTAAGCCTTCTGTTCCTGGCGTTTTCCGTGTCTTCGGGAAAGAACGGCTCGGTCGCCGCCTTGCCGACGACGCGCGATACCCTTGCCAAAGGCACTTCGGAATCGACCAACTCGCGCCTAGCGGCGTTGGCCCGGTCGGCGGACAGTTCCCAGTTCGAATAACCGTTGTCGGTGACGAAACGCTTGGAATCCGTATGCCCGGAAATGGAAATCTGCTGCGGCATCTTCAAGATGATCGTGGAAGCCAACTTGATAAGCTTGCGCGTATGCTCATACATCTTGGCGCTGCCGCTCGGGAACATGGAAAGGCCGTCTTTGTCGAGCAGCTGAATCCTTAGCCCTTCCGGCGTGTTGTCGATCAACAGGCTTTCCTCGAGCTCCTTCATTTCGGGTATGGATTCGATCGCCTTTTCAAGCTCTTCCTTGGCCTGCTCGAACTGTTCCTGCTCTTTCTGGCGAAGCAGGTCCTCCGCCGCCTGTTCGTCGCTGGGCGGGCTCGCCTCTTCCCCGGCGTCGCCCTCACCGCCGGTTCCCGCCTTCGGCGGCGGCAGATCAACGGTGACGGCGTCCCGGGACGTGGACGTTTGGGCGGACCCCTCGACGGCAATGGTGGCGCCGCCCAGAATGCTGCCGCCGCCGCTCTGGGTCATAGAGACGCTGGCCGGGGCAAAATAATTGGAGATGCCTTCAAGCTGTTCCTGGGAAACCGCGCTTAAAAGCCACAGCAACAGGAAAAAGGCCATCATCGCGGTGACGAAGTCGGCGTAGGCGATCTTCCAGGCGCCGCCGTGGGCAGCATGGCCGACCTTCTTGACCCGCTTGATGATAATGGGTTGGGTGGACTTGTCTGCCATGTCCCGATTCTATCAGGTCGGGGCCCTGGTTCAACTGGCGGATGGCAGATTGCCGATCATATCCTCGACCTCGATGAAGGTCGGGCGCATCTCTGTCGTCAGGGATTTGCGGGCGAATTCGACCGAAACCTGGGGCGCATAGCCCTGCATGTGGGCGATAATGCCGACCTTGATGCAGTTCAGGTAATTGGCTTCCGAATTGAACGATTTTTCCAAGGACTGGGCGATCGGGGAGACCACCGTATAGGACATCAGGACACCGAAAAACGTGCCGACCAACGCCGCGGCGATCAGGCCGCCGAGGATCTCCGGCGGCTCGGTAATCGAGGCCATGGTGACGATGACGCCGAGAACGGCGGCGACGATACCGAGTGCCGGCATGGCGTCGCCCATCACCGCCCAGGCGCTGGAGATCATATGGTCGTCGTTGTGATGATTATCCAGTTCGACCTCCATGATCGCCTCGATCTCGTGCGGGTTGCTGGCGCCCAGCGTCAGCACGCGAAGATAGTCGCAAAGAAATTCGACCGCGTGATGGTCGCCCTGGAAGGTCGGGAAATTGGCGAAAAGGGTGCTTTCGGCGGGGTGTTCCACGTGGTTTTCCAGGGCCAGGTCGCCTTTGGTCTTGGCCAGCTTGAACACGGAAAAGAGAACGCCCAAGAGCTCCTCATAAGCATCCTTGTTGTATTTCGGGCCCTTGATCACCTTGCCAAACGCTTTGATGGAGCCGACCACGACCCGTTTCGGGTTGGCAATCAGAAAAGCCCCGAAAGCGCCGCCGAAAATGATGACGAATTCGACCGGCTGCCACAGGAGCCCCACGTCACCGTGGATGGAATAGCCGCCAAGAACGGCGGCAACGACAATCACAATACCGACGATGAAAAACATTCGGATCCTCAGTCCATTTTTTAGCCCGGTCAGTCGCCCGTCCGGGCTTTTTCCCCCAAGGACTGCACGCTATATTGTGCGGTGCGGCGGAACAATAAATTATCTTGAAGTAAATTGAAAATTCCAACCCAATATTGAACTTTTCCGCCGCGCCCAGGACGCTTGGCCCAGGGGCAAACAGGGGCAGACATGCCGCGAATTCCACTGATTACGGCCCTGGCCGCTCAACTCGCCGCCGCCGCCCTTGTCTTCGGCGGTGCCGTCCTGCTGACCAGGGTGGCCGGCGTTTCCTTGCCGTTGATGGCCTTGTTGGCGGGCCAAGGGATCGTGGCGGCGGTTTTGGGGGCACGCTTCGGGCTGGCTTCGTGGTGGGCGCCCATACATCTGGTGCTGCCTTCGGCCGTCGCCGCGGCGTTGCTGTGGCAGGTTCCGGCCTGGGTTTTCCTGGCCGCGTTTATGGTCCTGGTCCTGGTATTCTGGAACGCGGCCACGGGCGGCGTCCCCTTGTATCTTACCAACCCGAAGACGAAAGCGGCGTTGGCCCGGCTGCTTCCCGAAGAGGCCCCGGGGGAGGCTGCAAGGCCGGGGGTGTCCCCCGAAAACAAAAACAGCGGGGGAGCCCGGACAGGGACGGAAAATAAAGAACAGGGATTCCGGTTCGCCGATCTCGGCAGCGGCCTGGGCGGGCCGGTCCTTGAATTGGCCGCGGGGCGGCCGGATGGCCATTTCACCGGCATCGAATCGGCGCCGGTCCTGTTCGCCCTTGCCTGGTTCAGGTTGCGGTTTGGGGGCGCTGCCAACGTTCAGCTTCGCTACGGCGATTACCGGTCCCTCGATCTCGCCCCCTACGACGTGGTCTATTGTTTCCTGTCGCCGGTGCCGATGCCAGCGCTTTATGAAAAGGCCCGCCTGGAAATGAGCGCAGGCAGCCTTTTGATCAGCAATACCTTCATCGTTCCCGATCATCCGGCGGATCAAACCGTAGACATCGACGACCGCCGCAAAACCAAGCTCTGGCTGTGGCGCATGTAAAAAAACGGGAAACCGTCACCCGTCGGCGGCGAGCGACGTTGCGCCGAGGAGGCGGACGGGAAAGCCGGCTTTTTCCAGCTTCTCCATGATTTTGCGCACGTGGCCTGCGTCCACGGTTTCGATGACCACGTCGACTTCCGCCTGCTTCACCGGAACATCGTAGAAAAGCCGCTGGTGATAGACCTCGATGATGTTGCCGCCCGAGTCTCCGATCAGCCCCGCAACCTTTGACAGGACGCCGGGGGCATCGGTGATTTCGACCCTAAGCCGGACCATCCGTCCCTCGCGGACAAGGCCGCGCATCAGGATTGACGATAACAGCCTGGAGTCGATATTGCCGCCCGAGACGACAAGGCCGACTTTCCGGCCCTTGAACCGGTCGGGGGCTTCCAGCACCGCCGCCAGCGACGCGGCGCCGGCGCCTTCCGCCACCAGACGCTGGATTTCAATATAGGTTTGGGTGGCCAGCTCCAACGCCTGTTCGTCAACCAGGATGATGTCGTCCACCAGTTCGGCGATGACGGGCTTGGTCAATTCGCCCGGCACCTTGACGGCGATGCCCTCGGCGATGGTCTGGCCCTGGCTTTCGGGGCGACGGGCGCCTGGCGCCCCGCCCTTCAGCGCCTCGGACATGGACGGGTAGAGCGCGGCCTCGACGCCGATGATCTCGATGTCTGGTTTCAGCGCCTTGGCGGCCACGGCCGCGCCCGCCATCAGCCCGCCGCCGCCGATGGGAACGATCATAACCTCCAAATCCGGGCAATCGCTCAGCAGTTCCAGGCCGACGGTGCCCTGGCCGGCGATGATCTTTTCGTCGTCATAGGGATGGACAAAAACCAGGCCCCCGGCCTCGGCTTGGCTCAGGGCCGCCTCGCGGGCCTCGGCCAATCCAACGCCGGAAAGCACCACTTTGGCGCCAAGCGCCTCGGTGCGGCCGACCTTGGTGAAGGGTGTTCCTTCCGGCATGGTGATGGTCGCCGGAACGCCCAGGTTACGGGCATGGAAGGCGACGCCCTGGGCGTGATTGCCGGCGGACGCGGCGGCGATACCGGCTTTCTTTTCCTTGTCCGTCAGGCCGGCCAGCTTGACGTAGGCGCCGCGCGGCTTGAACGAACCGGTGACCTGCAGGTTTTCCAGCTTAAGCGTGATGTCGGCGCCCGCAAGCTCGGACAACACCGGCGAAGGCAGGCTCGGCGTCCTTGTCACCTTGCCCTCGATCAGCTCGGCGGCCCTTTGGATATCGTCGAAGGTCACGGTCATGTTCGTTTCCTTAACGTCCCCGATCAACGCCCTTGTTTATACCCAGGGGCGGCCGGCGTCAGCACCAAGATGTCGGCGTCTTTGGCCAGGACGGAGCGGCTCTGGCCCATACGGCGGTAACGGCCGTCGCGCCAGTCCGTCAATAAATCCTTGTAGTGAGAGGAAACGGGGCTGCCCGATTGCCCGGTGGCAATAATGAACCGCGACCGGCCGAGGTTCCCAAGATCGTAGACCGCCCGGTACCCGGAACCGTGCACGTGCCTGAACGGACGCTCGGGGTGGTTGGGGTGGCCGGCGCCGCGGTTGACAGTGAAATTGCCGCCGTCGGTGGGAATCTCCAGATCGACGAAGCGCCGGAGCCAGGGAACCGCGGTCAGCGGCTTATGGGCGAAGCGGGCGCGGTGGACGTCGCCCCAGCGCCAGTCCCTGATGTCGCCGCCTTGGGATGTCTCCAACTTGTCCAGGGCTCGTTTCAGTGAAGACAGGAGAATGCCGCGGCAATCTTCGGTTTCCTCGGTGTTGACGTTATCGCACCAGGCTTGCCGTTCGGTCAGGGCGGAAACGATGAAAAGCGGCCTGAGAGTCAGGTAATTACGGAAAAGATCGCCCAGTTCATCGGCATAAAGGGCCTTGTTAAGCTCCAGAAGCCAGGTCGAAAAAATCAACGGCTCGGGCCGGCCCCGGGACATCTTGCCTTTCCATTTCCCCAGCAGGGCGTGAGCTTCGCGTCCCAACTCATCAGTGGGCTCGACGTCCAGCATCAACGGCAGCAAGCGCCGCGCCATCCCTGAAACGTGATCCTGCTGGAGCCGGGCCGTGCCGTGGGCCGATTGGCCCGGGGCAGCCACCAGCTCAAGGATGCGCCGGGCCCGGAAGCCGGGGGCCCAGTCGAATGAAATGAAATGCGGATAATCCTTTGGCGTGATTTTGTTGTTGGCGTTGACGATGCGTCCCGAAGGCGGGTTCAACACCATGGGAAGCCGGTCGAAGGGAAGGTAACCGATCCAATCGGTTTCGCCGTCCCAACCGGGGCTTGGCACCCACCCACGGCCGCCTTTTCGGACCGGCACCAGGCCAGGGGCCATAAACCCGATGTCGCCCTTGGTGTCGGCGAAAAAGAAATTGCTCAGGGGGGCCTGGAAATTCTTGAGCGCGTCGACGAAGGTTTGCCAGTTTTCGGCCCTGTTCAGCCGATAGAACGTCTCCAGGGTGCGGTCCTCGGGCTCCAGATAGATCGCGGAAAGGGCCATCACCGAATGTTCGCCGGCGGCCTTGGCAAAACCGGGCACGAGGTCGGAAATGACCGGCCCGTGGCGGGATTCCCGGACCACCATGGTCACCGGCTTGGCGTCCTTGACGATGATGGTTTCCGGGCGCGTCTCGAACGGCTTCCAGCCTTCCGGGGTTTTGTATTGATCACCTTCGGAATCGATCCATTCGACGAACAGATCCTGGGCGTCGCCCTGGGTGATGGTCATGCCCCAGGCAATATTGGCGTTGTGGCCAAGCACGGTGAAGGGAACGCCGGGAACGGTGGCGCCCTTCACCTTCAGGTCGGGGGCCTCGATGCTGGCCAGGTACCAGAGGATCGGGACGCCAAAACTCAGGTGCGGATCGTTGGCAAGGATGGCGCCACGGTCGGCGGTGTTCTTGCCGCCCAGGACCCAGGCGTTCGACGCCCCTTTCGGCAGGCCGGCGGGGACCGGCGTGACGGCCGCCAGCCGTTCAAGATCCATCAAGCGGGTCAGCGCCGCCGCTTGCTCGATGGTCTCGGGCGCATCGTCGGGATAAAGCGGCCACAGTTCGACAACCTGCTTCGGCGTCAGTTTCCGGGCCAGCCGGGCGCGCAGGATTTCGTCACGCCAATTGCCGCCGAGCCGGCTCGCCATGATCTTTGCCCAGACGATGGAATCGGCCGGCTTCCAGGGTTCGGGCTCAAAGCCGAGAAGGGTGAATTCAAGCGCCGGCTGGCCCCAGGGGAAGCGCCGGCTGTGTTCGATGCTGGCGTTGACCCCGGCGGCATAGAGGTTCAAGGCGGTGCGGACGGGCTCGGCGAGGCCGGCGTAATGCCCCTCGGCCAGCCTGTACAGCCCAAGGGTGCGCATCCATTTGTCCGAGGAGAGAGCCCGGGGTCCGATGACTTCCGCCAGCCGCCCGGCGCCCAAACGGCGCATCATTTCCATCTGCCAGAACCGGTCCTGGGCATGGACAAAGCCGAGGGCGAAATAGGCATCGCCGCTGGATTCGGCGAAAATGTGGGGAACGCCTGCCTCGTCGCGCATCACCTCGACCGGTTTTTCAAGGGCGACGACCTCGATGGTGGTATCGGTGTCGGGAAGGCTCCCCCAAAGCCACGCGACGGCCGCGGCGCCGACCACAAGAATGATCGCAAAAAGGCCCGAAATCGTGAACGCCAACGCCCGCATTTCAATCCCCTTGATGGTTCACCGCCTATTAAAGGCCTGGAATAAAGGCTTTGTATATAAGTTGCCGTCCCGGGCTCCGTTCTTTAATAATCAGCGGCTGCCATCCATTAATCAAAGGCCTTGTTTTCCATGACCGGTCCCTTGAGTGGCCTTCGGGTGTTCGACCTGACCCGTATCCTTGCCGGCCCGACGTGCACCCAGATTTTGGGCGATCTCGGCGGTGACGTGATCAAGGTCGAACAACCCGGGAAAGGCGACGATACCCGGCAGTTCGCGCCGCCGTACCTCAAAGACGACGCCGGCAAAGAAACCGGGGAAAGCGCTTATTTCGCAAGCTCCAATCGCAACAAACGGTCCATGACCCTCGACCTCGGGAACCCGGAAGGCCAAGACCTGGCTTAGCCTAGAGGCCCCGACATTGGAGGAAATATGAGCCAATTAGACTACGTTTCAACGACATTAAATAAGGTGGTTATGATCCTCGCCGCAAACGGATCAATCCGGGCTCGTATGAAGTTTGCCGCTAGGGAGTGGCACCCGATCACCGCCGACAAGTTGCCGAAGGCCCTTAGAAACGATTGGCAATACATCGTGGATCGGTTGTCGTCGGTCAAGAACGACGACATAGGCAACGTCCCGGCAACCATCAACAAACTTTCGGACGACGCCCTCAATGACCTTGCCATTGGGATTATGCAATTCGCTTTCCGGGTTGAGGATTTTGAAATGGAGAGGCAGTAATCCCGTCGCCCGGTGGGGGTTGGAAGTCACAGCTCTTTTAGTATTTCTTTGCGTCGCTGCTCATATTCCTGCTTTGAAATGATTTCCTGCTTGAACAGGGCGTCTAACTGTTTCAGGCGGTCGCCAATATACGGAGACTTGGTGCCGGTGGAGGGCGTAACGGTTTGCATCGGTTCCTGCTGAGAACCGTCATCTTCTTTCTTTTTCGGGGGAGCAAATTTTTTAAATTCAATCGAACATTTCTTCTGGATTGACACCATCTCTATGGCATCCCGCTCACCTTTTAAGCGTGAGTATTCATTGGCCCGAAAGTCGTCACCGCCCTCTAGCCAAAAAATCGCAGGCCAAAGCAAAATTAAACTGACAGCAAATTGCGCCTCGTCGGCGTCGGCTTCTTCTTCAAGGCTTCTGTGCAACTCAAGCACACGTCTCGATACGCGCTCCGCTTCCAATTCCAACTGTTCGCAATCAAAATTTTTGTAGTGCAGGGGTGAAACGTAAGCCGAGCCAATTTCATCAGGCTGCGTGGCGCATCCTGCAAGCAACAACCCTACGAAAAGAATCAATGCTGAACGCATGCCCTCCCCCAGGCACTCTCTTGACGCTAGAAAGTATACTACAAAACAACGCCCCGGTTAAGGGTCTGGCGTTAGCTGATCGGGCCGCCTTAAAACGGCCTAACGAGGCCATGCTTAATCAGCGGTGATGCTCAGATCTGCTTAATGACACTTTCTACTCACCTTTTCTTCGAAGTAGATCCTTTCAACTTACAATTCCAAACGTCGATTTGTGGTTTTTCAGATGTGTATTTACTAAAGGGTCGTCCATTTATATGGGTTAGATAAAATTCCACCCTACGAGTGGCAAATTCAAAGTCGAGTATGTATTTTTGGTGTAGAAGAATGGGGTCACCCTTCTGTAAATCGAATTCATGAATGTTTTCATCTACGGCGTTTTTTAAAACTTGCTTCAATATCGCGCCACGATCGGTGATGGTGAGTTCGCATGGTACGTGTTGGCCAGGCTGAGGACGACACCAATCCATCCATTTCCCATCGATCCTATTGTAAATCTTCTTAGGACCAATGATGGGGTCTGAGTATTTGAGGTACCTCGTCAACGTCTCTCCATCTTTAGGCAGGGTACAAATCATCACTATTTCTTTTGCTAACGCCACCGACGGCGAACCAACTGCCACCGACCCACTGACCAGCACCCCAACCAGCGCCGCGAGTATGATGCGTTTCATGGTGTGCCGCCTATTTCTTAGCTCAGACAACAACAAGCTTCAAAAGCAGTCCGGCGCCAACTAAGCCAATTATTCCCGGAAGCCAGAGTTCCAGAAAACGCCGGAACCCGGCAACTTTTTCGGCTAATTCGAGGCGCTCAAGCTCACGGGCTCGGACTATTTTGGTGTCATCCTCCAACTTATTTTTCCGATCTCCTGCGCCGATATTATTATTTATATTTTGCAGCAACATATGTATGTCGTAAGCCAGCCTCTCCTTCAGATCTTGCGCGGTGTTCAGGCCAATTTCTCTGTCTGGGTGGGCACCAGTGATGAAGGTAAAGAGTAACACAAGGTGAAAACACAACAGGCAGATGAGGAATATGCGACCATGGCTGGCATCGAGGGGGATGTCGACGAGAGGGATTTTCGTTGGAAATTTTTCGGTGACTGCTAAAGCAATGGCAAAGGCCGAGGTGAGTAAAACCTTGACCCGGCTTTTCCGGGTATCTTCTGAGATCACTTGACGAATCTTTTCACGTCCCTCGGCTTGTGCCGCGAGTATCGGTTCTGGGTTGTATTCATCGGCCATCTTAATTCCCCCCCCTTGCATATCTCCACAAGCCTACAACCAAAACACCTTTGCGCCTATATGGATCGGGATGGGTGGGTTAAGCTGGTGCCTACGGAAAGGGGGGCGGTTATGGGGGAAGCCTTACTCACAACGCCGATAGTGTGCCGATGAGCAACGAACCTGACATTATCCTCACTCTAACTAGCGATAACATCGTTTTGATTATCCTGATCGGCGGCACCATCGCGGGTATCTTTGGCGCTCTTTGGAAAATGCAAATCGCAGCAAAGAACGCAACCATTGAAACACTAAGAACTAAGTTGGAGGGTGGGGAGGAGCGACTTAGAGAACTTGAAAGCGGCGCTGTAGAGTCAAAAGAGGCAATCGAGGAGATTCAAGAGAAGCTGGCGGCCAAAGAGCCGGTGCCTGTTCAGATGATTGAAGAAGCGACGGCTAAAAGCACCGCCACGCAAGTCGGCATCGCCAGATTAATAGACGAAATTGGCTCGAAAATTGAGATACAAAGAAAAATCATCCATCGTTTTCCCTCATGGTCAAAAGACAATTCCGATACTTTTCCCCCATGGTCAAAAGACAATTCTAAGGATGATGAGGACTAACGAAGGCTATACTGACACGGCGCTGACACAGCCCATTTTTCCAAGTTTTCTAAGACAAGGGAACCCCCATGAAACGCAACGTCACTAAGGGTTTTAGACATTGGTTGCCGCCCTGGTTGACGGTCCTTAATAATCAGCGGCTGCCATCCATTAATCAAAGGCCTTGTTTTCCATGACCGGTCCCTTGAGTGGCCTTCGGGTGTTCGACCTGACCCGTATCCTTGCCGGCCCGACGTGCACCCAGATTTTGGGCGATCTCGGCGGTGACGTGATCAAGGTCGAACAACCCGGGAAAGGCGACGATACCCGGCAGTTCGCGCCGCCGTACCTCAAAGACGACGCCGGCAAAGAAACCGGGGAAAGCGCTTATTTCGCAAGCTCCAATCGCAACAAACGGTCCATGACCCTCGACCTCGGGAACCCGGAAGGCCAAGACCTGGCCAGGCGGCTGATCGAAAAGTCGGACGTATTGGTCGAAAACTTCAAGGTCGGCAACCTGGCCAAGTATGGCCTTTCCTACGATCAACTGAAGGACGATTTCCCGGGCCTGATCTATTGTTCGATCACCGGCTTCGGCCAAACCGGCCCTTACGCCAAGCGGCCCGGGTACGACCTCCTTATCCAGGCCATGGGCGGCTTCATGAGCACCACCGGCACCCCCGACGGAGAGCCCCTGAAAGCGGGCGTTCCCATCGCCGACCTGATGGCCGGGATGTATGCGGCGGTGTCGGTCAATGCGGCGATCTGCCAGCGCCAGGAGACCGGAAAAGGGCAGCACATTGACATCGGCATGCTGGACACGCAGGTCGCCACGATGTCGATCCTGGGGCTGAATTACCTGGCGACCGGCGACGCGCCGAAGCGGCTGGGCAGCGCCCATCCCAACATCGTCCCTTATCAGGGCTTCGCCACCGCCGACGGTAACATCGTCATCGCCGCCGCCAACGATGAGCAGTTCCAGCGTTTCTGCGATTTCGCCGGAATCCCGGAACTGGCGGAAGACGAGGATTACCGGACCAACGATTCGAGGGTCCGGAACCGTGACGCGCTCATCGAAAAACTGACCGCCGTGGTCACCCGGCACCCGTCGAAACACTGGCTCGAAGGCCTGGAAAAGATCAACGTCAGTTGCGGCCCCATCAACGATCTCGAACAAACGTTCAACGACCCGCAGGTCAAATCCCGGGGCATGGAACTGGAAATGCCCCATCCCGCAACAGGCAAGAACCCGGTCCGGCTGATCGCCAGCCCGATCCGCATGTCCGGGGCCGGGATCGAATACCGCTACGCCCCGCCGACCCTGGGCCAGCACACCGATGAGGTCTTGAAGGAGATCCTCGGCCTTGAGCCGGAAGAGATCGCCGGTCTCCGCCAGCGCGGGGTCGTATGAGCGCCCCTCCTGATTTCCAATAACTCATTGAAAAATTTCATAAATTGCCGAAGCGCCGGGGTCGTCCGGGGTCCGTTTTCTGTCATACAGGGACGCATTTCAGACATACTGGCGAAACAATGGGCCGATAGGATTTCCGTTAACAAGCCGGGGACAGGTTTGCTGATCGTTGTCGGCGCGCTCAAAACCTGTTTGAGGAATTAACAACCAAAATTTTGGAGATCCCCATGTCAGACGCTCTTACAACGACAGAAACGACGGAACCGTCCCACCAATCCATGGACTTGGCCTCCCATGCCGCCGCGGACCTGGAAGATTACGTGACCTTCCGGATCGGCGACCAGTTGTTTGGGATTCCGGTGCTGAGAGTCCAGGACATCCTTCAGCCCGATCGAATCGCGGCCGTGCCTCTGGCGCCGCCCGAGGTTAAAGGCTCCATCAACCTGCGCGGCCGGATCGTCACCGTCATCGACGTTCGCGTCCGGCTTGGCCTTCCCCCCTTGGAAGAAGGCAAAAAAGAAACCATGGGCGTGACCGTTGAACAGGGCAACGACCTTTATACGCTTCTCGTCGACCAAATCGGCGACGTCATCAGCCTGTCAAAGAATCTTTACGAAAAGAACCCCGGCACCCTGGACCCGCTGTGGCGGGAGTTTTCCAACGGCGTTTTCAGGCTTGACGAGGAATTGATGGTGGTCCTGGATATCGACCGCCTGTTGGACCTGAGGGACCAGAAATAAACCCCCCAAGGGACTTGTTTCAGCCCAGGATCAGCCCTTTTTCAGCAATCGCGCGGCTTCGACGGCGGCATAGGTCAAAACCCCGTCAGCACCGGCACGCTTGAACGCCAAAAGCGTTTCCATCATCGCCGCCGGGTAATCGAGCCAGCCCTGGTCGGCAGCCGCGCGCAACATGGCGTATTCGCCTGACACATTATAAGCAAAGGTGGGAACCCCGAAGGCGTCCTTGACCCGGCGCACCACATCCAGATAGGGCAGGCCCGGCTTGACCATGACCATGTCGGCGCCTTCGTCGATGTCCAGCGCCACTTCGCGTAACGCTTCGTCGGTGTTGGCGGGGTCCATCTGATAGGTCTTCTTGTCGCCCTTGAGCGCGCCCGACGAACCGACGGCATCGCGGAAAGGCCCGTAAAAGGCCGAAGCGAACTTGGCCGCATAGGCCATGATGATGACGTTTTCGAAGCCCTCGGCATCGAGCGCGTCGCGGAGGGCGGCGACACGCCCGTCCATCATGTCCGAAGGGGCGATGATGTCGCAACCGGCGCGCGCCTGGACCACGGCTTGGCGGGTCAGCACCTCGACCGTCTCGTCATTGAGGATTTTGCCGTCCCGGACCAACCCGTCGTGGCCGTCTGAATTGAAGAGATCAAGCGCCACGTCACACATGACGCCGATTTCCGGGTGTTCCTTCTTGACCGCCTGAACCGCCCGGCAAATAAGGTTTTCCGGGTTATAGGCCTCGCGGGCATCGGGGGTTTTCAGGTCTTCTTCGGTATAAGGGAAAAGCGCCACGGCCGGAATGCCCAGGCCCTTGGCTTCTTCGACGGCACCAACGAGCTCGTCGATGCTGAGCCGGTCAACACCGGGCATGGAAGGGATGGGCTCGCGCTTTCCCTTGCCCTCGGTGATGAAGATGGGCCAGATCAGGTCGGCCGCCGCCAGGCTGTTTTCCGAAACCAGGGCCCTGGACCAGGGCTCGGCGCGGGTGCGGCGCATACGGGTGCGGGGAAACGAGCCCCTTGCCGTTTTGGCTGCCTGTCTTTTTTCCGTGTGTTTCAAGGAACGAATCTTTCCTACAAGAGCAATCAAGGCCCCGGACTCTGAAGATTAGAGAAAGAAAACCTGGGTTCAAGGGCTTTACCGGTCCCCGGAAATAGTTTACGTTTACGTAAACGGAAACTCCAAAGTCCAATAAGGGACCCGATACCAGGAGCCACGGCCGTGCCCGACGACGTCATTCATGTCGCGTCCCGCAAAAAAGCGGCGAACAAAGGAAAAAAGCCGGCGAAACCCAAAGCCGCCAAGGTAACGGCCGCAAAGGCCAAAACGGCGGGGAGCAAAGCCGTCAAAACCCGGGGGGCGGAACCGCCCGTCCGTTTCGTCACCGCCGCCAGCCTGTTCGACGGCCACGACGCGGCCATCAATATCATGCGCCGGATTCTCCAGGGCGCCGGCGCCGAGGTCATTCACCTGGGCCACAACTGTTCCGTCAATGAGGTGGTGAACGCGGCCATCGAAGAGGACGCCCAGGCCATCGCCGTCAGTTCTTATCAGGGCGGGCACATCGAATACTTCAAATACATGATCGACCTGTTGAAGGAGCTGGGACGTCCGGAAATCAAAGTTTTCGGCGGCGGCGGCGGGGTCATTATCGCCACCGAGATCGCCGAACTGCAGAAATACGGCGTTTCGCGCATCTTTTCGCCCGATGACGGCCGGAAAATCGGCCTCGACGGAATCATTCAGGAGATGATTAAGGGGGCTCAGGCCGTTTATAGGGGTGAAAGGGGGAAAAACAGGGCCTTACAGGACCAAAAAAGCCTGAATAGCCTTGAATCGGGCGAAAAAGCCGTCCTCGCCCGTTATATTACCGCCCTGGAACTGGGAAAACTGCCGAAAAAGGGCTTAGACGCGGTCCGCGCCCTGGCCCAAAAACGCGATCCGGCGCCTGTTTTGGGCATAACGGGCACCGGCGGGGCCGGAAAATCGTCGCTCACCGACGAATTGATCCGCCGTTTTCAACTGTACAGCGAAAACCCGAAAATCGCCGTCATCGCCATCGATCCTTCCCGCAAAAAGACCGGCGGCGCGCTGTTGGGCGACCGCATCCGCATGAACGCCATTTCAGCCCCTAATATCTATATGCGCAGCCTGGCCACCCGCCAGGCCACGGGCGAAGTGCCGAAGGCGTTGGCAGACATTCTCACCTGCTGCCAGGCGGCGGATTTCGACCTAATCATTGTCGAGACTCCGGGGATCGGGCAGGGCGACGCCGCCATCGTCGAAAGCGCCGACGTGTCGCTTTACGTGATGACCCCCGAATTCGGCGCCGCCAGCCAGCTCGAAAAGATCGACATGCTGGATTTCGCCGA
>CAZVFL010000017.1:0-45689 GCA_964626025.1 uncultured Thalassospiraceae bacterium
TCATGAAACGCGGGTTTATCCTTGTCGCCGTTTTCGTTCTGCTTACCTGGACGGCGACCGCCTCAGGCCCGGCTTATGCCGAGGAATCCTTCGCCAAGGGCCGCCTGACCATCGTTTCTGCCAATGGCGGGCAATACCGGTTCACGGTCGAAATCGCCTCGACGCCGGAACAACGCGCCCAGGGCCTGCAAGGACGCAGGCAACTGGCCGCCGACGCCGGCATGCTGTTCGATTTCGGGCGCATTCAACCCGTCTGGATGTGGATGAAGAATACCTATCTACCGCTGGATATAATTTTTATCCGTAATGACGGGCGTATCGTTAACATTGCCCCGGAAACGACGCCCGAGTCGCTCGCCATTATCGAATCGGCGGGGTTGGTCAAGGCGGTGCTGGAAGTCCCGGCCGGGACGGCGGCGCGCTTGGGAATCAAGGCCGGTGACCGGATCGAGCACCGAATTTTTGAATGAGTTTTAGATAGAAATCCCCCCGGACTTGCGCGAATCACGCCCAGGTCTTACCTTCCGCCCTGTTGGAACGGCTCGGCGGGGCGTGGCGCAGCCTGGTAGCGCACCTGCTTTGGGAGCAGGGGGTCGGAGGTTCAAATCCTCTCGCCCCGACCAATTTGAAAGGGCCGCTATGAGCGAAGTTCGGATTTATAAGCCAAGCAAGTCGGCCATGCAGTCCGGCCGGAGAAATACCGGCCGTTGGCTGCTGGAATTCGAACCGGGCCAGCCGAAAGAGACGGATTCCCTGATGGGGTGGATCGGCTCGGCTGATACCAGGGGCCAGGTCCGTCTCGATTTCCCAAGCAGGGAAGAAGCCGTGGCCTTCGCCAAGAAGAATGGAATGATCTATCGCCTCCAGGAACCGAAATCCAGGCGCGTACGGCAAAAAAGCTACGCGAATAACTTCGGCTTTCGAAGACCGTTTTAACCCCCATGAGCGCCCGTAGCTCAACCGGATAGAGCGCGAGATTTCTAATCTCGAGGTTGCAGGTTCGAGTCCTGCCGGGCGCACCAATTTGGAAACCATGTGATGGCGGACCAACCCGAAGCCCCCGAATCCGAGGAAACCGTTATCGACCTATGGCCCACGAAAATCGTGCGCCGCCGGTTGGATGATTGCGAGGCTCAAAACAAAGAGCTGGTCAAGCTGGTCCGTGATCTGGAGGGCGCCAACAAGGACCTGACCACCGACTATCTGGCGCCGGACCTGTTCAACAGGGACCACCCGGCGGTCAATTGGCTCAGGGATAACGTCAACGGCACCGTCATCGAATACCTGAAACACCTAGGCATTGATTACGCCGTCAACTGGACGATCACGGGTTGGGCCAGCATCAACCGTTTCGGGGATTACCACGACACCCACAACCACCCGTGGTCTTATCTCAGCGGCACCTACTACGTGAAAATGCCGGCGACACGGGAAACGCTGCAAAGCCGAAGCGATGTCCGTCCCGGCTGTATCACCTTTTACGACCCGAGACCGGGGGTCAACATGCTGGGCATCAAGGGCGACCCTTATGTGGACCCCGAGTTCACGGTCATGCCGGAACCGGGGCTTTTGATGATGTGGCCGGGTTTCGTGAACCATTTCGTTCACCCGAACCTGAGCAAGGAAACCCGGATTTCCATCAGCTTCAACATCGTGCTGAAGTGGTCTGACGAATACCTTCCGGATCAGGGGTAACGTCCGCAAGGCACAGGTTTCCAGGTTTTTCGGGGAAAAATTCACATGGACTAGCGCATTCGATCAGGGTTTTCTAAAATATCCCCGAAATTATTGGCTTAATAACCTCAGTTTCCCTGGAAGGGCGGAAGAAGTGGCCAAGCAATCCTTTATTGGTTCTGCCGATTATAATCGTAAGGACAACCGAATCGAGGAGCCTGCCATCTATTTTATGATCGAAGGTGATATTCTCCTCACCCTTGATTGGGGACTTGGCGGGTTCAGGGTCGGGAACTACGAAGGCTCTATCATGAGCGGCCAGGAATTCCTGATTGAAGGCATCGGCCCCAATCCCGGGCTGATTTTCATCGTTCGCGTTGACTGCGAGGCCGTTCGCATAAAAGACGGTGAACTGGCGGCGACCTTTGCCGAGTTGTCTTCCGATGCCTATGACATTCTCGAGGCGCTGATGATGCGCCGGCAGAAGCCCCTTGAAAAACTGAAGGAGCGTCTGCAAACAAAATCCTGGGAATAGACGGGTATATCCTCTTTTGCCGGGAGATGGCCGGAGCCTCTCTGTATCCCGGAAGACCCCGTCCGGCGGGGGATCAACCGTAAAGGTCCTTAGGATCGGTTTCGACGTCGGCAATCACCGCCGTCTCGCCGTCTCTGACGGCATTGAAAAAACAATTTCGCCGCCCGGTATGGCAGGCCACCCCGGCCTGGTCGACCAAGACCAGGACCGTATCGGCGTCGCAATCCCAGCGAAAATCCTTCAACGCCTGCGTCTGCTTGGACGTTTCACCCTTGCGCCATAACTTTTCGCGGGACCGGGACCAGTAACAAACCCGGCCGGTTTTAAGCGTTTCGGTGATGGCGTCGCGGTTCATCCACGCCATCATCAATACCTCGCCGGTATCGAACTGCTGGGCGATTGCCGGCACAAGTCCGTCGTCGTTGAATTTGATAGCGTCCAGCACCTTGCCGGCAGACGCCTTCGCCTGTTCGGCGGTTCCCATGTCGTTGCTCATGGGATGTCCTTTCTTGTCCAGGAAAGCCTTTCATCGGACTTTGCGGGGTATCTGTCAACTGGGCTCGACGGCTGGGACCGGGGAAGATATAATGTTATATTATATCATTTATAAATGAATCACGGTGAACCGCCATGCCCAAAACCGATCCCGCCGCCGCCTTCCTGGATGCGGGCCACGATCACAACCATTGCCTGGAAGGAGCGCTCGACCGGGCGGCGGCCTTGTGCGGGGAAAGAGGCGTGCGCCTGACGCCGCTCCGCCGCCGGGTGCTGGAATTGGTTTGGGGCGGCCATAAACCGCTGGGGGCGTATGAGATTCTCCATATCCTCAAGGCCGAACGCCGCGGCGCCGCGCCGCCGACCGTCTACCGGGCCTTGGAATTTCTGTTGAGCCAAGGCCTTGTTCACCGCATCGAAAGCCTCAATTCATTCGTCGGCTGCCCGGACCCGGCTGCCCCTCATGGCGGGCAGTTTTTGATCTGCCGGTCCTGTGGTTCGGCGGCCGAATTGAACGACAACGGGATCAACGAGGCGATCAAGAAAAGCGCCGCCAGAGCCGGCTTCGCCGTCACCCGGCCAATGATCGAAGTCCTGGGCCTTTGCCCTCACTGCCGGGAGGCCTGAGCCGGGCTCATCGAAATGATTGACCCGTTCACCGATGCCGAAATTCTGATCGAGGCCACGGGCATCACCGTGGCACGTCATGGCAAGGAAATCCTCACCGAGGCCGGGGCCCGTGTCCGCGCCGGCGAGATCGTTACCCTGATCGGCCCCAACGGCGCTGGCAAAACGACGATTGTCCGGGTCGTTCTTGGGTTGTTGAAACCAGACCGGGGAACCGTTCGCCGCCGGGAGGGCCTGGTCATCGGTTATATGCCGCAACGGTTGCACATTGACCCGACTCTGCCCTTGACGGTCGGGCGGTTCCTGGTGCTCGGCGCCGGGCGGCGCAACCGCAAGAGAGAGCGGATTCAGGCGGTACTGGGCGAAGTCGGCGCCGGTGACCTTGCGGATACGCCCTTGGAGGCCGTTTCCGGGGGGGAATTCCAGCGCGTCCTGCTGGCGCGGGCGTTGCTCCGGGATCCCGACCTGCTGGTCCTTGACGAGCCCTCGCAGGGAATCGACGTCAACGGCCAGGCCGATCTCTACCGCCTGATCACCCGCATCCGCGACCGCCGCAACTGCGGCGTTTTGATGGTGTCCCACGATCTGCACCTGGTGATGGCTGAAACCGACGAGGTGATCTGCCTCAACCATCATGTCTGTTGCGCCGGGCACCCGGAAACGGTCGCCACCGATCCCAGTTACATCGCGCTCTTCGGCAAACAGGTCGCCGACACATTTGCCGTTTACCGTCACCATCATGACCATGCCCACGACGCCGGCGGCAAGGTGGTGCCATTGACGGAACCCCCGGACGATCCCGGAGAAACCCATTCCCATGGATGACTTTCTGATCCGCGCTTTTATCGGCGGTGCGGGCGTCGCCGCCGTTGCCGGGCCGCTCGGCGCTTTCGTGGTGTGGCGGCGGATGGCCTTTTTCGGCGGCACCCTTTCCCATTCCGCGTTATTGGGGGTGGGATTGGGGTTTCTGCTGGGCGTCAACCTAAGCGTCGGCATATTCGCCACTTGCGCCGTTGTCGCGGTGATTTTGGTGATGCTTGAAAGGCGCACTAGGCTTGCCCATGACACGCTGCTGGGCATTTTGGCCCACGCCAGCCTGGCCTTCGGCCTGATCGCCCTGGCTTTCATGAAATCCCAGCGCATTGATCTTATGTCCTATTTGTTCGGTGACGTCCTGGCGACGACGGTTTCGGACATCGCCATCATTTACGGCGGCGGCGTCATCGTCATCGCAACGCTGGCGGTTTTGTGGCGGCCGCTTCTGTCGGTCACCGTTCACGAAGAACTGGCCTATGTGGAAGGCGTGCCGGTCACCGCCGTCAACCTGGCTTTCATGTTGTTGCTGGCGGTCGTGGTGGCGCTCGCCATGAAGGTGGTGGGCATTTTACTGGTGACGTCGCTGATTATTATTCCGGCCGCCGCCGTCAGGCGCTTTTCCCCGTCGCCCGAACACATGGCGCTGTTGGCCGTGGTGGCGGGGTGCGCCTCGGTTGCCGGCGGGTTGTGGGGGTCTTTCGCCTTCGACACACCGTCCGGCCCGTCGATCGTCGTCGCGGCTTTCCTTTTGTTCGTGGTTTCGGCGGTGATTCCGGCGTTCAACCGGAAGCCCTAGGACTGATTAAGGTTGATTAAGCCGGGCCAGGCCCTTTTCCAGGTCGCCGATCAGGTCTTCCGGATCCTCGAGCCCGACATGGATGCGTAGGCTGGTCCCGGCGGTTGGCCATTCGGTGGCGGTGCGGATTTTACCCGGATTTGTCGGAATAATCAGGCTTTCGTATCCACCCCAGCTGTCGCCCATGGCGAAAAGCTCCATGCCGTCCAGCATGCGGGCCAGCGCCTTTTTCGAACAGTCCTTGAGAATCACACCGAACAGCCCCGAGGCGCCGGAAAAATCGCGCTTCCAAAGGTCGTGGCCGGGGTCATCGGAAAGCGCCGGAAAGAGGACCCGGTCGACTTCCTCGCGTTTTTGCAGCCATTCCGCCAGCTTAAGGGCGTTTCGCTGGTGGCGCTCCAGTCGCACGGAAAGGGTGCGAAGCCCCCGAAGGGCCAAATAACAATCGTCCGGGCCCGCCGAATGCCCTAGTGCGTTGGCCGTCCATTTGAGGGTCTGAAACTGTTCTTTCGTTGAAACGGTGATGGAGCCCAGCATGACGTCGGCGTGGCCGCTGATGTATTTGGTTACCGCTTCGATGGCGATATCGACGCCATGGGCCAGCGGTTGAAAGAAAAGCGGGCTGGCCCAGGTATTGTCAATCACCGCCGCGGCCCCGGCCGCCTTGGCCTCGGCGGACAACTTGGCGACGTCCAGCATTTCGAAGGTCAGCGACCCAGGGGTTTCGAAGAACACAACCTTGGTTTCCGGCCTGACAAGTCCGGCGATGCTTTCCAAAGGATCGAAATAGGTGACGTCGACGCCGGACCGTTGAAGCAGGCCGTCGCAGGTTCTGGCCCGCGTCGGCCCGTAAACGTTGTCGGCAACCAGCGCATGATCGCCGGCTTTCAACAGCGCCATCATGGTTACGGAAACCGCCGCCAACCCGGACGCCACCGCAATCGTGCGGTGGCCGCCGTGAAGGGCGGTGACGGCCTCTTCCAGGGCAAAGGTGGTGGGCGTGCCGGTGCGCCCATAAGTCACGCCCTCGAACGGTTCTTTGCCTGACTTCTCGTAGTCGGCCAGGGTCGGGGAAATAATGGTGGAAGCGTGGTAAACCGGCGGATTGACAATGCCGTGGTGGTCCTTTGGGTGCCGGCCCCGGTGGATAAGCAAGGTGTCTTTTTTCATAGGCCCCGCCATTTTAAATCGGTTGTTTAGCAAAAAACGCGCCCAAAGCGAGAACGATACTATGGCCGGAAAGGGAAGGCGATAGGGAGGCGATTTTGCCCCTCCGTTTAGCTGAAATAAAACTTAATCTATTGCCCTTTTGTCCTTGAGGGCGTTATACAAATTCTGTTACGGTCTAGGGGTGAACCTGCTTATACCGCCGAAGGGGGCGGGGGTTCCAAAATTATTTTAAACGTGCAACACCAGGGAGAGGATTCTCATGAGAAAGACTATAATGACGCTTGCCGTCGCTGCGGTGGCGTTGGCTGTCGGGGCCCCGGCAGCGAAAGCCGGGACGTTGGAAGACGTCAAGGCGCGCGGCGTGCTTAACTGCATCGTCAACACGGGCCTGCCCGGATTTTCCTACACCGACAAATCCGGCCGCTGGAAGGGCTTCGACGCCGACATGTGCCGTTCGGTCGCCGCCGCCGTTCTCGGCGACGGGGAAAAGGTCAAGTTCATCCCGGCCACCGGCAAGACCCGGTTCACGCTGCTGAACTCCAAGGAAGGCGACGTCATCTTCCGTAACACCACGTGGACCTTCGTCCGCGACGTCGACGTCAAGCTGAACTACGTCCACACCACCTACTACGACGGCCAGGGCTTCATCATCCGCAAGTCCAAGGGCGTCAAAAGCGCCAAGGAACTGGACGGCGCCACGGTCTGCATCCAGACCGGCACCACCACCGAGCTGAACCTGGCCGACTACTTCCGCGCCAACAAGATCAGCTACAAGCCGGTGCCGATCGAGTCCAACGAAGAAGCCCGCAAGAACTACCTGGCTGACCGTTGCGACACCTACACCACGGACGCTTCGGGCCTTGCCGCCACCCGCGCCACTTTCGATAATCCAGGCGACCACATAATCCTTCCGGAAATCATTTCCAAGGAACCGCTCGGTCCCGTCGTTCGTCATGGCGACGACCAGTGGGCGGATATCGTGCGCTGGACCGTTTACGCCCTGATCGCGGCCGAGCAAGACGGCGTTACGGCGGCCAACGCGGACGCCAAGGCCGCGGAAAAGAGCAACCCCAACGTCAGCCGTATGCTCGGTTCCGAAGGCGACCTGGGCGGCATGATCGGGCTCGACAAGGACTGGGCCAAACGCGCCATCAAGGCGCAGGGCAATTACTCCGAAATTTTCGAGCGCAACGTCGGCTTGAAAACGCCGGTCGGCCTGCCCCGCGGCTTGAACGCCCTTTACACCAACGGCGGTCTGCAATATTCCCCGCCGTTCCGGTAAAACAGGGTTTGGCCTTGTAATTTGACAAGGAATAACGCGCCGGGCGGGATTTCCCGTCCGGCGTGTCCTTTTCCCGATATACGATATACGGTATAGAAGTCCGCCTTATCCGGCCCGGCGCCCGGGCCCGATAAACGGTTAAACAACAAGGGCGCATGAACAGGGAACAGGGGTGGCAGTTGTTGCGGACCAGACAAGCGCGACACGGGTAAGTGGCGAGCCGAATTTTCTGCTCAGGCTTTGGCGCAACAAGGACACGCGCTCGGTCATCCTGCAGATCCTGACCATGGCCCTGCTGTTCGCGTTTCTGGCCTACATCATCAATAACGCGGTGCTCAACCTGGCGGTTCTCGGCAAGACCTTCAGCTTCGATTTCCTTGGCTTCCCCGCGTCCTACGACATCAACCAACGGCTGATCGAATACACGTCGCAAAGCACCCATTTCCGGGCCATGCTGGTGGGTATCCTGAACACTGCCCTGGTCGCCTTCTTCGGGATCATCACGGCAACCATTCTGGGGTTCCTGTTCGGCATTATCCGGCTATCGAATAACTGGATCGCCAGCCACATCGTTTATTGCATTATCGAATTCACCCGCAATGTCCCAGTCCTGCTCCACATCCTGTTGATGCACGGGATCATCGTCCACATCCTGCCGAGCCCGCTTCAGGCCCATAGCCTGGCCGACAGCGTTTTTCTTTCCAACCGGGGCTTGACCATTCCCGATCCGATTATCGGAGAAGGGTTCTCTTACACCGTGATCGCCTTTTTCGCCGCCATCGGCATCATCATCGCGTTCGTCAAGTGGGCCAAGAAGGTCCGCGAGGAAAGCGGCAAGATCTATCCCGTATTCTGGATTTCCGCCGGCATCCTGTTCGGCCTTCCGTATCTGGTGTTCCTGTTGTCCGGCTCGCCGCTCAGTTGGGAGGTTCCGAAGCTCGGGCGTTTCAATCTCAAGGGCGGGATCACCATGATCCCGGAATTCCTGGCGCTGTGGCTGGCCTTGTCGCTCTATACCTCTGTTTTCATCGCCGAAATCGTCCGCGCCGGTATCCTGGCCATTTCCAAGGGCCAGTGGGAAGCCTCTCAGGCGGTCGGGCTCCAACGGAACCGGATTTTGCATTTGGTGGTCATCCCGCAGGCGCTCCGGGTCATTATCCCGCCGCTGACCAGCCAGTACCTGAATTTGACCAAGAACTCGTCCTTGGCCATCGCCATCGGCTACATGGATATCGTCGCCACCATCGGCGGCATCTCGATGATGCAGACGGGCAAGGAAATGGAATCGATGATCCTGGTGCTGTCGATCTATCTCTGTTTCTCGCTGGTCATCTCGGCGTTCATGAATTGGTACAACAAACGCATCAAGCTGGTGGAAAGGTAGGGGATAGGCCATGACACCCAGCGAAACCGATAAAACCCCGGCCGTCACCAAGGACGGCGGTTATCTGCCCGGCACCCATCCGGATCTGCCGCCGCCTGTGTTCTCCCGTGGGCCAATCGGTTGGGTCAGGGCCAACCTGTTCGGGTCCGTCACCGATGTCGCACTGACCCTCTTGGCCGCTTATGCCCTGTATTCCGTCATCCCCTTTCTTGTCGACTGGATGTTCGTTGACGCCGCCTTTGAGGGCGAATCCCGCAAGGATTGCCGCGCCGTCGCCGGGGGCGCCTGCTGGGCCTTCATCGGCAACCGGCTGTCGCTGTTCATCTACGGTTTTTACCCGGAACCGGAACGCTGGCGGGTCGATCTTTCCTTCGTGCTGTTGATTTTGGCGATCGTGCCGGTTCTCTATGAGGGCACGCCGCAAAGGGGCAAGGCGATCATCTATTCATGCCTGTATCCGTTAATCGCCGCCTGGTTGCTGGTTGGCGGTTTCGGCCTGGAGAAGGTTTCCACCGATCAATTCGGCGGTTTGATGCTGAATATCGTCATCGGAGTTACGGGGATCGCGTTTTCGCTGCCGATCGGGATCGTCCTGGCCCTGGGGCGCCAATCGGACCTGCCCATTGTGCGCATTCTTTGCGTGTCGTTCATTGAAATCATCCGCGGCGTGCCGCTGATCACGCTGTTGTTCGTGGCCGCCGTGATGCTGAGTTACTTCGTCCCGCCGGGGACCAATTTTGACCTGTTGGTGCGGATGCTGATCATGGTCACCTTGTTCGCGTCCGGCTACATGGCCGAGGTCATTCGCGGCGGCCTTCAGGCCATCCCCAATGGCCAGTACGAGGCCGCCGACGCCATGGGACTGACGTACTGGAAATCCATGCGTCTGGTGGTCCTACCGCAGGCGCTCAAGATTTCCATCCCCGGCATCGTCAACACCTTCATCGCTCTTTACAAGGACACCACGCTGGTCATCGTCATCGGGCGGTTGGATATTCTGGGCATCGGCAATTCGTCGCTCGCCGACACCAAATGGCAAGGGCTTTCGACCGAAGTTTACATTTTTGTCGCGATCTTCTTTTTCGTGAGCTGCTTCGCCATGTCGCGGTATTCGCTGTGGCTGGAGAAGAAGCTTCATACCGGGCATTAAACAGGGAAAAACAGGAAAATGGCTGAAACCGAGAGCCTCGACGAAATCAAGGCGCCGATCGAGTCTTCCAAGGGCGAAGCCGACATCATCCAAATCGTCGCCATGCACAAATGGTTCGGCGAGTTCCATGTGCTGAAGGATATCAACCTCAGCATTAAGGTGCAGGAGCGCATCGTCGTCTGCGGCCCGTCGGGGTCCGGCAAGTCGACTCTGATCCGTTGCATCAACCGGCTTGAGGAGCACCAGCAGGGCCAAATCATCGTCAACGGCATCGAACTGACCAACGACCTTAAAAAGATCGAGGAAATCCGCCGCGAGGTCGGCATGGTGTTCCAGCACTTCAACCTGTTCCCGCACCTGACCGTGCTCGACAACCTGACTCTGGGCCCCATCTGGGTCCGTAACACGCCCAAGAAAGAGGCCGAAGAAGCGGCCATGAAGTACCTTGAGCGGGTCAAGATTCCCGAACAGGCGGAGAAATTCCCCGGCCAGCTTTCCGGCGGCCAGCAGCAGCGCGTCGCCATCGCCCGCTCGCTGTGCATGAACCCGAAGATCATGCTGTTCGACGAGCCGACCTCGGCGCTCGACCCGGAAATGATCAAGGAAGTGCTGGACGTGATGATCGAACTGGCGGACACGGGCATGACCATGATCGTTGTCACCCACGAAATGGGCTTCGCCAAGACCGTCGCCGACAGTGTGATCTTCATGGATGAGGGCGAGATCATCGAACGGAACGATCCGCACGAATTCTTCGATAACCCGCAGCACGACCGCACCAAGCTGTTCCTAAGCCAAATCCTGGCTCATTGACAAGGGGAAATAAAAAATGGCTGCAAGCCTCAGAGAGCGCGCAGATGCCGCCACCAAAGAGGTTCAGGATATTCTCGGCGTCACGGCAGACACCCACCCGAAGGAAATCGCCGACGCCTTGGAGCGCACGATTATCAATGCGCTGCTTGAGGAACGCCAGCGCTGCGCCGACGTGGCCCTTAAATGCTGCAAGGATGACCAGAAAAAGGGTGAAATGATCGCCGAGGAAATCAACCGCATCAACACGGCCCTGGTGGCCAATCTGTCGTCGATGCGCTAGCCCTTAAGTTTTGACCAGGGCTTCTGGGTTGGCGTCGTCCATGGCCGCTATTCCAGCCAATCGGGCACCGGCAGTCCTTTTTCCTTCAGGAACGCCGGATTGAACAGCTTGCTCTGATAGCGGTCCCCATAATCGGCAAGGATGGTGACGATGGTGTGGCCGGGGCCCATTTTCTTGGCCAGCCGGACGGCGCCGGCGATATTGATGCCGCTGGACCCGCCGAGACAAAGGCCCTCGAATTTCAACAGATCGAAGATGTATGGAAGTGCCTCGGAATCGGGAATTTGGAACGCTTCGTCGACCTCGGCCCCTTCCAGGTTTCCGGTGATCCGGCCCTGACCGATCCCTTCGGCGATCGACTCGCCTTCGCTCTTCAGCTCGCCGGTGGAGTAATAGCTGTACATGGAAGCTCCCATCGGGTCGGCAATGCCGATCACCACGTCGGGGCCTTTCTCCTTCATGAACATGGAAATCCCGGCCAAGGTGCCGCCGGTGCCGATGGAACAGATAAACCCGTCCACCTTGCCATCGGTTTGTTCCCAGATCTCCGGCCCGGTGCCTTCAAAATGGGCCCGGCGGTTGGCCGTGTTGTCCCATTGGTTGGCATAAAGAACGCCGTTTGATTCCTTTTTAGCCATTTCCTTCGCCAGCCTTTCGGCGACATGGACATAGTTGCCGGGGTCCTTGTAGGGAACGGCGGGAACCTCTTTCAGCTCAGCCCCACAAAGCCTCAGCATGTCCTTCTTTTCCTGGCTCTGAGTTTCGGGAATGACGATAAGCGTCCGATAGCCGCGGGCGTTGCCGCAAAGGGCCAAACCGATGCCCGTGTTGCCGGCGGTTCCCTCGACGATCAGGCCGCCGGGCTGAAGCGCGCCGCGTTCTTCGGCGTCGGTGATGATGAAAAGCGCTGCCCGGTCCTTTACCGAACTGCCGGGATTAAGAAATTCGGCCTTGCCCAGGATTTCGCAGCCGGTTTCTTCCGAGGCCCTTCTTAGGCGGATCAGGGGCGTGTTGCCGACTGTTTCAATAAAACCGTCGTTGACGTTCATGGCTGTTTTCCTCCCACGGCCCTAACGGCCTTGTCTCAGAAGATAAAGGCGGCCTTGAGGGCGATCAAGCACGCTTGGCGCGCCAATCGTCCAGGAGGCGCACATGGTTCACCCTGAGCCATTGAAGCGCGATGATCGTCATGGCGTTAATGATCCGGCCTTCGTCCAGCAACCTGAAGGCCTCGCTGGTGGGGAGCGAGAAGGCCCGGATGTTTTCATGTTCTTCGGATATGCCAAAAACCCCTTCGGCGTTGGAGGCGTCGACGCGCCCGCAAAAAATAAATACCGATTCAGAGCTCCCGCCGGGACTGACCAGGTAATGACAGATAGGCTGGATTTCTCTTATTTCACAACCGGTTTCTTCGACGGCTTCGCGCCTTGCCACGTCTTCCGGGTTTTCGCCTTTTTCGATGATGCCGGCCACGCATTCGATAAGCCAGGGCGAGGCCCCGTCGTCAAACCATTCGGACGCCAACGCGGCATAGGCGCCTGGACGGAACTGCTCGATCATCACGGCTCTGTCCAGGTCGGGATCAAACAGCAAAACGGCGACGGCGTGGCCGCGCTCGAACACCTCGCGGATCATTTCCGGGCTCCAGCCGCCTTCGAACAGGCGGTGCTTCAAACGGTATTTATCGACGCGGAAGTACCCCTTGAAAGGCGAGGTTTTTTCCACGACTTCGACGTCATCGGCCGTTAAGGAGGAACTCGCTGACTTGGCCATCGTTTCTCTCGTATGCCAGGGACGTTGACAGGGCACCTTTGTCGGCCATACGGCCCGGTTTGTCCACCCGGCAGCGGTCGGAAGCGCAGGGGGAATAGGGATGGGGGATAAGGAAAATCAGGAGATCTGGATCGTGCGTTCGCTCGGGAACAGGAGCGTCACCGTGGTGCCGCTGCCGAGCTCGCTTTCGATGAACAATTCCCCGCCATGAAGCTCCGCCAATTTCCGGCTCAACGGCAGGCCAAGGCCGGCGCCATCATATTTACGGGCCAGGGATCCATCCACTTGGCCGAAATCCGAAAGCGCGGTTTCGATATTCTCGGGCTCAATGCCGATGCCGGTATCCTTAACCGACAACTGAAACCTGTCGTCCTTGTCGATGAAGGCCTTGAGGCTCACCTTGCCGCCCGCCGGCGTGAACTTGATGGCGTTGGAAAGCAGGTTAAGCATTATCTGCTTGGTCCTGAGCTCATCGGCAAGAAGCGCCGGCAGGGACTTGGAAACATCGGACGTCAACTGCACCCCGGCAACGAAAGCGCGGTCGTTGACCAGCCGCTGACATGAGGCCATCAACAACGGCACATCGAGCTTCTTCTCGTTCAGGTCAATAAGGCCGCGTTCGATCCGGGCCACATCGAGGACGTCGTTAATCAATTCCAGCAGGTGTTTTCCGGATTCATTGATGTCCAGCATGTATTCCCTTGATTTGGGGGTGTCGAGGGGCCCGAATGACTCGTCCATCAATATGTCTGAAAATCCGATTATCGAATTCAACGGCGTGCGTAGTTCGTGCGACATATTGGCCAGGAATTCGGTCTTGGCGCGGCTGGCGAACTCGGCATCCTCCTTGGCTTCCCTGAGCGCCACCTCGGTGGCGACCTGGGCGGTGACGTCGGTGCCGGTGCCGCGATAGCCCTTGAATTTACCCTTGCCGTCGAATAAAGGCGTGCCGCTGATGGAAACATGGAGATAGCCCCCATCGGCCTTGGTAAACTGGTAGGTAAAATCATGGAACGGCCGCCGCGCATCCATATCGGCAAGGTACTGCTGCCACCTCTCGTCCAAGACGTCTTCCTTGGTGAGTTCCTGGCGCGTCTTGCCGATCAGGTCGGCGGGCTTGTATCCCGTGACCTTTAAGTTCCCGCCCGAGAAATAAGAAAAGCGCAGATTCTCGTCCATCTCCCAGAACCAGTCTGAAGCCACCTCGGCGAAGTCCTTGAAGCGTTTGCGGCTGTTCCTGAGCGCCCCTTCCGCTTTTTTAAGATCCGTGATGTCGATAAACGAAAGCGCGGTGCCGCCTTCGGGGGTTCTGGCCTCCTTGATCAGGAACCACCTGCCGTCGTTGAAACGGCGGAGGATAGTGCCGCCGGGGTTGCGGTGGCTTTCAAGACGGTCCCGGATGAATTCCTCCTCCCGCCCCTCGGCATCGGCGATCCTTCCGTTGGCGACATTGGCCCGGATCACGTCTTCAAAGGTGCCGCCTTGCTCCATGATCTCCTGGGCCCCATGACTGACCCTACGGTATTCGTCGTTGAGCGCCACCAGCCTGTCGTCGGCGTCGAACAGGGCAAAGCCTTCCTGAAGGCTGCCGATGGCGCCGCGAAGCCTTTCCTCGCTCTGGCGGAGCGCCTCTTCGGCCTCCTTGCGCTCGGCGATTTCCCCGGTCAGTTCCCTGGTGCGTTCCTCGACCCGTAATTCCAACTCGTCATGGGCGTGGCGGAGCTCATCTTCCACCCGTTCGCGTTGGATCATGACGGTGGCGATATCCCGAGCCATGGCGTTGAAGGTTGAACTCAGTTCATGAAATTCTTTGGGCGCAAAGGTGCGCTGCTGGGGAACACGGGACTCAAGGTTGCCCCCCGCGATCTCGACTGCCGCCTGCACCACGGCCTCCACCGGCCGCACCAGCAGGCCGGACAGCATCCAGCTCATCATCCCGGCGACGATGAGGCCGATGAAGATAAGGGCCAGCGCCGCGGGTTTGATGCCGCCGGCGGTTTCTTCCAGTTCCTCCAACGGCTGCGGCACCATCACCCCCCAGCCGGTGGCCGGCACCGTCGTAAAGCCCGTGATCATGTCTTTTTTGACTGCCGGAGAATAAAAAGTGGTAACCCCGGTTTCGCCTGCCATCATCCGCTGGACGGGCTCGACCTTGGAGATGTTCTTCATTTGCCGCTGCCATTCGGGGTTGGGGTGGGCGATCAGGTTGCCACGTCTGTCAACGATGGCGGAATGGCCTTTCTTGCCGAACTTGATGGATTTCTGTATCTGGCGGATGTAGCCCAGATCGAGGCCGCCGACGGCCATCTTTCCGGTCCCGAGCCGACGGACCAGGTAAATGGTTTCCCGGCCCTCGTCATCAGCCATCAGGTCTGTGAAGGCAATGTCGTTTTCCGTCACGAAGAACCTGAGACGCTTGAGGATGTCCGGAGAAAAGAAATCCCCAACGTCTCCGGCGACATTGATCCGATAAATCACCCGGCCATCGTCCTCGACAACGCAAAAGTGGCGAAACCCGAACCGCTTGGCCAAGGCCATGGTGGCCCGCGACGGGGCGTTCCCGTCCAACGATTCAGCGAAATAGGCAAAAGTGGCCTTGGCGTCCAGGGCGTATCGGTCAAGCGCCGCGGTGACGTTGCGGGCCAGCAGCAGGTGTTTTTCCGAAACGGCGGCGATTTCCTTCTCCATCGCCGTTTCCTCGACCCAAAAGCCGAGAATCAGCACGGGCACCGTTGCGATGACCATGAAGGCGGCGGCCAGAAGATGACGGAGGCGTGGTTGCAATCCCAGAATCCTATGAAAGCTTATTTATAAAAAATTCTTCTTATAGCGCGGAGAATACCATTTCGTTCCTAGGAGCATCAATCGAAGGGTGGGGAGCCTATTGCACCGCAACATCTGTCCATTTCATTAAAACTTGACCTATATCAGTGTATTAAGAGAAAATATTTTTTATTCTTCTTCCAGATTAAAAAATTATAATGCACCGCCAAAGAGGGGATTTTTTAGCCATCTGATGAAGAGAAGATGAGAAACCGGATGATCCGCGCATTACGAATTTCCATTTCATTGCTTTTTGCCGCAGTCTTGATGGCTGTCGGGGCGAACATGGTTGTGTCCCCGGCGTTTGCCGCCGACGACACGTTTTCCAGCGGCAACAAGAACCAGTTGATGATTTACGGCATGGTCACCCGGACCCTGCTGTTCGCCGATGACGGCGACCGGCACCAACTGTTTCACGTTGACGGCGGCGTCGAAAATACCCGCCTCGGCTGGATCGCCCAGGGCCGGCTGAACGAGGACATGACGGCCGAGGGCCATATCGAGTTGGATGCGCCGCTGTCCAACGCCGCCGGCGACGTCAACCTGACCGATACGGAATCGACCAACGATGCCGCGGCCGACTGGGGCATCCGCATTCAGGACGTTTCAGTCTCTCACCGGCGCTATGGAAAATTAACCCTGGGCCAGGGCGATACGGCGTCCACCGACCGGGTGGCGATCGACCTTTCGGGGACCGACCTGGCGGCCGGCAACAACCCCGCCGACATGGCCGGCGGCATCCACTTCTACAACGCCACCACCGGCGCCCGGACCGTGACCATGGGCGACGTCATCGACAAGGTGGACGGCATCGACAAGGACGACCGCCTGCGCTACGACCTGCCCGGGATCGGCGGGCTGGGGCTGGCGGTGTCCTACACGGCGGGCGGTGCCTGGGACGTGGGTGCCGGGTACGGGCGCGAGGTCGGCGATTTCGAGATCGAGTTCGGGGCGTTTTACGCCAACATCAGCGCCACTTCGACCAACGAGGAAACCCTGTGGGGCGGCGCCGGCTCCATCAAGCACAAAAGTGGGCTCAGCCTCACCGTCACCGGCGCCGTCAAGAGGCAGAAGACCATCGGCCGGGTCGATCCCAACTACATCTGGGGGAAGATCGGCTATTCAACGGGCCTGTTCGACATCGGCGAGACCCATTTCGGGCTGTCCTACGGCCAATACGACGACTTCGGCCAGAACGGGGACGAAGCCACGTCGCTGGGCTTCGGGATTGTCCAGGATCTGGAGCCCATCGGCTCCAACCTGTGGCTGTTGGTCCGCAACCATGAGCTGGACCGGACCGGCAACGACAGCTTCGACGATATCTTCATCGTTTCCGCCGGTACGCTGTTCAACTTCTAGGCGGCCGGCGGTCCCGTTCGGCCCTATAATGGCGGCAAGAGGGCTAAGACCGGAACCGCCATGGCCGACAACATTCTTCTGAGCGTGGACGAAATGTACAAGGCCGACGCCGCCGCCGTTGACGGGGGCGTGGCGTCGCTCGACCTGATGGAAGCGGCGGGCGCCGCCATCGTCGCCGAGATACTTGCGCGCTGGGACAAGCGCCCGGTCGCCGTCCTCGCCGGCCCCGGCAACAACGGCGGTGACGGCTTTGTCGCCGCTCGGCTGCTGGCCGGGGACGGCTGGCCGGTGCGGGTTCTGCTGTTGGGAAAGCCCGGCGATTTGAAAGGCGACGCGGCGGCCAATGCCGAACGCTGGCAAGGCGAGGTGGAGGGCCTTGCCCCCGCCGTGCTCGATGACGGGCCGTTGGTGGTGGATGCGCTGTTCGGGGCGGGGTTGGCCCGTCCCCTGGACGGCCCGGTCCTTGACGTCATCCAGCTTGTCAACGAACGGCGGCTTGATTGCGTCGCCGTTGATGTTCCCAGCGGCGTTCACGGCGATACCGGCGAGGTCATGGGCGCGGCGCCCCAGGCCAACGTGACGGTGACGTTCTTCCGGCCCAAGCCGGGGCATTACCTGTTGCCCGGCCGTGAGCTTACCGGTGATCTGGTTGTCGCCGATATCGGCATACCGGAAAGCGTTCTCGACACCATCGCCCCCGAAACGTTCCTCAACGGGCCCGACCTGTGGCTTGACGGCTTTCCCTGGCCGGACGCCGCCGACCACAAATACAGCCGCGGCCACGCCATTATCGTGGGCGGCGCGGAAATGACCGGCGCCGCGCGTCTGGCGGCCATGGGGGCGCGGCGGTGCGGGGCCGGGCTGGTCACCATCGCGTCGCCGCCCGAGGCCTTCGACATCTATGCGGCGGAGGAACCAGGCACCCTGGTCGCCGCTGTCGAGGACGATGCCGAGTTCCGGGAACTGCTGGCCGACCCCCGCAAGAATGCCGTTCTGGTCGGGCCCGGCGCAGGGGTTTCCGAAACCACCCGCCAGCGCGTCCTGACCGCCCTTGAAACCGGCAAATCGGTCGTCGTCGACGCCGACGGGCTGAGCGCCTTCGCCGACGACCCGGAAACCCTGTTCAAGGCGGTTAATGGCGCCTGTCTGTTGACCCCGCATGAAGGCGAGTTCAAAAGGCTGTTTGACCAGGGAGGCAACAAACTGGCCCGAGTCCGGGAAGCGGCCCGGCGGTCCGGTGCCCAGGTGCTGTTGAAGGGCGCCGACACGGTCATCGCGGAGCCTTCGGGCCGGGCCGTCATCAATGCCACCGGAACCCCCGATCTGGCCACCGCCGGTTCGGGCGACGTGCTTGCCGGCATGGCGCTCGGGCTATTGACCCAGGGCATGGATGTGTTCGACGCAGGGGCCGCCGCGGCCTGGCTGCACGGGACGCTGGCCGAAGAAATCGGCCCCGGACTGATCGCCGAGGATTTACCTGAAAATCTGCCCAAGGCATTGCAAAAATTAAGGAAAACCGACAGTTAACTTGAAATTCGCTGCTTTTAGGCAGATGTTCTGTCCATGAATGATCAAAACTCGGCGAAGAAACCGGCCGAAGACATGGAAGGGAAAGCCGAAAAAAAGGCCACCGGCTTTCTCGACCGCACGCTCAGTAACCTGAAAAGGGCGTGGCAAGGGATTGCCGGGTCCGATTATGACGCCACGGCGGCCAGTTCCCGGCCGGACCTTCCCGAAGACGACATGGACAGGCTCCGCCAACAGATGCAGGACTGTCTGGAAACCCGGGGCGGCGAGGTTTCGGCGCGGTCCAGAGCGGCGGCCCTCGGCTATGTCTATCTTGCGCTCGACCCTGTCGGTCGGGAAAGGTTTCTCCGAATCCTCGCCTACGACTTCGACGTTGATCCGGGCCCCGTCGATGCGGCGGCGGAGGAGCTTCGCCGGGCCGGCGACGATGACGCCAAGCGGTCTGCCCAGACGCTATTGAGAAAATCGCTGGAAACACCCCGGACCAGACTGCTGACGCAGTTCAACGCGCTTCCCGACGGCGTCAAGTTCCTGGTCGATATGCGGGCCGAGCTTCTGTCCCTGGATTCCTTCGATCCGGCCATGGCGGCGCTGGAACATGAGTTGAAGGATATTTTGACCACCTGGTTCGACGTTGATTTCCTGGAACTCCGGCGCATTACCTGGGACAGCGCTTCTGCCGCGCTGTTGGAGAAACTGATCGCCTACGAAGCCGTTCACGCCATCAACGGCTGGGACGATCTGAAGAACCGGCTCGATTCCGACCGCCGGTGTTTCGCCTATTTTCATCCCCGCATGCCCGACGAGCCGCTGATTTTCGTCGAGGTAGCGCTGGTCAACGGCTTGGCCGACAATATCCAGACCCTGCTGGACGAAAACGCGCCGGTCCAGGACCCGCAAACGACGGACACGGCGATCTTTTATTCCATCTCGACCGCCCAAAAAGGCCTGGCCGGTATCAGTTTCGGCAATTTCCTGATTAAAAGAGTCGCCGAAACCCTGAGCGCCGAATTCAAGGGCCTGAAGACCTTCGCCACCCTGTCGCCGGCTCCCGGTTTCATGGCTTGGTTGAGCAAAACCCTGGCCGAAGGGGAACCCAAGCTGCTGTCGAGCGGCGAGCGCAAGTCGCTAAGCGCCGCCGTCGGCAAGGCGGCGGGCGGCAAGGGAACGCTGAAGTCCTTGCTCGCCAATCCGGACTGGCACCGCAACATGACCGTTTCGGAGGCGCTGAACGGGCCGTTGCTGCGGCTATGCGGCCGCTACCTCACCGAGGAAAAAGGGTTGAATAAAACGGCGTTGGACCCGGTTGCCCATTTCCACCTTACCAACGGCGCCAGCCTGGAAAGGCTGAACTGGAGAGGGGACCTGTCGGAAAGGGGGCTCAAGAACTCGGCCGGCATCATGATTAACTATCTATATGACCTGAACCGCGTCGAGGAAAACCACGAGTCCTATACCTCGATCGGCAATATCCGCACCTCGTCCGCCATTCGCAGCCTTTTGAAAAGCTGACCGGGCCCCTGGCCCGAAGCCTTGCCAATCCCCGGTTTCAAGGGCCCTGGCAAATCCGCCGGGACATTGACAGCCGGGGTTCATCGTATAGAGTTGCGGCCCCGCGCAGGTTTGCGGGGCTGTTTGCCAAGATTCCGCGGGCGTGGTGGAATTGGTAGACACGCAGGCCTTAGGAGCCTGTGACGCAAGTCGTGGGGGTTCGAGTCCCTCCGCCCGCACCAATCTTTTGCAAGGTTTTTATCGCTAAAAGTTTCATGCAGGTTACCGAAACAAAATCCGAAGGCTTGAGCCGCGAATTCAAGGTCGCCCTGCCGGCCAAGGAAATCGAGGAAAAAATCAGCCACCGGCTCGAGGAACTGGCCGCCACCGCAGAGCTACCGGGTTTTCGGCCCGGCAAGGTTCCACTATCTGTGCTCAGGAAGAAATACGGGTCATCGGTGCTGGGCGAGGTGCTGGAACGCGCCGTCAACGATTCCTCGCAACAGGCCCTGGCCGAGAAGGGGCTCCGGCCGGCCATGCAGCCGCAGATTGAGGTCACCTCGTTTGAGGACGGCGGGGATTTGGAATACACCCTCGCCGTAGAGCTTCTGCCCGAAATCAAGCCCGTCGATTTTTCCAAAATCAAGCTGGAAAAACTGGTGCCCCAGGCCGATGAAGACCAGATCGACAAGATCCTGGCCGATATCGCCGGTTCCCACGGCTCCTCGGCTCCGGTCAAGGAGCCCAGGGAAAGCAAGACCGGCGACGTGCTGGTGATTGATTTCGTCGGCCGTATCGACGGCGTGGAATTTGCCGGCGGCAAAGCGGAGGACTATGAACTGACCTTGGGATCGGGAACCTTTATCACCGGGTTCGAGGAACAACTGACCGGCGCCAAGCCCGGTGACAAGATCGAGGCCAAGGTGACCTTTCCGGAAAGCTACGGGGCCGAGGAACTGTCCGGCAAGGACGCGGTGTTCGATGTTACCGTCAAGGAACTGAAGGAACCCGTGTCGTCCGCCATAGACGACGAAATGGCCAAAAAGGTGGGTATGGAGAACCTGGAGGCGCTGAGAAAATCTATCACCGAAGAACAGGAAAAAGAATTCAACGCCATGGCGCGGATGAATTTGAAACGGCTGCTTTTGGACGAACTTGCGGAAAAGCACGACTTCGAGGTTCCGGAAAAGCTCCTGGATCAGGAATTCGACCGGATATGGGGCGAGTTCGAGGAGCAGCGGAAGTCGGCGAAAGATGCCGATGCCTTGAACGAGGGCAAGACCGACGACGAGCACAAGAAGGAATTTCGTGAAATCGCCGAGCGCCGCATACGCCTTGGCCTGCTGTTGTCCGAGGTCGGGCGGTCCGCCGACATTCAGATCACCCAGGAAGACATCAACCAGCAACTCCAGGCTGAGGCCCGCCGCCACCCCGGGCATGAGAGTGAAGTGATTGATCGCTACAAGAACGATCCGAAAGCCATGGAACAGTTGAGCGCCCCTATCTATGAGGAAAAGGTCGTCGATTTTATTCTTGAACAGATCACGGTCACCGAGAAGCCGTCGACCATGCCCGAATTGATGAAGATCCTGGAAGAAGAGAGCGAGGCCAAGCCCACGGCCAAAGCAAAAACCAAGGCCAAAGCAAAACCCAAGGCTAAGGCGGCAAAAAAAACCGGGAAAAAACCGGCCCAAAAGGGCAAATGATCCGGGCCGCCCAGACAGCTTAAGGAATCCTCGATATGACTGATCCAGCCGATTTTTACATGAGCAATCTGGTCCCCATGGTCGTCGAGACGACCAATCGGGGCGAACGCGCCTATGACATCTATTCCAGGCTGTTGAAGGAACGGATTATCTTTCTGACCGGCGGCGTCGACGACGCCGTGGCCAGCCTGGTGTGCGCGCAGTTTTTGTTCCTGGAATCGGAAAACCCCAACAAGGATATCTCGCTCTATATCAATTCGCCGGGCGGCATCGTAACTTCCGGCTTGGCCATCTACGACACCATGAACTACATCCGCCCCGACGTTTCCACCGTTTGCGTCGGCCAGGCGGCGTCCATGGGCTCGATGCTTTTGTGCTGCGGCGCCAAAGGCAAGCGATATGCGCTGCCCCATTCCAGGATCATGATGCACCAGCCGTCCGGCGGCGCCCAGGGACCGGCGGCAGACATCGAAATCCAGGCCCGCGAAATCATTTCACTCAGGGAAAGGCTCAACGACATCTATGCCGAACACACCGGCCAAAAGCTTTCCACCATCGAAGAAGCCGTCGACCGGGACCTCTTCATGAGCCCGGAGGAAGCCAAGGAATTTGGATTAATAGACGAAGTCGTCACCAGCCGCCCGCCCTTGGAGGACGAGGACGAGGATGGCGACGACAAAAAAGGAGACGGGAAATCGGACGGGGATTAAGGAATAAACAACGAATTTCTGCTTTAAAATAGGGTCAAAACCTAATCTCGCTCAAAGCCGCGTTTCGTCTTTCGCTCTCGGGCTAAAATACGGAAACCATCTAAGGCTTTGTGTTGAAGGGTTTTTTGGGTGTTGTGCGGGCCAACTCCAAGCGGGTAAAATGAAGATGATAGGGGAGGGGCCGGTTAACCGAATGGAGTATCCATGAGCAAATCCACCGGTGGCGATTCAAAAAATACCCTCTATTGCTCCTTCTGTGGCAAAAGCCAACACGAAGTCCGCAAGCTGATCGCGGGTCCGACCGTGTTCATCTGTGATGAATGCGTCGAATTGTGCATGGACATCATCCGCGAAGAGCATAAAACAAATCTTGTCAAATCGAACGACGGCGTTCCCAGCCCCAGCGACATCTGCTCCGTGCTCGACGATTATGTGATTGGCCAGGAACACGCCAAGAAGGTTCTCTCGGTTGCCGTCCATAATCACTACAAGCGGCTTAACCACGGCTCAAAGAACAACGACGTCGAATTGGCCAAGTCCAACATCCTGCTGATCGGGCCGACCGGCTGCGGCAAGACACTGCTGGCGCAGACCCTGGCCCGCATCCTGGAAGTGCCGTTCACCATGGCCGACGCGACGACGTTGACCGAAGCCGGCTACGTCGGCGAGGACGTGGAAAACATCATTCTGAAACTTTTGCAGTCGGCCGATTACAACGTCGAGCGCGCCCAGCGCGGTATCGTCTATATCGACGAGGTGGACAAGATTTCGCGCAAGTCGGACAACCCCTCGATCACCCGGGACGTTTCCGGCGAGGGCGTGCAGCAGGCGCTGTTGAAAATCATGGAAGGCACCATCGCCAGCGTGCCCCCGCAAGGCGGCCGCAAACACCCGCAACAGGAATTCCTGCAGGTCGACACCACCAACATCCTGTTCGTCTGCGGCGGGGCGTTTTCCGGGCTCGACAAGATCATCTCGGCCCGCGGCAAGGGCACGACCATCGGCTTCGGCGCCGACGTGCGCGCCGCCGACGACCGCAATACCGGCGACATCCTGCGCGACGTGGAGCCCGAAGACCTTTTGAAGTTCGGCCTTATCCCGGAATTCGTCGGCCGCCTGCCGGTGCTGGCCACCCTTGCCGATCTGGACCAGGATTCGCTCATCGAGATCCTTACCAAGCCGAAGAACGCCCTGGTCAAACAGTATCAGCGGCTGTTCGAGATGGAAGACGTGCGCCTGACCTTCAGCGATGATGCGTTAACGTCCATCGCCAAAAAGGCCGTCACCCGCAAAACCGGCGCCAGGGGCCTACGTTCGATCATGGAAAACATTCTCTTGAACACCATGTTCGAGCTGCCGGCCCTCGATGATGTCGAGGAAGTCGTCATCAGCCGCGAGGTCGCGGACGATTACGCCAAACCGCTGTATATCTATTCCGACCGGAAGGAGGACGTGGAAAGTAGCGCCTGAGCAGGGGTCGGACAAGTTCCGAAATTTCGGCAAAACCCTTGAACGGCGCTTCTCATAAGACCACCTATAGCGGGTCGTTCCCGCCCCGGCCGCAGGCAAAAATTCTTTGCCCTCCGTTCGGAGACCGCGGCCAACACTTTTAAAAAGGTGATAATCCGTGACCTACCAAGTCGATATGTACCCTGTCCTTCCGCTTCGCGATATCGTCGTATTTCCGCACATGATTGTCCCCCTGTTCGTTGGCCGGGATAAATCGGTCCGCGCCCTTGAAGACGTCATGAAGGACGACAAGCAGATTCTTCTAGTGGCCCAGAAAAACGCCGCCCAGGACGACCCCGCGACCGAAGACATTTACGACATTGGTACGGTTTCCACGGTGCTGCAGCTTCTGAAACTTCCCGACGGCACGGTTAAAGTGCTGGTCGAGGGCGTGCAGCGCGCCAAGGTCGTGCGCTACGCCGACAACGAGGATTTCTTCCTGGCCGAGGGTGAATTGATCACCGAGGAGGAGGGCGATGCCCAGGAGCTGGAGGCGCTCACCCGTTCGGTCATCAGCCAGTTCGAGCAATACATCAAGCTCAACAAGAAAATCCCCCCAGAGGTTCTGGTTTCCATCAATCAGATCGAAGAAGCCAGCAAGCTTGCCGATACCGTTGCCTCCCACCTGGCGCTGAAGATTTCCGAAAAGCAGGAGCTTTTGGAAACGGAAACCGTCGCCGAACGGCTGGAATGTGTCTATTCCTACATGGAAGCCGAAATCGGCGTTCTTCAAGTCGAGAAAAAGATTCGCAACCGGGTCAAGCGGCAAATGGAAAAGACCCAGCGCGAGTACTATTTGAACGAGCAGCTCAAGGCGATCCAGAAGGAACTGGGGGAGACCGAGGAAGGGCGCGACGAAACCGCCGAAATCGAGGAAAAAATCACCAAAACGAAGCTCTCGAAAGAAGCCCGTGAAAAGGCGACGGGCGAGCTGAAGAAGCTAAAATCGATGTCGCCGATGTCGGCCGAGGCGACGGTGGTCCGCAATTACCTTGATTGGATGCTTTCCATACCGTGGAAGAAAAGGACCCGCATCAAGAAGGACATCAAGCTGGCCGAGAAAATTCTCAACACCGACCATTACGGACTGGAAAAGGTCAAGGAACGGATTTTGGAATACCTTGCCGTCCAGCAGCGCACCAACAAGGTCACCGGCCCCATTCTTTGCCTGGTCGGCCCACCGGGCGTCGGCAAGACGTCTCTGGGGCAATCCATCGGCCGGGCGACGGGCCGTAATTTCGTGCGGATGTCGCTCGGCGGTGTGCGCGATGAATCTGAAATCCGCGGCCACAGGCGCACCTATATCGGCTCGATGCCGGGCAAAATCGTTCAGGGCATGAAAAAGGCCAAGTCGTCCAATCCGCTGTTCCTGTTGGACGAGGTTGACAAGATGGGCCATGACTGGCGCGGTGACCCGGCCTCGGCGCTGCTCGAGGTTTTGGACCCCGAACAAAACCACGCCTTCAACGATCACTATCTTGAGGTCGATTACGACCTGTCGGACGTGTTTTTCGTGACCACCGCCAACACGCTCAACATGCCGCCGGCGCTTCTCGACCGCATGGAAATCATCCGGCTTTCGGGCTACACCGAGGACGAAAAAGTCGAAATCGCCAAGCAGCACCTGATCCCCAAGCAGATCGATAAACACGGGCTGAAGAAGAAGGAATGGTCGATTTCCGAAAGCGCGCTCAGGGACTTGATCCGGTATCACACCCGGGAATCCGGCGTCCGCAACCTGGAACGCGAAATCGCCAATTTGGCCCGCAAGGCGATCAAGGACATCCTGATGAACAAAACCAAGTCGATCGCCGTGAACCGCCGGAATCTGGGCAAGTGGGCCGGCATCAGAAAGCACCGTTTTGGCGAGATCGAAGCCGACGACCTGGTCGGCGTCACTACGGGATTGGCCTGGACCGAGGTCGGCGGCGAGTTGCTTTCCATTGAGGCCGTCATCGTCCCCGGCAAGGGCAAGATGACCTATACCGGAAAACTGGGTGACGTCATGACCGAGTCCATTCAGGCGGCCAAGTCCTTCGTCCAGTCCCGGGCCGGGCGCTTCGGTATTCACCCGACGCTGTTTGCAAAAAGGGACATCCACGTCCACGTGCCCGAAGGCGCGACGCCGAAGGACGGTCCGTCGGCCGGCGTCGCCATGGTCACGTCCATCGTTTCCGTTCTGACCGGCATCAAGGTCAAAAAAGACGTCGCCATGACCGGTGAGTTGACCTTGCGGGGTCGTGTGCTTCCCATCGGCGGGCTGAAGGAAAAGCTGCTGGCGGCGCTTCGGGGCGGCATCAAGACAGTGCTTATCCCCAGTGAAAACGAAAAGGATCTGGCCGAAATCCCCGACAACGTGAAGCGGGCGCTTAAAATCGTTCCCGTCGACATCGTAGACGAGGTGCTGGAACACTCCCTGTGCAAGAAATTGACGCCCCAGGATTGGGACGAGGAAGCGGAACTCGAGGCCGCCGCCCTGGCCGCCGCCGGGTCCGATGACGATTCCCCCGGCGTCACCACCCACTAGCCCGGGGCCACCGGTTTAATTCGATCCGACTTGAAAATTGGCCCCGCCGATTCGTTCGAATCAGGCCGGAACCGGGGTTCCAGTCAAAAAATTTTATAGGACCGGCCCCGACGGACCCCCGACGGACCAACGGCATGCGGATGAATCCTTGTCTTTTTTCAATGTATAATCGGAAAAAATCCGTCAGGGGCGCAAAAAACTGGAGAAAACTGCGGTTCTTCGATTGACTGGATCGGCCAACAAGATTTACACTCGGCGCCATCAAGGGGTTTTGCGGATATCGAAGGCATTTGGATATCCGGTTTGATGATCCAAAGCGATTATACTTGCATCTAGCACATCACACCTGACAGAGGGGGTCTCCATTGAACAAGAATGATTTAGTCGCCGCAGTAGCGGGCAATACGGGTTTATCAAAATCAGACGCCGCGAGGGCAGTAGACGGCATGGTGACGGCCATCACGTCCTCCCTTCGAAACGGATCCGAAGTCCGTCTCGTTGGCTTTGGCACCTTCAGCGTCTCACATCGCAAGGCCACCACGGGCCGCAACCCGAGGACGGGTGAGCGGATTCAGATCGCCGCCACCAACGTACCCAAGTTCAAATCCGGCAAGGCTTTGAAAGCTGCCGTTAACTAGGGCGCAAACAATTGGAATTCCGATGCCGGCTGCGCCCACCACGCAGCCGGTATTGTTTTTGGGTCGAATTATTTGAATCTGGGCGGTTAGCTCAGTTGGGAGAGCGACTGGTTTACATCCAGTAGGTCGGCGGTTCGATCCCGTCACCGCCCACCATTTTTCCCGTGCCGGCAAGGGAACCGATAGCTGTTGACAGCCCGGGGGTTAAGGATACGATGCCACCCCGATCCGTTGGCGCCCCGGGCGGGCTGGAAATATCTTTTCGGGGGTGTAGCTCAGTTTGGTTAGAGCGCCGGCCTGTCACGCCGGAGGCCGCGGGTTCAAGTCCCGTCACTCCCGCCATTTACGCTCCTTTTTACCCTTTAAAAACCGCCGGGAAAGGTTGCTAATGGCCTCATCCTCGGGCACTTTATAGACTTGGAAACGCCGGGCTCCCGGATGTCCCGAGAGAGAGTCCTGAAACAGGCTCTAGGCAATTTGGAAGGCTGCCGTGGACCAATTGCTCGTCGAATATCTGCCCATCATCATCTTTATCGGCATCGCGGTGGCCATCGCCGGGATCGCCGTCGGCGCGTCTTACATCATCGCCACCCAGCGCCCTGATGTCGAAAAGACGTCCGCCTACGAATGCGGGTTCGACGCCTTCAGCGACGCCAGGCATAAATTCGACGTCCGTTTCTATTTGGTGGCCATCCTTTTCATCATTTTCGATCTTGAGGTCGCTTTTCTTTTCCCGTGGGCGGTGACGCTGGGGGAAATCGGCGCCTTTGGTTTCTGGTCGATGATGATTTTTCTTACGATTCTGACCATCGGATTTATATACGAATGGCGAAAAGGAGCCTTGGAATGGGAGTAGTCTCGGATCCCGCCCCGGGGACTCGGGGGCCGTTGCCGCCCGGGTCCGATCAGGAGGGCCTTCTCAGGCAGGTGACGGCTGAGTTGCAGGACAAAGGCTTCGTCCTTGCCAATGTCGACAAGCTCGTCAACTGGGCGCGCAGCGGCTCGCTTTGGCCGATGACCTTTGGGCTGGCCTGCTGCGCCGTCGAGATGATCCATGCTTACTGCAGCCGCTACGATCTCGACCGCTTCGGAGTCGTGCCCAGGCCCAGCCCCAGACAGTCCGATGTCATCATCGTTGCCGGCACGCTGACCAACAAAATGGCGCCGGCGTTCCGCAAAGTCTATGACCAGATGGCCGAGCCCCGTTACGTCATATCCATGGGTTCGTGCGCCAACGGCGGCGGCTATTATCATTATTCCTATTCGGTAGTCCGGGGCTGCGACCGCGTGGTGCCGGTCGACGTCTACGTCCCGGGCTGCCCCCCCACCGCCGAAGCCCTCATTTACGGCATCCTGCAACTGCAAAAGAAGATCAACAGGACCGGAATGCTCTGGCGTTGAACGGCCGAGACGCCGTCGCAACGGTATAAACCGGTAACAAGAAACCATGGATCTGGCCCTTAAAGACCTTGGCGATTACATCGCCGGCCAATTACCCGACGAAGTCCTGGGAACCGAGATAAACCTGGGCGAACTGATGGTTTCCGCCAAGGCGGAGGGAATCGTCAAGGTTCTGTCGTTCCTGCGCGACGACGTGAACTGCCGCTTCAAACAGCTTATGGACGTTTGCGGGGTCGATTATCCCGACCGGGATCCCCGCTTCGAGATCGTCTACAACCTGTTGAGCCTGACCAACAACAACCGCATCCGGGTCAAGGTCCGGACCGACGAGGACACGCCGGTGCCTTCGGTCACCAACGTCTTCAGTGCCGCCAACTGGTGGGAACGCGAAGCCTGGGACCTTTTCGGCATCTATTTTTCCGACCACCCGGACCTCAGGCGCATTCTTTCCGATTACGGGTTCGAGGGACACCCGCTGCGCAAGGATTTCCCGCTGACCGGATACGTGGAAGTGCGTTACGACGACGACAAGAAACGGGTCGTCTACGAGCCGGTAAAGCTGACCCAGGAATTTCGCAATTTCGATTTTCTGAGCCCCTGGGAAGGGGTGCAGAGGCTCCTTCCCGGCGACGAAAAGGCCGTGGAACAAGAGGCCCCCGATGAGGCCAGCGACGGGTCGGGCGGGTCCGAAGATGCCGAAAAGGAAGAGGCGACCTGATGGTGGAAACCCAGATCAGGAATTTCAATCTCAATTTCGGCCCCCAGCACCCGTCGGCCCACGGGGTGCTGCGCCTGGTCCTGGAAATGGACGGCGAGGTGATCGAACGCGCCGATCCGCACATCGGGCTCTTGCACCGGGGCACGGAAAAGCTGATCGAGTACAAGAGCTACCTTCAGGCGGTTCCCTATTTCGACCGGCTGGATTACGTCTCGCCACAAAACCAGGAACACGCCTTCGCGCTGGCGGTCGAGAAATTGCTCGGCCTGGAAGTTCCGCCCCGGGGCCAGTACCTGCGCGTGCTGTTTGCCGAAATCGGCCGAATCCTAAACCACTGCTTCAGCGTTTGCGCCTATGCCATGGATACCGGCGCCATGACGCCGATGCTGTGGTTGTTCGAGGAACGCGAGAAGCTGATGGAATTCTGCGAACAAGCCTCAGGCGCGCGTATGCACATGAACTATTTCAGGCCCGGCGGCGTTGCCTTCAACGTGCACCCCGACCTTTTGCAGGATATCGGCGAATGGGCCGAACGCTTCCCCAAAATGATCGACGACTGCGAAACACTGCTGACCGAAAACCGCATCTTCAAGCAGCGCACCGTGGACATCGGCGTCATTACCGCCGAACAGTGCTTCGATTGGGGCTTTACCGGGCCCAATCTCCGCGCCGCGGGCGTGCCTTGGGACCTGCGCAGGGCCCAGCCCTATGACGTTTACGAAAAAATGGAATTCAAAATTCCCACCGGTAAGCACGGCGATTGTTATGACCGATACCTTGTCCGCATCCACGAAATGCGGCAAAGCGTTTACATCATCAACCAATGCCTGGCCGAGATGCCGGGCGGCCTGGTCAAGACCAACGACAGAAAAGTCTCGCCGCCGCCACGGGCCGACATGAAGAATTCCATGGAGGCCCTGATCCATCACTTCAAGCTCTATACCGAGGGCTACCATGTGCCCGCCGGTGAAACCTACACCGCCGTCGAAGCACCAAAAGGGGAATTCGGGGTCTATCTGGTCTCCGACGGCACCAACAAGCCCTACCGCTGCAAAATCCGCGCGCCGGGGTTTGCCCACCTGCAGGCGCTGGAGTTTTTGTCCAAGGGGCACATGCTGGCCGATGTGGTCGCCAACATCGGCTCCCTTGATATCGTTTTCGGGGAAATAGACCGATGACCGAAGACTCTGAAACCTTCGCCTTCACGCCGGAAAACCTGAAAAAGGCCGAAGCGGCGATCGCCAAGTATCCCGACGGCTGGCAGTCGAGCGCGGTGATGCCGCTCCTCGACCTGGCACAGCGCCAGAACGAAGGCTGGTTGCCCCGGGCGGCCATGGATGCCGTGGCCGGAATATTGAAAATGCCGCCGATCCGCGTCTACGAGGTCGCCACCTTCTACACCATGTACAACCTGAAACCGGTCGGCAAACACCATGTCCAGGTGTGCACCAATCTGCCGTGCTGGCTCAGGGGTTCGGACGAGATTGCCGGCGAGTGCCGGAAATCGCTGGGCATTGATTTCGGCATGACCACCGAGGACGGCATGTTCACGCTATCGGAAGTCGAATGCCTGGGCGCCTGCGCCAACGCGCCGATGATGCAGATCGGCGACGATTATTACGAGGACCTGGACGCCAAATCCACCGAGTCGATCCTGGACGAACTGAAGACGGGCGGCAAACCGAAAACCGGCCCGCAAAGGGGGCGCCACGGCTCGGAACCGGCCGGCGCCCCGAAGGGCGAAAGGCCCGGCGGCAAAAATGCGGGGAAATCGTGATGCTGAAAGACCAGGACCGCATTTTCACCAACATCTACGGACTTGAGGATACCAGCCTCAAGGGCGCCAGGAAAAGAGGCGATTGGCAAGGGACGAAATCGATCCTGGCCAAGGGCCGCGACAGGATCATCGGCGAAATCAAGGATTCGGGGCTCAGGGGCCGCGGCGGCGCCGGTTTCGGGACGGGCATGAAGTGGTCGTTCATGCCCAAGGAAGTGGGCGAGCGGCCCCACTTTTTGGTCATCAACGCCGACGAGGGAGAGCCCGGCACCTGCAAGGACCGCGAAATCCTCCGCAACGAACCCCACAAGCTGATCGAAGGGGCGCTGGTGGCGTCGGTTGCCATGGGCGCCAACACCGCATACTGCTATGTCCGGGGGGAATTTCTGCGCGAGGCCGAGGCGCTGCAAAGGGCCGTCGACGAAGCCTATGCCGCCGGGCTGATCGGAAAAGACGCCTGCAAGTCCGGCTATCGGTTCGATTTTTATATCCACAGGGGCGCCGGCGCCTACATCTGCGGCGAGGAATCGGCGCTGATCGAAAGCCTGGAGGGCAAGAAAGGCCAGCCGCGCCTGAAGCCGCCGTTCCCGGCTAATGTCGGACTTTACGGCTGCCCGACGACGGTCAACAACGTCGAATCGATCGCCGTGGCGCCGACGATCATGCGCCGGGGGGCGGACTGGTTCACCGACCTGGGCAAGCCGAACAACACCGGCACCAAGCTTTTCAATATATCCGGCCACGTCAATCAGCCCTGCACCGTGGAAGAGGAAATGAGCGTGCCGCTGAAGGAATTGATCGAAAAGCACGCCGGCGGCGTCATCGGCGGCTGGGACAGGCTCAAAGCGGTCATCCCGGGCGGTTCTTCGGTACCGATGCTGCCGAAAGACATCTGCGACACCGTTCACATGGATTTCGATTCATTGAGCGAGGTCAAGTCGGGGCTCGGCACCGGGGCGGTCATTGTGATGGATATTTCGACCGACCTGGTCCGCGCTATTTGCCGGCTGTCGCGCTTTTACATGCACGAAAGTTGCGGCCAATGCACGCCGTGCCGGGAAGGGACCGGCTGGATGTGGCGGATGATGGAGCGCCTGGCTACCGGCGACGCCACGGTCCGGGAAATAGACCTCCTGGAAGAAGTCACCCGGCAGGTCGAGGGGCACACCATCTGTGCCCTTGGCGATGCCGCGGCGTGGCCCATACAGGGGTTGCTCAGACACTTCCGGCCTGAAATCGAACAACGGATCGAAGACCGCCGGACGGCGGCCGCCTGAGGCCGCAACGGGGAACCGGATATGCCAAAACTGACCATCGACGGCAATGAGATCGAAGTCGAGTCCGGCTTGACGGTGCTGCAGGCCTGTGAACAGGCGGGGGTGGAAATCCCCCAGTTCTGTTTCCACGAGCGCCTTTCAATCGCCGGCAACTGCCGCATGTGCCTGGTGGCAATGGAAAGGGTGCCGAAACCGATCGCGTCGTGCGCCATGCCGGTGGCCGACGGCATGGTCATCCACACCGACACCCCCGAGGTCCAGGGCATGCGCCGTGGGGTGATGGAATTCCTGCTCATCAATCACCCGCTCGACTGCCCGATCTGCGACCAGGGCGGCGAATGCGACCTGCAGGACCAGGCCATGGGCTACGGGCTGGACCGCGGCCGCTATCTAGATAACAAGCGCGCCGTCAAGGACAAGAATCTGGGCCCCCTGATCAAAACAATCATGACCCGCTGCATCCATTGTACCCGCTGCATCCGTTTCGCCACCGAAATCGCCGGCGTGCCCGAGCTGGGAGCGACGGGGCGGGGCGAAACCATGGAAGTCGGGACCTATGTGGAAAAGGCGCTGACGTCGGAGCTGTCGGGCAACATGATCGATCTTTGCCCGGTCGGCGCGCTGACCTCCAAGCCCTATGCCTACACCGCCCGGTCGTGGGAGTTGAAAAACACCCAATCCATAGACGTCCTGGACGCCGTCGGCTCCAACATCCGGGTTGATGCCCGCGGCGAAGAGGTCATGCGGATTCTGCCGCGTCTCAACGAAGACGTGAACGAAGAATGGATTTCCGACAAGACGCGGTTTGCCTGTGACGGACTCAAGCGCCAACGCCTGGACAGGCCCTATCGGCGTGAGGGCGGCAGGCTGGAGCCATGCACCTGGGACCAGGCCTTCGCCGCCATCACCGAACGTCTCAGGGGCGTCAACGGCAAAAACATCGCCGCCATCGCCGGCGACTTGGCCGATTGTGAATCGATGGTGGCGTTGAAGGATCTGATGACCGCGCTTGGCTCGCCCAACATCGATTGCCGCCAGGACTCGGCCCGGCTGAACCCCAACCGCCGCGCCGGATACCTGTTCAACACCACCATTGCCGGCATTGAAGACGCCGATGCCTGTCTTTTGATCGGCACCAACCCGCGCCTCGAGGCCCCGGTCCTGAACGCCCGGCTGCGCAAGCGTTTTGTCATGGGAGAATTCCCTGTCGGCGTCATCGGGCCCGAAACCGACCTGACCTACGATTACCAACACCTGGGTGATAACGGCGATGCATTGAAGTTCATCGCCAGCGGCCGCCATGATTTCGCCAAGGTTCTGAAATCAGCCCGGCGGCCGATGCTGATTTTGGGCCAAGGCGCGCTTACCCGTCCCGACGGCGCCCAGATTCTGGGCCTGGCCCGGAGGATCGCCGAAAGCCGGGGCATGATCGACGACAAAAACGACTGGAACGGCTTCAACGTCCTGCATACGGCCGCCGCCCGGGTCGGCGGGCTGGACTTGGGTTTTGTTCCCGGTCCGGGGGGAAAGAATACGTCGGGCATCCTTTCCGCGGCCGAGAACGGCGGCATCGAGGTGGTGTATCTCCTCGGCGCCGACGAAATCGACACCAGCCGTCTGGGCAACGCCTTCGTCATCTATCAGGGCCACCACGGCGATAGGGGCGCCAACCGGGCCGACGTGGTTCTGCCCGGCGCCGCGTATACGGAAAAAAACGCCACTTACGTCAACACCGAAGGCCGCGTGCAACGGACCCACTTGGCGGTCTTTCCACCGGGGGACGGGCGCGAGGATTGGACGGTCATCCGGGCGCTGTCGGACGCGCTCGGCCATACCCTTCCATACGACGACCTGGACCAGGTTCGGGGCCGTTTAGCCGAGGCCAATCCGGTGTTTCTCGGCATTGACGAAATCACCAAGCCGCGCTGGGCATCGTTCGGCCGCGACGGCGATGTCACGGCCAAGCCGTTCGAATCGCCCATTCAAAATTTCTACATGACCGATCCGATCAGCCGGGCATCGCCGACCATGGCCGAATGTTCCAGCCTTCGGGCCGGCAACGGAGAAAAGACAGGGACCGATGGTTGAATTTTGGGACACCTATATCTGGCCCGTGGCCTGGATCGTGATAAAGATCGTGGCCATCGTCGTGCCGGTGATGGTGGCGGTGGCCTATCTGACGTATGCAGAGCGCAAGATCATCGGCGCCATACATCTTAGGCGGGGCCCGAACGTGGTCGGCCCCTTCGGGCTGTTGCAGCCGATTGCCGACGGACTCAAGCTGTTCGTCAAGGAAACCATCATCCCGTCCGGCGCCAACCGCGGCGTGTTCATCCTGGCGCCGTGCGTGACCTTCGTCCTGGCGCTGATCGGCTGGGCCGTCATGCCGTTCGGCGACGGCTTGGTGCTGGCCGACATCAACGTCGGCATCCTGTATCTGTTCGCTATTTCGTCCTTAGGCGTCTACGGCATCCTGATGGCCGGGTGGGCGTCCAACTCCCGCTACGCGTTCCTGGGCGCGCTGCGCTCGGCGGCGCAGATGGTGTCCTACGAAATATCCATGGGCTTCATCATCGTTACCGTGCTGCTGGTCGCCGGCTCGCTCAACCTTTCCGACATCGTCATGGCGCAAAAGGATGTCTGGTTCGTGGTGCCGTTGTTACCGATGGCGGTGATCTTCTTCATCTCGACGCTGGCCGAGACCAACCGCCACCCCTTCGACATGCCGGAAGCCGAGACCGAACTGGTGGCCGGTTACAACGTCGAATATTCGGCGATGACCTTCGCGCTGTTCTTCCTCGGCGAATACGCCAACATGATCCTGATGGCCGGCCTGACGACGGTGCTGTTCCTGGGCGGCTGGCTGCCGCCGATGGACATCTATCCGCTGAACCTGGTGCCGGGGCCGGTGTGGTTCGCCCTCAAGCTGGCGTCGGTGCTGTTTGTATTCCTGTGGGTGCGGGCGACGTTTCCCCGTTACCGCTATGACCAATTAATGCGGCTCGGCTGGAAGGTGTTCCTGCCGATTTCATTGGCCGCCGTCGTCATCGTCGGGGGCGCCGTCGTCGCCTTCGACCTGGCGCCCAAAGCGGGCTGAAGGGAACCGGGAGAATGGGCTTTATCCGCCGAAGCACGAGAACGGTATTCCTGACCGAACTGATCGCCGGCTTGGCGCTGACGTTCCGCTACATGTTCCGCCACAAGGTGACCATCAACTATCCGTTTGAAAAAGGCCCGCTTTCCCCCCGGTTCCGCGGCGAGCACGCGCTGAGGCGCTATCCGAACGGCGAGGAGCGCTGCATCGCATGCAAGCTATGCGAAGCCATCTGCCCGGCCCAGGCCATCACCATCGAGGCCGAGCCCCGCGCCGACGGGTCGAGGCGCACCACGCGCTATGACATCGACATGGTGAAGTGCATTTATTGCGGGCTGTGCGAGGAGGCGTGCCCGGTAGACGCCATCGTCGAGGGCCCGAATTTTGAATATTCCACCGAAACCCGCGAAGAGCTTCTTTACGACAAGGAGAAGCTTATGTCCAACGGCGACCGCTGGGAAACGGAAATCGCCGAAAGGCTGCGTTCGGACTCGCCTTACCGTTAAGGGGCGCGCCCGGCCGGCTGCTGAGAACGAATGAAGAAATGATTGAAGCCCTTGTTTTTTACATGTTCGCGTTCGCTACCGTGGCGGCCGCGGTATTGGTGATCTCAGTCAGGAACCCGGTCCATTCGGTGTTGTTCCTGATCCTTGCGTTTTTCAACTCGGCCGGTCTGTTCGTTCTCGCGGGCGCCGAATTCCTGGCCATGATCCTGGTCGTCGTTTACGTCGGCGCGGTGGCGGTGCTGTTCATGTTCGTGGTTATGATGCTGGACATCAATTTCGTCGAACTGCGCCAGGGCTTCCTTCAGTACCTGCCCTTGGGCGGTCTGATCGGCCTGGTTTTGCTGGTCGAACTGGTGGTCATCGTCGGCGGCCACGCCTTTTCGCCGGAAACCGCGGCATCGGGGGCCCGGCCGATGCCGGCCCTGGACGTGACCGCCAACACCCAGGCCTTGGGCAAGCTTTTCTATACCCATTACATTTATCTGTTCCAGGTCGCCGGCATGATTTTGCTGGTCGCCATGATCGGCGCCATCGTGCTCACCCACCGCCGCCGCGAGGGCGTCAAGAAGCAGCGCATCACCGACCAGATCGCGCGCCGGGCGGAAGAATCGATTGAGTTGCATGACGTTCCGACGGGAAAGGGCATCTGATGTTCGATATCGGCCTTTCCCATTACCTGGCAGTTGCCGCGATCCTGTTCACGCTCGGCATTTTCGGCATCTTCCTCAACCGCAAGAACGTCATCGTCATCTTGATGTCGGTGGAATTGATGCTGTTGGCGGTCAACATCAACCTGGTCGCCTTCTCGGCCGAATTGAACGATCTGGTCGGCCAGGTCTTCGCCATGTTCGTGCTGACCGTTGCCGCCGCCGAGGCTGCCATCGGGCTCGCCATATTGATGGCCTATTTCCGCAACCGCGGTTCCATCGCCGTTGAAGACATCAACATGATGAAGGGCTAGGGGAGCGGCGCGATGATAGAAACCCTGGCCGTTTTCCTGCCGCTGTTCGGCGCCCTCATGGCCGGCATCCTGGCGTTCGCCCGCACCGCCGACACAAAGACCCCCAACCGCATCGACAAGACCGCCCAATGGGTGACGTCGGGCGCCATGGTCCTGGCGTCGGCGGCCGCCGCATACATGTTCTGGGACGTGGTGCCGGGCCAGAACCCGCACACGGTCGAGCTGTTCACCTGGATCGATTCCGGCGCCATGGAGGTCAGTTGGGCGATCCGGGCGGATTCGCTGGCGGCGGTGATGGTGTTCATGGTGACGGTGATCTCCACCGTGATCCACATCTATTCCATCGGCTACATGCACCACGACCCGTCCATCCCCCGGTTCATGAGCTACCTCAGCCTTTTCACCTTCTTCATGCTGATGCTGGTCACCTCCGACAACCTGGTGCAATTGTTCTTCGGCTGGGAAGGGGTAGGGTTGTGCTCGTACCTGTTGATCGGGTTCTGGTACGACCGGCCGGCGGCCAACGCCGCCGCCATCAAGGCCTTCGTCGTCAACCGGATCGGCGACTTCGGGTTTGCCCTCGGCATCTTCGCCATTTTCGTGCTTTTCCAGACCGTCGACTACGACACCATTTTCGCCGCCGCGCCATCGAAGGCCGATGCGACGATGAACGTCTTCGGCGGCGAATTCCACGCGCTGACGGTGTGCACCGTGCTGCTGTTCATCGGCGCCATGGGCAAGTCGGCGCAGCTCGGCCTGCATACCTGGCTGCCGGACGCCATGGAAGGCCCGACCCCGGTCTCGGCGCTCATTCACGCCGCCACCATGGTCACCGCCGGCATCTTCATGGTGGTCCGGATGTCGCCGTTGTTCGAGTTTTCGGAAACGGCGCTGATGCTGGTCACCGTGGTCGGCGCGTCAACGGCCATCGTCACCGCCACCATCGGCTGCGTGCAGAACGACATCAAACGGGTAATCGCGTATTCCACCTGTTCGCAACTGGGCTACATGTTCTTCGCCGCCGGCGTATCGGCGTATTCGGCGGGCATGTTCCACCTGATCACCCATGCTTTCTTCAAGGCGCTGTTGTTTCTTGGCGCCGGCTCGATCATTCACGCCATGTCCGACGAACAGGACATGCGCAAGATGGGGGGCTTGTGGAAATTGATCCCCGTCACCTATGTGCTGATGTGGATCGGCTCGCTGGCGTTGGCGGGCATCTGGCCTTTCGCCGGCTATTTTTCCAAGGACACGATTTTGGAAGCCGCCTATGCCGCCGGCACCGGGGCCGGGGGTTATGCCTTCTGGCTCGGCGTCACGGCGGCGTTCCTGACGGCGTTTTATTCGTGGCGGTTGATTTTGATGACTTTCCACGGCGAGGCCCGCGCCACCAAACAGGTCATGGACAAGGTGCATGAAAGCCCGAAGGTGATGATCCTGCCGTTGATGGTGCTGGCGGCGGGGGCCATGTTCATGGGCTACGTCGGTTTCGAGAGCTTCGTCGGCCAGGGCGCGGAAGCCTTCTGGGGTGAATCGATCCTGGTGCTGCCCAGCCATCCGGCGCTGGAAGCCGCCCATAACGTGCCCGCCTGGGTCAAATACCTGCCGTTGACGGTCGCTTTCGCCGGGATCGGGCTGGCCTACGTCATGTACATGCTGATGCCCGGCCTGCCCGGGATGCTCGTCGGCCGTTTCAATGGGCTCTACCGGTTCTTGTTGAACAAATGGTACTTCGACGAGCTTTATGACTTGTTGTTCGTCCGCCCGGCCTTCGTGCTGGGACGCGGTTTCTGGCAGTCGGGCGACGGGGCGTTGATCGACGGCGTCGGGCCGGACGGCATTTCCGCCGCTGTCAGGTTCCTGGCCCGGCGCGCCGGCGCCGTGCAGACCGGCTATCTCTATCATTACGCTTTTGCCATGCTGACCGGCGTCGTCGTCCTCGTCACCTGGTATCTGTTCAGTCATTAGGGGAGCCGGACAATGACGCAATTTCCCATCCTGTCTCTCCTGACCTTCCTGCCGCTGGTCGGCGCGGTGTTCATCCTGACGATCCGCGGCGACGACGACGTGGTCGCCCGCAACGCCCGCAACGTGGCGCTGTGGACGTCGCTGATCAATTTCATGATGTCGTTGTTCATTTGGGTCAATTTCGACACCACGACCGCCGACTTCCAGTTCGTCGAATACGCGGTTTGGATGCCCGACTTCAACATCAACTACAAAATGGGCATTGACGGCATTTCCATGCTGTTCGTGCTGCTGACGACGTTGTTGACCCCGATCTGCATCCTCGCCAGTTGGGAAAACATCCAGGTCCGGGTCAAGGAATACATGATCTCGTTCCTGGTGCTGGAAACCTTCATGATCGGCATGTTCTGCGCGCTCGACATGGTGGTCTTCTACATTTTCTTCGAGGCCGTGCTGATCCCCATGTTCGTCATCATCGGCGTCTGGGGCGGGCCCCGGCGGGTCTATGCGTCGTTCAAGTTTTTTCTCTATACGCTAACGGGCTCGGTGTTGATGCTGCTGGCGTTGCTGACCATGTATTACAGCTCCGGCTCCACCGACATCCCGACGCTGATGACGCACCGTTTCCCGGCGGAACTGCAAACCTGGATGTGGCTGGCGTTTTTCGCCTCGTTCGCGGTCAAGATTCCGATGTGGCCGGTTCACACCTGGCTTCCCGACGCCCACGTGGAAGCGCCGACCGCGGGCTCGGTGATTCTGGCCGCGGTGCTGTTGAAATTCGGCGGTTACGGGTTCCTGCGCTTCTCGCTGCCCATGTTCCCGGATGCGTCGGTCATGTTCACGCCGATGATTTACACCCTTTCCATCATCGCCATTATTTATACGTCCTTGGTGGCGCTGGCCCAGGAGGACATGAAAAAGCTGATCGCCTATTCGTCGGTCGCCCACATGGGGTTCGTCACCATCGGCATCTTTACGCTGACCGTGCAGGGCATCGAAGGGGCAATTTATATGATGCTGGCCCATGGCATCATTTCGGCGGCGTTGTTCCTGATCGTCGGCGTCGTCTATGACCGCATTCATTCCCGCGACATCGAAACCTATGGCGGCCTGGTTTACCGGATGCCGGCGTATGCGCTGATATTCATGCTGTTCATGCTGGCCTCGATGGGCCTTCCGGGCACCGCCGGGTTCATCGGCGAATTCCTGGTGCTGGTCGGCGCCTTCAAGGTCAATCCCTGGGTCGCGGCGTTGGCGGCGACGGGCCTGATTCTGAGCGCCGCCTACATGCTTTACCTCTACCGGCGGGTCATTTTCGGCAGCCTGACCAAGGAAAACCTGATGACCATCACCGACATGAAGGCGCGCGAAATCGCCGTCTTCGCGCCGCTGGTGGTGCTGGTCGTTTTCATGGGCGTTTACCCGGCGCCGTTCCTTGACATCATGCACGTGTCGGTGTCGAACCTTTTGAACCAGGTCGAAACGGCGCTGAATGCCAGTTCCGCCATCGCCGTGGCCGGCCGATAGGAAGGGAGTAGGGACAGAATGGCGGAAATTCCCAACATCGTCCCGGCCTTGCCGGAGCTTTTCCTGGGCGGTGCCATCATGGCCATGTTGATGTTCGGGGCCTTCCAGAAGGCCGGCGAGGAGGCTGACGACATCAAATCAACCCGCCTGGTTTCGTTTCTTAGCATCATCATGCTTTTATTGGCGTTGCTGTTGGTGACGCCGTTGTCGGGCACGCGGCTGGTGACTTTTTCCAACATGTTCGTCAGCGATACCTTCGCCGTTTTCTGCAAAAGCCTGGTGTTGATCGGCGCGGTGCTGGCGATCGTCATTTCCCAAAGCTTCCTGGAGCGCCAGAACATGGCGCGGTTCGAATATTCCATTCTCATCGTCTTTGCCGTCCTCGGCATGATGTTGATGATTTCGGCCAACGACCTGATCGCGCTTTACGTCGGGCTGGAGATGCAGTCGCTGTCGCTCTACGTCATCGCCGCCTTTCAGCGCGACGATCTGCGCTCGACCGAGGCCGGGCTGAAATATTTCGTCCTCGGCGCGGTGGCGTCGGGGATGCTGCTTTACGGAAGCTCGCTGATATACGGCTTTACCGGCGCCACCAATTTCGACCAGATCCACGATCTGTTGCAGGCGCCGGGGGACGGTCCGGTTAACGTCGGCATCATCTTCGGCATCGTGTTCATCCTCGCCGGGCTCGCCTTCAAGGTCTCGGCGGTGCCGTTCCACATGTGGACGCCCGACGTTTACGAGGGCGCGCCGACGCCGGTTACCGCCTTTTTCTCGGTGGCGCCGAAGATCGCGGCGCTGGCGCTGTTGATCCGGGTCATGACCGGCCCCTTTGGCGGGCTTTTGGAGGAATGGCGGCAGATCGTCATCTTCATCTCAATGGCGTCGATGGTGTTGGGCGCGTTTGCCGCCATCAACCAGCGCAATATCAAGCGACTGATGGCCTATAGCTCCATCGGCCACGTCGGTTATGCACTCATCGGCCTGGCGGTGGGCACCCAGGCCGGCATCCGCGGCATGTTGATCTATATGGCCATCTATCTGTTCATGAACATCGGCACCTTCGCCTGCATCCTCGCCATGCGCCGGGGCGATCATATGGTCGAGGGCATCAACGACCTGGCCGGACTGGGCAAGACCCATCCGATGCTGGCGCTTGGCCTATCTCTCTTCATGTTCTCCATGGCCGGCATTCCGCCGCTGGCCGGCTTCTTCGGTAAGTTTTACATCTTCCTCGCCGCCGTCGAGGCGGGGCTTTACGCCCTCGCCGTCATCGGCGTGCTGGCCAGCGTCGTCGCCGCTTTTTATTACCTGCGCATCGTGCAGATTATTTATTTTGAAGAACCAGACGAGGTCCTGGACAAGCCGGTCAGCCGCGAGCTCGGCATGGTCATCGCCGGGACCGGCGTGGTGATCACTTTCTTTTTCGTCTATCCGGGGCCGGTCCTCGGCGCCGCCTCGGCTGCCGCCAAAGCGCTGTTTGCAGGATAATGCGCGAACCCAAACTACCATCCGTTTACCGATTGGTAAGCCTGGGAACCGTCGACAGCACCAACGACGAGGCCAAGCGCTTGGCCCTGGAAGGCGAGGAATCCGCGCCCGACGGAACCATCGTCTGGGCCAAGGAGCAAACCGCCGGGCGCGGGCGCAGGGGCCGCCGCTGGTCGAGCCCGCCCGGCAACCTCTATTGTTCGCTGATCCTGCGCCCTGACGTTTCGGCGGAAAAGGCCGCCGAGCTCAGCTTCGTCGCGGCGCTGGCGGTTTTCGACATGCTGGGCAGGGTCGGCGAACCCGGCCATCGGGTCGACTTAAAATGGCCTAACGACATTCTGCTCAACGACCGGAAAGTCGCCGGAATCCTGCTGGAAGCCGAAACCGGCGGCAGCGCAAACCCCGAGTGGATCGTGCTCGGCCTCGGTGTCAACGTCGGCGTCTTTCCCGGCGATACGGACTTCCCGGCGACGTCGTTCCGGGCCGAGAACTGGAGCGCCACCGAGGTCGACTGCCTGGAAGCTTTCGCCCGGCATTTCCTGCAATGGGCCGCCAAATGGAAGGACGAAGGGTTCGCCCCGATCCGCAAAACCTGGCTTTTGCGCTGCCACGGCCAGGGCGAGAAAATCGAGGTCCAGCTTGAGAACGAGACCGTGATCGGCGTCTTCACCGATATTGACGAGGCCGGCGCAATGTTGGTGAAAACGGCCTCCGGTGAGCGTAGGATCACCGCCGGCGACGTCTTCTTTCCAGAGACTTAGGCCGAACGGCGGAACGGACCCGGACCATGCTGCTGGCCATCGATTCAGGAAACACCAACATCGTCTTCGCCGTCTTTGACCCCGATGGCGCGATTCTGGGCGAATGGCGTTCGTCTTCCCATACCGACCGCACGGCCGACGAATTCGGGGTGTGGCTCGAACAGTTGATGTCCGGGGCCGACATCAAGCCCACCGATATCACCGACGCCATCATCGCCACCGTGGTGCCGGCGACGCTGTTCAGCCTGAAGACGCTGTGCCGCGATTATTTCGGGTGCGACCCGCTGGTGATCGGCGAGGACGGCGTTGACCTGGGATTAAAGGTGCTGATCGACCTGCCCGACGACGTCGGCGCCGACAGGCTGGTCAACGCGGTTTCGGCGCACCAACGCTATGGCGGGCCGTTGATCATCATCGATTTCGGCACCGCCACCACCTTTGACGTGATTGACGCGGACGGCAACTACATCGGCGGCGTCATCGCGCCAGGGGTGAATCTGTCGTTGGAGGCGCTCCACATGGCCGCCGCGCAGCTTCCCCGCGTCGGCATCCAGCGCACCGAGAAAGTCACCGGCAAAAGCACCGTCGAAGCCATGCAGTCGGGAATCTACTGGGGTTATCTCAGCATGATCGAAGGCCTGGTCCGGCGCCTCAGGGATGAACACGGCGTCGAGATGGATGTCATCGCCACCGGCGGGCTTGCCGGGTTGTTCACGGAAGCCAGCGATTGCATCAAGGAATCCGACCCGGACCTGATCTTGCACGGGCTTCTGGCCATTTTCCGCAATAACTCATGACCAGGAAGAAAGCCGGCGCGCTCACTTTCCTGCCGCTCGGCGGCGCCGGCGAAATCGGCATGAACCTCAACCTCTATGGGCTCGGCGCGCCCGGGAAGGAAACTTGGGTGATGGTGGATTTGGGCGTCACCTTCGGCGACGGCCAGACGCCCGGCGTCGACGTGATCCTGCCGGACCCGAAATTCATTACCGAGCGCCGCGACCAATTGGCGGGGCTGGTGCTCACCCACGCCCACGAAGACCACCTGGGCGCCGTGCCGTATTTGTGGGAGCGGCTGCAATGCCCCATTTACGCGACGCCGTTCACCATTTCGATCCTCAAACGCAAGCTCGGCGAAACCGATTTCGCCGACAGGGTCGAGATCATCGAGGTGCCCTTGGGCGGCCGGTTCGAGGTCGGCCCTTTCGATATGGAGCTGATTACGCTCACCCATTCCATTCCCGAACCCAACGCCATCGCCATCCGCACGGCCTTTGGCACGATTTTGCATACCGGCGACTGGAAGTTCGACCCCGACCCGGTGGTCGGCCCGACGGCGGACGAAGACGCGCTTCGCCGGCTCGGCGACGAGGGGGTGCTGGCGCTGGTCTGCGATTCCACCAATGTCTTCACGCCCGGCGAATCCGGCTCGGAGGCGGATCTGCTGGAAAGCCTCTCAGGCCTGATCGGCAAATGCCGGAACCGGGTCGCCGTGGCCTGCTTCGCTTCCAACGTGGCGCGCCTGGAAACCATCGCCAGGGCCGCCCAGGCCAATGGCCGGGACGTGGTGCTGGTCGGCCGGTCGCTGGTCCGGATCGACGGCGCCGCCCGGGAAAACGGCTATCTCGCCGACGTTCCCGCGTTTATCGGCGAAGAGGACTGCGGCCATATCCCGGATGATAAGGTGGTCATCGTCTGTACCGGCAGCCAAGGGGAGCCCCGCGCGGCGCTCTGGCGGATCGCCAACGACGAACACCCGAACGTGACGCTTTCCGATGGCGACACGGTGATTTTTTCCTCCCGCATCATTCCCGGCAACGAAGCGGCCATCGGGCGGCTTCATAATCAACTGGTCCGGAACGGAATCGAGGTCATCACCACCCAAAATCACTTCGTCCACGTATCGGGACATCCGGCCCGGGACGAACTGGCCCGCATGTATCAGTTGGCGCGGCCCGAGATCGCGGTCCCGGTGCACGGCGAGGTCCGCCATTTGAAAGAGCACGCCAAGCTGGCCCGGGAATGCCAGGTGGCGGACGCCATCGTCGCCGAAAACGGCGCCATGGTCCGTCTCGGACCGGGCAACCCGGAAATCGTCGATTATGCGCCTGTCGGCCGGCTGGTCGCCGACGGCAACCGCCTGGTGCCGTTGGACGGCGAATTGATCCGCAGCCGCAACCGCGCGATTTATAACGGCTCGGCGGTGGTCACGGTGGCGCTGGGCGGCAACGGGGGACTTGCCGCCGAACCTGAGATTTCGACCATCGGCCTTATTGAGGAAGGCGAGGGCCATATCGTGGGCGAGGCGCTGGCGGCGGCCCGGGGCGCCGTCGAGGGGTTGACGGCGAAAAAACGCCGGGACGACGACGAAGTCCGGGAAACCGTGCGTATTGCGGTCAGGCGCACTTTCCGCAAGAGTCTCAATAAGAAGCCATTGACCACCGTTCACCTGATTCGTGTTTGAAGGGGAAAGGGAACCATCCGGGACATGATCGGCAAGCTCAACCACGTCGCCGTCGCCGTGCCCAATGTGGACGCCGCGGCGGCCATCTACCGGGACATCTTGGGCACCAACGTGTCGGAACCGGAAGCGTTGCCCGATCACGGGGTGACGGTGGTGCTGGTGGATGTCGGCAACACCCGGATCGAGCTGTTGGAGCCCTTGGGCGAAAATTCCCCCATTGCCGGCTTCCTGGAGCGCAACCCCGCCGGCGGCCTGCACCATATCTGTTACGAAGTGAGCGACATCATCGAAGCCCGCGACCACCTGAAAGAGAAGGGCGCGCGCATACTCGGCTCGGACGAGCCGACCACCGGCGCCCACGGCAAGCCGGTGCTTTTCCTGCATCCCAAGGATTTCTCGGGCACCCTGATCGAGCTGGAGGAGACCTAAGACATGGACCTTTGGACGGGGCTGGCGACTTTCGCCATCATCTGGTGGCTGGTTTTCTTCCTGGTTCTGCCGTGGGGGGTGCGCCGCATCGAGCCCGAGGACTTAGGGGTTGGCGAAGACCCCGGCGCGCCCGAAAAACCAAGGCTGCTGTTAAAAGCCGCCATCACCACGGCGGCGGCGGGGGTGGCCTTCGGGCTGGTCTATGTGGTCATCTTGTCGGGCGTGATTTCGTT
>CAZVFL010000018.1:0-42181 GCA_964626025.1 uncultured Thalassospiraceae bacterium
GATTCACCTGCCCCTATGATGGCTTAGGACGCTCGCGACACCGTTAGTCCAGCGACGTCACCTCGCGCTTTTCAGAAGACCGTATCGCCAGAAACGGCGCCTTGGCCGGGCTCGCGGACGAGGGCTCGACCATGGCCATGGACCACTCGCCCGGCTTCACCTGGATCGCCCAGGAATCGGAAATGCCGGCCCGGAAAATCGCCTTGTGAAGGCGCTTGGCGTCGTCCTCGACAAAAGGCCCGACAACGACCCGGAAAACGGTCCCGTGCTCGAGCTTCGCCGCCAGCACCGACGGCGTCAGCGCCTGGTGGCGGTCTCTCAGTTTGCGGGCGTTTAAAAGCTGGCGGAAGCTTCCGATGACGAAATAGAAGCCGGCGGCGGGCTCGGCCCGCCATTCACCCACCGTCAGCCAGCCAAGGGTTCCTTTTTTCCCGGCCGTTTCCGGGGCTGCCGCTTCTTGAAGCCGGGCGCCGGTGGCGATGGCGGTGGCGGGCGCGTCTTCGTCTTTCCCTTCCTCGCCGCCGATTTCAAGCGGGTAGCCCATCAGCGGGATATCCCCTGCCACATTCAAGGGACCGGAATCGGAAACCGCCCCGGCGGCGGTTTCAAAGTCGGCGATGTCGGCGCCGTCGTCCGGGACCGCCGGGCCGGCCGTTTCGCCGTTGGCCGCGAAAGCGTTCGCGGGCCCGCTGTCGGCGTCGGCAAGGACGGTGGCGGGATCATCGAAATCGCGGCAAAAATCGCCTTCGGCAAGAAGACCCCTTAAGATCGCGCAGTCCTGCTGGGCGATAAGGGAGAAGCCGTGATCGGCAACCGATTTTTCCGTCGTCAGATAGGAAAACCCGTCGATGGCCCAGGACGCAATTTGAATGGGAACGGGTAAGGCGCAACCTGAGAGCAGCAGAACGCTGGCCCCTAAAACAGCAAATCGCTTCATCGCTTCAACCCCTGGCTAATTGTTATCTCAAGCCGTTCGGCTTTTTTCGTCGCAAGAGAAGTCGTGTCCCCTCTTGCCTCGCTTAACGGCCTTTTGTTTTTTCGCCCAGGTTGCGGATTTTTTCCGCATTTCCCTATCGGTCTTCATATTAGCAAATCTTTGGAATCCCACAAAATATTTGTCCCGAAAGCCAAAAAACGGCGGTAACCTGTCACCGAAATGTGACAGTTTTGGTAAAATTGTATTCATTCCCGCCGCCGTCACGAATCGGTTTTTTTGCCTCCCGGGACCTCTTTCTTGGCTTTCGGCAGGCTGAGCTTGAGGTGCAGCTCCTTGAGCCGCGCCGGCTCGATCTCGGCGGGCGCCCCCATCAGCAGGTCCTCGGCCTGCTGGTTCATGGGAAAGGCGATAACTTCCCTGATGTTCGGCTCGCCGGCCAGCAGCATGACCATGCGGTCGATGCCGGGCGCCGAGCCGCCGTGGGGCGGCGCGCCGTAGCGGAACGCGTTCAACAGCCCGCCGAACTTCTCCTCCACGTCCCGGGCTTTATAGCCGGCGATCTCGAAGGCCTTGATCATGATGTCGGGACGGTGGTTCCTGATGGCGCCCGACGACAATTCGACGCCGTTGCAGACGATGTCGTACTGCCACGCCAGGATCGAGAGCGGGTCTTCGTTGTCCAGCGCCTCCATGCCGCCTTGCGGCATCGAGAACGGGTTGTGCGAGAACTCGATTTGGCCTGAATCCTCGTTCAGGCCATACATGGGATAGTCCACCACCCAGCAGAACCGGAACGCGCCCTCGGCGGTAAGCTCCAGCTCGTCGCCGATTTTCTGGCGCGCCTGGGCGGCGAAGGCCGAAAAGTCCTTAGGCGTTCCCGAGACGAAGAACACGGCGTCGCCATCGCCGAGCCCCAGATCGTCGCGCAATGTCGCCGTCCGCTCGGGCCCGATGTTCTTGGCGATCGGCCCGGCGCCCTCGCCCGAGCGGAAGAAGATATAGCCCAGCCCCGGCTGCCCCTCGCCCTGGGCCCAGCCGTTCATGCGGTCGCAAAAGGCGCGGCTGCCGCCGCCTTTTGCCGGGATGGCGGTGACCCGCACCTTGTCGTCGCCCTTTATCATCTTGGCGAAAAGCTGGAAGTCCGAGTCCCGGAAGACGCCGGTGACGTCGGCCATCTCGATGGGGTTTCTCAGGTCCGGCTTGTCGGTGCCGTATTTCCGCATGGACTCCAAGTAGGCGATGCGCGGGAACGGCGGTTCTGTCACTTGTTTGCCGTCTGCGAATTCCTCGAACACACCGGCCAGCACCGGCTCGATGGCCGCGAACACGTCATCCTGGGTACAGAAGGCCATCTCGAAATCGAGCTGGTAGAACTCGCCCGGGCTACGGTCGGCGCGCGCGTCCTCGTCCCTGAAACACGGCGCGATCTGGAAATACTTGTCGAAACCGCCGACCATGAGCAGTTGCTTGAACTGCTGCGGCGCCTGCGGCAGGGCATAGAATCGGCCCGGGTGGTGGCGGGAAGGCACCAGGTAGTCGCGCGCCCCTTCCGGGCTTGAGGCGGTCAGGATCGGCGTCTGGAACTCCATGAACCCGGCCTCGGTCATGCGCCGGCGGATGGACGAGATGACCCCGCTGCGGAGCTTGATGTTTTTCTGCATCTGGTCGCGGCGCAAATCGATGTAGCGGTGGCGGAGCCTGGTCTCCTCGCCGAAATCCTCGTCGCCGAAGACCTGCATGGGCAGCACGTCGGCGGCGCTCTCAATGGTGATCTCGTCCATGGTCAGTTCGACCTCGCCGGTCGGCAGGGCCGGGTTGATGGTGTCGTCGGACCGCTTGACCACACGCCCGGTCACCGTCAGCACGCTTTCCGGGCGCGCCTTCTCGGCCACGGGGAACAGCTCCGAGGACACGTCGATCACGCACTGGGTGACGCCGAAGTGGTCGCGGAGGTCGACGAACAGCAGGTTTCCGTGGTCGCGCTTCCTGTGGATCCAGCCGGAAAGCCGGGCCTCCTCGCCCTCGTGGTCAAGCCTGAGCTCGCCGCAGGTATGGGTGCGGTAGGGATGCATGGTTATATAGAGTCTCGCCTCGCCTCTCTGTCTCTTAAATCCGAAAAGGCCCCGAAGCGCCGCCAATGTCAAGAGGCTGGGAGCGGTGGAACCGCGACAGGGACCAATCAAGCGGTAGCGCGGTGGGGTGGAAAACCGCCGCCGGCCCGTATGTCCCTAAATGTCCTCTTTTGTCCCTTTTTGTCCTCTTTTTTGACACCGGCGCCGAGCAGCGGGGTCTCTTGGGCCTCTCCTTCGATAAGGGGAGGGTGTTTGGCTTTCGCCATGCCGGCGAGCTTGGCCTGCAACTCGACGGCGCGGGCGGCGGCGTAGAAGTGATGGTTCTCGACGGCGCGGCGGTAGATGTTCTCCAGCTTGCCGATAAGAACGTCCATGTCGCGCCCGTGGTCCTGGGCAAGGACGATCTGAATTTCCCGGATGCGGGCGCGGATGCGCGCCGTCTTCAGAAGATTCGAGCCCTGTTTGTGCGACGATGGGGGCGCATAGCCGGCGTCGCGGGCGGCATGGGCGGCGTTGGCGTAATAGACGAAGGCGTGGCAGAACCGTTCCTGCCTGGGATTGAGGGATCGCATGATCTTAGTCCTTTTTCCACGTTTAAAAGAGAATAAGATCATATAAAGGGGAAAAAGTCAACAAAAAAAGAGAACGGAGAGGGAACTTTTTGGGCGGGGGCATGGGTCGGTTTGACATTGGAGGGGGTTGACGCCAGTGGATAGGGAGTAATCTATAAAAACAGCGTGGGCGGGTTTTTGTGCCGCGTTCAATGGCACCTTTCGTGCTGGCGTCAAATGCGTTAAGGTTTTGTTGGGCATAGGTTCTATATCATGCCCATCCTGCACTTGGGGCTGGTCAGGCGGCCCAAGTGAGCGAGCTTGGCATGATGGAAGAAATGCGACCAATGCCAAAGGGACCACACGGACAACGGCGTCCAGCCGACGTTGTCGGTTGCGCGGTAACGGTCGCCAAAATCGCAACGGGCGAGGCCAAGGAAACGCCGGCGCCGTCCGGCGAAGTTCGAAGCGGGCAAGCCGGCGGAAAGGCTCGCGCCAAAAACTGACAAGGGAGGAACGTCGCGAGATTGCTCAAATGGCGGCTATCGCGAGGTGAAAAAATGACTAAAGGAAGTCTTGAGAAAGAAATTGATGCCAATCTCGAATATTTCCAGAAAGAATTACCGAAAATAGATTCGGCAAATCACGGCAAGTATACCCTAATAAGGCACCAAGAGATTGTGGGATTTTTTGATACCGTTACGGATGCGGTTACAGCTGGCAATACCTCATACCCGGATAAACTCTTTAGCGTTCAGCAAGTTACTGAAATAGCAACCGATCTCGGGTTTTACTCTCATGCCATGCTTTTACCTGACGCATAATAATTCTCAGTTATTCATAAACGTCGGCATTATTGACGCTTCAAGCCTAAAGATTCCAAGCACCCCAGCAGCAACCAGCCCCAGCATCCCAAGCCCCGCTATGTTTAAGGCGCTTGTGGATACGGGTGCACAAAAGACAATGATTTCGCCAAATGTTGTAAAACAATTAGGTCTAAAGCAAATTGGTAAAATATTGATTCAGGGAGTTCATTCTACACCCCAATACCTTAATGGTTATTTATTTCATGTTGCTTTTACATTGTCTCTATTGCCTCAAGGTTCCCCGCCGCCCGCGCCGGGGGCGCAGGTACAAGGGATGGCTTTCGTACTCCCGACACCAATTCACGGCGCGGAGCTCGGGTTCACAAAAGCAGGCTTTGATGTGTTGCTCGGGATGGATGTTTTAAGCACCGGTTCGCTAAAGATCGAAGGAAACGGAACCTTTAGTTTTTCAGTATGAAAAAAAAGCAGTGAGTCGGTTTGACCAACGCCCGCTTACCGGCTCATAGCAGACCTTTTGGACGACCTTGTGGAACGTCTGTTTTTAGCCACAAGCCGACATCGGCGAAGGCCCGGCTGGCGGACAAACTCCCGCCTCGGCAGGCCGGGCCAATCTAGCGGCTCGGAATCGCCGCGCCGCAGGCCAGGTCTTCATCGCGGGTGGCCGATTGCCAGTTCAGCGCCGATTGCAGTTGCGGGCACTGAAGAAACCGTACGCCCCCGAGATCGGCCCCGCCCAGGTCGGCGCCGTCGATAACGGCCTTGAAAAGATTGGCGCCGTTTAAGTTTGCGCCTTTGAGATTGGCGCCGCTGAGATTGGCGCCGCGAAGATCGGCGTCCTTCAGGTCGGCGCCGGAAAGGTCGGCGCCGGCGAGGTCCAGGCCGCGCAGGGCGCCACCTGAAAGATCGACGCTTGCCCCGGTTTGTTCGGCCCGCCAGGCGTTCCATGCCCGGCTGCCTTGCTTCAGTAAATCCATCTGTTGGTTATTGGCCATCATCCGGCTCCGTGACCAAGCCAGGAGGCAGGCGCGTATGGGCATCCAGGATGGTGTGGTTGATTTGCCCGGTGGTCAGTCCCTCCGCATCCCTGAGATCGGCGCCCGACAAATCGGTGCGGTGAAACTTTGCCACACGCAGATAGGCGCCGCGGAGATCGGCGCCGTTGAATGACGTGCCCTTCAGGATTGCGTCGCCCATTCGGGCATCCCTGAGGTCGGCGCCCAGTAGACGGGTATCCAAGAACGACGCCCCACGCAGGTTGGCCCGGCGTAAATCGGCGCCGCTCAGATCCGCCCCGTCGAGAATTGCGCCACTCATATCGGCGTCGCGAAAATTGGCGTTGCGGAAGTCCGAGTTGGCCATGATGGCGAACTCTATGTCGGCTTCGGCCATTGAAACCCCTTGGCAATCGGCGTCGGTAAGATTGATCCCGTTGAGCCGGGCGCCGGTCAGGTCGGCGCCGCCGAGGCGACCGCGTTGAATGGTTGCGCCGATCAGGATCGCGCGCCTGAGATCGGCACCCGCGAAGTCGGCGCCGGCGAGGTCCGCGCGTTGCATGCGGATGTGCCATAGCTTCATGCCGGCGAAGGATTCTCCCGCCAGATCCGTGGAGTCCAGGTTGGCCCGTTTGCCGGACCGCTGTTTGGATTCCTGATAGAGCTCGTGGGCTTGGAGAGTCCGCGCAAGCTCGTCCGGCGTAATCGAGCGAAGGGGGGCGCCATCATCGAAATGGATGGACCCGGCGAACGGCGAACGCGGCAGGGTGTTATCGGCCATGGGGCGATTATAGCAGGGGCCCGCCCCTGGCAGGTTGCTGAAAAAACCACGAACTGGAGCAATTACCCTTCGAGACGGACCTCCGGTCCTCCTCAGGGTGAGGCAAGAATATAGTTACTCCTCATCCTGAGGAGCCCGCAGCGCGGGCGTCTCGAAGGATGAGCAGCGAGCGAAAGCGAGCGTGTCGAAGGATTGTTGGAGAAAATCCACTTTTTCAGCAACCTGCTAGAGCCCTTTCCGACCGGATTTAATCGGCAAACGTCTCGACCAGCTCCTTGAGCCGGGCTTTGGCGTCTTGGAGGATCGGCTCGCCGTCACCGACCAGCAGGACGTCGAAGTCGAGATCCAGGAACTTGCGCACGCTACTCCGAAGGCGGGCCGGGTCATCCATGACGCGGTCGGGCAACAGACCGCACTGCCCCGGCGGGTTGCCGATGACGGCATCGCCGACGATCAGGATGCCCCGGTCCGGCCACAACAAGGCAACCTCGCCCGGCGACTTTCCGGAGGCGCCGATCACGTCGAACGGCCCGACCGTGGCGCCGACCTTCAACCCGCCGTCCACTTCCGTCTCCTGCTTTCGGGCGTGGTCGGCGTCGTCGGCGTGGATGAGGGTCTTGGCGCCGGTGCCGGCGCGCACCCGGTTGGCGGCGCGGGAATGATTGCGGTTGGTGAGGACGATCCAGGCGACGCCCTCGCCGACCAGGGCGTCCAGGTCGTCGTCGGTCGGCTCCACGGGGTCGATACAGATGTTGCCGCCGGGATGGCGAACCAGGTGGCCGTTGAAGTTGTAGCCGTGGGTTTCGGAAAACCACGGCCAGGTGAGGATATCGCTGACGATGTCTTGCATGCCCGGCTCCATTTATGTTCTTTGTCTCGGCCAAAATTACCATATTCTACGGAGCGGCGTAAGGCGCGACGGTCCTATGACGGGATGGGCGGGTGGAATGGTTGAAACCCATGCAGCCAACTTCGAGGCCTCGGACACACTCCGCGTGTTCCCGACCTTTGTCTGGAAGGCGCAAGTGGCGCCCGGCGTCGGTCAGGGGATCGAAGACGACGTTCTCCGGAAACTCGACGAGTTGAGGCTGGGCGCGGACGAGCCGGCGCCGGGCCGCGGCTGGCAGTCGCCAAAGGACCTGCACCATCTGGACGAATTCCGCCGCCTCACCGCCTGCATCCATGACGCCGCCGAAAGCGTCCTGGAATTCCTCAAAATCGGCGACGGCGGTTTCGAGATCACCGGCCTGTGGGCCAACATCAACCCGAAAGGCGCGGCCCACGCCATCCATAGCCACCCCAACAATTTCCTCAGCGGCGTTTACTATGTGCGCGCCCCCGAAGGCGCCGACACCGTCAATTTCCACGACCCCCGGCCGCAGACGGGGATCATCCGGCCGCCGGTCACGGAACTCACCGCCCTGAACACGGATCAGGTGGTGGTCCAGATCAGCGACGGCACCCTTCTCATGTTCCCGTCCTGGCTGCCCCATTCGGTCGACGCCAGCGGCAGCGACGAGACCAGGATCAGCGTCAGTTTCAACATCATGTTCCCGGCCTTTACGGAAACAATGAGCAAACCCCTGTGGTAGCGCAACGGCGACAACAGATCGAGGCGCTCGATAAAGCACAATTGCGGCGCATTTCGAAAATAACCATCGGCCATTACGACCGGGCGGCCGAAGATTACCGGTACGGCACCCGGGATCACGATGTCAGCCAGAACTATGAGGCGCTCTTGGAAGCGATTGAGGGCAAGCCCCCCTATGCCATCCTCGACTTGGGTTGTGGGCCCGGCCGAGACCTCGAGTATTTTCGTTCATTGGGACACGACGCCACGGGCCTGGACGGATCGAAGGAGTTCGTGGCTATGGCACGCTCATATTCCGGGTGTGAGGTTCTCCACCAGGATTTTCTGACGATGGTATTGCCGGAGAGCCACTTCGACGGCGTGTTCGCGAATGCGTCGCTATTCCACGTGCCGAGTCAGGAATTGCCGAGGGTTTTGCTCGAACTCTCCACAACCTTGAAGCCCCGGGGCGTCCTGTTCTGCTCAAACCCGCGGGGAAACAACGAGGAAGGTTTAAGCGATGACCGCTATAGCTGCTTCTTCGATCTCGACACCTGGCGCGATTACCTCACCGCTGCCGGGTTCTTCGAGGTGCAGTGTTACTTCCGCCCACCGGGGCTGCCGCGCCACAAGCAGCCGTGGCTGGCGACCGTTTGGCGCATAGGCTAGGGGCCTGCGTCAGCCAATTTTCACCCCTGAACGCCGTCGTAGGAGGTCAGGAATTACGATGGGCAGTACAAGCAGGCTGCTGAAAAACTCCCTGATCCGGCGCGAAATGCTTCGAGACGGCGCTTTGCGCCTCCTCAGCATGAGTTTAAACGATTGAAATATAGAGAACCTCATTCTGAGGAGCGGCCCAGAGGGACGCGTCTCGAAGAATGGCCGGGGGCTATGGAGCGTTTTTCAGCAGCCTGAACCCCCTACCCAGAAGAAACTTCGCCCTGCCCCATGGCGGGGTTTTACTTTGTCGATTCGCGGTGTACCGTCGGTGGGCGCTCCGGAAGGAGAACGAACATGCCGATCTGGAGGCTTGAGCCGATCAATGCGGACGATCACCACTGGCAGGCAAGCACGTACGCAGGCCCGTTGACCGTGCGCGCGGCGGACGAAGACAAGGCCCGCGAGTTGGCGGCGTCGCAATTCCGCTTACGCGCGGAGAAGCCCCCGGGGGCGGAAGTTCCGAGGACGCCCTGGCTTTATTCATGGCTGGCGACCTGTCAGCAGATAGAAGCTTCGGAATTCGAGGCGGACGGAGCGGACGCCATCCTCGGTCCGGAACAGGCGTTGTCGAAGACGCCCCGGTCACTTTGATGCGTTTTTCCGCATTCGCCGCGACCCTCATCGCCAGTGTAATCTTTGTCGCCTCGTCGGCTTTTGCTTCCCACGACACCTTAGAGGGCGGTGGCTCGATCGGCACAATTCTGCCGATAATCATTGTTGTCGTCATTGGCATGGTCGGGCTTGGGATTTGGGACCGGAAGAAGCGAAAGAAGAAGTCCAAACGTAAGCACAAGCACAAGCGACGATGACGAGCCATCGATCAGGCGGCGAGAAACCGCTATGACGTGAGCCCAGTCATGGTGTGCGGAGAACATTTGACTTCCGCATACCCTGCCCCCACCCAATCTATGATGGAGGGGATATTTATTTAAAGTGTTATCCCGACGCTCACATCCCTACGGATTTCAGCAAGTCGTGATTTCAAAAACAGGAGGACAAGACATGAGGACATTGATTCTTGCGGGTGCCTTAATCGCCCTCGTTGCCACGCCGGCGCTCGCCTGCCGGGGAACCGCGGAATACCCCGAAGCCGCCGACGACATCCAGCAATCGACGCTGACGCCGGAACGCAAGAAAGAAATTCTGGACCAGTTAAGTGTCGGCAATGCCCTGCACAAGGAAGGTCACCAGAAGGGTGACATGATGAAAATGGGTGAATCGATCCGGATTCTCGACGGGATCAAGGCGCTAACCGGAAAATAGAGGGCTAAACCAGATACGGCGCCTGGTGGTTTTCGGCCCGTCAAAAGGCTAATGAGCCTGCTGACGTAATTTATACCGCTCTCCATCGAACTCACTAAATAGCCTGTCGGCAAACGGGTGCACGATTTTCTGTGGTTCTTCCGCCGGCTCCAGGTTCTGCTCGGCGACATAGGTGGTATGAGCCGCTTCATTGACCAGCACGTGATACCAGGGTTTGTCCTTGGGCGGGCGTGAGCGGGCGACTTGCTCGTACCATTCATCCGTCCCTTGAAAGATCGGATCGACATCGAAAACGACGCCGACGTAGTCAAACAGCTTGTGCTGAATTATTTGCCCGACTTGGAATTTTGCTTCTTGCCTTGACATGGGAATCACCGATCTCGCATCAGGGGTTGTCTGACGTCGTTGCATAACCTGGCGGGGGCGGTTCCGTCGGTGGCGGTGGCGGTGGTTTGTCAGGGACAGGAACCGGAGGAACGCCGGGGAATGGTTCCGGGGGCGGTTCTGCCGGTGGCTTGGGAATTTGGGCTTGGATCATAACGCTTCATCAATACCACTAATCGTCCCGTGCATCCGTTCGATGCCCCGGGGGGGAAGAGCCTAGGATGAAAGAGGCCCCCTTTCCAACGGCAAGCCGGCCTCGGCCCAGGCCATGAGACCGCCGGCCATGTTGTAGGCTTCCGTCAAAATGCCCTCGGCCACCACGTACTGCCCCACTTGTTCGGATCGTGCCCCCTGGGCGCAGATAAAGACGACTTTCTTCCCCGTATGGACGGGGATGAGTTCCGCATCGAACGCCGACATCGGCATGTGGATGGCTTCTTGCAGGCGCGCCTCGGCCAATTCATCCGCCTCGCGAACGTCCACCAACACCGCTTCGCCGTCGCCGATCCAGCGATGCACCGTCTCGGGCGGAATTTCAGTCAATTCAGGCATAGGGGCGGTTCCTCTTCCTGCCTATCCATATCATTGGTTGCCACTCAAGACCCTAAAAGATGGACCGGTGGGCCGGCATCCTCTTCGGCTTTGTTGCCACAGGCTGGTTCCAGTTGATCGAGAATTCCGTCCACCATATCCAGCGTCGTTCCCAAGATGAAATCACCGGGCGCCAATTTTACCGTCGGTCCCTTGTCGCACTGGCCAAAGCAGATGAACCGTTCGGCCACAATGTCGATTCGGCGCTCACGAACGCCCCGTTCGATTGCCTCGGCGATGGCGACGCTGCCACGAACCGCACAAGAAGGCTCATCGTCCTTGAAGCGCCGGTTCACACAGATCAGAATTGTCGTCGGTCGTTCATCCAAACCCGTCACCCCTTGGCGATTTAATAACTGCGGGTTTTATTTATGTTGTTTATCAGCGGGCGGATTTCAACGAATGTCCGCTCTCCGGGGGTGAACGGAGACCACCAAACTAACCCATTTTCCCCACAAACCCCACGTTTTCCGCCAGAAATAAGGATATGTGACCGGGGTCACTTACCGCGGTCTCCGAATCGGCTATTTTCACCATCGAGAGTCGCAGGGCCACCCCATATGCGGCCCAAACAAGAACAAGGAGAAAGCCAAATGGTCGAGGCGGAAAAATTCATCGAAAGGCGCCAGCACGAACGCCTGCCCCTGATGATGCCGGCCGAGGCCCTGGTCGAGGGCGCCACCCTGGACGCGGTTATCTTCGACATATCCCTCGGCGGCGCCAAGATCCGCCTGACCGATACCGAGCTGCACCCGACCGACATCGCCAAGGCGATCGCCCTCGATATCCCCAAGGCCGGAAAAATGGAAGGCGAGGTCATCTGGATCGACGACGAATACGTCGGAATCAAGTTCGACGACGGCCAAAAGACCATGCTGAACCTCATCCTTTATGCCATTCCCGGCGGGCCGGGGTCTATTTAGGCCTGTTTTTTTTAGTCCCTGTCGCGGCTGACGCCGCTCCCCGCCTCTTGCACACCCGTTCACACCGTATTCATAAGACTTTCGCACGGCCCTGGTAGGTTTGCCCACGTCGGCCGGAAAAACAGGCGTTTCCGGCGCCAAATGCGGGGAAAAGCCTATGCAGACCGACGCCCTTTCGAACCTCAAGGTGCTGATCGTCGAGAAGTACCCACCCATACGGGTCATGCTGCGACGGGTGTTGCGCGAATTCGGCATCGAGAAAATAGAGGACGCGCCGACGCCCGAGGACGGCTTTGAGGTCTTCAACAAACAGAAACCCGACCTGGTGTTATGCGACTGGGCGCCCAATTTCGACGGCCTTTCGCTGTTGCGCCGCATCCGCACCGACGAGGAATGCGCCGACCCCCAGGCTGCGGTCATCATGGTCACCGCGTTCAACGAAACCAACCGCATCTTCGAGGCGCTGGATGCCGGCATGACCGAATACCTGAGCAAGCCCCTGTCGGCGCGGCTGCTTTACCTGCGCATCGTCTCGGTGCTCGACAACAAGCGCCGCTTCATCCGCGCCGGCGATTTCTTCGGCCCCGACCGCCGCCGCCGCCAGGGCGGTTTCGGCGGCGAGGAACGGCGCCATGATGAAAACGCCGCCATCGCCGCGGCCGTCTAAAGGAGCTTGCCCCATGACCGTCACCAATGTTTCGGCCTTTGATTCTTTTCGCGATTGAGCGCCAGACCCTTTTCGATCGGGGGGCACCCCCCGCGCCCCCGATTCGGCCCCCGCCGCCGCCCTCCCCTGGAATAGCGGCAGGGGCGCTTTTTTCCGGCGCCGCCGACTTCGGCGGTTTTTCCCCGAACGCCCTGTTTCTCTGTCCGGGCCGGGCCGGTTGTGGCAAAATGGCGCCATGGAACCGATTCCCAAACGCCCGTTCCGGGGCATCGCGGTAGGGCTCATGGCCGTGGCGTTGGGGCTGACCGCCTGCGGCGAAAAAGGCAGCAAATCCAAGGCCAGGAAAGCGGCGGTCGCGCTCAGCGATTTTTATTACGCCCGGTGGCGGGCGCCGAGCCCCGATTGGGAAGTGCGGAAGGTGGCCATCGGCAAGAACTACGTCGTCAACGTCGAGACCAAAATCATTTCCAGGGCGCTGACCAAGGCGATCATGCAACGCGGCAGGATGGAGCAGATGGAAATCGCCCGCCTCGCCTGCCCGGCGCCCAACCTGAAAATCTGGATCGACGTCGGCAAGGCGCAGCCCGTCAACATCAGGCTTTCCGGCGCCGCCGGGCACATCATCAACGCGCTCTGCAAGCGGCCCGGAGAAGACGGCAATTAAGGCCCCCATCCGTTGAGCGAGATCATCCTTCATCACTATCCACAGTCGCCGGTATCGGAAAAGGTCCGCGTGGTGCTGGGGCTGAAGGACCTGGACTGGCGCTCGGTCACCATCCCCAGGCTGCCGCCGAAACCGGACCTGATTGCGTTGACCGGCGGCTACCGGCTGACCCCGGTGTTGCAGACCGGCGCCGACGTTTTTTGCGATTCCCAGGCCATCATCCGCGAGCTCGAGCGCCTCAAGCCGGAACCGACGCTGTTTCCGGGCGGCGCCGGCGGCATGGCCTGGGGCGTCGGCCGGTGGATCGACGGCTCGCTCTTCAACACCGTCATCAAGCTGGTCTTCGCCGACGCCGGCGACGATCTGGACAAGGACTTCGAGAACGACCGCGGGCCTTTGTATTTCGGCCCCGGTTACGACCGAAAGGCGATCATGGCGGAACTGCCCGAAACCCTGGCCCAGATTCGCGCCCAGGTCGCCTGGATGGACGAACGGCTGACCTCCAGGGACTTCATGCTGGGGCCCAAGCCGGGGCTTCCGGACGCGCTTTGCTATTACATCGTCTGGCTGATCCGCGGGCGTTATTCCAAGGGGCCGGAATTCCTTTCCCCGTTCAAGCGCCTGACCGCCTGGGAGGAGCGCGTTAAATCCTTCGGCCACGGCCGGGCCGAGGACATGGACGCCCTGGACGCGCTGGCCGTCGCCAAGGCGGCCAAGCCCAAAACCAAAAAGGGCGGCAAGGCCGACGATCTGGCCGCCCTCAAGCCGGGCGACGACGTGAGGGTGGCGCCCATGGGCATTGACGAGGCGCTGTGCCCCGCCGTCGCCGGGAAAATTCTCAGGCTCGACGCCCAGGAAATCGCCATCGCCCGGGAAGACGACCGGACCGGCGAGGTGGCGGTGCACTTCCCCCGCGCCGGCTACCGGGTGACGAAAATTTAAAAAAATCCAATCAAGAGGCCCCGGGGGAGGCCGCGAGGCCGGGGGTGTCCCCCGATAACAAAAAGAGCGGCGCAGCCCGGACAGGGATAAAACAAGAGAGAGGCGAGGACCTGCCTTCGCGAAGCCTGCTTCGGCAGGCGAAGGAAGGCGGGCGCAGCCCGGACGGGGATAAAAAATCCAACTAACGAAGATTTTTTCCGTCCTCACGGAAATTTTTTTCATAACGCCGAAAAAAGTTCGAGTTATCCCCGGGTTCCACAGGAAAATGGCCGATTGTGGATTGAATACCTGTTCCGGAGCGGCGGCAGCGGTGGTATCATCTACTCGGAATTCAGGAAAGGGTTGGCTTGCCAATTTGGAACTGTTTTCAAGTTCAAAGTTTCCCAGGGTCCGCAAGGATTTTAAGAGATTTTGGGCGGGGAACGGCCCGGACGAGCAATCGGACGGGCTTTTTCTTTTGCCTTGCCGCCGAAAGCCGCTTCAGGCGCCGCCCCGCGTCATGCCCCCGGCTTTTCCTCTGCACGCGGAATGATTCGCATTTACATATTTTTACGCCCCGTTCATCTCCGGTTCATGTCCCGGCAACACCCGTTCCTTATACCTTTCCGGCGGGCCATCGGAAGGGTTTGCAGGCAACCGGTACCTTTCTTAAAAAAAACCGCCTTGCCTGATGGCCGCTGATGCGAAGACAACAGCGGCGCTCCGGTGGCCCGTCCCTTAACCACCCACTGGGGGGCGGATCGGAGATGACACCCATGGCCACCCTCTATTTTTTCTACATGATCGGTTTCACGTTCATCGCCAGCTTCGCCATACTGAAGATGGCGCTCATCATCGAACACGTCTACTTCAACCCGCCGGCGCCGAAACCCAGGCGTCCCCACCACCCCCTTCCCGCCCACCCGGAAAGGCCCGCCAATGACAGGTTCGTGCCTTCGGCCGTCAGGCAGAACTTATAGGACGGCGCCCCATGAACGCCGACAACCTGTCCGGGCTATAGCCCGATTTTTTATTTCAGGGGGACACCCCCGGCCTCACGGCCTCCCCCGGGGCCTCTTGTTGTTTCCCTGTCAGGCCTCCGGCCTTCCGCGCCTCTTGTTCTCTTTCCGCCAAGTCGAAACCCGTGTAAAACTTCGGCCCATGCCGATAATCACCGACACCCAGGCGCTGGCGGATTTCTGCGAAAAACTCCGCACCGCGGATTACGTCACCGTGGATACCGAGTTCATGCGCGAGAAGACCTATTGGCCCATACTGTGCCTGGTGCAACTGGCCGGGCCCGGCGGCGCCAAGGCCGTCGACGCGCTGGCGCCGGGAATCGACTTGTCGGCGCTGCATGAACTGATGGCCGACGAAGGCGTGCTCAAGGTCTTTCACGCCGCCCGCCAGGATATGGAAATCTTCTTCCATCTCTCGGGCCGGCTGCCCAAGCCGGTGTTCGACACCCAGGTGGCGGCCATGGTTTGCGGGTTCGGCGACTCGGTCGGCTACGAGGCGCTGGTGACGAAGCTGGTCAACGCCAAAATCGACAAGGGCTCGCGCTTTACCGACTGGACGCTGCGCCCGTTGAGCGAACGCCAGACCAACTATGCGCTCGCCGACGTCACCCATTTGCGCCCGGTCTACGAGAAGCTGGCGGCCAAGCTCCACGGCAACGGCCGCGAGGACTGGCTGGCCGAGGAGATGGCGGTGCTGACCCAGCCGGCCACCTATTTGGGCGAGCCCCGGGAAGCCTTCCGGCGGATCAAGACACGGTCCGCCGACGGCCGCATGCTGGCGGTGCTGAGAGAGCTGGCGGCCTGGCGCGAGAAGGAAGCCCAGCGCCGCGACATGCCCCGCAACCGGATTGTCCGCGACGAGGCGCTGGTCGAGATCGCCCATCACACGCCCAAGGACCCCGATCAACTGGCCCGGACCCGGGGCCTCGGGGCAAAACTGGCCAAGGGCAATTACGGCCAACAGATCCTGGACGCGGTGAACAAGGGGCTGGCCGTTGCCGACAAGGACCGTCCCGAGCCCAAGGCCAAGCCGCAACTGCCCCGGGGGCTCGGCCCGGTCACCGACCTGTTGAAGGTTCTTCTCAAGATGAAGTCCGAGGACTCGGGCGTCGCCGCGAAACTGCTGGCGTCCGCCGCCGATATGGAACTGATCGCCGGCCTCGGCGCCGACGCCGACGTCAAGGCGCTGAAGGGCTGGCGCCTGGATGTGTTCGGAGACGACGCGCTGAAGCTGCGCGCCGGTGAATTGTCGCTGACCGTCAAGGGCAAGAAGCTGAAGCTGGTTTCTTCTTCTTAGAACGTCCCCGGCAAGAGGCGCGGAGCGGCGCAGCCGCGACAGGGACCTAAAAAGTCCCTGGCAAGAGGCGCGGAGCGGCGCAGCCGCGACAGGGACCTAAAAAGTTCCCGGAAAGCCGCCGCCGTCAATCAACAAATTTTGCCCGGTGATGTAGCCGGCCTGGACCGAACAGACGTAAGCGCACAGTTCGCCGAATTCCGCCGGATCGCCGAAGCGTCCGGCCGGGTTGGCCTGGGCCCGCTGCTTGGCCATCTCTTCGGCGGAAATGCCGGCGTTTTCCGCCGAAACCCTGATGTTGGCGCGCAGCCGCTCGGTATCGAAGGGCCCGGGCAGGATGTTGTTGATGGTGACGTTGGCGGCCACCGTCTTGCGGGCCAGCCCGGCGACGAATCCGGTGAGCCCCGAGCGCGCGCCGTTGGAAAGGCCGAGGATCTCGATCGGCGCCTTGACCGCGCTCGACGTGATGTTGACGATGCGCCCGAACTTGCGCTCGATCATGCCGTCGACGGTCGCCTTGATCAGGAAAATAGCGGTCAGCATGTTGGCGTCCAGCGCCGCGATCCAGGTGTCCCGGTCCCAGTCGCGGAAGTCGCCCGGCGGCGGGCCGCCGGCGTTGTTGACCAGGATATCCGGCTCGGGGCAGGCCGCCAGCACCGCCTGCCGGCCTTCCTCGGTGGTGATGTCGCAGGCCACCGTCGCCACGGCGCCACCGCCGAGCGCCCGCATTTCCTCGGCCGCCGCCTCCAGGGTTTCAGGGGTGCGGGCGCAGATGGTGACGTCCGCCCCTTCCCGGGCCAGCGACACCGCGCAGCCCTTGCCCAAACCCTTCGAGGCGGCGCAGACGATGGCTTTCTTGCCCTTCAATCCCAAATCCATGCGATTCCTCCTGGTCAGTCTTTATTTATTCGATCTTTCCAACACCCGGCGCACCAGCGGCACGGTGATGTTGCGGCGCTCGGCCAGGGCCAGATCGTCGATGGCGGCGACCATGGAGCGCGCCGCAGCGAACGAGCGCTCCATGCGGCTGACCATGAACTGAATGACATCGTCCGCCACCTGCAATTGGCGGTCGCGGAACTGCTTGACCAGCACCTGGGCGATCAGCGAATCCTCGGGTCTCCCGATACCGGCCTGGGGGGCCGCGTTCAACCGGCTGGCCAGGTCGCCGAGGTGGAGCTTCCAGCGCGCCGGTGGTTTCCCGGCCGTCAACAGCAGGTGCCGGCCGGTTTCCTGGATATGGTTGAAAAGATGCAGCGTCGGTTCTTCCAGGCCCCGGGCGAGAATATCCTCGGCGTTTTCCAGGACCGCCGCCGGCGCCTCGCCGACAATACGGGGCGGCGTTGATTGGCGAAGCGCCGTTTCCGTCACCAAGCAGGCGCGGCTCCTGGCCTGGAACACCTGGGCCAGATGGGTCTTGCCCGAGCCGGCGGGCCCGAAGATCACCAGCGCCGGTCCCGGCCAGTCCGGCCAGGCGTCCAGCCAGCGGACGGCCTCGGCGTTGGGCGGCGCGACGAGAAAGTCCTCGCCCGAGAGCGCCGGGCGATGGTCGAAGCCGAGCGCCAATTGCGGCGTTTCGGTCATTTCCCGGCCTTTGATTTTTTCTTGGGCCTCGCCCCGGCTTTTTTCCGGCCGCCCAGGTAGAGCGGGCTTGTCAAATAGCGGCTGAGCCCGAAGCGGATCAGCACGCCGATGACGGCGGCCGCCGGCACCGCCAGCAAAACGCCGGTGAACCCCAGAAGCGCGCCGCCGGCCATCAACGCGAAGATGATCCATACCGGGTGCAGGCCCACCCGGTCGCCGACCAGCCGGGGCGTCAGGAAATAGCTTTCGGCGTTCTGGCCGATGATAAAGATCAACGCCACCAGGCCGACCGTCAGCCAATCGGGAAATTGCACCATCGCGATTGCGACGCCGACGATCATGCCCGTCGCGGCGCCGACATAGGGAATGAACGAAATGACGCCGGTACCGAGCCCGACCAGCAACCCGGATTCCAGGCCCACCAACGTCAGCGAAGTCCCGTACCAGGCGGCCAACACCAGGCAGACGCTGGCCTGGCCGCGGACGAAGCCGGCGATGGTGGAATCGATGGCGCGCATCTGTTCGCGGATCGTCGGCCGCGCCGCCCGGGGCAGGTAGGAATCCAGGCGCGATACGATGTGGTTCCAGTCGCGGAGCATATAAAACGCCACGATCGGCGTGATGATCAGCAACGACAACACGTTGAAGAACGCCAATCCGCCCTTCCAGATGCCGCCGATCAAGCCCGTCACCCATGTGATGGCGGTGCCGGCGTAGTCGCCGGCGGCGTCCCTGAGGCGCTCCATGGCGTCGTCGGAGAGGCCGGCGCGGAGACGTTCCAGCAGCGGCTCGGCATAGTCCCGCGCCCGCTCGATGAGGTCCGGGATCAGCGATGCAAGGCTGATGACCTGGGCCTGCAACAGCGGGAACAGCAGGATCAAGACACCGATGACGGTGACGAAAAAGGTGCCGAGGATAAGCGTCGCCGCTAACGCCCTGGAGGCGCCCGAGTTCTCCAGCCGGTCGGCCACGGGATCGAGAAAATAGGCGATCACCAGGCCGGCGACGAAAGGCATCAGGATGCCCGAGAGGGTTTGAAGGACGACAAGAAACCCGGCAATCCCCAGAAGCCAGAAAAGGGCTCGTTTTTCGCGGCTCACTTTTTCTCCTCCGGATGGCCCGGGCCGGGGTTGGCGCCCGGGTTGGCGCCCGGGTTTTCAACGGTGCTTTCCATGGCGGCGGCGCGCTGGCTCCAGGTGATGACGTAGACGGTCCCCGACCACAAAGTGGTGGCCGCGACAATATAACCGATTATGCCGATGGCGAAGCCCCCATCCACACCATAGGCTTCGACGAAAAGCACGGCCAGGACAAGGGCCAATTGCACGAAGGTGTTGACCTTGGAAATCATCAGCGGCCGCATGGACAGCGACTGGGTGACCGTATGGAAAAGGATGGCGCCGCCGACGATGACCAGGTCGCGGAACACCACCATGATCACCAGCCACGACTGGATAAGGTCTTCATGGCCCAGGGTCAGGAAAGCGCTGACCAGAAGCGCCTTGTCGGCGATCGGGTCGAGAAAGGTCCCGAACACGGTCTCGGCGTTCAGGTGCTTGGCGATAATGCCGTCGGCGGCATCGCTGAGCGCGGCAATGAAAAAGACCCAGAACGCGGCCATCATCTGACCGTCCAGGATCAGCCAAATGACGATGGGAACGCAGGCCAGCCGCCCGAAGGTGATAAGGTTGGGAAGGTTCATGCGCTTGCCCCGGGGCTCAGGATTTATTGCGTCTCGGACCGGCGGCCGGGCTGAGGAGCCATTCGCCGTCCTGGTTGATCAGTTTCAGGTCGGCTTGCTCAAGGGCCAGCGCCAATTGCCCGGTCTCGCCGATGAAATGCAGGTTGACCCGGACCTCGCCCTGGGACATCAGCACCATTTCGGCGCGCCGGATGACGGCGACGTTCTTCAGCCGGGCCCGCACGTTGAGCCAGTCCTTCAACCGGGTGATCGGAACCACGGCCGAAATCAGGCCGGTGCGCCCGAACTGCAGGATGTTGTCCCGCTTCCAGTTGTCCTCGACGATAAAGGTCAGCTCCTCGGTGGCGCGGGCGAGCAGGCGGTCGACGGTTTCGTCCTTGTTCTGGGTGAAACTCACCACCTCGGTCTGTTCCTTGAGCTGTTTGCCATAGCGGGTGAAATAAACCTCCAGCACCCGCCTGGCCTTGGCCGCGTCCACCCTGAGAACGCCGAACACGACAAGGGTATCGCCGGCCCCATAACGGCCGGCGATGGCGTTCAGCCTTTGCAGGTCGCCGTCCATGGCCTGTTCGGCGCCGATGGCGGCGATGTCGGCCAGATCGCCGAGCGGCAACAGGGTCGGCACCAGGCTTTGCCTTCCCGGCCTGGCTGCCCAGGCGTCACGCCAAGGGTTCGGCTCGTCCCACAAAATCAGGGCGCCGGCCGACTGAAACACCGGCAGCACCAAAACCGGCTTGGAGACGGTTTCCGCGAAAGAGAAACCGAAATCGCTGAGAAGCCCTCGCACCGCTTCGTTCTTGAAGCGAAAGGTCAGGCGCGCCAGATAGCGGACGGCGGAGGTCTTTTCGTCGGCGACCGAGAAATTGTTGACGTAGGGGGCGATTTCTTCCGAGCTCAGTTCCGGCAGGCCGCCGTGTTCGATGCGCAGCGTCAGCCGCTCCAACAAAAGCCGGAAGGCCCGGGTCTGGCCTTCCGCCAGCGCCTGTTCGCGGGCTTGGGCGGCGGTCTCGGCGGTGACGTCAACGGCCACGTCCTGGACCTCGAAGACGTCCATCACCTGGGTCCGGGCCGGCGCCGGGGCGGCCATCACCGCCCCCGCCGTCAACACGGCCAGCACCAGGCGCCGGAGACTCCCTTCAACCATGAAGTTCAGCCATTACAAACCGTCCCGGATACATTATCTTCCCCCCTGGTGGAAGCCCGGTAATCTACCACAGGCCCGAGGAGGAAGGTATCAGCCAAAAAAGGCGGAAAAGCGGCAACGCCTACGAGGCCGCCGGCGTCCATATCGATGCCGGAAAAGCCCTGGTCGAGGCCATCAAGCCGTTGGCCGAATCAACGAAGCGGCCAGGCGCCGCCCCGGACCTCGGCGGTTTCGGGGGCCTGTTCGACCTCAAGGCGGCGGGCTTCAAGGACCCGGTCCTGGTTTCCGCCACCGACGGCGTCGGCACCAAGGTGCTGGTCGCCGAGGCCGCCCGCCACCATGACGCCATCGGCGTTGATTTGGTCGCCATGTGCGTCAACGACCTGGTCGCCCAGGGGGCGGAGCCGCTGTTCTTTCTCGATTACCTGGCCACCGGCCGGCTCGACGTGGACGCTGGCGTTGACCTGGTCAAGGGCATCGCCGAAGGCTGCCGCCAGGCCGGCTGCGCCCTGATCGGCGGCGAAACGGCGGAAATGCCGGGCCTGTACGAGCCGGGGCGTTATGACCTGGCCGGTTTCGCCGTCGGCGCGGCGGAACGGGGCCGGATACTGACCGGCGACCAGGCCAAGGCCGGCGACGTGATTTTCGGGCTGGCGTCGTCGGGGCTGCACGCCAACGGGTTTTCCCTGGTCCGCAAGATCGTCGAGGACGGCGGGCTGGATTACGCCGACCCGGCGCCCTTCGACCAAGACCGGCCGCTGGGCCGGGCGCTCCTCGATCCGACGAAAATTTACGTCAAAAGCTGCCTCGCCGCGCTCGCCACCGGCGGGGTGACGGGCCTCGCCCACATCACCGGCGGCGGGTTGGTGGACAACATCCCCCGCGCCCTGCCCGCCGGCGTGAACGCGGTCATCGACGCGGCCGCCTGGCCGCTGCCGGCGGTGTTCGGCTGGCTGATGGAAACCGGCGTCGAGGCGGAGGAAATGGCGCGCACGTTCAACTGCGGCATCGGCATGGCGGTGATCGCCGACGCCGCCAAGGCCGACGAGGTGGAAAACGCGCTATCGGACGCCGGGGAACTGGCGCTGTCGATCGGTACGGTCGAAAAGACCGAACAAGGCGAGCCCGGCGTCGCCATCGACAATTTGGAGCGCTGGCCGTCGTGACCCTGAAGATCGCGGTGCTGATCTCGGGCCGGGGCTCCAACCTGCAGGCGCTGATTGATGCCAAGTCCGGGCCCGGCTGGCCGGCCGCGATCGTCCTGGTCATCTCCAACCAACCCGGGGCCGAGGGGCTGGAACGGGCTGAACAGGCCGGCATTCCGACCACCGTCATCAACCACCGGGATTTCGACGGCCGCCAGCCTTTCGACCAGGCGATGACCAAAGCCATCGAGGACGCCGGCGCCGAACTTGTCTGCCTGGCCGGTTTCATGCGGCTCTTAAGCGACGCCTTCGTCGAACACTGGCGGGACCGGCTGATCAACATTCACCCGTCGCTGTTGCCGGCGTTCAAGGGATTGGACGTGCATCAACGGGTCATTGACGCGGGCGAGGAGGCTTCCGGGTGCACCGTCCATTTCGTGCGCCCGGAAATGGACACCGGGCCGATCATCGTCCAGGCCCGCGTCCCCGTTCTCGACGGCGACGACGCCGATACGCTGGCCGCGCGTATTCTTAAGCAGGAACACAAGATCTATCCCCAGGCGGTCAGGCTGATCGCCGAGGGCCGGGTCACGATTAAGGACGAGAAGGCGGTGATTCAAGAGGCTCCGGGGGTGCGGGGGTGACCCCTGATAACAAAAAGTCGGGCGCTAGCCCGGACAGGGACTAAAAAATAAGAGGCCCCTGTCCGTTAATAGCCATAAGCAGAACAGGCTACGCGCGGCGCGTCTTGATCTTCTTGTAGGCGATGGGCAGCAGAGACAGCAGGGACAGACCGGCCAGCGCGGTGACGATCTCGGGGGTAAGGATGCCGGTGGCGGTGAACGCCTCGTTCGAGTCGAAGATGCTGCCGAGGCCGGCGCCCACGGTGGCGTAAACGAAAGAACCCGGAACGATACCGAGTAGCGTGCCGATGACATAGGTTCGCAAGTTCACGCCGAGGAACGCCGGCACCAGGTTAACCACGAAGAAAGGGAACAACGGTATCAGTCGCAGCACCAGGAGGTAGCTGAGAGCGTTTTCCTTAAACCCATTCTCCATCTTCTTGAGCCAAGGTCCTGCCTTCGCGCGCAGCAGGTCGCCAAGTGAAGTCTTGGCGATGACGAATAGGATCGTGGCGCCCGTGGTCGCCGATAGGACGACCCAGGCGGTGCCCAATACGGTGCCGAAGAGAAATCCACCGGCAATGGTCATGATCGCGCCGCCGGGCAGGGAAAACGCCACCACAACGGCGTAAATCATCATGAACGCCAGCGGAGCCACGAGCGGATTGGTGGCGACAAAGTTTGCCAGGACGTCCCGATGTTCGCGCAAGGCCTCGAAACTGACGTATTGATCGAGCCCCAAGGCAAAGAAGGCGGCGATGCCGGCGGCAAGAACGCCAAGGGGGACGAACTTATTCACCGACGACCCGCCCTTTTCCGAATCGGTGGACGGCGTCTCGGTCGGCCGAATGGCATTGACTTGGCTCATCTGGTTGTTTCCTGACAAGGGACGGACGAGATTTTCCGCCAATTGCTGTTGGTCGGTGCGGGAGCAGCATCGCCCTCCGTCAATTGATACGGACCCCCGGCGCGCCACTGAGAATGGTGAAAGCTTGATCCAGGCGGGCAAGCTTCAAAACCCGCATTACCGGGTAGCCGACGTGGAACAGGGCAAATGCTTTTCCGTCCTTGCGCGCAGCGTTATGGGCTTCGACCAGGCTGGCGACACCGGCGCTATCGATCGCGGTAACGCCGGACATGTCTACCAGCAGGTTATCTCGGCTGGCCAGGCTGGCGAGGAGCATCCGCCGGGTCTTCCGGGCATGGTCAAGGTCGATCGGGCCAACCATACGGGCAATTCCGATGGATGGCGTCTCGGTCGGCCGAATGGTATTGGCTTGGCTCATCTGGTTGTCTCCTGATAAGGGACGGACGGATCTTTTTTAAGGATAACCTCTAGGGTTCCAATCCAGTGATTTTGAAAGCATGCGTCGATAGCATCATCCATACCGAGGGACCGGATAAGATTTTCCGCCAATTGCTGTTGGTAGGTGCGATTGCCAATATCGGGGGCTCTACGTTCGTTTCTCATAACGATTTCCGGCGTTGGTTATCGGGAACTCGCCAAGTGACTAAGGGCCGAGCGTTGAAGGCCCGGCCCTTAGCTCTTATGGCGAGGGGAGAGAGCCATTAGTTGATCTCGAGAACGCCCTCGGAAAGACGGGCCTGCTCGGAAGCATCCGTGGACAGAATTTCGCCAAAGTCGACATCGACGTCGCCGTTGTAAACGAACACGGTCCCGGGATAGTTGGCGTCAGCCGACACGGTGAAATCTTGGTCGTCGACATGGCTGTCGTCGGCGTAGGCCGAACCGCCGGCAAGGCCGAGGGCCGCAACCATGGCGGCAGAGGTGATGATGTTACGAATCGTCATAATATTTTCTCCTATTTAGGGTTCATCCGGAAATCTCCGGATCTCATGGGGGAAAATATATTGTTTATTCTTTACTCAGTCACTTAAACACGTTTCAAATAGCCGTTATGAAAAAAGGAGCTTGTTTATCAATGCGTTATGAAGAATCCGGTCGAGTCCTCGGGCATTTATCGACAAGTATAAGAAAACGCTTCACGGTGAGTTCACGGATATTTCAAGTAGAAACAGCCTGTTTACTTCACGCCCGCGTGATTAAACCGTGATGATTCCCCGATGTGGGGCCGTTCATGGGCGTCGGTATATTCTACGCCATGCCCTTGGCGGCAATTTTTTGCGGCGTTGAATGGATGGTCACGTGCGGAAAGAAGCCCAGAATTTTCTTTTCCTGCATGAAGCTAACGTGGGATAAAGTCTGTCATGACCAAAGGAAGACGCATCCTTATCGTTGATGATGATGAGCTCTTTCGGCAGACCTTAAGCAATCAGATGCAGCTTCACGAGGAGTTCAGCCCGGTCGAGGCCGCGACGGGCGCCGACGCGTTGGAAAAAGCCAAGGGCAGCTTCTTCGATGTTATCGTTCTGGATGTCGGGTTGCCTGATATGGATGGGCGTGAGGTCTGTCGGCTGATGCGCAAGAAAGGGGTGACATCCCCTATCATCATGTTGACGGGAGCAAGCACGGATGCCGACACCATCCTCGGCTTGGACGCAGGAGCCGACGATTACGTGACCAAGCCCTTTCGCATCGAAGTCCTGCTTGCCCGCGTGCGCGCTCTGATCCGCTAACACTGTCCCCTAAAAAACATGGGTACGGGAATCACCGGTTTTCCATACCCTGTTTCGGCGAAAAAGCCTAACCGCCAATTTCCGATTCTTCGAAGAAAAACGCGATCTCAAAGGCCGCCGTTTCCGGGCTGTCGGAGCCGTGCACCGAGTTGGCCTCGACGTTCTCGGCGAAATCCTTGCGGATGGTCCCCAGCGCCGCCTCGGCCGGGTCGGTGGCGCCCATGACCTCGCGGTTTTTGGCGATGGCGTCCTCGCCCTCCAGCACCTGGACGACGATCGGCCCGGAGGTCATGAAATCGCAAAGATCGTTGTAAAAGGGTCTTTGCGAATGGACCGCGTAAAAGCCTTCGGCCTGCTGGCGGGAGAGGCTGAGGTCCTTGCGGGCGACGATGCGGAGCCCGGCGCCTTCCAGGCGCTTGTTGATTTCTTCCGTGAGCTTGCGGCGCGTCGCGTCGGGCTTGATGATGGAGAGCGTCTTTTGGATGGCCATGGGGTTTTCCTAAAAAAAGGCGCTCCGGACGCCGGCCATTCGCGGGGGCGGGTTATACCGGCATCGCCGGCCCCTGGCAAGCGGCGGCCGGGCGGAAAGGCGCGTTTTTAAGGCGAGGTTTCTCTAGGAGGAGGACTGGGCTTCCTGAATTTGGCGGCGGTCGCCGAGGGCGCCGCGGCGTTTCTTGTTGGTCTTGAGCGCCTGGGTTTTCTCATAATTCCCGAGGAACGCCGCGAACTCGTCTCCCGGCAGCGGCCGCGAGAAATAGAAGCCCTGGATTTCATCGCAGCCCAGCGACCTGAGGACCGCCATTTGTTCCTCGGTTTCCACCCCTTCGGCGGTGATTTCCATGTTGAAGCTGTGGCCGAGCGTCGTTACCGCGCGGGCGATGACGCCGGTATTGTCCTCGGTGCCGATGTCGTCGATGAAGGCCTTGTCGATCTTGATCCTTTGCACGGGGAAGCTTTTCAGGTAGCTGAGGCTCGAATAACCGGTGCCGAAATCGTCAATGGCGATGGAAACGCCGATTTTGGTCAGGTCTTCGAGAATGTCGATGGTGGCCTCGGCGTTTCTCATGGCCAACGACTCGGTGATCTCCAGCTCCAGCTGGTGCGGGTCCAGCCCGGTTTCGTCAAGGGCTTGGCAAATGGTCGCCGTCAAGTCGGTTTCCCGGAGTTGCACCGCCGATAGATTGACCGCCACCTTGACCGGGCCGAGGCCGGCGTCGGTCCAGGCCTTGTTCTGGGCGCAGGCCTCCCTCAACACCCAATCGCCGATCGGCACGATCAGCTTGGACCGTTCGGCGACGGGGATGAATTCAGCCGGCGACAGGAACCCCTGTTCGGGGTGTTCCCAGCGGATCAACGCCTCCATTCCGGTGATCCGGTTGGATTCGATGTGGAGTTTCGGTTGATAGTGGAGGACGAATTCGCCCCTTTCGAGGCCGACGCGCATGTCGTCCTCGATGGACTTCCGGCGCTGGATTTCATCGTTCATCTTGGTGACGAAAAAGCGGTAGTTGCCGCGCCCTTCGCCCTTGCCGTGGTAAAGGGCCATGTCGGCGTTGCGCAATACCTCTTCCGGGTTTTCCGCGTCTTCGGGGAAGACCGTAATGCCGATACTGGCGTTCGAGTGGATATCACGGCCGTTGATCTTGAACGGCTGGTCGAGGCAGTCGAGGAGCTTCTGCGCGAGAATGGCAATGCCGTCGGCGTCGTTGGGCTCTACCTGTATGACGCCGAACTCGTCGCCGCCGATGCGCGCCACCGTGTCGGACGTGCGGACGCAGGTCATCAGCCTTTCCGCAATTCCCTTCAGCAGCTCGTCGCCGGCGTCGTGGCCCATGGTTTCGTTGATGTCCTTGAAATGGTCCAGATCAATCAGGTGCACGGCGGCCAATTTGGCGTTGCGCCGGGCATGGCCGAGAACCTGCTTCAACCGATCCTGGAAGAGCGCGCGGTTGGGGAGGCCGGTCAGGTCGTCGTAATTGACGATCTGGTTTTCGGCCTCTTTATGCTTGGTGATGTCGCGGCCGTAGATGTTGACGTATTCCGCGTCGACCACGGGTTGCAAGATCAAGGCATAATGGCTTTCGCCGCATACCATTTCCTTGTTTATCGCCGTTTTCTTGCCGGCCGCCTTGATAATCGAGTGGCACCAGTCGCTGGGCAATGGGTCACCGACGTCAAGGCCGAGCAATTTCAACAACTTGACGGCTGCGTCGTTGGCATAGAGCACGTTGCCGTCGGTGGTCGCCCGCATCACCGGGTCGGGGTTTTCATCGGAAATCCGCGCGATGCTGTCGGCGCTCTCCTGGGCGACGATGCGCTCGGCGATCTCGTTCTTCAGCGCCTCATTGGCGGCGATCAGTTTGTCCAGGTTTTTCGTCATTCTCTCTCACGTCAAGAGGGCGTGGAGAAAGGCAGGAAAGGGCAAATGACCCGGGAGTCGCTTGAACGCCCAGCAAGGGCGTTAAACGGACTTTATTTTCTCGTTGCCTTAATTATCGAGAATCCTCGTCCCAGGTTGCGCCCGGGAAGGCGCATCATACCCTTCCTTCCGTTTATCCACGTCCCAGCGTGGGTAAAAAAGCATAAGGTTTTATTATTAAACCACAAAACTACCGGAATACGCCAATATAAGACTTTTAATTATTTCAAATTGTAGAGAAAACCGGGGCAAAAGAGGTGTGACGGCCGTCACACTTGGGCAAAAAAACATCGTATTTTATTAAAATTGTGGCGAGGTGGCGAGGCCGCCTCGGGCCCTTGTTAAGACCCGGCGTCACCATTGACATGGGCCTTGAGCGATTCCGAGAAGGTTTCGTGGACCGGCGTTTCGACGCCGAGGGTGCGGCCCATTTTGACCACGGCGCCCGAAAGCCAGGGCAGCTCAAGCCGCTTCCCGGCCATCAGGTCATGGTACATGGACGAATACATCTCGTCGGGCAGGCCGTCGGCGAAGGCCATGCGCTGTTCCACCAGGTCATCGGCCAACGCCACCCCCTTGGCGATGCCGACGGCACAGGCCTCGTCCATGGCCTTTCGGAACATGCCTAATTTTTCGGCGTCTTCGCGGATTTCCCCGATGGGCTGGCGGTACATGCAGGTGATGCCGCTGAAGCTGGCCAAAAAGACGAACTTGGACCAGATGGTGCCGATGATGTCGCCGGCAAGGGTGGCATCGATGCCGGCCTTCTTACACGCCCCGAACAGGGCTTCGGTGCGCGGGCTCGGGCTGCCGTCCCATTCACCGAAAGCCAGCGTCGCCATGTCGCCCGTATGGGCAATGACGCCCGGTTCCTGAATTACCGCGGCGATCGACGACGACCCGCCGATCACCCGTTCTTGGCCGAAGGCTTTGGAAAAGACGTCGCCCGAGGTGACCCCGTTCTGGAACGACACCACCATGGTTTCCGGCCCGACCAGGGGCTTCATCGCCCGGGCGGCCTCATCGGTGTCATAGAGCTTGACCGAGGCCATGACGACGCCGGCCGGGCCCAGGGTGGCCGGATCGTCGGTGGCGTGGGCCGGGTCGATAACCGTATCGCCAAGCGGACTCAGGACATGCAAGCCGGCGCTTTTGATGGCGTCCAGATGCCGACCGCGGGCGATGAAGCGCACATCTTCACCGGCTTGGGCCAGCCGGGCGCCGAAGTAACCGCCGACCCCGCCGGTGCCGAAAACAACAATATTCATGGACTCATTTTCGCATTATCTTTGTTTTTTCTCCATCCCGGCCCCGGGTTGAGGATCAAGATCTAGACCATGCCCGAGACCAAGCCAGATACCCTGCCGGACGACAGCAAACGAACAACGGTGCGTCTAGCGTTTTTTTATGTCGCCGTCTTCGGGTTGATCGGCATCCATTTGCCGTTTTGGCCGGTGTGGTTGGCATCCAGGGGTTTGGGACCGACGGAAATCGGCGTCATTTTCGGCGTTGCCATCGGCGTCAAGGTCATCTTCAACCCGCTGATCGCCCATGCCGCCGACCGCCGGGGCCAACGCCGGCCGATCATGGTGGCCCTTGCCGCCGGTGCCTTCTGTTTTTTCGCCCTGTTCGGCGTGACCGGCGGATTTTGGTCGATCCTTGTGGTCAGTATCCTGTTCTTCGCCGTCTGGTCGCCGATCATGCCGCTCGGCGAAAGCCTGACCATGCTGGCCGGACGGATCGGCTCGGACAGCGGCCGGGAACAGGATTACGGCCGTATCCGGCTTTGGGGGTCCTTAAGCTTCATGGTGGCCGCCGTCGGCGTCGGCCACGTGCTCGCCGGGCGCTCGCCGGACCTCATTTATCTGGCCATTTTGAGCGCGTTGGCCTTGACCGTCGCCGCCACCTGGGCGCTACCGGCGACCATGGCGCCCATCGCCGGCGCCCGCTTCGCCGCCTTGGAGGTGCTCCGCGACCGCGAGTTCGTCTTGTTCATTGCCGCCGCCGCCCTGATCCAGGCCAGTCACGGCGTTTACTACACCTTCGGCACGCTCAACTGGAAGGCCCAGGGCTATTCCGAAGACGTCATCGGCTGGCTGTGGGCGGAAGGCGTCGCCGCCGAAATCATCCTGTTCGCCTGCGGCGCCTGGCTGGTCGGCCGCCTGGGTCCGGCCAGGCTGATCGTGCTCGGCGGACTGGCGGGCGCGGTCCGCTGGTTATTGACCGGCACAACCGATTCGCTGGCGGTGCTGATCCCCATGCAGGCGCTGCACGCCTTTACCTTCGGCGCCACCCATCTCGGCGCCATTTATTTCATCGCCCGGCGGGTTCCCGAGGGCCTCTCCGCCTCGGCCCAAAGCATTTATTCCGCCATGGTCATGGGCTTGGCATTGGGGCTCAGCGCCTTTGCCTCGGGCAAGCTTTACGGACTTTACGGCGGCGGCGCCTATCAGGCGATGGCCGTGTTGGCGGCCACGGGCGCGGTGATCGCCATGTTTCTTGGGAAATCGTCCCCGCCACCTAAAAAGTTGTAATGCTTTCCAGATTCACGATACCCTACGACCGGTTTCGGGGCCGCCATAATCAAAAAGGCATGATCAATGGGATACCTTGACGACACCCTCAAGACGTTCGGGTTTACGCAGGATTCGACCGTCGTCGCCATTTTCTGCATTCTGGTGTTGCTCGGCAATTTCACCGGCGGGCTGTTTGCCAACATTTTTACCGCCTTCGGCGGCCCCATCCCCGACCGCAAAATTACCGAACGCACAAGTTTCCGGCTGGCCATGGTGTCGGAACTGATTCTCCTCGTTTACATCGCCTATTACCATACTGTCCTGGTTTCCGGCATCGACACGGCGCAGCTCATTTACTGGGGCTTCACGCTCCTCGCCGCGCCGCTGCTGGCGGCCTTGGGCGCGCAACTCACCTACGTCGCCTTTGCCACCAAAATCGAGGAACTGAAGAAGGAATACCGCGATTTCGAAAGTGGCGAGGAGGGCGAAGGTGGGGCCGACGGCGAGGATGACGTCATAGACGAAACCAGGGCCCGCACCTAAAGCAACGACCCCAGACTATGGTTCCCCCCGGGGTTTCCTGGGGTCCCCTGGGGTTTCGGTGATTCCGGCATGGGTTTTCCCATCAAATGGTGCCGACGGGGGTGACCGGCGAACCGACCGCGCCCGGCATGCGCAACGGCGGCGCCGTCAGCAGGAACCGGTGCCGCCCCAAACGGCTGAGTTCGGCCGCCAGTTCCGAGAGATACCAGAGCTCGCCCAGGTGCACGCCGAGGCGGAACAGGCAATGGCGGTGCAACGGCAGGTGCGACCGCCCGCCCTGGGTTTCGCCCCGGCCGCTGGAATCTTCGACCGCCATGTTGTCGGACACGATCACCGAAAGCCCCGTTTCGGTGATCCATTGAAGCAGCCTCGCGTCATAGCCGTCCAAGACGGCGCACGAATTGTGGAGCTTGTCGGCGTCCGGCTCGCCGGCCATAGAGAGAATCATGTCGTCCCAGCCGGTGTGCAGGCACAGCATGTCGCCTTCCTCGACGGTGATGCCGTCGCCCGCCAGCACCTCCATCAACTGGTCAAAGCCGACGGCGATGCGCTGGTCGCCGACGTGCGCGTGCAAATCGACCATGACGCCGCGGCCCTGGACGCAGGCCTCCGCCATGTTCTCGATGCCGAGCGCGCGGGCCCCCAACTGGCCGTCGCCGGGGGTGCCGCCGACGTGCACTCGGGGGCGGTAGCCGTTGTAGAAGACCGGCTCGGGCTCGCCGTCGCCGTCGGCGTCGAACTTGGACCCGATATGGCAGAGGCTGTCCCACTGGGTCGAATACTGGCTATAGAGCAATATCGCCTCGTCGCAGCTGACGTCCATGTCGCCGGGGTCGTAATTGTCCCAGACATAGTTGAAATAGACGTCTTCGCCGATGAACACGGGCTTGAGCTCGGGCGGATGGCGCTTGGGGTTGACGGCGTTGCCGCCGGGCAGGTCCAAAGGCAGGCTCAAGCAAAAATTCAGGCCTTCCTTGACTTCCCCCACGGCCGCCTTGACGCGTTCCGGCGTCAACAGGTTGAGCCGGCCGCGCTGGTCGTCGTCACCCCATTCGCCCCAGGTCGAGCCCTCGGGTCTTTTTTTCCAGCGTTGGGCCATGGTTGCCCTCCCTACGCCTCTTCCTTCTTCTCCCAGCCGCCGGACGCGGTCTGGCGCCAATAGGTCAAGTCATGGCCGGCCAACGCATAGGCCTTCCAGCGGCTGCGGGCGGCGGTGACGGCGGTCTCGTCGCGGCCGTCGAACAACTCGAAGCAGCGTTCGAAATCGCCGACTTTTTCCGTCGCCGCGCCGTCGGTCAGAAACAGGAACTGGGCCTCGTTGGGATTGTCGCAGGCGACCGCCAGCCATACCGGCTGTTCTTCCGGGTTGCCGTCCTTATCCGAGCCATGGGGCAGCCACGATCCCTGCTCATAGGTCCAAAGAAGATTGGCCAACGCCTCCACCCTTTCGTCGGAGCCCGCCATCACCAGCGCCCGCTTGCCCGTGGCCAGCGTCTTTTCCAGGAGCTTCGGCAACACCCGCTCCAGCGGCAGTTTTTCCAGGTGGTAAAAAGCGATCTCGGTCACGAAGGCCAACCCCCGGCCACGTCAGTTATGTCTTCTCGTAGTGGCTGGCGACCAGGTGGTCCAAAAGGCGCACGCCGAAGGCGGTCGCCCCTTTTGGCGCCAGGTCCATGTCCTTCTTGGTCCAGGTGACGCCGGCGATGTCCAGGTGCGCCCACGGCGTCCGCCCGACGAAACGCTTGAGGAACTGGGCCGCCGTAATGCTGCCGCCGCCGCGGCCGCCGGAAATATTTTTCATATCGGCGATGTCGGACTTCAGCATTTTGTCGTATTCCTTGCCCAAGGGCATCCGCCACACCCGCTCGCCGGTTTTTTGGCCGGCCTCGATCAATTGTTTGGCGAGCTTGTCGTTGTCGGAAAAAAGGCCGGCGTATTTGTCGCCCAGCGATACGATGATGGCGCCGGTCAGCGTCGCCAGGTCGACGATGAATTTCGGCTTGAAGCGGGTGACCGCGTAATGAAGGGCATCGGCCAGCACCAGCCTGCCCTCGGCGTCGGTGTTGAGGACCTCGATGGTCTGCCCGGACATGGACGTGACCACGTCGCTGGGCCGCTGGGCGCCCGAGCCCGGCATGTTTTCGGCGAGCGCGATGACGCCGACGGCGTTGACCCGCGCCCGGCGCCCGGCCAACGCCTTCATCAGGCCGATGACGACGCCGGAACCGCCCATGTCGTATTTCATGTCCTCCATGCCGTCGGACGGTTTAAGGGAAATGCCCCCGGTATCGAAGGTCACGCCCTTGCCGACGAAACAGACGGGTTGATAGGGCTTGGCCCCGGGGCCCTTCTTGGGCGCCCTTCCCTTCAGGCCCCGCCATTGCATAACCACCAGTTTGCTTTCGCGCATGCTCCCCTGGCCGACGCCCAGAAGCGCCCCCATGCCGAGGCGTTTCATCTGCGTTTCGCCCAGGGTCTCGACCTTGACCCGCAGTTTGGTCAACTCGTGGCACCGCTTGGCTAACGTCGCGGGATAGATGACGTTGGGCGGCTCGGTGACCAGGTCGCGGGTCATGAAGACGCCCTGGGCGACCTTGTCCCTGGCCTGGAACGCCGCCTTCGCCTTGCTCGCCCCCCGGCAGCGGATGGTCAGGGCCGAAAGTGTCGGTTTGCCGTTGCCGTTGTTGTTGTTGTTCTTCCGGTATTTGTCGAAACGATAGGACCGGAGCCTCGCCCCTTCGGCCACCGCCACGGCCATTTCCGCCGGGCTGATTTTGGCTTTTTCCAGGGAGTCGATGAGGACCGTCGCCGCCTTCGAGCCGCAACTGCCGAGCGCCCCATAAATGAGCCCGCCCAGTTTCTGCATGCTGAGCGCATCCGCATGCCCGGCCTTGCCGGCCCCGGCCACCAGCACGCTGTCCAGCCGGGAGCCGCCCGGCGACATGACGGTGAGGCTCTGCCCGTCCTTGCCGTTGAAGCGGCTGGTCTTGATGGCGCGCTTGATGGCGCCGCCCAGTTTCTTATCCAGCTTCGCCGCCGACGGCAGCAGCTTGCCCCCTTCGAGCACGCCGACAACGGCAACGCCCGTTGCCGGCAACCCCGGCCCGGAAAAGACGATCTTCATGGATGACCCCTTCTATGGATTTTAAGCCGACCGCTGACTTTAGCCGCCCCGGCGGCAAAGAAAAGAGTTAGTTGCCGCCGTCGGGGCCACTGGCCGGGTCCGGGGTTTCATAGGTCAGGGGTTCCCCCTTGTTGCGGCTGGCCAACCAGACGACCCCGCCGGGAATCGAAACCGCGAGGCCGGTGAGCCCGAACATCACCGACAGCGCCAGCGCCCCCTCGCCGGCGACGCCGATAAGGCCGAACAAGGCAACCATGGCGGTTTCGCGCACCCCCCAGCCGCCGATGGAAATCGGCACCGTCATGATCAGCAGCACCAGCGGCACCAGCACCAGGCAGTCGATCCAGGTCACGGCCAGGCCCAGCCCCGAGGCCAGCGCGAAGACGCACAACGACATGTTGATATGAGTCAACAACCCCAGCGCCATGACCCGGGGCAGATGGCGGGCCGACAGAAACACCCGGCGGCCGTCAATGCCCAGGTTCCCGAGCCCCCTGATCACGCGCCACCGCCTGAGCGTTTCCGGCAGCCGGTCCAGAGCCATCAGGAACACCAGGCCCCCGGCGGCGGCCAGGATCACAAGGCCGATGCCGGGAAGGATCAGGGCGCGGGCCGCTTCGTCCACCCGGGGCAGGAACCAGGGCTGGGTCGCGGCCACCAGCACCACCAAGGCGGCCACGGTGACGGCGCGTTCCAAGATGACGCCGTTGAGCGCCCCCCGGAGGCCTATGTTTTCCTTGTAGGCTTTGTACATGCGAACGGCGTCGCCGCCGACCGCCGAAGGAAGCACCTGGCTGAAAAATGCCCCGATGTAGAAAATCTGGATGGCCTTGGTGAATCCAAGCGGTGTTCCAATGGCCGTCAGCACCGCCCCCCACCGCAAGCCGCCGATGCAAATCTGGAAAAACAGGACGAGCACCGCCGCCGCCAGCATCCCTGGCTCGACCTCGGCCATCCGCGTCAGGGCCTCGTCGAAATTAATGTTCTTCAGCAGAAACCAGATTAAAAACCCCGACACCAGGAACTTCAGTGCCAGGGCCAGCCATTTTTTCGACATCGCGTTTCCCATCGCCGCGTCAATTCAGGGGGCGCGGCGATGGTTTAGCAGGTCAAGGGGAAGGTTTCAAACCGTCAACAGGCGTGGAGCGGAAGCAAAGGATCCGCGACGGGGAAATCAATAAGAGGCGTGGAGCGGAACCAAAGGATCCGCGACGGGGAAATCAATAAGAGGCGTGGAGCGGAAGCAAAGGATCCGCAACGGGGAAATCAATAAGAGGCGTGGAGCGGAAGCAAAGGATCCGCGACAGGGAAATCAATAAGAGGCGCCGATGCGCACCGGCATGCGCTTGCGGCCCCAGTCGCCGGGCGGGCCGTCGAAAACACCCGGCAGGACCGTGCCGCAGTTGGCGCAGTTGCCGGTGTAATTGCCCTCGAAGCTGACGTCCCATGAGGTCAGCTCGTACCAGTCGCGGCCGATCAGAACCTCGCCGCAGTCGTGACAAAGGGTGGCGTCGCCCTCGGGGTCGTGGACATTGCCGGTATAGGCGTAGCGGATTCCATTCTTGAGCGCGATCCGGCGGGCCCGGGTGAGCGTATCCTTGGGCGTGTTTTCCTTGTCCATCATTTTCCAGTCGGGATGGAAGGCGGAGAAATGCATGGGCACGTCGGGGCCCAGGTTTTCCATCACCCACCCGGTCATTTCCTCGATCTCGGCCTCGGAATCGTTTTCGCCCGGGATCAGCAGGTTGGTGATCTCGAACCAGACATCGGTTTCGTGCTTGAGGTATTTAAGAGTCTCCAGCACCGGCGCCAAGCTGCTCGAACAAAGTTCCTTGTAAAACCCTTCCGTAAATCCCTTGAGGTCCACGTTGGCGGCGTCCATGTGCTGGTAGAATTCAACCCGGGGCTCTTCGCAGATATAGCCGGCGGTGACGGCGACCATCTTGACGCCCTTCTCGCGGCAGGCCTGGGCCACGTCGACGGCGTACTCCAAAAAGATCACCGGATCGTTGTAGGTGACGGCGACGGATTTGCATCCGGCCTTGAGGGCGGCGTCGGCGATCATCTCGGGCGTCGCCTTTTCCTGTAGCTTATCCAACTCGCGGGATTTGGAAATGTCCCAGTTCTGGCAGAACTTACAGGTCAGGTTGCAGCCGGCGGTGCCGAAGGACAGCACCGGCGTCCCCGGCAGGAAGTGGTTCAGGGGCTTCTTCTCGATGGGGTCGACGCAAAAGCCGCTTGAGCGGCCGTAGGTGGTCAGCACCACCTCGCCATCCCTGTTGGCGCGCACGAAACAAAGCCCCCGCTGGCCGTCGCGGAGCTTGCAGAACCGGGGGCAGATATCGCACTGCACCCGCCCGTCTTCAAGCGCGTGCCAATAGCGGCCGGGGAAGGCCTCGCCCAAACTCTCGTCCTTATGGTTTATCTGGTTCATGGTCCTTATCTAAATGAACCCTGTGCTTGACGATTTCAAATTCCGTTTGCGGGCAGTTTTTGTCGTTGAAAACATAGTGTCTGGCCTGGGGCTCGCTCTCGAACAGGCCGACGGCGGGGCCGTCGAAGGTGCCGTCCGGTTTCTTGTAATATAATGCGTACATATGCATTTTATTCATTGTATCAGACCCCAAACGGGCATGTTGCCCCCGAAGGACCCGGCGCCATGGACTATCTTACCCTGATTCCGCCGGCTTTGGCACATGGTAGCACCACGGCGGGCGACACCCCCGGGGGAAGTTACGGGCCGCTGATACTCCTGGGCGTGGCCGTTTTGGTGGTTTGCGTGTTCGTCGCCGAAAAGAAATGGGAAAAGCACAAAGCCGGGCGCAAAATCGGGCGCAACAACGGCGGAAAATAAGGCGATCCGGCCGCCAGATCCCTTTACAGGGCAGCCAGGGCGCATTACTTAGACAATCAGCAACCAGGAGCGCCTTCACATGACTTCGGCCCCGGCTTACGTCAGAGAGGCCGCCGTCGCCGGCCAGTTCTATCCGGGCTCGGCGGCCGAACTGGACGCCAGCGTCCGAAATTTTCTCAATGACGCCGACGCCGGCCAGGGTGAGGTCCCCAAGGCCATCATCGCGCCCCATGCCGGCTACGTCTATTCCGGCGCCGTCGCCGCCTCGGCCTATGCGCGGCTGAAACCGGCTAGGAAAACCATAAAACGGGTAATCCTGCTGGGGCCGTGCCACCGGGTGGCGGTCCAGGGGCTGGCCCTTTCGGGCGCTAGAGCCTTCGCCACGCCCTTGGGCCAGGTCCCCGTGGACAAGGACGGAGCGGCGCAAATCCTGGACCTGCCGGGGGTCGAGGTCTTCGACGCCACCCACGAAATGGAACACAGCCTCGAGGTCCATTTGCCTTTCCTGCAGGTGGTGCTTGACGAATTCTCCGTGGTGCCGCTGGTCGTCGGCCAAGCCGCGCCCAGCATGGTCGCCGACGTGATCGAGGCGCTGTGGGGCGGTCGGGAAACGCTGATCGTCGTCAGTTCGGACCTCAGCCACTATCTCGGCTATGCCGACGCCCAGGCCCTAGACAGCGCCACCTGCAAGGCGATCGAAAACCTGGACGGGGCGGCGATCTCCAGCGACGGCGCCTGCGGCCGCTTCCCCGTCGGCGGGCTCCTGGAAATTGCCAAGCGGCGGGGGATGACGGTGACGACCCTTGACCTCAGGAATTCAGGCGATACCGCCGGAACCAAGGACAAGGTCGTCGGTTATGGGTCTTGGGCTTTTCAAGAGGCGCGGACGGGTGAAGCCCGGACAGGGACAAAAAGAAAAGAGGCGCGGAGCGGCGTCAGCCGCGACAGGGACCAAAATAAAGAGGGCTCAAAGAAACGCCGGGCCACGGTCAAATGGGACAAAACCGAAAAAGAGGCGCGGACGGGCCCGGGGGGTTCGGGGGACACCCCCGGCCCCGAGGCCCGGACAGGGACCAAAAAAGACGCCGCCGGTCCCGGGGCCATGGGCGAGGAGGCGTTCGGCGCCGTCACCAAGGCGCTGTTGGACCGGCACGGAGAGACGCTTCTGGTGCTGGCCGCCGGGTCCATCCAGCACGGGCTGGAGAACGGCAAGCCGCTCGCCGCCAGGCCCGGGAATTACGCCCTTGAACTGGCCGAACCGGGGGCGTCCTTCGTCACCCTGAGACGGAAGGGAAAGCTTCGCGGCTGCATCGGCACGTCGGAGGCCCACCGGCCGCTGCTCGCCGACGTTTCCGACAACGGCTTCCGCGCCGCCTTCAAGGACCCGCGCTTCCCGGCGTTGAAGCCCGATGAGGTCGACGGGCTCAGCCTGTCGCTGTCGGTGCTCAGCCCGAAAAAGCCGATGACCTTTGCCGGCGAGGCGGACTTTCTGGAAAACCTCAGGCCTCACGTGGACGGCCTGATCATCGAGGACGGGAAGCGCCGCGCGCTTTTCCTGCCGTCCGTGTGGTCGCAAATGCCCGAGCCGAAAACCTTCGTCGAACGCCTGAAGGCCAAGGCCGGGCTATCCAAGGGCCACTGGTCCGGCACCTTCAAGGCCTGGCGCTTCACAGCCGAAGAAATATCCGATTCCGACCTGGACGAGCCCCGCTCCATCTGGGACCGGGCCGCCCGCGGCAATTGACAACCCGGCCCCGCCTGTGACAATCAGTCCGTGACCAGCCAAGCGAACAACAAGGAGAAACCCGGTGCTGAACATTAGCCTGGACCTTCTGCAACAGGTCGGCGATATCGCCAAGCGGGCCGGACAGGAAATCCTCAAGATCTATGAGACCGATTTCGCGGTCGAGGAAAAGCCGGATTCCTCGCCGGTCACCGAAGCCGACAAGGCGGCGGAAGACCTGATTATCCGTTCCATCCGCCAGGACATCACCGACCAATACCCGATCATCAGCGAAGAGGCCTTCGCCGACGGCGACGCCCCGGACGTCAGCGGCACGCCCTTCTGGCTGGTCGATCCCCTCGACGGGACCAAGGAATTCATCAGTAAAAACGGCGAGTTCACCGTCAACATCGCCCTCATAGACGCCGGACGGCCGGCGCTCGGCGTGATCCACGCGCCGGTCCCGGAGAAAACCTATTGGGGCGCCTCGACCGGCGCCTTCTCGCAGACCGGCGACCAGGAAGAACGCGTCATCAAGTGCCGCCAAGTCCCGGCGGATGGGCTGGTGGCGATGGTCAGCCGGTCGCACAAGACGCCCGAGGTGGACACCTTTTTGGCCGATTACAATGTCGCCACCGAGACCAGCACCGGCAGCGCGCTGAAGTTCTGCCTGATCGCCGAAGGCTCGGCCGACATCTATCCCAGGCTCGGCCGCACCATGGAATGGGACACCGCCGCCGGCCACGCCGTCCTCAATTTCGCCGGCGGCGCCGTCACCGGCGTTGACGGCAACGAACTCAATTACGGCAAGCCCGGTTTCGAAAACCCCCATTTCGTCGCCAGGGGCCCCGGGGTCGAAAAGTCCTCCTAGGCGTGTCCGAGGCGCGCACCCCGATCGTCCCCGCCAACGCCGATAACATCGCCGGCGCCGCCGAAATTCTGCGCAAGGGCGGGCTGGTGGCGTTCCCCACGGAAACGGTCTATGGGCTCGGCGCCAACGCCAACGACGACAGCGCCGTCGGCCGCGTCTTCGAGGCCAAGGACCGGCCCCCCACCAACCCGTTAATCGTTCACGTCAAGGACACCGCCGCCGCCCGGGAAATCGTCGGTTTCGGTGACACGGCTTCAAGGCTGGCGGACGCCTTCTGGCCAGGGGCGCTGACTTTGGTTCTGCCCCGCCTGGACAGCGGGCTGTCGCCCCTGGTCAGCGCCGGGCTTGATACCGCCGCCCTACGCGTCCCCAACCACCCGGCCGCCCAGGCGCTGCTGGAAGCGGCGGATCTGCCGGTGGCCGCGCCCAGCGCCAACCGGTCGGGCCGCATCAGCCCGACGGCGGCGGGGCACGTGGTGTTTTCGCTGCCCGGGCCCGATGACGGCGGGCCGGCGATGATCCTGGACGGGGGTCCGTGCCTGATCGGCATCGAGTCCACGGTCATCGACCTTTCCTCGGACCCACCGGCGTTGCTGAGGCCCGGGGGCATCGCCGCCGAAGACATCGAGGCGCTGACCGGGCCCCTGGAGGTTCCGGGGGGAGTTCCGGGAAAGACCGGCGGCGCGGCAAAATCCCCAGGCATGATGGACCGCCATTACGCGCCGGACCTGCCGTTGCGCCTGGACGCCGACGGCCCGCTGGAGGGCGAGGCCTTCCTCGCTTTCGGCCCGGACGCGCCCGGGGCGTCCGGGAACACCATGAACCTTAGCCCCACCGGCGACCCGGAAGAAGCGGCCGCCAACCTGTTTTCCATGATCCGCGCGCTCGACGGGCCGCCGTTCAAGGCTATCGCGGTGATGCCGGTCCCCGATACGGGCCTCGGCCGGGCCATCAATGACCGGCTCCGGCGGGCGGCAAGAACAGACGGCTAGGCGGAGCTAAGCCGGGCTAGGCGATCGGCAGGGGCGCCGGCGCCGCTTCCGCACCGGCCTGGGCGGGAAGCAGAAGCGCGGCGAGGACGATGAGGCCGGCGGCCAGGGCGAGCACCACCATCAGCGCCTCGAAACCGCCGCCGGCGGCCAGAATGGACCGGGCGACCAGCAACGCCATCGCCCCGATCATCAGGTTGAGCATGAACTTGACCGACAGCACCTTGGTCCGCCATTGGTCGGGCACGTAGCGCGACAGCACCGCGTCGGTGATCGGAATCTGGCCGAAGACGAAGGCCATGGCCAGCACCGACGTGATCAGCAATGCATAGTCGATCTGCGTCGCCATCAGTCCGATCAGCACCGGCTGTCCCATGGCGATGGTCACCAGCACCGGCTTGATCCGGCGCCTGTCGATGATACGCCCGACGCCGAGTTGGGCCCACGCGGCGACGGCGTAGACGATGGCCGCCAGCGCGCCGGTCACGGCGATGTCGACGCTGACCCCCGGCATGGAGACCTCGAACATGCGCGGGATGACGAAGGTCATGGCGCCGAAGACGAAGCCGCCCGACGCCGTCACCAGCGCCAGGGCCAACAGCGCCCGCCGCCAGCCGGGCGTGAAGCCGACCATGGCCTTCTCGCGCGGACTTGGATCCGGCGGGCGGATGCGCCCCGTTCGCAAGAAGGCGATGAAGACCAACCCGATCAAGATGGAAACCACGCCCGGAAGGGCGAAGGCAAGCCGCCAATCATAATCGGCAAGGATGAAGCCGGTGATCAGCGGCGCCGCCGCCACCCCCATGTTGCCCCAAACCCCGTTGGCGCCGAGCCGCCAACCGACGTTGCCGCCGCCCTCGACGACCATGGCGATGCCGACCGGATGGTAGATGGCGGCGAACACGCCCAAGACAGCAAGGCCGATGCCGATCTGAAGCGGGCTGGTGGCGAAACTGGTGGCGATGGAGGCGAGGCCGATGCCGATGAAGAAGACGCAGATCATGCCGTTGCGGTTCCACTTGTCGGCCAGGTGCGCGGCGATCGGCGCCGAGGCCCCGAACAGGACCAGCGACGGCACCCCGTAGGGGATCATCTCGGCGTAGGCGCCGCCCTTGGCCAAGCCGAAGGCGAGCCCGGCGCTGAACGCCGCCTTGGCGAAGATCAGCATGAACAGGTGGTCGACGAAATGACCGACGTTCAGGAACAGGAACCGGGCGCTTTGGCCGTTAAGTCGGGGCATGGGGGGCATGGGGTTTTTATCGCTCCGTCGGGCCTAGGGCAGCATCGCTTTTTGGTTGAAGTTGATGTTGATCCTGATGTTCGGGCGGAAGTCGATGACCTTGCAACCGATTTTGCCGGTGTCGGGGCCGTTGGCGTCGGCAAGGCATTCGATGGATTTAATCAACTTGGCGTTTTCGTTCCGGTACTCGACCCATTTCTTGTTGTTGGTCGGCGACAGGCCGTTGATGACGTCCTTGATCTGCCATTGGGAGGCATAGGTGCATTGGGCCATGAGCTGCGCCTCGGTACGCGCCGAAGAGGCAAAAACATCCACGCATTTCTTGAAAATGCCGTTGAGGCAGCTCTCAATCTGTTTAGACGTGCCGCCGATGATCCATTTGTCGATAACCTCGTAGGACCGGCTTCCCTGGTAGAGGGAACCGTCGCCGTCGATTTCGCGGATCTTGAGGTCCAGATCCAGGCGCAGGCCCTTCGGCTGTTGGCCTTTTTCCCATTTCGGCTGGTGAAGGAAGGCCACGAAATCGACATTGGCGGCGTTGCCGTCAATATCGTCGTCGCCCCTGAGGCGCTGGATCAGCGGATAAATGGCGGTCTTCGGGATGGCCAGGGAGAATTGGCAGGACTCGCTCTCGGCCCGGCCCTGGGCCCAACTCTGCCCCGGCAACGTCACCGCCAGCACCAGCAGCCCGGCGGCCAGGGGAACGAAGGTTTTGCAAACACTGGCGGTGGCGCCCATGGGTAATCCACCCTATCCTCTGATTGTCTGTGGCTTCGGCCCGGTTCAAGAAGTGAAAAGTTTAGCAAAAAATGGCGATTCCCGAGCAATTATTGGAGGCCATCCAAAAAGCCGTCGGCGCCAAGGGCTGCGTCACCGATCCCGACCGGCTTGAGCCCCACGTCACCGAATGGCGGGGGCTGTGGCGGGGCG
>CAZVFL010000019.1:0-39123 GCA_964626025.1 uncultured Thalassospiraceae bacterium
GCAGGCTTTGGATCGGCGGCTTATTTATGCTTGCCGGCCTCGTCGCCGTCGAGGCGTGGGTCTACACCTACGGCCACTTCGGCATCGACGGCCTATTCGCCTTCAACGCGTGGTTCGGTTTCGCGTCTTGCGTCGCCATGATCTTCATCTCCAATGGGTTGGGGATATTCCTCAAGCGCGGGGACACCTATTATGACGTCGATTGACGCGTTCCCGCCCGGCCTGGTCCTCATCCTCGGCGCCTTCCTGCTGCCGTTCCTCCGGGGTACCCTCCGCAACGCGTGGATACTGCTGCTGCCCGTGTTCGTGCTGTGGCTGGTCTGGCGCGTCCCCGACGGCCCCGTGCTGACCTTCGCCTTTCTCGACTACACGCTGACCCCGGTCAAAGGCGATATGCTGAGCCGCCTGTTCGCGATCATCTTCGCCATCATGGCGTTCGCCGGCGCCTTGTTCGCCATGAACCAGCGCCGCGTCGTCGAACCCACTGCGGCCTTCGTCTATGCCGGCAGCGCCATCGGCGTGGCGTTTGCCGGAGACATCATTACCCTGTTCGTGTTCTGGGAAATCATGGCGCTGGGATCGACCACGGTTCTGCTATCGGCCGGCGGCCCGAAATCCACCCCGGCCGCTATGCGCTATCTGATCATGCACGTCATGGGCGGCTCGCTCTTGCTGGTCGGCATCGTCGCCCAGATCAACGCCACCGGGTCCATCGACTTCGTGGCCATGAAGCCGGATTCCCTGGCCACCTGGATGATCCTCCTCGGCTTCCTGATCAACGCCGGGGCGCCGCCGCTGTCGGCGTGGCTGCCCGACGCCTATCCCGAGGCATCGCCGGGCGGTATGGTGTTCCTCAGCGCCTTCACCACCAAGACTGCCGTCTACGTGTTGATCCGCGGCTTTCCGGGCGCCGAGGTGCTGGTCTTCGTTGGCCTCTTCATGGTGTTTTACGGCATCTTCTATGCACTCTTGGAAAACGACATGCGGCGCATCCTGGCGTACTCCATTGTCAACCAGGTGGGGTTTATGGTGACGGGCATCGGGATCGGCACCGAGATGGCGCTTAACGGCGCCGCGGCCCACGCCTTCACCCACATCATTTACAAGGCGCTGCTGCTGATGTCGGCGGGATCGGTGCTCCACATGACGGGGAAACGCAAGTGCAGCGACCTCGGCGGCCTGTTCCGGTCGATGCCGATCACCACGCTGTGCGGCATCATCGGGGCACTGTCCATCTCGTCGTTCCCGCTGACCTCGGGCTTCGTCAGCAAGTCCATGATCTCGCAGGCGGCGGTCGATGAAAACCTGATGATCATCTGGTTCCTGCTCGCCGCCGCTTCGGCCGGTGTCTTCCTACACGCCGGCATTAAATTCCCGTGGTTTGTATTCTTCCAGAAGGACTCAGGCCTGCGGCCACCCGACCCGCCGCTCAACATGCGCCTCGCCATGATTTTCTTCGCCGCCTTGTGCATAGGCTTTGGCGTGTTTCCGGGGCCCCTTTATGCATTGCTGCCGTTCCCCGTTACCTACGTGCCGTACACGGCTGCGCATGTGGTCACGATGCTGCAGCTTCTTATGTTCTCAGGCCTCGCCTTCTTCATTTGCTTGCCGATAATGAAGCGCACGCTGACCATAAGCCTCGACGTCGACTGGTTCTACCGCCGGTTACTGCCCCTGGGCGTCAGGAAACTGGTCCAGGTCTTCGGCCCGGTGGACCACGCCCTCAGGGGGGCGTTCCTGGATACGGTCAACCGGATCGTCCTCGGCGTTTTCCAATACGTCGGGCCCCGCGGCGTGTTGGCGCGGTCGATCACCGCTGGTTATATGGTGTTCTGGGCGGTGGCGTTGTTGGCGGTTTATCTGGTTTTGTATTTCGTTTAGGGGCCTTAACCGCCGAGGAACAGGCGCCCGACCTCGGGGTTTTCCAACAACTCGTCTCCGGTGCCGGCGATGGCGGTTTCGCCTGAAACCAGGACATAGCCGACGTCGGCGAATTCCAGGCCCTTCTTGGCGTTCTGTTCGACCATGATGATGGTCTTGCCTTCGCCGTGCTGGAGGTCATGCAGGATTTCGAACACCATGTCGATGAAGCGCGGCTCGAGCCCGATAGAGGGCTCGTCCACCAAAAGCACTTCCGGCTCCATCACCAGGGCGCGGGAAATTTCCAAAAGCCGCCTCTCGCCCCCCGACAGCACGCCTGCCGCGTGGGTCCGTCGTTCGGCGCCCAGGGGGGCCTATTTTTTGGCTGCCGGCTTTGTCCCCGGAACCCAGGCCTTGACCGTTACCGGTTTACCCGCTTGGGTTCTGAGGATTTTCGGTTTGACCACCTGGGCAACGCCCGGGGTCTTTTCGGCGCGGGCAAAGGAAAGGCGCATGGCTTCAAGGGGAATCTCCGCCCGGTTGCCTCTTTTGTAAGCCTGCTTATAGGCCGACGTTTCCTTGACCATTTTGTCCAGCCGGTCGATGGAATAATGGCCGAAACGCCGCCAGATTCCGTCAAGGAAGGTTTCCACTTCGTAGGGCAGGAACATTTTGGCGTCAACTTCGGGCCGTCCCTTGGAAAACGCTATGTAGATGTTGGGCTCTATGGGGCCCATTTCGTCGGCGACAAAAGCCGCCGGCATCAATTTCCGGCCGTTGAAAGCAACCGTGTAGTAAGCCTGCGCCATGAACAACAACCGCTGAAGCTTTTGGGGTTGAAGATATTCGTTTTCGTTCAATGCCGTATCGGCAAACCAAAACGCTATATCAAAGGCATTGTCCACATCCGCCGGCATTATCACCCTCGGGTCGTTGACCAAATCAACAAAGGAGCCCGGCTTCGGAAGCTTGGGGCACGCTTAAAGGACCAAGCCGGCCATTTTGAAACCAAGCCACTCAGCCATCAATATAGGTTATGGGATAAGAAAATTAAAAAAAACTAAAGCTTACAAAGAGACTATGGGCGGACCGGCAAGACCTTTCGTTGAAAGGGATTCAGGTAACCATATCGATGGTTTTGCGTTCTATTTCCTGGGCGACCTGGATGACCTTGGCGCCGGCCTTGTAAGCGGCTTCGGCCTCGATCAGGCGGGTGAACTCCAGGGCCAGGTCGACTTCTTCGCCGCTGTCGACAATCTGTGCCAAGACGCCGCTGCCGCCCCCGAAAAACGGGCCGGTGCTGATGGTAAGCGTGCGGACCTCCTTGGCCTTAAAGCCCGGGGTGTTTTGGTTGACGATATTATTCGCCGAAACGCTGACCTTAAGGGAGGTGGCGTTTAACCCGGATATGGCGGTGGCAAGGGTCCGACCGATTGTCATGGCGTCCTCGGTGAAATATAAAACACTAATTCATCCCTATTTTCACACAAGTCACCGTTTAGGGGCCGTGACGGCCGTCACAGGGAACGGGCATAAAAAAGAGACGCCAAGCGCCCCGGTCCTGCGTCTTTATTGGCCTGGAATTACAGGACCAGGCTAACGGAAGTCCCCAGCACGTTAGCCTCGCCGGTGACGATCTTGGCGTTATCTTCGTAAATTGAAATGGCCTTGGAAACCAAGCCGCCAAACCGGGCCGTTTTGACTGCCGAGGAGGATTTATCGTCCGAACGGCCTACCCCCCCGGAATCGAACATCGCCGCAAACGCTTGCGTGGGCGTCGTGAACAAGCCGGTTTGACGCTGGCGCGAACGGTTGCCGCTACGGTCAAACAACGAATGGTCTTCTTCGTGAAAGCGGAAGCCGGCGCCATCGAAGTTCACGCCGGTGCTGCCGTGGAGCTCGTCAACGCCGTGCTCATAGGAAGCCACCCGCGAAGACGCACCTGACCGGTTCGCCGAAACACTGGGTTGCGTCGCTATTGGTACTGTCTTAGGAACCACAGCCATATTCTATACGTCTCGTCCCACCACCAAGGCACACGCCCTCTGATCGGCGGGAACCCTTCTGGTTCGCTACTCTGCTAGCCCTTGAAAAATATACCGATGGGGATGAGAGTCAAGATGGTTTCAGGGTTGCAACGAATCGATAAAGGACAATAAAAGCAGAAAAAACAATCAATTATATGGTTAAGCTAACGTTAATTCTTAGTTCTGAAATACGAACAATTTTACCTAAATTTGAGAAAATTGCGATTTTTTCGTCATCGTCATCTGGTCGCTGGAAGACTCCGCCTGATAAAATCAATCACCATTTTCGGCACCCCGAAATCATAAAGGTTGTTGTGGCCGCCGCCGGCAATCCATCGGCTCTCTTTGGGTTCCCTTGCGGCCTTGAATAATTTCTTTCCCTGTTCCGGGGGAATAATGCCGTCATTCTCTCCGTTGACGATGAAGACGGGGGCTTGGATGTCCCCGATCTTGATGATCGATTCAAACTTGTCCCTTACCAGGGTGCGGACCGGAATAAAGGGATAATGGGCGGCGGCGGCATCGCCAAGCGAGGTATAGGGGGATTCCAGGACAACGGCGCCGACCGGCGTTTCGGGCGCCCGCTCTTTGGCCAGTTGGACGGCAATGCCTGTCCCTAGGGATTCGCCATACAAAACCCAACGCCCGGGGCCGACTCCCTGGCTTGTCAGGAATTCAAGTTGGGCGCGGCCGTCGGCATAAAGGCCCTGTTCGTTCGGCTTGCCCGGATTTCCCCCATACCCACGATACCCGGCCAACAAAAGACCGAACCCGGCGTCGAGATAAGGCCGCGCCTTAAATCCGCGCCCGGCGATATTGCCGCCATTTCCCTGGAAATAGACCATCGTCGGAAGGCCCTTTCGGGCCGGGCTGTACCAGGACGTCAGCGTTAAACCGTCTTCGGTCGTCAACTGCACCGGTTGCATTTCCGGCACGCCGGCAGCGGCCGGGGTCGGCATCGAATGCGATGGAAAATAGATGAGGTCACGCTGGATAAAATAAAGCGCCCCGACCAGAGCCGAGTAGACCCCTATAGCGACGGCAATCAAATTTATCATGGCGCGCCGCCAGTTCACCGACAGTCCTTAACAAATAATTCCGAACGGCCTGGCATTGGGCCTTCGGTCGTCGGGCCGGGTGTCAACCTTGTGTGGTGAAATCGTCAGAAACGATCTGCCAACGGCCATCGGTGCCCTGGCAGGCCATCCCCACACCGGAAACAACATCCTTGGGAAAAGCCACGGTGGCGCGGTATTGACGGCAAAGGCGGCCATCGGCGGTATGGAAGGAGCGAACGGGCCGGAAAATACCGGAATTTCCGGTTTCCGGGTTCTGCCAATCGAGGATCTGGCCGTCTTTGGCAGACGCCAGGCCTTTTTGGGCCGTTTCGTCATAAGCGGCCAGGTCGCCGCCCCTAAGCGCCCGCGTGACAAGGAACCCGCTCGTTCCGCCGACGGCGCCGCCGCCCACGGCAAACAGGGAACTGATAAAGGTGCTGCCGCCAAGACTATAGCCAATGGCCCCGCCGGCAGCGGCGCCGGCCATGGTGCCCAGCATTTCTTCGCCGGTCATGTCGATATTGGCGCACCCGCCCAGGGACACAGCCAAAACGACGGCGGTAATTTTTTTCATCTTAGTTTCCTTTCTGGAAGTCATGATGGTTTCTCCAAGTTAAAGTCTTGTTCATTCAACCGCCGCGACAATTATAAATTGCGGCAACCGGCGTAAAAAGCGGACAAATGATAAGTGATTGACGGTCGAATTCCGCTCTCTTGTTGAATTTTGCACATTCTGCACTGGCCATACTGGCAATTATTTTGGGTTTTGTCCCATGTTTGTTGTAACAAATCGTTAATGTATTGATATCTCTTGGTTCTTTCCCGAATGTGGGTGATGCCCGATTGAACTCACCGGCATTGTAGATATAGGCGGCGGCCCCCCCGCAAGCCGCCGTCAGCAAAACCGCGAGAACCCCAAAAAGCCTTAAAATCCGACACATTTCTAGCATGATTCTTCTATAGCTCCTTTTCCCGGCAGGCACAATTGGAACCGGGAATTGGCCTGAAAGCCGTTAGATCCAGGGCGCCGGGATGCGGAGGAAGTGCGAAGAAGTGCCAAGTCGGCGAAACGTCAAAAAATAAGGTCGATTTCAGCTATTTTTGCCTTTAAACGGCTTAATTGACACGATTTTTGGTTTTTAGGTTAATTTTTTGGCTTTTTTTGGGCCTCAATCCATAAAGGCCCATTTACTTGGTAAAAAGACTAAGTTGCAGCCGGAAAATACCCGTCTTAAAGCCCATCAAACACCGATTTTTCAACTTTTTTGGTCATGGAACGGGGCCGGCCGTCCTGGCCCGGATAAGGGCATCGCATATTTCGCGGATGGCGCCGTCGCCGCCTTTCCTTGTCGTTACGATCGCCGCCCGAGAAAGCGCCTCCGGTTGGGCGTCGGCAACGGCAATGGGGCAGCCCACGGCCTCCATAAGCGGCACGTCGTTCAGATCGTCGCCCATGTGTGCTGTTTCGTCGAGCCCGGTCCCCAGATCCCGGCACAATATTTCAAGGACCGCCCGTTTGTCCTCGACGCCGGTGAAAACATGCTCAATGCCCAGTGTTTCCGCGCGTTCGGGCACGGACCCGGATATCCCGGCCGAAATGATGGTGACCTGGACGCCGGCCTCCATGACCCGCTTAATCCCGACCCCGTCCTTGACGTTGTATTTCCGCGAGATACGGCCATCGTCGGTGTAATAAAGGCCGCCGTCCGTCATCACCCCGTCAACATCAAGGGACAGCAGCCTTACCTTTGAAAGCAGCCCGGCGGCGTCTTCATCGCCGGGATTCAAGCCCGGGGGAGCCTTGGCTTTTCCTGATTTCGTCACCTGTCCGTCGTTCATGGCCCTAAAAGCCTCTTTTTTTGCCCGGCGCGACCCTTACCGGAGAGTACTTCTTTGGCGGGGCAGCATCCAGTGACACGGATCACATTGAAATTACAGGGAATTTTTAGATAGATAAAATTATATGCAAATTATAATAAAATATAAGTATTTAAAATTTTATACTATTATCAGTTTAAAATACTTATAAATAAATCATTCGTCTATAAATGCATAATGAAGTATTATTTGTTTGTTACTCGTAATAAAAACCAGTTTAGCTTAAGGCGTGGATTGTTAATCGGGAACTTATACATGTTCAGGACCAGACACCGCATTCATTTACGGGGGGCCGTTAAAGCCAAGGGGTTCGGGCGTATAGAGGAAATGTCCACCCTTATCACCCTGGCGGTTTGCAGTATTTTATCCTTGGGTATTTACCTTGCCTCTTTAACCGTCAAGGATAAGGGCGCCTGGAATCTCTCGTCGTCCGCCCAGCCGTCCGGGAGCGTGACCGGCAAAAGGCAACCGTTTCAGCTGGCCGGCGTCCAATTAGGCATGACCCCCGCCGAGGCAGGATCCGTCGTTTCCGGCCTTCGGCTCACCGGAAACTGGGAAGACCGGCAGGTAGGCCGTTACAAGCTCGGCAACGGGACATACAACGTATCGTTTAGGGGGCCCGGGGGCGCCAAACAGGCCTATCGCCTGAGCTACGAAGAAACCTTTTGGAACCTCTCGGAAGTGGAGCTTCGTCAGCGGCTCAAAAGGAAATTCGGCGAACCCGCGATCAACCGCTGCAACAGGGAAAATTCCAAGCTTAGTTGGGAGTGCACGCTCCAATGGCCGCGCCGTGACGGGGTCGCTCTTGACGCGGTTATATGGACGGTAAAAATGGCCAACGGCGTTCGCAAAACCCGGCTTGAGCTGGTTGCCGTTGATCGCCACATTAAAAACCGCAAACCTTTAATCGAAAAAGCGGTCTTGCGCCGGTCGGGCGCCAATCTCAACCAGAAAGGAAGCAAGAATACGTATTTCGCAACGCGGTTGCAGACCATCGCTCTCGGCGCAAGAAACAAATAACCGGCTTTCCCCGGGTCCGCCTAAAACGGATTTCTTTGCAATTCATTGATTTTCCTAGTGGTTCTGCCGTCTCCTCGAGGCCGGGCGGGTATTAATTTTTTGCTTTCCCTACAAATTACTCGCGAACCAGAATCTCTAGCGGTATTTTGTAGCCCCCCGGTTATCATTCGGAGATTCCACGCCGATGGCCGATCATGACCCCCCTAGTGCCAGGGTTCCCGAACCCTCCCGCAGCGGCAAGGGAAATAAGTTTTACAAACCCTCCGAAAGCAAGAAAGGCAAGGAGGCCAAAAAAACGCCCGGGGCCTTGGGAGAGAGGCCCGCGCCAGCCGCCGAAGCCGATCTCGAAGACGATTTAGACGATTACGATATAGAGCCGGCCTATGACGAAATGACGCTGCCGATGCGGTTGGCGTACTACTTGTTCCTCCTCTCCATCCCCGTCTTGATCGGATACTTGATTCTCATCATCCTGTACCCCGATGAATTCGGCGCCCGTAACTGGATCGGCTCCGCCCGGCCCGAAAAGGAAGAAATCATTCGACTCAGGGGCTTCCAATTGGGCGGCATTTACCTTGGGTCAACTCCCGGCGAGGCACGCCAGGTTTATCCGTCGCTGCGGCTGGAAGCGAACCCCCACGCCGGCGTCACAGACCAAATCGCCCACTATGGTTACTTCACCCACCATGGCGGCGAATACCGGATATCCTTCCTGGGCCCGAAAAGGGGAAGCCGGGCCTTTAAGGTCAGCTCGACACACGCTTATTCGAAAGTGTCGTATCTGGAGCTTTTGTCCGAACTCAGCGGCCGTTACGGCAAACCGGGAAAGGCTGATTGCCAAGCCCCCGAACCGGTCATTGGAATCCAATGCCTGCTGTATTGGAGAATGGCTAATGCGCTCGTCAACGCGCAAATAAAAACAACCGCGCCCGAAGGCGGCGGCGATGCGATGACCACGCTGGTCGTCACCGCCAAGGATACCCGGCCCGACCATTTCTTTGCTTCCAGAAAACCCAAAACCGGAAAACCCAAAATCAGAAAACCCTTGCTGGATTTGACCCCGCCGAAATAACCCCCCGGACCGGCACCCGTTATCTCCTTGCTCTTGCGGGCAAGGGCGATCCGTGTAAGCATTTTTGCAGGGACAACAGGTGAGGAACCCTGACGTGCGCCGACATCATGACATGGGCGGGATCGAGGCTGGGCCCGTTGACCAATCGGAACATGATTACACCCCCTGGGAAAAGCGGGTCGACGCCATCCTGCGGCTGCTGGGGGACAAGAAACGGCGGCTGATAACTTTGGATGAGCACCGCCGCGCCATGGAGGACCTGGGCCCCGGCATTTATGACGAACTCAGCTATTACGAACGCTGGATTTCGGCGATCTCCACCATTCTCATCGAGAAAGGCGTGATCACCGTCGATGAGCTGGGCCGGCGCATGGAGGGCGTCAAGGCCCGCTGGCAGGAGGCCCAGAAATGAGCGACCGCTTTCACGTCGGCGACCGGGTGCGTATCCGCGAGGCCTATCCCCCGGGGCACGTGCGCACGCCCTATTTCATCCGCGGCAAAACCGGCGAGGTGATCGGGGCGCTCGGCGACTTCCCCAACCCGGAGGAGCTCGCCTATGGCCGCGACGGCAAGCCCCCTCTTCCCGTTTATTGGGTCAAGTTCCAACAAACGGAGCTGTGGACCGATTATGCGGGCGAGGCGAAGGACACCGCCGTCGTCGAGGTCATGGAAAACTGGCTCGAACCCCTTAAGGGAGACGGCTGATGAGCGAAACCCACTCACACGACGACAGCTGGCCGTATCCGCACCCCAAGCAGCCGGACACCGAGGATGGGCCGCTGACCGACTATATGGCGATGACCGAGGCGGTCGCCGAGCTTCTCATCGACAAGGGGGTGTTCTCCGCCGACGACATGCGCCGGACCCTCGAAGTTATCGATTCCAAAAGCCCGGCCGAGGGCGGGCGCATGGTCGCCCGCGCCTGGCTGGACCCGGATTTCAAGGCCCGCATGCTCGAGGACGTCAACGCCGCCGCCGAGGAGATGGGCATCGACGCCGGCACCATCTCCATCCGGGCGGTCGAGAACACCAAGGACCTCCACAACGTCATCGTCTGCACGCTTTGCTCTTGTTACCCCAGGCACCTGATTGGCCTGCCGCCGGATTGGTACAAGTCCCGCGCCTATCGCTCGCGCATGGTCCGCGAACCGCGCGCTGTGCTGGCCGAATTCGGCACCGAAATTGCCGATGACGTGGAGGTCCGGGTCCATGATTCCACCGCCGAGCTCCGCTACATGGTGCTGCCCTTGCGTCCCCAAGGCACCGGGGATATGGATGAGGACGCGCTGGCCGAAATCGTCACCCGGGACACCATGATCGGGACCACTCAAATCAAAGACGTTTGAAAGAGACAGACCTTGGCAACGAAGAACACTTACAAATGGGATGACCCTTTCAGGCTGGACGACCAGCTCAGCGAGGAGGAACGGCTGGTTCGCGACACCGCCCGCAACTATGCGCAGGACAAACTGATGCCGCGCATCCTAGACGCCAACCGCCATGAACGCTTCGATCTGGAAATCATCCCCGAGATGGGGGCGCTGGGCCTCTTGGGCTCGACCTTGCCCGAGGAATACGGCGCCGCCGGCGTCAATCACGTTTGTTACGGGCTCACCGCCCGCGAGATCGAGCGGGTGGATTCCGCCTACCGCTCGGTGTTGAGCGTCCAATCGTCGCTGACCATGCATCCCATTCACGTTTACGGCACCGAGGACCAGCGCCAAAAATACCTGCCGAAGCTGGCCAAGGGCGAACTGATCGGCTGTTTCGCCCTGACCGAGCCCGATCACGGCTCCGACCCCGGCGGCATGACCGCCCGTGCCAAAAAGGCCGATGGCGGTTATGTTTTGACCGGCAACAAGACATGGGTTTCCAATGCCCCCATCGCCGACATCTTCATCATCTGGGCCAAGCTGGACGGGGTCATCCGCGGTTTCATCCTTGAAAAAGGCGTGAAGGGCCTGTCGACGTCCAAGATCGAGGGCAAGTTCTCGCTGCGCGCCTCGGTCACCGGCGATGTGGTGATGGATCAGGTGTTGGTGCCGGAGGAAAGCCTGCTTCCCGGCGCCGAGGGCCTGAAGGGCCCGTTCGGGTGCCTCAACAAGGCGCGTTTCGGCATTGCCTGGGGGGCCTTGGGGGCGGCCGAATTCTGTTGGCACGCGGCCCGTCAATACACGCTCGACCGCAAACAGTTCGGCCGGCCCCTGGCCGCCAATCAGCTCATCCAGAAGAAGCTCGCCGACATGCAGATGGAAATCACCATCGGCCTGCAGGCCTGTTTGCGGGTTTCGCAGTTATTGGACGAGGACAACTGCCCGCCGGAAAATATCTCCCTCGTCAAACGTAATTCGGCGGGCAAAGCGCTCGATATCGCCCGCATGGCCAGGGACATGCATGGCGGAAACGGCATCGTCGATGAATTCCACGTCATTCGCCACATGATGAACCTGGAAACCGTCAACACCTATGAAGGCACCAGCGATATCCACGCGTTGATCCTGGGCCGCGCGCAGACGGGCATTCAGGCGTTCACCGCCGAATAGAAATTTACCTTAAACGAATAGGTGCGGAAAGCCCCGCCGCTCAGCTATGCCCGCCGCTTCTGTGGATGGTCGCGGTTGCCTCGGGCGCGATACTGGCGCGGGTCAGGATGTAGGCGCAGACCGGCACCATGACCCCCGCCAACACCGCCGGCAACACCCATCGGGCCGTGCAATTGGCAAGGTTGTCGGGCTTGATTTCAGTGGTTTTATCGGGGTCCATGACTTTTTCCCGGAACGGCGCCTTTCCCCCCAAGCCGTTTTTAGCATAGCTTAAGGACCGGGATCAATTGTTGGCCGAACCTTATGCCTGATAAGCCCTTAACCAAGGAAACCCTACCGCTTGGCGCGGCAATCGACGGCGACGGCCTGTGGAGCCAGGTGCTGAACCGGGCCCAGGGGGCGGGCCGGCGCGCCGCGCTTTTCCTGGATCGTGACGGCGTCGTGGTCGATGAGGTGCATTACCTGCACAAGCCCGCCGATGTCCGCTTGATCGACGGCGCCGCCGGGCTCATCCGCAAGGCCAATGGGCACGGCGTCCCGGTGATCCTGGTTTCCAACCAGGCCGGCATTGCCCGCGGCCTTTACGGCTGGGAGGCGTTCATCGCCGTCCAGGACAAGATTTTGGGCGACCTGGCCGAAGAGGGCGCCTTCCTCAACGGCGTCTTCGCCTGCCCTCATCATGGCGACGGCAAAGCGCCCTATGACACCGCCGACCATCCCTGGCGGAAGCCGAACCCCGGCATGTTGATCGAAGCCGCCCAAAGGTTGCCGGTGGATCTCGGGACCTCCTGGATCATCGGCGACCAGGCGTCCGACCTCGAAGCCGGCAAAAACGCCAACCTGACAGGCGGGGTGCATGTCTTATCTGGTCATGGCGAAAACGATGGCGAACGGGATGCGGCGCTGGCGCTTTCCGGCGACGGCTTTCAGGTTCAAGGGGCCGAGGACCCCAAGGAAGCCGGCCGCCTCTTGCCTTTGTTCGGAGAGGGGTAAAAAAAACCGGTCAGGCGTCTTTCGAAGCTCCGGTAACGGCCCCATCAATGACGTCCCGCAATTTTCCGAGAAGCCCTTCGATCTTTTGCCACTGATCGGGCGCCGGCGATTCCTGCATGGCCAGGCATGCTGTTTCGACCTCACCGGCCAGGTCGCTTATTTCGGACAACCCGAACGTCCCCCCCGAACCGGACAGTTTGTGGGCCTGTTGATAGAGGGATTGGAGGCCTTCAAGGGCTTCCGGGGGAAAAGGATCGCCGCGAACGGCGGCGGCGGCGGTTTCGATCTCTTCGATCTTCCCGGGCAGGGCCGCCAAATAGGCCTGCTTGAGTTGATCGAGCTTTTTTTTGATGTCTTTCTGATCAGAGCCCATGGAAATACCGGGGAACCGGAGCGGCTTGCCGCTTTTATTCCGATCCGTAATTGATGTAGTCGGCCCAGGTTCTTTCCAGTGTCCTGAGCTGCTGGCAAATGCTTTCCATGTCTACCCCGTCGGCGCCCCGTTTGGAAAAGGCATCGGCGTTGTTGTCCTGCAACTCGCGCATTTGGCTAACGACGGAAAGGGCCTTTTCGGTCGAACGGATGATCACCGAGCGCTTGTCGTGGGCCGAACGTTCCTGGTCCAGATACCCCAGATCGGTCAACTTCCGGATGTTGTAGGACACGTTGGAGCCCAGATAATACCCACGCTCCACCAGGTCGCGGATGGCGATCTGTTCCTCGCCGATATTGGTCAGCAGCAGCGCTTGGACCCCGTTGATGTCCTTGACGCCGATGCGGTTCAGTTCGGTTTTAAGAACGTCGATGAAACGCCTGTGGAGGCGTTCAATCAAACGGGTCAATTCAAGATATTCTTTATTCACGGAAAAACCCCTCTAAACGCATAATGGTATAGGTGGTTCGGCCCCCGACCGCAAATGACGGCCGTCACACTTTGGTAACTTAAAAAAGCGGGTTTTTCCCGCTGTTCCCGGGAAAATGAAACTGTTGACCCGGCGCAAAGAGCGGATAGGGTTTGCGCCGACCCGTTGCTTGGAGAAAACATGAAACTGCTGCGTTACGGGCCGAAGGGCGAGGAAAAACCGGGGCTCCTGGACGAACAAGGGCGGCTCCGCGACCTCTCCGGCCAAATCAGCGATATCCATGGCGAAATCCTGGCGCCAGAGCGGCTTCAGGCCCTGGCCAAGCTGGATGCGGCTTCGTTGCCCGCCGTCGAGGGAACGCCCCGGCTTGGTCCTCCGGTGGCCGGCGTCGGCAAAATCGTCGCCGTCGGCATCAATTACGCGGCCCACGCAGAGGAAGCCCAAATCGACATTCCCGATGATCCGATCCTTTTCTCCAAGGCGATCACTTCCCTCAGCGGCCCCAACGATCCCGTGGTCCTGCCCAAGGGGTCCAAAAAGGGCGACTGGGAAGTCGAACTGGCGGTGATTATCGGGCGCCGGGCACAATACGTCAGTCAAGCCGACGCCATGGGCGTCATTGCCGGCTATTCGATCATCAACGATGTCTCCGAGCGGGAATTCCAACTGGAACGGGACGGCCAGTGGATCAAAGGCAAAAGCTTCGACACCTTTGCGCCCCTTGGCCCCTGGCTGGTAACGCCGGACGAGGTGCCGGACCCGCAAAACCTAAACCTGTGGCTGGACGTCAACGAAGAGCGCCGTCAGGACAGCAACACGTCGACCATGATCTTCGGCGTCACCCACCTGATCAGCTCGATTTCCGGCTACATGACCTTGATGCCCGGCGACGTGATCGCCACCGGCACGCCGCCGGGGGTGGGGCTTGGCCACAAGCCGCCGATCTTCCTGAAACCCGGCGACATTATGCGGTTGGGCGTCGAGGGCCTTGGCCAACAAACGCAAGAAGTCCGCGCCTGGGAAGCCGGCAACTAGGGGATCAAACGCCCAATCGTTGGCGGATGGCGGCGGCGACCTCGGCCGCCGGGTTGAGGGGCGGATGCGTCCAATCCTCAAGGACGCCGGTCATCGGCCGGGCGTAGCCTTGTTCGTAAAGATCGGCGTGAAGCCGCGCATGCTTGGGCACCGTCAACGCCGGGGGTGCGAAAATATAGACGGGCGCCGGGCCGGCGCAGGCCTCCGAGCACATGGAGACGGAATCGCCGGTCACCACCACCGCGTCGGCAAGCGCCAGATAGCCCAGGTAGGGATTTTCCTTTTCATCGCCCTCGCCCCACCGGTAAACCCGGTTTGGCGCGTTAAGGGCGCCCATCAGGTCTTCCGCGGCATCCCCGGTGCGCCGGCTTGTCGTCACCAGCAAGGACCCGCCGGCCGACAAAGCCATTTTCGAGGCGGTGCTGCCCAGTTCACGGGCCATGGCCCCGGTGAAGCGTCGGCGGCGGGTGGTGCCGCCGACGACAACGGCGATCCACGGCCGTGGCAGGTCGTCGAAGCGCCCCTTCCATCGCTTCGCCTCTTCCTCCAACCGCGCCGCCGTCAGTTGATGGGGGGCGCCGGTCATGGGCAAGATATTTCCGCCGCCGGCATGGCTGTCATGGCGGGGCTGGGCGATCAGGCCGAAGTCACCGGCGCCGGCGCCGGGGTGCATGATCTGGGCGAGGAAACATCCCGAGGACGCAAGTCGCCCAATCTTGCGCGCCACCGGGGCGGTCCGCCGGCCGGCGGCGATCACCAGGTCCGGCCACGGCGCGCTCAGGCGGGCGCGGCTTTCTTCCTTCAATCCGGCAAACGACGCCCCCAGCAACAGGTTCGGAAGCGGCGACATCCCCCCATAGCCGAGTTCCTTGACCTGGTAAGCCCAACCGAGCGCATCGGCGACGCCCAGGCATTGGCTTCGGTTGCCGGCACGGTCGTCGGTCAGGCACCAAACGGTGGGCGGGTCTTGGTCAGGGCGATTGGCTGTCATGGGCCGGTATTATACTCCGAGCCCCTCTTTCAGCGGGTCCAGGAATTTTTCATAGGCCCCGGCCCGGCCGATGGCGGTCTTGTAAAGGGGTTTTCTGACCTGCCAGTTGGATGCCGTCAGCACCGTCCTTCCTGATTTGTGGAAGTCCAGGCATGCCGGGTCCCAGTCCAGGCCCAAAAATTCGATCAGACGGCGGCTGGTTTTCTCCTGATCGCCGACCATGTCCTCGTAATCAATCTCCATAATCGGCAATGACAGCACTTCGCCCCAGTGCGCCATCAGCCGCTTGCAGGCCCGCTGAAAACGCCCGATATCGCCCAAATCGCAGGCCCAGGCGTGGGGGGTGGTAAAATATTGGCGGAAGCAGCTAAAGCCCGTATCCAGGGGGTCGCGGCGGCAGTGGATGATGCGCGCGCCCGGAAAAAGCAACTGAATCTGGCCCAGGTAGAGAAAATTAAAAGGCATCTTATCGGTGATCCGAACGGCGTCTTCGACGCCCGAGCGAAGCCTGGCCAGGTACTCCGCGGCTTTTTCCGCCAGCGCCTTTTCTTCTATCTCGGAGAAGCCGGCATCACCGCCAGCAAGGACCCGGATCAAGTCCAGTTCCCCCTTTCCGGCGACGTCCGCATGAGTGGCGGCGACCTGTTCGACCAGCGTCGTTCCCGATCGCGGCATGCCGACGATGAAAACCGGCTGCTCGGTGGGATCGCCACCGCCCTTTCGGCCGTCAAGCAATTCTGCGGTGTAAACGGAGATGATTCCGTCCATTCGTTTATCGAAGGCATCGGCGTCGAATAAACGCCCGGCCCGGGTCAGTTGTTTTTTCTGAAGCTTGTTGCCGGCCTCGAAGTCGGCAAAGGCGGCTTCCCGGTTTTCTTTTTGATCGTTGATTTCGCCGAGCGCAAATTGAAGCCTAATCCGGTCGGCCTCGGGCAAATTCTCATACGGCAGCAATTCCCGAATCTCGGCGATCTCTTCCTCGTTCATATCCTTGCCGACGGCGGTGGCCAGGTTGTGTTGGGCCTGCCCCAGGTCGGGCTTGATCTCGACCGCCTGGCGGAAGCTTTTGACGGCGTCTTCCAGCCGCCCGTCGGCCAGCAGCACCACCCCCAGTCCCGCATGGGCCTCGGCCAGGCCATCGTGGGTTTTGAGAATTTCCCGGTATTTGGTTTCGGCGTCTTGCAGCTCGCCCGCCTTGAACATCACCCCGGCAAGGTTGAGGTGCGCCTCAAGAAAACCGGCCCGGCAATCGAGGGCAGCCAGAAAGGCCGCCTTGGCGCCTTCCCAATCCTCCCGGGCAATAAGCAGGTTGCCGAGGCTGTTGTGGGCCTCGGGGAATTCCGGGCTCAATTCGATGGCCCTCAGGCATTCAACCTCGGCGGCATCCCATTCCCCCGCCTCGCGGAGCGCCGCGCCCAAATTGGCCCGCGCCATGGAATTGTCCGGCGCCAACTTGACCGCGCCCTTATAGGCTTCGATGGCGCCCGGCACGTCGCTCATTCGTATTTTGATGTTGCCGATGTTGATTCGGGCCTCGACGTAGCCGGGGTCCAGTTCCGTGGCGCGAACGGCCGATTCAAGAGCTTCGGCCAATCGGCCCTGGATTTCCAATGCCACGCCGAGGTTGCTGTGGGCTTCGGCGTAATCGGATTTCAATTGGATCGCGTGGCGGCTGGCGGCTTCCGCTTCCATCGCCCGGCCCAGAAGGTTCATGATGGCGCCGCAGTTGGCGTGGATGGCCGGGTCGTCATCATTGCGGGTGATGGCTTCGAGGATCAGTTCGCCGGCGTCCTGAAGATGCCCGCCCCGATAGGCGATCAAGGCCAGCATGTGGAAGGCCTCGGCGGTGGCGGCGGCGTTTTTGGGCACGCGCTCGATGACGGCGCGGAATTCCCGTTCCGCCGTGGCCAGGTCACCGGCCTCGAGGCTGGCCCGGGCCTTTTGCAAGTGCTTGCCGGCCGCCGGGTCGTCCCTGAGCGCGGTTTTATCCCGCTTCAGTTGCCTTCGCCGTTCCTTGCGGTTCACTGGCAATCCTCCCCTTGTCCCGGTTAATACCGGAAAAGGGATCAGTCCACCAGTTCTCTTGAATCCTCCCCGGCCATGGCATCCGACGCCAGGTCCGACCCGGTGAAGGTGGGATAAAGGCCCAGCACCTTGCCCCGTTGCTGAATCAGGCCAAGGACGGAATCGATATAGGGCGTTTCCATACCCACCAGCCGGCCCATTTCCTGCACGGCGGTGACCAGCGCGTCGATTTCCATGGGTTTGTTGTTTTCAAGATCCTGAAGCATGGAGGTCTTGTGCGGTCCCACCTCGGCGGCGCCGTTGATCCGCCGGTGCACGTCAACCCGGAAATGCACGCCCAGCGCTTCACCGATGTCTTGGGCTTCCAGCATCATGCACCGGGACAGAATCCGGGTCGCCGTATCGGTGGCCACCACGTCCAGGGTGGCGCCGGTGAGCGCGCTGATCGGGTTGAAGCACAGGTTGCCCCAAAGCTTGATCCAGATATCGTCGCGAATGTTGTCGCGGACCGGCGCCTTGAAACCGGCCTCGGTCATGGCGTCGCTCAGCCTTTGGCAGCGGTCCGTAAGCGCGCCGTCCGGTTCGCCCAAGGTGAACTTGTTGCCGTAAACGTGCTTGATAACGCCGGGCTCGATAATTTCCGACGCCGGGTAGACGACGCAGCCGATGGCCCGCTCCGGGCCGATGGTTTTCCATTGCCAGCCGCCGGGATCGACGCTTTCGAGCCGGTGATTTTCGTGTTTGCCCTTGAGCTTGTAGAAATACCACCAAGGGACGCCGTTCATGGCCGTCACCACCGCCGTATGGGGGCCCAGCAAGGGCTTGAACCGGCCCGCCGCGTCATAGGCCTGGTGCGACTTCAACCCGATGATCACGTAATCCTGGGGCCCGGCCTCGGCCGGGTCATCGGTGAACAGGCATTTCCTGGCCACCCGTTCCTCGCCGTCGATCAAAAGTTTCAGGCCGTTCTTCTTCATCGCCTTCAGGTGCGGGCCGCGGGCGATCAGGGAAACGTCGTGGCCGGCCAGCGACAATTGAACGCCCAGATAGCCGCCGATGGCGCCGGCGCCGTAAATGGCGATTTTGAGCTTGCCCTTGCCGCCGCCGGATTTCTTGGGCGTTTTCTTGCGGGAGGATGGTTTTGTCGGAGAGGGCGGCGATTCGGTCCGGGAAATTGAGTCGGGATAAAGGTCCGGCCGCAATTGATGACGGGTCACGGCGCCTCCTGTCGCTTGTTCGATGGAAAGGACGTGTTCGGCCGGGCATTTGCTGGACTTGTTCAGCCAGGCCCAAACGTGGCCCTGTTTGATGCCGCAGGCGCGGGCCAGGGCCGACTGTCCGCCGACCAGTTCGATGGCGCGGGCCAGATGGTGGCGGGGGGTGTCTTGGGGGATGTCATATGATGTTTTGCTCATAAATGGAGGCTACTAACAATTTTGTAACCCAGCAACAAATTAAATTGTAATTTCTACAAAATTTTTTTTAACCGAGACCAGGGCCTCCATTTCCGGAAACGGCGCTTCACCCCCCTATCCAGGATCGCCGGACCATGCCGGCTTTGGCAATTGTCTCGGGGCGGTTTTGCCTCTAAACAAGGGGCATTAACGACACGGATGACTTCATGCCCGAACCCTCCCCCGCCGATAACGCCGCCGGCCTGGAAACGGCGCGTTTGCTTCTGGACATGGAAGCGGTGAACTTCCGCCCCGATCAGCCCTATACCCTGACCGCCGGCTGGGCCAGCCCGGTTTATATCGATTGCCGCAAGGTCATCTCGTTCCCAGACGCGCGTCGGCGCATCATTTGGCTGGCGATCGAAAAACTGGAAGCCGACATCGGCTTCGACAACATCGATGCCGTCGCCGGCGGCGAGACGGCGGGCATCGCCTACGCCGCCTGGATCGCCCAAGCCCGATCCAAGCCGATGCTTTACGTGCGCAAGGAACCCAAGGGGTTCGGCCGGAACGCCCAGATCGAAGGCGCGCCCAAGGAAGGGGACCGGGTGCTGCTGGTCGAGGATCTGGCCACCGACGGCGGCTCGAAAGTCGCCTTCGTCGAGGGGCTCAGGAACGCCGGCTTAAAGGTCACGGACATTTTCGTCGTTTTTTTCTATGACGCATTTCCCGGCGCCCGGGAAACCATGGACGGGATCGGCGTCAAGCTTCATTACCTGGCCACCTGGAACGATGTCTTGAAAGCCGCCGAAGAAGGCCAGCATTTCGACCAGGCGGCCATAGACGGGGTGCGCGATTTTCTTGACGACCCCATCGGCTGGTCGGCCGCCCATGGTGGAAAGGAACCCGCTTGATTGCCATCAAGGCTCTGAATTGGCCAATGAAATATGGTTTTCCCGCCATGAGAATTTTATTGAAACCGGGGCTTCTCGGCCTGATCGCCTGGGCCTTGTTTTCCGGAAGCCCGCCGGCGGTGGCTGATCACGTCAAAAGCAGCGTCCCTATTGCCGGCGGCCACGGGGTGCGGTTGGTGCTGCCCTTGATGTCGCCTACCCGTGGTAAGTCGTTGTTCGTTTCCAAGGGTTGCGTCGCGTGCCATGCCATCAACGGCGTCGGCGGTCACGACGCGCCGCCCATGGACGCCCATAAAATGGAGGCCAAGCTGATGAACCCCTTCGACTTCGCCGCCAAGATGTGGAACCACGCGCCAGCCATGATCGCCGCCCAGGAAGGCGCCATGGGCGAACAGATCTATTTCACCGGCGAGGAACTGGCCGATATCATCGCCTTCATCCACGACGACGAGGCCCAGCACGGGTTCTCGGAAAAAGACATGACGCCCGAGGCCCGAAAGATGATGCACCACGGCCACGGCGGCAAACTGGCGCCTGAGCAACATGCCCCCGAAATCGGCCACGATCACGAACCCAAGGCCAAAAAGCACACCGATCCCCCGGGATCGAAGCCCCACGAACATTGACCGGAATTGACCGGACGGCCTTGCCCTGATCCGCCATTACACCGACCGCATTTCACGCTGAGCACCGGCCATGCTAACGTCGGTTCTCGTTTGGGGATTGCGGGAGGCCACCTTGAAAAAGCCGGGGATACGAAAATCGGCGGCCATTATCAGCTTTTTGGCTGTTCTGGTGGCGACGGTTTTTACCGGCCCGGCCACGGCAGCCCGGGACCAACTGGTCATCGGCATCACCCAGTTTCCGGCCAGTTTTCACCCCAACATCGATTCCATGCTGGCCAAGACCTATATCCTGGCCCTGACCCGGCGGCCGCTGACCGCCTATGACAAGAATTGGCGGCTGATCTGCATGCTGTGCGTGAAGCTGCCGACCATCGAAAACGGCCTGGCAACGCCGGAGAAAACGCCGGACGGCAAACAAGGCATCGCCGTCACCTACACCATCCGCGCCGACGCCAATTGGGGGGACGGCATGCCGGTGACGACCAAGGACGTGGTTTTCACCTGGCAGGTCGGGCGCCACGGGAAAAGCGGCGTCAGCAACATGGAGCTCTATCGCAGCCTTTATAAAATTGACGTCAAGGACTCCAAGACCTTCACCCTCCACTTCGACAAGCTGACCTTCGAGTACAACGCCGTCAACGGCTTCAACCTGATCCCGGTGCACCTGGATAGGGACAACTTCGCCGACCCGGTGGCCTACAAGAACCGCACCGCCTTCGACACCGACACCGTCAACAAGGGGCTTTACTACGGCCCCTACCGAATCGCCCAGGTGGTCACCGGCTCACATGTGGTGCTGGCGCCCAACCCCACCTGGTGGGGCAAAAAGCCGCATTTCAAGCGCATCGTGATCAGGGTCATTCCCAACACGGCGGCGCTGGAGGCCAACCTGCTTTCCGGCAACATCGACATGATCGCCGGCGAACTGGGCTTCACCGTCGACCAGGCCATTTCTTTTGAAAAACGCCAAAAAGAGAAATTCACCGTCATCTACAAGCCGGGCCTGATTTACGAACACCTGGACCTCAACCTGGACAACCCGATCCTGAAGGACATCCGGGTTCGCCAGGCGTTGATCTTAGGGATAGACCGGGACGCCATCAGCCAAAAACTGTTCGCCGGGCGCCAGCCGGTGGCCCACACCAGCGTCAATCCCCTGGATTGGGTCTATGCCGACGACATCCCCAAATACGCCTATGACCCGGAAAAGGCCCGGCGGCTGTTGACGGAAGCCGGCTGGTCGGTGGGCAAAGATGGGTTCCGCCGCGACAACAAGGGCCGGCGCCTGACCCTCGAGCTAATGACCACCGCCGGCAACCGGTCCAGGGAACTGGTGGAACAGGTCCTGCAAAGCCAATGGCGGCGGCTCGGCATCGACGTTCGCATCAAGAACGAACCAGCGCGGGTGTTCTTCGGTCAGACGGTGACCCAGCGGAAGTTCACCGGGCTCGCCATGTACGCCTGGATCAGCGCGCCCGAGGGCGTGCCCCGGACGACCCTTCATTCCGAGCACATCCCGCATAAGGACAACAATTTCGCCGGGCAGAACTATACCGGCTTTCGGAACGCCGAGATGGACGATCTTCTGGAGAGCATCGAGGTGGAGCTGGACCGCGGCAAGCGCGCCAAATTGTGGCATAGGTTGCAGGAAATCTATGCCACCGAATTGCCGGTGATCCCCCTCTATTTCCGGGCCGAGCCTTATATTCTGCCGAAATGGCTGACCGGGCTCGAGCCCACCGGCCACCAGGACCCGTCGACCCTGTGGGTGGAGAACTGGGGGGTGCGGAACTAATTCGCCATGACCCGTTTTTTGTTCCACCGGCTTTGGCAGTCGGTCCTGGTTTTGGGACTGATGTCGTTCGTCGTCTATTCGCTGATCGGGCTGATGCCGGGCGACCCGGTGGATTTGATGATTACCGCCGACCCCAAGATCACGCCCGAGGACGCGGCCCGGCTGAGAGAGCTTTACGGCCTCGACAAGCCGATCATCGAGCGTTACGGCAACTGGCTCTCCGCCGCCCTTTCCGGCGATTTCGGGTATTCCCGCCTGCACGCCCGCCCGGTCTGGGAAGTGTTGACCCCGGCGCTCGGCAATACGGTGGTTTTGCTGGGGCTGAGCTTTGCCCTGGCGCTGACGATCGCGCTGCCGGCCGGCATCGCCGCCGCTTACCGGCCCTATTCCAGGACCGATTACACCATCAACATGCTGGCCTTCGCCGGCATTTCGGTGCCGCCGTTCTGGCTGGCGTTGTTGCTGATTATCGTCTTCGCCGTCCTGTTGGGGGTGCTGCCGGCCGGCGGCCTGGGCACGTTCGGGGCCGGAAGCATTTGGGATAATGCGCGTTTCCTGGTGCTGCCGGTGGCCAGCCTGACCATCGCCAGTATCGGCGGCCATACCCGTTATATGCGTGCCGCCATGATCGAGACGCTGCGCCAGGATTACATCCGCACCGCCCGGGCGACGGGCGCCAGCGAGGTCAGGGTGGTCTTCGGCCACGCGCTCAGGAACGCCCTCATTCCCGTGGTCACCATCATCGCCCTCGATTTCGGATACCTGTTTTCCGGCGCATTGATTACCGAGACCATCTTCGCCTGGCCGGGCATGGGCCGGCTGATCTTCGACGCGATCATGGGCAACGACTTCAACCTGGCGCTGGTGGCGCTGTTGCTGGCGACATTGTTGACGCTGGCCTGCAATTTCCTGGCCGACGTCGCCTATGTCTGGCTGGACCCGCGCGTGTCGTTCCGCGAGATCGAACAATGAACGAACCCGCACCAGCCGGCGAAAGCATGTGGGCGCTGACCCGGCGGCGTTTCCTCAAGCACCGCCTGGCGGTCGTCAGCGCCGGGGTGCTGGCGGGGTTGGCGCTGGCCGCCGTGGCGGCGCCGCTGGCCGAGACGGTCATCGGAACCGAAGCCGCAACCGTGGACCTGTTCGGCCGCTTCCAGGCGCCGTCGCCGGCGCATCCGCTGGGCACCGACGAGTTGGGCCGCGATACCCTGGTCAGGCTGCTTTACGGCGGGCGGATATCGTTGCTGATCGGGTTGACCGCGGCCGTCGTGGCGGCAGGCATCGGCACCGTCATCGGGCTTTTGGCCGGCTATTACGGCGGCCGCATCGACGCCTTCCTGATGCGCTTCACAGACGGCGTCATCGCGCTGCCGCTGTTGCCGCTGTTGATCGTCCTGGCGGCGCTGGATCTCAATAAACTAGGCCTGCCCGAAGCCCTGGTGACGTCCGAGAACATCAGCCTCTACCGCATCATCGCCATCGTCGCCCTGGTCGGCTGGACGACGGTCGCCCGGCTGGTCAGGGGGACGGCGCTTTCCTTGCGCGAGCGCGAGTTCGTCCGCGCCGCCGAAGCCCAAGGCGCGACCGCGTTGCGCATCATGACGGTCCACATCCTGCCCAACCTGGCCTCGCCCATCATCGTCGCGACGACGCTGTCGGCGGGAAACGTGATTTTGCTGGAATCGGTGTTGAGCTTCCTGGGCCTGGGCATCCAGCCGCCGATCCCCAGTTGGGGCAATCTTCTGACCAACGCCCAGCAGTTGATCTTCGAAGCGCCGTCGCTGGCGTTTTATCCCGGCGTCTTGATCTTCATTACCGTAATCGCCTTCAATTTCCTCGGCGACGGGCTCCAGGATGCGCTCGACCCGCGGGCGACGGAACGGCCACGCTGAATTCCGCCCTCCCTGGTGCGGCATCAAGATGGGCGCCTGGGGATAACTCTTTTGATAACCGGCGAACGGCGGGGGAAAAGTAAGGATAGTTTGATTTTCTTAATATTATTCAAATAGTTAAGCTGTGTGTGCTTTGCCCACAGGAAGCCCTATTCCGGTTTCAGGGCGAGCACCGGCGATTCCTCCCGCCCCAGGTCGGGCTCGCCGCAATGCTTGAGAATTTCCAGGCGCACCTGATCGCGCAGCCTGACGGCCCGCGGCCATACGTCTTCTCCCTCGCCGCCCGGCACCGGCCGGATGGGTTCGGCGATGACAACGGTGACGGCGCCCGGACGCGGCATCCACGAGCCACCGCGCAGTATTGACCGCGTTCCACGGAGGATAACCGGCACCACCGGCGATTCCGCTTCGACCGCGGTAACGAAAGCCCCCATGTGAAAAGGCAACAGCCCCGGCATCCTGGATAGCGTGCCTTCGGCGAAAAACATCGGCGAATGCCCTTGCCTAAGGCTCCGGGCAACTCGCCCGGCGTCGTCCACGCCCCGCCCGTGGTCGAACCTTTCCACGAATTCGCTCTCCATTCTTTCAAGGGGGATTCGGGTGATCCAGCTTTCCCGGAGCTCCGCCTTGGCCACGAAACGAATGGGCCGGGGCAAGACCGCGCTCAGGACGAAGGCGTCCATGTAGCTGGCGTGATTGGAAACGAACACGGCGGCAGCGCCTTCGGCCGGCAGGTTTTCGAGACCCAGGACCTGAAGCCGCGTTCCCAAAAGCCGGAGGATCAGCCGGACCCCTGCCCCCAGGCCGGCCCATCGCCACCGGACCCGGGGGACAACGATGGTCCCGACCCAGAGCGACGGCAACAGAATCCCGATCAGCGCCCAGGCGTAACCGGCGAAAAGCCAGCCGCCCAGGCCGCTGAAGCTCTTCTGCATACGGGGGACGGCCGAGGCCAGGGTCAGCTTGGCGATTTGCAGCCAAACGGCGCTGGCCGGTTTGCCGATCAAGCCTTGTTCGTAGAGGTCCCTGCACGCGGTCCGGCGGATTTTGCCGCTGGATGTCTTGAGGACGGTGCGCGGCGGCGCCAGCACCACGTCGTCGGGCGGCGCGCCGATCAGGTCCACGGCCATTTCGCTTATGCGGGAACGTAATTGTTCCATGTCTTCCGGTTTCCGTTTCCGGGTTTCGGCCATGACCACCAGACGCTCGGTGCCGGTTTCCGGATCGGCGCTGCCGAAGACGGCGACGTTGCCTTTTTGCAGCCCCTCCATATCGCCGACGGCGTCTTCGAATTCGGCCGGATAAATGTTGCGGCCGGCGCGGATGATGATGTCCTTGGTGCGTCCGGTGATGTGAACGTCGCCACCGGCGATATAGGCCAGGTCCCCGGAATTAAGCCATTCGCCATCGAAAAGGGCTTCGGTTTCCGGGGCATTGCGAAAATAGCCGCTGGTGGTTGACGGGCCCTGGAATTGCAGGCGGCCTTCCCGGCGTTCCGGCAGCTCCCGCCCGGCGGCATCGACAATGCGAATCTGGTGGCCGGACAAGGGCCGCCCGCAGTTGACGAAACGGAGCGCCTTCAACTTGTCTTCCCCCCTGCCCTCGCCTGCCGGTTCGGCCTGGCCTGTTTTGGTGAAGACGTCCCGTTGAACTTCGTCGATGACCAGGCCGCGCCGGGGCGGCGGAAAAGCAAGCCCGACGGAACATTCGGCCAGACCGAACACCGGCGTTATCGCTTTGGGGTCAAAGCCGTAATCCCGGAAACGGTCCGAGAACTTTTGCATGGTATCGGGATTAATGGCCTCGGCCCCGTTGAGGGCCAACCGCCAGGAGCTCAAGTCCAGGCCTTCCATGTCCTTGTCGTCGATCCGCTTGAGGCACAGCTCATAAGCAAAGTTGGGGGCCGCCGACATCGTTGCCTGGGCCCGGTGGATGGCCCAAAGCCACTGGCCGGGGCGAGACAGAAACTGAAGCGGCGACATGATGACCAGAAGGCTGGCAAAATAGAGATTGCCGAGCCAGGCGGCGATCAGGCCCATGTCGTGATAAAGCGGCAGCCAGCTGACGAACACGTCTTGGGAGCCGACCTCGAGTGTTTCGCCCATGGCCCGGATGTTGGCCATCAGGTTGTCATGGGTCAGCACCACGCCTTTGGGGTTTCCGGTGCTGCCGGACGTGTATTGCAGAAAGGCGATGTCGCCGGATCTGATCGCCGGGGCGCTGAACGGGCCAGCCCGCGCCAACAATTCATCCACGGTGACGACTTCCTTGAGCGTTTCGGCCTGCGCCGCCAGCAACCCGGCGAAGCGCTTGGCCTCGGCGACGGTGATCATGGCGCCGCCGAGGCAATTTTCGACGATGGCGGCATGGCGTTTCAGGTGTTCCTCGATCTGGCTCGGCCGTCCGGGGGGATAAATAGGGACCGGCACGCAACCGGCGTAAAGGACGCCGAAAAAGCTGAAGAAATAGTCGCGGCCGGTGGGCAGCATGAGGACCACCGACTGGCCGGGCTGAAGGTCTCCCTGTTGTAGGCCGGCGGCGATCCGTTCCGCCCCCTCCTTGAGAGCCCGATAGGTGATGACGGCTTCTTCGCCGCCGTCACCGTCCCCGGGCCCGCCGTCGCCCAATAGCCGGATGTGCGGCCGGTCGGGGTGGACACGGGCGTGCCAGTCCAGGACCTCCGTCAGGGTGGTGGCGGCGAGGGGAAGCTCGCCCACGGCTTCGGGAACGATGGCGGCGATATCTTCCTGGGAAGGGCGATCTTCCGTCCCGGCGGCGCCGAGAATGGCCCTCAGCAGGTCGCGGGGAGTGTCGGCGCTGGCGAAAACGTGTTCCGCGAGGGTGACGCCGAAGTGCCGTTCGAGCCGGACCAGCAATTCGACCCGGCCCAGGCTGTCCAGGCCGATGTCCTTGTCCAGGGTGCTGTCCAGCGTGAGTAGGGCTTCGGACAAGTGAGGGCGAAGCTCGGCCGCGACGTCGCGAACTTGGCTTAAAAGCCCGGCCGCAGCATCCGCCGTTTCCTTGGAAACCTTGCCGCTGTTTGGGCGTTCGCTCACGCTTGTCGCCCCTGTGGTGGTTTCAACCTGAACATTTGGAATTGTAGGGGCCAATGACCTATGTCAAAAGATAAAGCGCCTTGATGCGGGGCCGACGGGTCTTCACAATTGACGGACCCGGGAGGCCGCCGACAAGGCCCGGCAACCTTGAAGGAACCAAAAAATGACGGATCGGGGTAATTCCGCCGCCAGCCGCGACATCGCCTATCACGTTCATGGCTACACCAACCTCAAGAAACATGAAGAACGGGGTCCGCTGATTTTGACCGCCGGCGACGGCATCCGCGTTACCGACGACACCGGCAAGACCTATATCGAAGGTCTGGCCGGCCTTTGGTGCACGGCGCTGGGATTCGGCGAAGACCGCTTGATCCAGGCGGCTGAAAAAGCCATGAGGAAGCTCCCTTACTACCACGGCTTCGCCCACAAGACCGCCGAAGTCACCATCGATCTTGCCGAAAAGCTGATCTCAATCGCCCCGGTGCCCATGTCGAAGGTGCTTTTTGCGAATTCGGGCTCGGAAGCCAACGACCTCGCCATCAAGTTGATCTGGTATTACAACAACGCCCTTGGCCGTCCGGACAAAAAGAAAATCATTTCCCGCGACAAGGGCTATCACGGAATAACCGTCGCCAGCGGCAGCCTGACCGGGCTCACGCCCATCCATAACGATTTCGACCTGCCCATAGACGGTTTTCTGCACACCGATTGTCCGCATTACTACCGCCACGGCGAAGAAGGTGAATCCGAGGAGGATTTCGCCACCCGATGCGCGGATAACCTCGAAACGCTTATTCAAGACGAAGGCCCGGACACCATTGCCGCTTTTTTCGCCGAACCGGTGATGGGGGCCGGCGGCGTCATCGTGCCGCCGCCGACGTATTTCAAGAAAATTCAGGCCGTGCTCAGGAAATACGACGTTTTGTTCCTGGCCGACGAGGTCATTTGCGGTTTTGGGCGCACCGGCAATATGTGGGGCAGCCAGACTTTCGATTTGAAGCCGGACATGGTTACATGCGCCAAGGCCCTTTCATCGGCCTATATGCCGATCGCCGCGCTGATGATTTCGGAACCCATCTATCAGGCCATGGTCAAGGAAAGTGAGAAACTGGGCCTCTTCGGCCATGGGTCCACCTATGCCGGCCACCCGGTGGCGGCGGCGGTGGCCCTGGAGACCCTCAATATTTATGAAGAGCGGAACATCCTCGGCCACGTCGGCAAAATGAGCCCCATACTTCAGGACGGACTCCAACAATTCGCCGAACACCCGCTGGTCGGCGAAGTCCGCGGCATCGGGTTGGTCGGCGGCGTCGAATTGGTTCGGGACAAGGCCGCAAAGACCTCCTTTGACTCACAGCACGGCGTCGGCGTTTACATGCAGGACCAGGCCCAGGACGAGGGACTGATCGTTCGCGCCATCGGCGATACCATCGCCGTCTGTCCGCCGCTTATCATCGTCGAGGACGAGATCGCCGAACTGCTGGGCTGTCTGGAAAAGGCGCTCGACGCCACCTGGGACTGGGTCAAGGCCAACGGCCTGTCGGCCGCCTGAATAAACCGATTTCGACAAGCGCCGGACATAGCGAAGTCACGGCCGACCGCCAGGGTTTGGGGGCAGAGGATGGCCTGCGCTCGTTCCGTCCTATAAAACAAAATAAAATCAAATGATTAGGCCGGTAGCGGCTGTGCTTTTGGATAGACAGGCGAAGCCCATCAACGGCCCATTAAAACGGTCGAAAAAACATGAATCCCAGGTGTATAGTGCCCCCGAGGGTTCAATGGGAGGCCCCAGTGAATTCGTGGAAGTTCCTGGGCAGTAAACCATGGATTATGAAAAATTCTTCGCCGACAAAATCGGCGCTCTGAAGCAGGAAGGCCGGTATCGGGTTTTTGCCGACCTCGAACGCAGTGCCGGTGATTTTCCCCATGCCGTCAACCACCGCAAAGGCAAGATCAACGAGGTGACGGTGTGGTGCTCCAACGACTACCTGGGCATGGGACAGCACGCAGACGTGTTGGAAGCCATGCACGGCGCCATCGATAAATGCGGCGCCGGCGCCGGCGGCACCCGCAACATCGCCGGCACCAATCATTATCACGTGCTTCTGGAACAGGAACTGGCTGAGCTTCACGGCAAGGAAGCCGCCCTTATATTCGGCTCCGGCTGGACGGCCAACCTGACGGCGCTCAGCACCCTCGGCGCGATGCTGCCTGATTGCGTCATCCTGTCGGACGCCAAGAACCACAACTCCATGATCGAGGGCATCGTTCATTCAAGGGCCGAGAAAAAGATATTCAAGCACAACGACGTCGAGGATCTGGAGCGCCTGCTCGGCGAATACCCGGTCGAGCGGTCCAAGCTGGTCGCCTTCGAGTCCGTCTACTCGATGGATGGCGACGTCGCCCCGATCAAGGAATTTTGCGATCTTTGCGATAAGTACGGGGCCATGTCCTTTATCGACGAAGTCCACGCCGTCGGGCTCTACGGCGAAAGGGGCGCCGGGGTTGCCGAGCGCGAAGGCTTGATGGACCGGCTGACCATTATCCAGGGCACCCTCGCCAAGGGCTTCGGCGTGGTCGGCGGGTATGTCGCCGGCACCAAGGCTTTTTGTGATTTCATCCGTTCCTATGGCACCGGGTTTATTTTCTCGACGGCCATGCCGCCGGGCGTCGCCGCGGCGGCCCTCGCCAGCATCCGTTTCCTGAAAGAGCACAACGAGATTCGTGAAAAGCACCAGGAACGGGCCGCCACGTTGAAACGCCGCTTTGCCGAGGCCGGCATCGCGGTGATGCCTTCCGTGACCCATATCGTGCCGGTACAGATCGGCGATCCGGTGCAATGCAAGCAGGCCTCGGATATCCTGCTCGACGAATACGGAATCTATGTGCAGCCCATCAACTTCCCGACCGTCGAGCGCGGCACGGAACGGCTGCGTTTCACGCCGACGCCGTTTCACACAGACGCCGACATGGATCACCTGGTGTCGGCGATGAAGGAGGTGTGGGACCGCCTGGGCCTGAAGCCCGCGGCCTGATGTATGCGGATAACACCCTGACGCCGAGAGAAGCGGTTCGGCTTTGCGCGTTGGGCACCCTGGCCTCGGGGCCGGTGCGATACAGCGCGCTTGCCAATGCCATTCGCCATTTCGTCAGCCATATCACCGGGCCGTCCCTTGACGTCATGGGCACGTCATTGGAGCTGCTTAAATACGAAGGCCTGGTAACGGCCGTTGATGGTGTCGGCATGGAGGATGACGCCGTCCTCAACATTTCCGAAGCCGGCCAGGCCGAATTGAGGGCGCTGTTGACCGCCAATGTCCGCGCCCAGGGCAGCGAGATGAATAAACTGATCGTCTCGCTGAAATTTCGTTTTCTGCACCTCCTGGATAAAGACGAGCAACGCACCCAGGCGGACGTTTTGATCGAGGCCCAGGATACCGAACTGGCCCGCCTCGATGAATTGCGGCAGCACCATTCAGAAGACGGCGGCCATCTTGTTGAATGGCTGGACCACGACATTCGCGAACTGGAATCCCGCCTTGCCTGGCTCAAGGACTTTCGCACCCGCCTCGGCTAAGAGGGGCGGTAAAATTTAAGGAAATTTGACTAGAGAGCGCTCAGGTCACGAGCTTGTCGCAAACCTTTTGAAGTCCGGCGAGCATTTCCTCGCCTGCTTTTCCCCCCGGCCCCTTCATGTCCTGGCCAATGACCAGTTTCATTGAATCAATGTGGAGTTTGACGGCCTCAACCTCTTGGGGACCGACCTTTTCCGTTTTTTCGATCAACCGGCAGAGCTCATTGCCGATGGCCGTCATCAGATCATATCCGAAACTGCCGCCCTGGCCCTTGATGTCGTGGGAAACATGGAAAACCCCGTCAAGCTCTTCTTTGCGGTCGCCTGTTGCGGCCGCCAGCTTGGCATAAGCTTCATCAATTTTTTTCAAATCCTCGACAACCCAGTCCAGGTAACTGTCGGTCATGCCGGCAATCACCTCTTCGGCTCGTTGCAAGGCTTCCAAGTCAACCGCGCCGGGTCCGCCGGTGCCGACTTTTTCCTTCAACGTATTGGGTGGATTGATGACTTCCAGCTTATCGTCAGCCATGGAGCAATGCTCCCTTCAGATCAAACACTTCAACGGGCTATCCCTTTAAAAACCCGCCAAGGACAAAGCCTATAGGCAACGCCGGGGCCAAGGCAAGCCGAAACCCAAGGTTTTCCTCAAATCCCGAACAACGCTCTTTGATCGCCATTCATTGCGACGAATACACAAAAGCTCCCTAATTTAGCGTTAAGATTTGCCGCTTTTTCGGCGTTCGGGACCGTTGTAATCGGGGTCGTCACGGCGCCGCCGGTCGGGTCCGAAATAATCTTCGGTGCGAATAAAGTCACGGGGGTGTTCGATAATGTTTTTTATCTTTGCGTATAATTTTGTCGCGGAAACCGGTTTGGCGAGAAATTCGTGGACCCCGGCGTCACGGGCTTTTTCCACGGCGGTTTTCTCGGCATGGCCCGTGAGCATGATGATCGGGACGTAACGGTTCGGACTGTCATCCCGGGTTCGCACCATGTGGGTGAATTCGATCCCGTCCGTTGGTTCCATCCTCAAATCGCAGATAATGAGATCGGCCTCGAATTCATAAAGCTGGCCGAACCCATTATCGGCGGTGGCAGCCGGTGAAATATCCAAAACCCCCAACGAAGACAGAATCGTCGTTATAAGATGACGCATATTGGCATCGTCATCGAGGACCATGATTTTCAGGTTTTTTATGTCGTAATCCGTCATTAACTGCTTCTCACCATTCGCGCCGGGAAAATAATATCCAACCCCAATTGCAACGGGGAGTCCAAATCATGGCCGGTTATGCCTTTGGCTATATCAACCCCAAGCCCTTTAATTCTTTCATCAATTCCGCCGGCACTTCATCGGCGTACCGGTCCGAGATTGGTGCGTCCGGGGGCGCGTCTTCGGCCGCCAGATAACGCCATCCCTGAAAGGCGCGGAAGCTTCTGAGTTCCGTCCGCACGAGTCCCGGATCAAGCACCAGGGCACAAGCAGGGCGGCCATCGTCCCTTTTGAATGGCCGGATGTCCGCAATCGGTTGGCGGGCCCTGACAAACCCCCTTATCACCCAATAAATGGAGCCCCCCTCCAGAATTTCAGCGGCCTTTTTGGGTGTGTTGCGGGTAATGTGTTTTAATTCGGCGTCCTCGCCCTGGCGCCGGGCATCCATCAACCGGCTTGCCTGAATTCGCGCCAAATGCCGAACGTCGTCGACACCGACGGACAATTTGATCAGGTGAACGGTCATCCTTTGCCGCGCCGGGAAAGGGCTTCAGATACCTTCGAGGCCGGCGGACGCCCCAATTCGCCGGAGATAAACCGCCCCGCCGCTACCATCGCTTCCAGGTCGATGCCGGTTTTAATATTGAGCCCGTTCAGCATGTAAAGAACGTCCTCGGATGCCACGTTGCCGGTTGCGCCATTGGCGTAGGGGCAGCCCCCCAGTCCGCTGACGGAACTGTCGACGATGGCCACTCCCTTTTCCAGCACCGCCAGGATGTTGGCCAAGGCCTGGCCATAGGTATCGTGAAAATGGGCCGCCAGCCGGTCCCGGGGCACCACTGCCGATACCGCATCAACAAGCGCCTGGGCTTGGGCGGGCGTGCCGATGCCGATGGTATCGCCAAGCGAAACCTCATAACAGCCCAAGTCCATCAACTGGCCCACCACCCGGACGACGGCTTCGGCATCGACCGCCCCTTCATACGGACAACCCAAAACGCACGATACATAACCGCGAACGGGAACCCCGGCCGCCTTGGCCGCTTCGAGAACGGGGTGAAACCGTTTCAGGCTTTCATCTATGGAGCAGTTGACGTTGTTTTGCGAAAACGTTTCAGACGCCGCCGTAAACACCGCTACTTCCTTGGCATCCGCGGCCAACGCCGCCTCGACTCCTTTCATGTTCGGGGTCAATACGGAATAGCTGACTCCGTCGCGGCGCTTGATTCCGGCCATGACCTCGGCCGTATCCGCCATTTGCGGCACCCGCTTGGGCGATACGAAACTACCTGCCTCGATGGCCCGGACCCCGGCGGCGGAAAGGCGGTCGATCAATTCGACCTTGACCGCCGTGGGAAGGGTCTTCGGCTCGTTTTGCAAGCCGTCGCGGGGACCGACCTCGACTATTTTGACCTCTGAAGGAAGGCGCATTTCTCCACCCTAAAGCGCCGGGACACCGCCGGGAATAGGAACATCTGCATTGGGCATGAAAAAAAAGGAAGACCGCAAAAACCAAACGATTTTTTGTTTCGTCTACCCCGCCTGGGCGACGAAATCATAATCATGCTGGGCTTCGCGGCGCTCATTCTCTCCGTAGACGGTGGCCTGGCGGCGTCGGTCCGGCCCGAAAAAACCGTCGATGCGGATATACGGACGGGGGCAGGAAATAACGCTGCTAATCCGGGCGTAAATCGAGTGTGCGGAAATAGGCTTGGCCAGAAATTCATTCACACCGGCATCCCGGGCCTTGACGATGGAATTCATCTCCGTTTGGCCGGAGACCATAATGATCGGAACGAATGGATCGATGTCGGCCTCGCCATTACGGATTTTGCGGGTAAATTCCAGGCCGTCCATCGGTTCCATCAGGGCGTCGGTGATAATGAGGTCCGGTTCGATTTCCTTGAGGGCTCTCATCGCCTCCCGGCCGTTCGATGCCTTGCTGAGTTTGTTTAATCCGAGCTCCCTGAGAAGGCTGAACAGCAATTTGCGCATGGGCGAATAATCGTCCACAATCATGATCTTCAGTTCTTTTAGGTCGTAACTTTCCATGGCAAGGCTGCCGGCAGATCCTGTCCGGTTATTACTTTTGATATATTTAAATTATTCCCCCCCCGGACCGGATTTTCAACCGTCATGCATAAAATATGGCGCAATAGCTGCATGCAATGGTAGGTGACAGTTGAACATCCCCGGCACTTTCCACCTACCGGTTTAGGGGCTTGGCGTTATTCGCTTCAGCCAGCCGGGTTTGCGCTTTTCAAGAAACGCCGCCACCCCTTTCTTGCCCTCGTTGGACGCCCTGACGCGGGTGCATCCGCCATGCGCCCCCTTACATCCTGAAGACGCCGAAGGTGGTCTTTTCGATAGGCGCGTTCAGAGACGCCGAAAGGCCCAGTCCCAGCACCCGGCGCGTATCCCTGGGGTCGATGATGCCGTCATCCCAAAGCCGGGCCGAGGCGTAATAGGGATGGCCCTGGGCCTCGTATTGGTCGAGGATCGGCTGCTTGAAGGCCTGTTCCTCATCTTCCGACCAGGTTTCGCCACGGGCTTCCAGCCCGTCCCTTTTGACGCTTGCCAGAACCGCCGCCGCCTGCTGCCCGCCCATCACCGAAATCCGGGCGTTCGGCCACATCCAGAGGAACCGGGGCGAATAGGCCCGCCCGCACATGGAATAATTGCCGGCGCCGAAACTGCCGCCGATGACGACCGTGAATTTCGGCACTTCGACGCAGGCCACGGCGCTGACCATTTTGGCGCCGTCCTTGGCAATGCCGCCGGCTTCGGCCTGCTTGCCGACCATGAAGCCGGAAATGTTCTGAAAAAACACCAACGGTATCCGCCGCTGACCGCAAAGTTCGATGAAGTGGGTCGCCTTCAAGGCCGATTCCGAAAACAGGATGCCGTTATTGGCGACGATTCCCACCGGCGTGCCATAGAGGCGCGCAAAACCGCAGACGATGGTTTCCCCGTAACGCCGTTTGAACTCGTCGAATTCCGAGCCGTCGACGACCCGCGCGATGACCTCGCGCACGTCGAAGGGCATGCGCCGGTCGGCCGGGATGATTCCATAGATATCGTCGGCGTCGTAAAGGGGGTCTTGGGAATCACGCATATCGAGACGCACGTCCTTGACCCGGTTCAGGTGCCCGACGGCGCTGCGCGCCAGCTCCAGGGCATGGGAATCGTCGTCGGCGACATGGTCGGCGACGCCGGAAATCCGCGTATGAACGTCGGCGCCGCCCAGTTCCTCGGCGGTCACCTCCTCGCCCGTCGCCGCCTTGACCAACGGCGGGCCGCCCAAAAAGATGGTGCCTTGGTTACGCACGATGATGCTTTCGTCGGACATGGCGGGAACGTAAGCGCCGCCCGCGGTGCACGACCCCATGACGACGGCGACCTGGGGGATGCCGGCGCTCGACATGCGGGCCTGGTTGTAAAAAATGCGCCCGAAGTGGTCGCGGTCGGGGAAAACCTCGTCCTGGGCCGGCAGAAAAGCGCCGCCGGAATCCACCAAATACACGCACGGCAGGTTGTTTTCCCGGGCAATTTCCTGGGCGCGCAGGTGTTTCTTGACGGTGATCGGATAATAGGTGCCGCCCTTGACCGTGGCGTCATTGGCCAGGACAACCACTTCCGTCCCGTTGATCTTGCCGATGCCGGTGATGATCCCGCCCGCCGGCACGTCGTCTTGGTAAAGGCCGAGGCCGGCCAACGCCGAAAATTCAAGGAACGGCGTGCCTTCGTCGATCAGCGCCTTGATGCGGTCGCGGGGCAGCATCTTGCCCCGGTCCAGGTGCTTCTTCCGCGCCAGTTCGCCGCCGCCTTCTTCGACCTTGGCCAGCCGGGCATTGAGATCGTCCACCAACGCCTCCATGGCCACGCGGTTGGCGTCGAAGGTGGCGGTTTTCATATCAACGGTGGTCTTAAGGGCGCTCATTCAAGTGCTTCCGCCTGGTTCTTTTTTCTTTTTCGGCCGCTCGCCCGTGGGTCCGCCGGCTTCCGTCCAGGCGGTGAACCCGCCGCTGATATGCGAGACCGGTTCCAGCCCCATGTCCTGGAGCATCGCCGCCGCCAGCGCCGAGCGTTGGCCCGACCGGCAATAGAGGACGAAGGTCTTGCCCGAGGCGAAGATGTCCTTGTGGTAGGGGCTTTCCGGATCGACCCAGAATTCCAGCATCCCCCGGGGCGCATGAAAGGCGCCGGGCACCATGCCGTCGCGGTCCAGTTCCCGAACATCACGAATATCCACGAACAGGTGGCCCTCATCCCCTTGAAGCTTGAGTGCCTCTTCCACGCTCAGGGTATTGATGCGGGCTTCGGCTTCCTCGACCATTTCCTCAACGGTTTTTTTGAGCGTCATCCTCACCATCCTCCTGATTTCAGCCAACGCCGGATCATCCACAGCCGGTCGCAACCCCAGAACGGTTCGCCGTCGATGATCACCATGGGCGAACCGAAAACCCCTTTTTCCAGCGCCGCCGTGGTTTCGTCCTTAAGGCGCTCCTTGATGGCCGGGTCCTGGACGGCGGCAAGCAGGTCATCCCGGTTAATGCCAAGGGGTTGGGCAAGATCGGCGACGGTCTCGGCCTCGGTGATGTCACGGCCCTTGCCGAAATATTCGCCGAAGGCGGCACGGGCGAAACCCTTGGCCAAATCCGGGTCGTGGTCGTCAAGCCAGTAAAAGGCGCGCGCCGCCGCCAACGTGGCGATGGGAAAGGGGTCCGGCATTTTCCACGGCACCTCCATGTACCTAGCCATGCGGTCCCAATCCAGCCGGCAGTAATCGCCCTTGATCGGTTGCTCGGCGATCGGGATGTTGCCGGTTTTCTTCATGGCGGCGCCCAGCATCATCGGCTTCCACTGGACCTGGCGGTCGAAATCGGCCGCCGTTTCGTCGATCTTCAGGGCGGCGAAATACCCATAGGGCGACGAGAAGTCGAAATAAAACAGGATCGGATCGCCTACCATGGTATCTCCGTTCCGTCGTAGTTGAAGAACCGCCCACTGTCGCTTTGCTTCAGCCCGGCAATGACGGCGCGCATGCCGGTGACGCTTTCGGATGCCTCAATGGCGGCTTCGGAGCCGCCCATGTCGGTCCGCACCCAGCCTGGATGCACCACCGCCACCGTGATCCCCTCGGATTTCAGGTCCCCGGCCAGGCTTTTCATCACCGCGTTCACCGCCGCCTTGGACGAGCGGTAGATGAAATCCCCGCTGGAGTTGTTTTCGGCGATGGAGCCCATGATCGACGACAGGGTGACGATTTTCTTCTGCCCGCCTTGGGCGATGTTGGCGGCGAAGGCCGCCGACACGGCCAGGGGCGACATGGCGTTGGTGCGAAAGACCTGCCCCCAGGCGTCGTAATCAATGGTGTCCCGGGCCAAGTCCTTGGGCCCATAGATGCCGGCGTTGTTGATCAGCACATCGATGGGTTGGCTGGAAAGTTTGTTCGCCAGCGCCGCCACTTGGGGTCCATCGTCCACGTTCAGGGTTTCGGCGGAAACGTCGCCTTCGACGGCGGCAAGGTCCTTGGCCCCGGCCGGGTCGCGGCAGGCGGCGACAACCCGCCAGCCGTCGGCGGCGTACTGGCGGGAGAATTCCAACCCCAACCCCCGGTTCGCGCCTGTGATCAATACCGTCGGCATGGAAACTCCTTTATCCCAACCGCTCGACGGCCATGGCCGTGGCCTCGCCACCGCCGATGCAAAGCGCGGCGACGCCTTTTTTGAGGTCATATTTTTCAAGCGCCGCCAACAAGGTCACCATGATACGCGCGCCCGACGCGCCGACGGGATGGCCGAGCGCACAAGCGCCGCCGTGGACGTTGACCTTGTCATGGGGAATGTCCAAATCGCGCATCGCCGCCATGGTGACGACGGCGAAGGCCTCGTTGATCTCATAGAGATCCACACCGTCCTTGTTCCAGCCGGTTTTCTGCAAAAGCTTTTCGACGGCGCCGATGGGCGCGGTGGTGAACCGGGCCGGTTCCTGGGCGTGGGTGACGTGGCCCAGGATTTGGGCAAGGGGTTTGACGCCACGCTTTTCCGCCTCGGACCGCCGCATCAGCACCAGCGCCGCGGCGCCGTCCGAAATCGAGCTTGAATTGGCCGGCGTCACCGTGCCCTCGGCGGCGAATGCCGGTTTCAGTTTACGGATTTTCTCGATGTCCGCCTTCAGGGGCTGTTCGTCCTGCTCGACCACGGTTTCGCCACGGCGGGTCTTGACCGTGACCGGCTCGACCTCGGCGGTGAAGGTGCCGTCCTCGATGGCCTTCTTGGCGCGGCTGAGCGATTCGATGGCGAAATCGTCCTGGGCGTCGCGGGTGAACTGATAGGCCGTCGCCGTGTCCTCCGCGTAACATCCCATCAGCTTGCCCTGGTCGTAGGCGTCCTCCAGCCCGTCCAGGAACATGTGATCGAACATTTCGCCGTGGCCCAAACGCTGGCCTTGCCGGGCCTTGGTCAACAGGTAAGGCGCGTTCGACATGCTCTCCATGCCGCCGGCCACCATGACGTCGTGGGTGCCGGCGAGGATATTGTCATGGGCCAGCATCGCCGCCTTCATGGCCGAGCCGCACATCTTGCTGATGGTGGTGCAGCCCGTCTCCCACGGGATACCGGCATGGTGGGCGGCTTGCCTGGCCGGCGCTTGGCCGAGCCCGGCAAAAAGGCAAAGCCCCATGATGACGTCGTCCACGTCATTGGCTTCCACTCCCGCGCGACTCAGCGCCGCCTTGATGGCGACGCCGCCGAGCTCGGGCGCCGGCACCTCGGAAAGATCGCCCTGGAACCCGCCCATGGGCGTGCGGGCGGCGCCGGTAATGACGATGGGGTCAGTTGATTCGGTCACTGGTTCTTTCCCTTCTCCGCCCTCAATAGGGCGTGCCGTCCTTGTGTACGTGCTTGCGTTCGCCGTCGATGATGCGGACCAGCATATCGATATCGGGATAATCGACCTCGTCCCCTTCCGTCCGGCATCCCACTTCCAGGTAAAGGGCGTCTTTGTCCGTGCGGTTGACAAGATGGTGGCCATCGCCGGACCCGGCGGGGAAGCCGGCCGCCATGCCGGGCCTTAGGGTTTGTTCGCCGGCATCGGTGACCAGGACAAGCTCGCCTTCCAACACATAGACGAATTCATCCTGGCGGCTGTGGCAATGGCGCTGCGACGAGATGGTCCCGGCCGGTACCCGCGCCAGGTTGACGCCGAAATTCTTGAGGCCAAGCGCCTCGCCCAAGGGCCGTTTCTCCCGCGCCGCCACCTCGCCGGCGAACGGCTCGGGATAGTTGGAGCC